>JAXUUN010000005.1:0-98113 GCA_037231075.1 bacterium | reverse complement strand
TCGCTGTGGGGTGGGGGTTCTCAGGGGGAGGGGGGAGTCGAAACACCCCTCCCCCTGAGTGGCGTTTTGCCTCCTTTGCCGCCACGGGCAAAGGAGGTCGCCCCCGAGGGGGCGAAACCTCTTTTACTGTTGGCAAAGTGGGTCGCCGCCGGAGCGGCGAAACTTTTTTCATTGTGGGAAAAGTTACTCGCCCCGGGGGGGCGAAACCTCCCCACGATCCCTCCGCCCCGGCCTTGCCGGGCCACCTCCCTTTCCGCAAGGGAGGCAGGGAGGGGCGCTGTTGGCCAAAAAGGTGACAGGACAGATTGCACGAAATTTCGCCGAAAAAATTATATAAAATAACGATAAAGCCCGGTTTTAACCCCCTGTTTCCAACAGAATAATTAAGAGAATCTTAAACATTTGTAATCGAGTTGTAATTGCTTCGGGAAAGGGGGCTGACATATAATGGGTGATGATGGACAACCAGTGTCTGTCCGGATCTGCCCCCGGCGTGGGGAGCGCCGGACCATCAATTTAGGAGGAAACCAAAATGCCAGAAGTGAAAAATCCCCAGCAGGAGACGCCGGCGGCCCCCCAGACCCCAGTACCCGCCCCGGGAAAAAAGCCCCCTGCCAAGAAGAGAAGCTTCCGCAAGACCAGAAATATGATCATTGCCTGCGTGGTAGTGGCGGCTATTGCGGTGGGCGGTGTGTTTCTCTATCGCTTTTTGACCAAACAGGCCAAGGTAAACAGCGAGATCCAGACCTCTCCCGTCTCCTTCGGCTCCATCCAGAGCAAGGTCAGCGGAAGCGGCAACGCCACGGCCAAGGAGTCCGCCGCCATCACCCTCACCGCCGGGGGCATGGTGGAGGAGGTCCTTGTGACAGCGGGGGACAAGGTCACCGCCGGCCAGCCCCTGTACACCATCAGCAGCAAGGAGGCCCAGGACAAGCTGGACAGCCTGAACAACGAGATGAAAACTCTGCTGGAGGAGGCCAACAACCTCACCGTCCGGGCCCCCTTCGCCGGCAAGCTCCAGAATGTGAAGGAGTTCCAGCCCGACCAGGATGTGGCCAAGGGCACCGAGGTGGCCACCCTGGTCAACGACAAGAAGCTGAAGCTCTCCCTCTACTTCAGCTACGCCTACGAGAAGGATATCTCCGTGGGCCAGAGCGTCCAGGTGTCCGTCCCCGCCGTGATGCAGACCTACACCGGCAAGGTGGAGAAGATCAACAAGGTCAGCTTCATCTCCCCCGAGGGGGCCGTCCACTTTGAGGCGGTCATCGTCTTTGACAACCCCGGCACCCTCACCGCCGACATGGACGCCTCCGCCGTTTTGACCGCCGGCGACGGCAGCGCCATCTACCCCTACCAGAACGGCAAGACGGAGTTTTATGAGATCCGCACCATCACCGCCAAGGCCGACGGCCCGGTGACCGGGATGGGCAATCTCATGGACTACGCCAATGTCTCCGCCGGGGAGGCCCTGCTGTACCTGGGCTCGGACACCATCGACGACAAGATCCGGGCCAAGCAGGAGGAGCTGGACAACGCCCAGAAGGAGTTTGACAACTTCCACGCCGTCTCCCCCATTGACGGCACCGTCACCTCCTGCACCCTGGTGCCCGGCACCGAGGTGAAGAGCGGCGACACCGTCATCACCATCTCCAACACCACCGACATGGTGGTGGAGATCACCGTGGACGACCGGAACATCTCCTTCGTCCAGCCCGGGCTGGAGGTGGAGCTGAAGGACTGGAACGGCAACATCTTCATCGGGACCGTCTCCTCCATCAACATGGCCAAGGCCGAGAGCAGCAACGGCATGACCAACTACCCCGTCACCCTGACGGTGGACAACGCCGACGGGAATCTGCTGGCGGGCATGTACCTGGACTACTCCTTCGTGGCCAGCCAGTCCGACGACTGTATGATGGTCCCCACCCAGAGCGTGAAGTATGTCAGCGGCTCTGAGGGGGATACCTACTCGGTAGTCTTCATCCGGGCCCCGGAGAAGCCGGAGAACGCCGTGGATCTGGAGATCCCCGAGACCATGCCCGGCGAGACCCCCAAGTACCCCTCTCCCCAGGACGGCTTCTACCCCGTGAAGGTGGAGACCGGCCTGAACGACGACTACAATGTGGAGATCAAGAGCGGCCTCAACGGGGACGAGGAGGTCTTTGTGAACTTCCTGGTCGAGCAGGCCTATGGATAAGGCGGTGCCAGGGCATGCTCATTGAGATCAAAGACATCTACAAAATCTATAACGAGGGCAAGGAGAGCGAGGTCCGGGCCCTGGACGGGGTGTCGCTGCACATCGACCGGGGGGAGTTCGTGGCCATCATCGGGGCCTCGGGCTCGGGCAAATCTACCCTGATGAACATTCTGGGCTGTCTGGACATCCCCACCTACGGGGACTACATCCTGGACGGGGTGGACATCACCGACCGGTCCGACCGGCAGCTGGCCCGGATCCGGAACAAGGAGATCGGCTTTATTTTCCAGGGCTACAACCTGATCCCCGCCCTCACCGCCTATGAGAATGTGGAGCTGCCCCTCATCTACCAGGGGGTGCCCATCTGGGACCGGGAGGAGCGGGTGATGGAGGCCCTGGAGAAGGTGTCCATGGCCGACCGGTGGAAGCACAAGCCCGCTGAAATGTCCGGCGGCCAGCAGCAGCGTGTGGCCATCGCCCGGGCCATCGCCACCCATCCCCCCATCATCATGGCCGACGAGCCCACCGGCGCTCTGGACTCCAAGACGGGCAAGCATGTGCTGGAGATCCTCCACACCCTCAACGACGAGGGCTCCACCATCATCCTCATCACCCACGACAACGGCATCGCCGCCACCGCCAAGCGGGTGGTGCGCATCTCCGACGGACACATCGTGGCCGACGGAACCAGAGAGGAGGTGGGCCTGTGAAAATCGGTCAGGCCTTTAAAATGGCCGCCAAATCCATTTTCGCCAATGTGGGTCGGTCGGTGCTCACCATGCTGGGCATCATCATCGGCCTGGCGGCGGTGATCATCCTGGTGTCCTACGCCCAGGGCCAGAACGCCGCCATGAAGGCCTACTACGAGAGTATGGGCACCAACACCATCCAGGTCAGCGCCAGCACCTGGGGCTCCTCCATCAATGTGTCCCAGTCCCTGTACGACTACTGTCTGGGGATGAGCGACAAGGTGGTGGGCGTCACCCCCAACGGGGAGATCTACGACAACCTGAAGATCGCCTACGAGTCCAAGGTCCTCACCAACGAGGACTGGAACACCCGTGTGGCCATTTACATGGGCAACGACCAGTACGGCATGTGCAACGACTTTAAAATCGCCAGGGGCCGGGAGCTGTCCTACCTGGACATTGAGAAGCTCAACCAGGTGTGCGTGCTGGGGTCCGAGGCGGCCCAGCAGATTTTCTCCTTCGCCGACCCCATCGACAAGACCATCACCATCAAGGGCATTCCCTTCCGGGTGATCGGGGTCTACCAGAGCAAGGCGGCGGGGAAGAGCCTGGGCACCAGCCAGGACAACCAGTGGATCCTGGACGAGATCAAGCGCAAGGACCGGATGATCCTCATCCCCTCCACCATGACCCGGTACTTCAACAACAACCAGCCCATCGAGCAGTATGTGGTGAAGGTGAAGAACTCCGACGACATCACCTCGGTGGTCACCAGCCTCAACGGCTACCTGTCCGGCCTGATCGGGGAGAACAACGGCTATTACTCCGTCAGCTCCCCCGAGACCTGGCAGAGCAGCCAGAACGAGGCCAGCGCCCTGCAGCAGCGATTCCTGGGGGGCATCGCCGCCATCTCCCTGCTGGTAGGGGGCATCGGCATCATGAACATCATGCTGGTCACCGTCACCGAGCGAACAAGGGAGATCGGCATCCGGAAGGCCATCGGCGCCGAGCGCAGGAGCATCATCGTCCAGTTCCTCATCGAGGCGGCCATGATCTGCGGCATCGGCGGCCTGTTCGGCATCGGGGTGGGCTATGTAGGCACCCTGATCGTGGGCAAGCTGTCCTTCGGCATCATCCTGGTCCCAAGCCCGGGGGTGACCCTGGGGGCCGCCGCCATCTCGGTGGCCCTGGGCATCATCTTCGGCATGTACCCGGCCGTCAAGGCCTCGGGGCTGCAGCCGGTGGTGGCCCTGCGTGCCGACTAATCCAGCCCGGGGCTTTTGAACCCTGCCATGTTTGAAAAGACCGGAAGGTATAAGGAGACAAGACATATGAACAAAAAACGATTGATTTCAGGCCTGCTGGCCGGTGTGCTGGCCCTGGCCCTGGCTGCGCCTCTGGCGCCGGGCGCCCAGGCGGCGGGGACATCCTCCTTCGTGGATGTACAGGACAGCACCACCGCCGTCAACGCCGACATCCTGCGCCTGATGGGGGTGGTCAGCGGCACCGGCGGCAACCAGTTCAACCCCGCCGGGGTGCTCACCCGGGCCCAGTTTTCCGCCATGGTGGTCAGCTTTATGCAGCGCTCCGACGAGGTGGCCCTCCACTCCACCCGGACCATCTTCAGCGATGTGCCCGGCAGCCACTGGGCCAGAGGGTATGTGAACCTCATCGCCAGCATCACCGTGAAGGAGACGGAGGAGAAGTCCGTGCCCCTCATGTCCGGGGTAGGGGACGGGCGCTTCCTCCCCGACAGGTCCATCACCCAGGCCGAGGCGGCCACCATCCTCATCCGGATGCTGGGCTACACCAGCGCCCAGGCGGGAGCGGTGTGGCCCCAGAGCTACATGAACCTGGCCAAGTCCATCGGCCTTACCGACGGCCTGCCCGGGGACTATAACCAGTCCCTCACCCGTGCCCAGGCCGCTCAGCTCTTCGTCAACGCCCTGAAGTGCGAGACGGCGGAGGGCAAGGACTACTATACCACCCTGGGCACCCCCAAGGAGGACGCCGTCATCCTGGCGGTGAATGTGGAGACGGACACCGGGGAGGCCATGGGGGCCGTGCGCACCTCCGCGGGCACCTATCTGCCCAGGGCTGAGAACGCCGCTCCCACCGCCCTCCAGGGCAGAAGGGGCACCCTGATGCTGGACGAGAACCAGGAGATCGTCACTTTCGTGCCTGACAACACCACCTCCGTCACTATCACCCTCACCGGCGACGCCCAGCCCGGCTTTGTGAAGGGCGGCGGGCAGCAGTACACCGTCTCCGGCGACACCCCGGTGTACACCGCCGACCAGACCGAGGGCAAGAGCTATCTGGACAGCTACTCCACCCTCTATTCCGGCACCCAGGTGACCCTGTTCACCCTCCGTGGCAAGGTGGTGGCCGTCTACGCCGGCACCAGCGGCACCTCCGCCAGCGCCGACGCCGTGGTGGTCCAGGGCAACGCCACCGTGGCCACCTTCCACCAGCTCACCGGCGGGGCCACCAACTTCAACATCGTGAAGAACCGCCAGAAGATCAACCTGTCCGACATCCAGCCCTACGATGTGGTGACCTACGACGCCATGAGCAACACCCTGGTGGTCTCCGACCTGCGGATCACCGCCGTCTATCAGCAGGCCGAGCCCAATGTGAACACCCCCAAGACCATCACCGCCCTGGGCAACCAGTTCACCGTCCTGGAGAGCGCCTGGGATACCACCAAGAACTTCACCCTGGGCAACACCGTCTCCCTGCTGCTCACCGCCGACGGCAAGGTGGCCGGTATGGCGGCTACCAGCGCCCAGACCCGCTCCACCGCCGTGGGCATCGTGGAGGGCGGAGCGGCCAAGGTGTTCCTGCCCACCGGCGGCATCCTGGAGCTGAAGGGCGAGGTCAGCAGCGCCGCCAATGTGGAGGGCCAGCTGGTCATCTTCTCCCTGGGCAAGAGCAATATCACCACCAGCCGCATCAGTGACAACCGGGCCCCCGGCGCCTTCGATGTGAACAAGATGACCCTGGGTGAGCGCACCGTCATCGGCGGGGTGCGGATCTTCGAGAAGGTCACCACCAGCGCCATGGCCCAGATCGAC
The DNA here is from genome assembly GCA_037231075.1 of bacterium. Lineage (GTDB taxonomy): Bacteria > Bacillota > Clostridia > Oscillospirales > Oscillospiraceae > Lawsonibacter. The sequence goes on along the minus strand of JAXUUN010000005.1, from coordinate 92,150 downwards.
CTCACCGACCTGACCATGGGCACCATCCCTGTGGACAAGATCGCCGGGTATCACCTGAACAGCTCCGACATGGTGGACTACATCGTCCTGGACAATGTCACCGGCAACGCCTATGAGTACGGCATGATGGCCGGTACCAGCGTGGAGGACGGGGACAAGCTGAAGACTCAGTGGTCCCTGGTCCGGGGCGTGAGCGGCACCATCCAGTTTGCCCCCACCGCCGGCTATTCCGGAAACAGCGGCGACATTGTGGGTATCGTCACCTACAAGAACCGGGAGGGCAAGGACCTCATCCGTACCGTCCTCCAGATGACCAAGCTGGTGGGAGTCACCGGCAAGGACTTCTTCGAGAGCCAGGGCGACCTGTATGTGACCGTGGGCGGCACCAACTACCGTGTGGCCGACGATGTGGAGTGCTACGGCGGCATGGCCGGCAACCGCACCGACCCGGGCAGCTGGTTCACCCAGAGCAATACCATCGACCGTGTGAACGCCATGAAGGCCTTCGCCGACAAGATGGCCGTCTATGTGGATCCCATCGGCAAGCAGGTGAGAGTGATCACCGCCGGCTGAGGAATCAATTTCTCCTCCCTTTGACGAGAAAGGGCGGGCCCCAAACGGGGCTCGCCCTTTCGTATTTGTGGAGATGGAGAGATTTCGCCTGCGGGCGGGGATGGGGAGGTTTCGCCCTGCGGGGCGAGTGACTTTACCAACAGCGGCAAAGTCACCAAAGCGCCGTTCAAGGGGGAGATGTTTCGATTCATCTCCCCCTTGAAAATCCCCCTCTTCAGCGACCAAAAGGGGGGAAACTGCGGTTCCCCCCTTTTTGGATTATCCCCCCGTGGGGGGAAAAGACTTGTAAGTTTTGTCTCTTCTTAATATGTCTGCGTGTGTCTGCGCCTTTTTCCTTCGTTCCCCCTACTCCAGGGGGTACATCCAATAGGGGGACCGCAGTCCCCCTGATTGGTCGCTGTGGGGTGGGGGTTCTCAGGGGGAGGGGGGAGTCGAAACACCCCTCCCCCTGAGTGGCGCTTTGCCTCCTTTGCCGCCATGGGCAAAGGAGGTCGCCGCCGCAGCGGCGAAATTTCTTTTTCACCGTGGGAAAAGTCACTCGCCCCGGGGGGCGAAACCTCCCCTGCCCTCCCAGCGGCAAAAAATTTCCCCCTCACTCACACCAGAACCGCCAGGGAAACTCCGCCGCCTCCTGGGCGTAGTCGATGCCGATACGCTTCCCCACAAAGATCTCCTCCGGGGCGGGGCCGGGGCACACATAGAGCCCGGAGTCCTTCTGTGTCAGATCCAGGCCGTTCTGCTCCCGGGTGAGGAGCAGTCCCCCGCACAGCTTCCCCGGCCCGTTGAGAAAGTTCTTCTTCTGGTAGGAAGTGAGCTCCGTCATCTTGCGCCCAAAGCGGTTTTTTGCTATAATATCTCCGTTTTGTACCGGCCGCGCCCCCCGGATCAGGACGGCGGCGGGCTCGCCCTCCGGCTCGGTGACGAAGTTGAGGCAGTGGTACATGCCGTAGATGAGATAGATGTAGGCCGTCCCCGGCCTGGCAAAGAGGGTCTGGGTGCGGGGGGTGCGCTTATAGCCGTAGGCGTGGCAGGCCTTGTCCATCCTCCCCACATAGGCCTCGGTCTCGGTGATGCGGCAAATAAGCTCCTCCCCGTCGGGCAGCGCCCGCACCAGGTACTGCCCCAGCAGGGCCCGGGCGGCCCGCACCGTGTCCCGGTCATAAAAAGTTCTCGGCAAAGGTTCCATATGTGCCTCCCCTGTGTTTTCTTTCATGGTACCACAGGGGATGATTCCATTTCAATCAGGAGTTGAAGATCATGTCCCCCAAAACCATGCGACTTTTGGCAAAGCCCATGCTCTTTGCCGCCGCCCTCATCTGGGGCACCTCCTTTTTCATCATGAAAAACGCCCTGGATGTGATGCCGGTGTTTTTCCTGCTGGCCATCCGGTTTACCGCCGGAGCGGTGCTCCTGGCCCTGGTGGCCGGGAAGCGGTGGAAGCACTTCACCCCCGACTGCCTGTGGCGGGGGGCCATCATGGGGGGCTTCCTCTTTCTGGCCTACTCGGTGCAGACCTTCGGCCTGGCCCTGACCACCCCCTCCAAAAACGCCTTCCTCACGGCGGTGTACTGTGTGCTGGTGCCCTTCCTCACCTGGGCGGTGGTGAAAAAGCGCCCCGACCGGTACAATATCTCGGCGGCGGTGCTGTGTGTGGCGGGGGTGGGCCTTGTCTCACTGAACGAGCGGCTGTCCATCAACGCCGGCGACCTGCTCACCCTCCTGTGCGCCCTCTTTTACGCCAGCCACATCGTGGCGGTGGAAAAGGTCTCCCCGGGCAGGGACATCACCATCCTCACCGTCTTTCAGTTTGTCTTCGCCGGCCTGTACGCCTGGATCTGCGGCCTGTGTACCGAGACCTTCCCCGGCCAGGCCCTCACCGACCCGGCGGTGTTCCTGCCCCTGGGGTACCTGTGCGTCATGGCCACCACCGTGGCCCTGCTGTTCCAGAATGTGGGCCAGGTGTGGTCCGACCCCGCCTCCGCCTCGGTGATTTTGTCCCTGGAGTCGGTGTTCGGGGTGCTGTTCTCGGTGATCTTCTACGGGGACCCGGTGACTCCCCGTCTGCTGGCGGGCTTCGCCCTCATCTTCGTGGCGGTGGTGTGCTCGGAGACCAAGCTCTCCTTCCTGCGGAAAAAGTCCGCCCCGGAGCCCGCCTCCACCCCTCAGCGCTGATCAGTGAAAATCCCACCGGAGAACGGTGGGATTTTTTTTGCCCCCAGGGGGGCGAGATCAATTTTTATGTAAGAAAATAAAAAATAAAATTAAAGCTTGACTTTAATAAAATTAAAGTGTATACTGTGGACACACGGAAAGGAGGGGCAAGAATGGCACTGGAACTGCTGCCCGACTGGATGAGCGGACTGGAGGAGGAGGATGTGGCCTTCATCAAAAAATTCATCCTGGCCTCCGGGTCGCTGAAGGAGGTGGCCGCCCAGTACGGGGTGACCTATCCCACGGTGCGGCTGCGGCTGGACCGGCTCATCCAGAAAATCAAAATTGGGGAGGACACCGCCGCCGACCCCTATATCGCCACCATCAAGCGCCTGGCGGTGAATGAGAAGCTGGACTTTGACACCGCCAAGCTGCTCATATCCGAGTATAAAAAGACAAAAGGAGAGCCGCCCCTCTGAGGGCGGGGAAGGAGGAATATTATGTCTATTATGAATCCGGTGGTTTGGTTCAGTCTGATTTTAAGCCTGTTTTCCCTGCTGCTGCCTGTTGCCCTGCTGGTGGTGCTTCAGGTATGGCTGTGCAGGAGGAGCCGGAAGCTGGGGCTCATCCTGCCCATTCTGACCCTGCTGCTGTCCCTGCTGCTGACCTTCAGTGCTGCGGCCATACAAGGAATGCGGGGCGGCAGTACATGGGTGGCCGACGAGTATGGAAATGTGACCCACTACGAGGAAGATGAGGAAGACCAGGTGAAGCTCACGCCCCAGAAGGTGGGGGCCGTGGCCGGGGTCTTCCTGGTGAGCAACATCCCCACGGTGGTTTTCGGGGGCATCTGGCTGTACTACAAGAACCGCCGGGATTTCAAGGACGACCTGAAGAAGATGAAAATAGAAGACCTGGAGTAAACCAAAGCCGCCGCCGGATGTTCCGGCGGCGGCTTTACTGTCGAAAAAGTGGCACAGCCACTTTTTTGAGAAGGATCAAAATTTATTCCGTCGCCACCGGGCGCCGGAACTCCTTGCGGGAGGGCTTTAGGAACGGGAACGGGCGGGGCGGCATAGAATGGGCAAATGACTGTGAAAGGCAGGGAAGTCCATTGAAGCATGAGGAAAACTGTGGGGGCGGCTTCTGCCCGGAGCCGCCCCTCTGGTGCCGCTGGGTACTGTCCCAGGATCTGAGAGGGGCCACCGGCCCCACGGGCCCGGCGGGCGCTGACGGGTTGCCCGGTCCCACCGGTCCCCAGGGGGAACCGGGCCCCACCGGCCCCACCGGCCCGGCAGGGGCTGACGGGTCGCCCGGTCCCACCGGCCCTATGGGTCCCACCGGTCCTGCCGGGTCGGCCAGCGTGGTAGGTCCCACGGGCCCCACCGGGCCTCAGGGGGAGCAGGGCCCCGCCGGCCCCCAGGGAGAGCAGGGCCCCGCCGGGCCCCAGGGAGAACAGGGCCCCGCCGGCCCTCAGGGGGAACAGGGACCAGCCGGCCCTCAGGGGGAACAGGGTCCCGCCGGTCCCCAGGGGGAACAGGGTCCCGCCGGTCCTCAGGGGGAGCAGGGCCCCGCCGGTCCCCAGGGAGAACAGGGGCCCACCGGCCCCACCGGCCCCGCCGGACCTGCCGGCCTGTCCGGGCGGACAGGAGACACCGGTTCGGTTGGCCCCACCGGCCCTCAGGGGGAACCGGGTCCCACCGGTCCCACGGGACCCCAGGGGGAGACGGGGGGCGTGGGTCCCCAGGGGGAGATCGGCCCCACGGGCCCTCAGGGGGAGGCGCCCCAGGACAGCTTTGCCTCCTTTATCAATACCCAGTATCCCCTGAATAACGGCAGCCTGATCTTTCTGTTCCCCGATGTGACGGATACCACCGGAAATATCACCCAGCCGGACATCTCCCACATCGACCTGCAGCCGGGGTACTACCTGGTGTCCTATAAGGTGTCCTGCATCTTCCGCCAGCCCGCCTATATGCAGATCACCCCCTCCTACAACGGCACCGCCCACCTGGAGACGGGGATCTACTTCGCCACCAGCACCGAGGGCTCCAGCGCCTGCGGCTCGGCCTTTCTCATCATCCGGGCCCCAACCGCCACCCAGTTCAGCCTCACCTTCACCGGCTCCTCCAACGCCACCGACGGGGAGATCAATGTGACCATCCTGAAGCTGAACCGGCCCCTGTGAGGGAAAGAGGCACGGCCCCCAAAACCGGCCTTCCGGCCGGCGGCGCTTTTGCCGCCCCCCGGGCAGTTCAATGGCCGAAGGGGGGAGGCGGCAAAGTCGCCGGAAGCCAAAAAGAAAGACACGCCTCACAGCGTGTCTTTCTTTTTGGCAAAAATCAGCGGGATCAAGCCGCTGACCGCTTGCGTGCCATTCAAGCGCTCTGTCCACACAGGCGTGCGGCGCCCCCTGAAAAGCGGGGGAGGAGAGCGTGTTTGATATCCGGAAAAAGTTTAAAAAAATGAAGGCCGTTTCCCGCGCCGCGCAAAGTTTTCCCAAGAACTCATTGACAATTCAGTCTACTCGATGTAAACTAAAATCAAAGAGGTTTACATCAAGTAGACTTTAACTGTATACCATGGGGGGACGGCATATGGCTGACATGAGATTAGGTGTGGTAGAAACCCGTTTCGCGGACTTGATATGGGAAAATGAACCCATATCTTCCGGCGAATTAGTAAAACTCTGTGAACAAAAATTGAGCTGGAAAAAGTCGACTACATATACCATTTTGCGAAGGTTGTGTGAACGGGGCATTTTCCTGAACCACAAGGGCACGGTCACATCGCTGATATCCAAAGACGAGTTTCACGCCATGCAGAGCGAGAAGTTTGTTGAGGACACATTTGAGGGCTCTTTGCCCAGGTTTCTGGCGGCCTTTTCCACCAGAAAAAAGTTGTCCGATGACGAAATCAATGAGCTGCAAAAGTTGATCGATAAGATGAGGTGATCGTATGCCGTTACCTGCCGTTTTTTCCGCGGTACTCAATATGTCAATGACCGCGAGTATTGCCATTCTTGCCGTATTGGTTGCGAGAATTGTTTTGAAGCGGGCGCCTAAGATTTTCTCCTACGCGCTTTGGGCCGTTGTGCTGTTCCGTCTGCTCTGTCCGGTATCCCTGTCATCCCGGTTCTCCCTGATGGGCCTCCTTCCCGCTCCAGCCACAGAAACGGGCAGAATGGAGTATGTGTCTTTCAATGTGCCCAATGGGGAAAGACCGGCCATGACGGGGGATGTCCCCGGGGCCCAGCTTGATCAGACGACGGAGAATGGTATGGAACCATCCATAGCTGAAGCTGGAGCGGCGGGTGATGTTCTGGTATGGATTGGGAGCGTTGTCTGGATTTCCGGTGTGGCGGCAATGTTGCTGTTTCATCTTCTCCAGCTGATACGCCTCCGCCGGGAATTAACCGGCTCGACCCCTTTGAAAGACAATATCTATCTTGCCGATCATATACCCACCCCCTTTGTGATGGGCTTAACTCACCCGAAAATCTATCTGCCCTCGGCGATGTCTGAGGCTGAGCGATCCTATATCATCCAGCACGAAAAGCATCACATACGCAGACGCGACCATGTGATAAAGCTGCTTGCCTTCGCGGCCGTGTGCGTACACTGGTTTAATCCCCTTGTCTGGCTCGCCTTCGCGCTGTCCGGCAAAGATATGGAAATGTCCTGCGACGAGGCGGTGATGAGACAGACAGGCGGAGACATCAGGGCGGACTACTCCTCCTCTTTGCTGCGATTTTCCACCGGAAAAAGAGTGGTCATCGGCACGCCCCTTGCCTTTGGGGAGGGAGAGACCAGGGAAAGAATTGAGAACATTATGAAGTACAAAAAGCCGACCATCATGGTCGTGGTATTGGCGGCTGTTCTGTGCGTGGGATTGACGGCCTGCCTGTTCTCCAACCCTCCATCCGGCGCGGCGGAAATCGGCCCGTCGGCCATTGGAGCTTTGCGGGAAGAAGAGGTCGGAAAAACACTGAGCGAATTAAAAAAGGAGCATCCGGACGGAGAAGTGATTGTAAGTTTGGATGGATTCCCCAACAGTGCCGCCGTGTGTTTTGGGGAACCGGGGGCGGAATATCTTTACTGCTTTTTTGAAACACAGAGCGGTGATGCTGAAAAAGCCATGAACGAACAGGAGGACAAGCTGACATGCGCGGGGTTTGTCACCACCGCGAACATACTTTTTCCGGACATGGAAGATGAAATGTCCTTTCAAGATTTTTTCTCCCTGATTGGTGTGGACGAGTATGAGTACTTGGCGGGAGAAGAGGTGATAAGTGGAGAGGGCTGGTTAAGATTCACATACCATGGCATGGAAGTGATGGTGAATACAAACCAGGTTCGCGCGGATGGCGGATGGGATTTCACAGGAGCGGAAATCGTGAAGCGCGGTGCTCCGGTGTCTATCATAGACCCCGAGATATCAAATACCAATCGTGACCTGGCTGAGGCGGTGATGTTCGATTAAACTGTGCCATGAGGATACATTTTACAGTGATTTCTTGCGGGACAGGAACTGTTCTGCCATCTGGGTACCCCGCGGGATAGAAACAAGAAACCCGTTTCCATCAGGAAACGGGTTTCTTGTTTCATTATGAAGTTGGTGGAGATAAGCGGGATCGAACCGCTGACCTCTTGAATGCCATTCAAGCGCTCTCCCAGCTGAGCTATACCCCCATATTCACTTGTCGGCGCCCGGCCGGGCGCTCAAGCAAGGGGTATTATACCAGCCTTTGAGAGGGCTGTCAACAGTTTTTTTCACATTTTCCACATTTTTTTACACAGCCCCAGTGCCCTCACCGGGACATGACAAAGAGGTTGGAGTCGGTGGCGAAGTTCTGGAAGGAGTAGAGGACCACCACCTGGTCGATGTCGTTCTGCTCCACATAGTCCTTCACGCTGGTGAGGTTATACCGGGGGTCGAAGAGGTGGATTTCGGAAAAGCGCTCTGTGAGGAAGGGGGCCAGGGAGTCGGAGTAGGAGTCCCGGATGATGAGGACCTTGGGGGCGTCGGTGTGCTCGGTCTCAATGACGCACAGGGACTGGTTGCCCCCCAGGAAGTAGGAGTACTTGTCCTTCTTGTCCAGGTAGCTGTCCACATAGAGGCTGCCCCCCTCAGGCTTGCCGGTGAACCAGGAGGTGACCTTCACCCCGTCGCCGGGGATATAGGTGTCGATGGCGTCGGGGCGGACCCACCGTACCCCGGAGGTGGAGAAGGTGGTGCCGTAAAAGTCGGTGGTAACGGTGGTCTTCTGGTAGTCGTCCAGATTCAAAGGCTCCAGACCCATGGCCTCCAGCAGCACATTGGCCCCGTAGAAGGCCCCCAGGCTGGTCCAGTGGTGGTCGGTGCGGTAGTAGATGTCCTCGTCCTTGTGCGCCAGCAGGGCCCCGGCCATGTCCAGGGTGTTGGCCCCGGTCTGGAAGTAGAGCTCTTCGATGATGCCCAGCTCATCGGCGGTGGGGGCCCCGGCGGGGAGCCGGTCAGACCACACGGTGGAGGAGGAGGGGATGAGGCCCAGGTACACGGGCACGGACACATTGCCCACCAGGGCGTCCACAAAGCCCAGGCGGGTGTTCAGGCCCTGGACCAGGCCCGTCTGGGTCTGCCTGTCGGTCCAGGAGGGGGTGTCCACCCGATTGAGGAGGGTGTCCTCCTTGCCGAAGTAGACCCCGTTATTTTCCTGCTTGCCGCTCAGGCGCTCGCTCCAGGCCTTCAGGGCCACCCAGAAGTCCCGTCCCACAATGTGGTCGGAGACATACTCCTCCGCCCCGGACATGAAGGTGCCGTCCTTGAGGGTCTGGAGGGTCAGCTTGGGGGGCTTGGCCAGGTAGCGGTTCTCCAGGGGGGAGAAGTCCTGGTCGGGCAGGATGGTGCTCACCACCAGCATCCCCCCGAGAAACAGACAGAAGAGGGAGGAGAGAAAGACATTGAATTTTTTCATGGCGCGCGCCTCCTTAGAAGCGGAAATAGAGGAAGGGGTTGTAGGTGCCGTCCACCAGATAGGCGGTGCAGATCACCAGCCCCGCCAGCACCAGCACCGTGCACAGGCACCGGCCGGCCCACTGGGGGAGCTTCCGGTAGACTGTCACCCCCAGGGGGGTGGAGGCCAGGGCGGCCACCGCCAGGATGGGCAGGTAGCTTGTGAGGTAGTAGCCCAGGTGGGCGTCGGCGAGGGGCACGCCCCCCAGGCCGAACATGACCTTCAGATAGCCGGTGAGGTGGGAGAAGTCCTCGATGGCGAAGATGGCCCAGCTCACCAGGACGAAGAACATGGTGTAGATGTGGCCCAACAGGGCGGGGGCACGGTCCAGCGCCTTCAGCAGGAAGAACTTCTCCGCCATCAGCAGCAGGAAGAAGTAGAGGCCCCAGAGCAGGTAGTTCCAGCTGGCCCCGTGCCAGATGCCGGTACAGGCCCACACCACCAGCAGGTTGAACATCCACCGGGGTTTGGAGCACCGGTTGCCCCCCAGGGGGATATAGAGGTACTCCCGGAACCAGGTGGACAGGGAGATGTGCCAGCGCCGCCAGAACTCGGTGACGCTTTTGGAGATATAGGGGTAGTTGAAGTTGGGCAGAAACTCAAAGCCCAGCATCCGCCCCAGGCCCACGGCCATGTCCGAGTAGCCGGAGAAGTCGAAGTAGATCTGGAAGGTGAAGGCCAGCACCCCCAGCCAGGACCCGGCCACCGTCAGGTCGGACAGGGCCATGGCCTTGTAGCTGTCCCAGAGCATGCCCACATTGTTGGCGATGAGCAGCTTCTTGCCCAGACCCACCATGAAGATCTGCACGCCGGAGGCGAATTTGTCGGCATTACAGGCGCGCTCGTTGATCTGATCCCCCAGGTCCTTGTACTTGATGATGGGGCCGGCGATGAGCTGGGGGAAGAGGGTGACGAAGGTGCCGAAGTTGATGATGTTCCGCTGGGCCCGGGTGTCCCCCCGGTACACATCGATGGTGTAGCTCATGGTCTGGAAGGTGTAGAAGGAGATGCCGATGGGCAGGTGGATGTTCAGCACCGGCATGAAGGTAAGGCCCACCGCCTGGAGGGAGGAGGCGATAAAGTCCCAGTATTTGAAGAAGAACAGCAGGGCCAGGTTGAAGACGATGGAGGAGGCCACCGCCATCCTGGCCCCTTTGTCGTTGCCCTTCTTTTTGCACCGCTCCACCAGCAGGCCGTGGGTGAAGTCGATGGCGGTGGACAGGAACATGATGGCCACATACTCCCGCTCCCCCCAGTAGTAGAAGAACAGGGAGGCGCAGAGTATGACCAGGTTTCGCAGCTTCCGGGGCACCAGGTAGTAGACCAGAAGGGTCAGAACGAGAAAATAGAACAGGAAAACGGGGGTGGAAAAGACCATAACCCTCCTCCTTTTCAAGCTTTCGGAAAAGAGGCATAGCCTCTTTCCCGAAAAAGGTTTGCGCAAAAGTTCCGCCTCGATTTCTGACGAAATTGTCGGCGGAGCTTTTGTGAGAAGTGTCATTTCCCAGGTACATGCCCCCGGAAATGACGGGATTCAGATTTATTCCATCGCCTGCGGGCGATGGAACTCCCTGCGGGAGGGCATTTGGGGTCGTTCAGGCGGCCCTTTCTTTTATAAAATCCTTTTATTAGATGCTCTGGATGATACCAAGGTGACAGGGGAATTAAAACAATTTGTTGAAGGCGGCCACAATGTCGTCACAGTTCTCGTGGACCACCATCATCACATAGCTGCCGTTGGAGACCACCCGGGAGTCGTTCTTCCACCGCTCGGTGGGCTCGGGGTACCAGGCGCCGCCGGGGTTTTCCCCGTCGCCGGCCATGTAGTTGATCCGGGCCTGAAGGATGCCCTTCACGGTGTCCACATCCTTGCTGTCCGTCACCTGGACCAGGACGAATTCCCCGTTGTTCATGGTCATCATGGTGGCGTAGACCAGGCACTGCTGGGTGTTTACGGCGGACAGGCCGCTGTACAGGGAGTCCATCATGGCGGTGTCCGCCAGCTGGAGGTTGAAGCTGTAGTCGCTCATCACCTGGCTGGCAAAGGCGGACAGATCCACCTTGGCGCTCTGGGAGCCGGAGGAGGAGCCGCCGCTGGAGGAGCTGCCGCCGCTGGAGGAGGAGCCGCCGTTTTCGGGCTTCTGCTCCTCCACACGCACCCGGACGGTACAGGAGGCGGTAAGCTTGGTGCTCTCGTCGGTGACGGTGATGACGGCGCTGCCGCCGCCCACGGCGGTGACCAGGCCGTTTTCGTCCACAGTGGCCACCTTCTCATTGCTGGAGGACCAGCTCTGCTCCCCTCCGGCGGGCTCGGCCTTGGCCTTCAGCTGCCAGGTGGCCCCCACCTTGAAGAGGGTGAAGTCGCTCTTGTTCAAAGACAGAGAGGTCACGGCCACCGGCTCCTGGGTCTCGCCGGCGGAGCCGTCGGGGAGGGAGGCGTTGGGGTTCTGGGAGGGGTCGGGGGTGGAGGTGTCGGGGAGGACCAGGCTGTCCTGGGAGCTGTCGGCGGAGCCGGCGGCGCTGGAGGAGCTGGAGGAGCCGCTTCCGGAGGAGGAGCTGCCGCTCCCGCCTCCGCAGGCGGACAGCAGGATCAGGGCACAGGCCAGGGCGGCGGCAAGAACGCGTCGTTTCATCAGTCAGTATCTCCTTTTTCAGGGCTGGTAGTCGCCCAATTTTTTGGTTTACGCTGTCTTGGACGAGAGAAGGGGGAAAAAAGTTCCCCTGTCCGGAAAAAATTTTTATGATCCGGAATCTGCCCCGGGGAGACAGGGCCTCAGGCCTCCCATTTCCAGTTTCGCACCTCGGGCAGGTCCTGGCCGTAGGTGTTGATATACTGCCGGTGCTCCACCAGCTTGTCCTTCATCTCCTGGATGAGGTAGGAGGCGCTGTTGCCCAGCTGGGGCAGGCGCTTGACCGTGTCCATCACCAGGTGGAAGCGGTCGATGTCGTTGCGCACCCGCATGTCGAAGGGGGTGGTGATGGTGCCCTCCTCCTTGTACCCCAGCACATGGAGCTTCTTGTTGTGCCGGCGGTAGGTGAGCTCGTGGACCAGGGTGGGGTAGCCGTGGAAGGCAAAGATGATGGGGGTGTCGGTGGTGAAGAGGGCGTCGTAGTCCTCGTCGGTGAGGCCGTGGGGGTGCTCGGTGTGGGGCTGGAGCTTCATCAGGTCCACCACATTGATGACCCGGATCTTCAGCTGGGGCAGGCGGCGGCGCAGAATGGTCACCGCCGCCAGGGTCTCCAGGGTGGGGGTGTCCCCGCAGCAGGCCATCACCACGTCCGGGTCGCCCCCCTGGTCGTTGGAGGCCCACTGCCAGATGCCGATGCCGTGGGTGCAGTGCTTGATGGCCTGGTCCATGCTCAGCCACTGGGGCCGGGGGAGCTTGGAGGCCACGATCACATTCACATAGTTCCGGCTCTGGATGCAGTGGTCAAAGCAGGAGAGCAGGCAGTTGGCGTCGGGGGGCAGGTACAGCCGCACCACATCCGCCTTCTTGTTGGCCACATGGTCCAGAAAGCCCGGGTCCTGGTGGGTAAAGCCGTTGTGGTCCTGCTGCCACACATTGGAGGAGAGGACATAGTTGAGGGAGGCGATGGAGGCCCGCCAGGGCAGCTGCCGGGCCACCTTCAGCCACTTGGCGTACTGGGAGACCATGGAGTCCACCGTGCGGATAAAGGCCTCGTAGCTGTTGAGAAAGCCGTGGCGGCCGGTGAGCAGGTACCCCTCCAGCCAGCCCTGGCACAGGTGCTCGGACAGGGCGCAGTCCATCACCCGGCCCGTGGGGGACAGGTGCTCGTCGCTGCCCGGGTCAATTTTGTCCTCCCACCGGCGGCCGGTGGCCTCGAAGATGTGGCCCAGGCGGTTGGAGGCCGCCTCGTCCGGGGCGAAGATGCGGAAGTTGGCCGCCTCCCCGTTGAGGCGTACCACATCCCGCACATACTCCCCCAGCACCGCCATGTCCTCCCCCTCCACACTGCCGGGCCGGGGGACCTCCAGGGCGTAGGAGCGGAAGTCGGGCACCCGCAGGTCCCGGAGGAGCAGCCCACCGTTGGCGTGGGGGTTGGAGCCCATCCGCCGCTCCCCTTTGGGGGAGAGCTCCTGGAGGGCGGGGATGAGGGCGCCGTTCTCGTCAAAGAGCTCCTCCGGGCGGTAGCTACGCAGCCAGCGCTCCAGCTCCTCCACCCGGCCGGGGGTCCCGTCCCAGACGGGGATGGGGGCCTGGTGGGAGCGCCAGCTCCCCTCCACCTGTTTCCCGTCCACCTCTTTGGGGCCGGTCCAGCCCTTGGGGGAGCGGAGGACGATCATGGGCCAGCGGGGCCGGGCCATGTCCCCGGCGGCGCGGGCGTACTCCTGAACGCGCTGGATCTCCCGCACCGCCCAGTCCAGGGCGGCGGCCATGGTCTGGTGCATCACCCTGGGGTCCTCCCCCTCCACAAACCGGGGCTCCCAGCCGCAGCCCTTGAAGAACATCTCGATCTCCTCGTGGGAAATCCGGGAGAAGATGGTGGGGTTGGACACTTTAAAGCCGTTTAAGTGGAGGATGGGCAGCACCGCCCCGTCGGTGACGGGGTTTAAAAACTTGTTGGAGTGCCAGGCGGCGGCCAGGGGGCCGGTCTCCGCCTCCCCGTCCCCCACCACGCAGGCGGCGATAAGGCCGGGGTTGTCCATCACCGCCCCGAAGGCGTGGGCCAGGCAGTAGCCCAGCTCGCCCCCCTCGTTGATGGAGCCGGGGGTCTGGGGGCCGGTGTGGCAGGGGATGCCCCCGGGGAAGGAGAACTGGCGGAAGAGCTTTTTCATCCCCTCCTCATCCCGGCTCACATTGGGGTAGACCTCGCTGTAAGAGCCGTCCAGATAGTCCTGGGCCACCACGGCGTTGCCCCCGTGGCCGGGGCCGCACACATAGATCATATTGAGGTCGTACCGGAGGATGGCCCGGTTCAAGTGGGTGTAGATGAAGTTCTGCCCCGGGCAGGTGCCCCAGTGGCCCACGATGTGCCGCTTGATGTGCTCGGGGCGCAGGGGCTCCCGGAGCAGGGGGTTGTCCAGCAGGTAGAGCTGCCCGGCGGACAGGTAGTTGGCGGCCCGCCACCAGGCGTCCAGGGCCTCCAGCTGTTCGGGGGTGAGGGGGTCCTTTTTGGACATCCGGGCCGGGGCCTTCTGGGGGGCTTTGGACGGGACTTCAGGATTTTTTTCCATGGAACACGCCTCCTGTGAAAAGTGGATCTCAGATTGTACCTATCTTAACCTTTTTTCGGGAGGCTGGCAATGGGGTAAGGAAAAGATTAAGGGAGTTTTAACTTCTTTAAGAAAGGGCTTAAATCAAAACCGGGCCCTCCCGAATGGGAAGGCCCGGAGAGGTCCGGGGTACTCTGCCCCGGGGGCAAAATACCATCTGTGTGGAGGTCAGAAAAACTCCTGGGTCGATACCCGCAGGGCCCCGCCGGGGGTCAGCCGGATCTCGGGGATGACGGGCAGGGAGAGAAAGCTGAGGGTCATGAAGGGGTCCACATCCGGGTTTACCCCCAGACGGCGGGCGGCCTCCTTGGCCCCCTCCAGCCGGGCGTTCACCTGGTCCATGGGCTGCCCGCTCATGATGCCGCCGATCTCCAGGGGCACCTCCGCCAGCACCTGTTCCCCCTGAACCACCACGATGCCGCCCCCCATCTCCCGGATGCGGTTGGCGGCGAAGGCCATGTCCTCGGGAGCGGTCCCGGCGGAGATGATGTTGTGGGAGTCGTGGGCCACCGAGGTGGCCACCGCCCCGGCTCTCAGACCGTAGCCCTGAAGATACCCCAGGCCGATGCGCCCGGTGCCCCTGTGCCGCTCGATCACCGCCAGGCGCAGAATGTCCCGGGACAGGTCCACCTCCCGGGCGAAGCCCCGAAAGTCGGTGATGATCTGCCGGGGGACAAGGCCCATGACCGCCTGGCTGCCCGAGGGGGCGAAGTCCCCGGGGGTGAGGGGCCTTACCCGGAAGGAGCTCCGGGCCCGCTCCAACAGCTCGGAGTCCACTGGGGGAGGGGAGAAGGGGCGAAGCCCGGTCCCGTCCCACCACAGCTGACCGGCCAGGAAGAGCTTTTCCACCGTGAAGTCCCGCAGGTTGTCCACCACCACCAGATCCGCCCGGTACCCGGGGGCGATGGCCCCCCGGTCCCGGAGGCCGAAGTGCTGTGCGGCGCTCCAGGTGGCGGCGGTGACGGCGGACACCGGGTCGGCCCCGTACCGGCACACCGCCTGACGGAGGATGCCGTCCATGTGGCCCTTTTCCAGCAGGTCGCCGGGGTGGCGGTCGTCGGAGCACAGGGCGCACCGGCGGGCGTACCGTGGGGAGAGGAGGGGGGCCAGAGCGGCCAGATTGTGGGCGGCGGTCCCCTCCCGGATCATGATGAGCTGCCCCAGACGCAGTTTTTCCAGGGCCTCCTCCAGGGTGGTGGACTCGTGGTCGGAGGAGATGCCGGCGCACACATAGGCTTCCAGCTCCCGGCCGGTAAGGCCGGGGGCGTGGCCGTCCACCGGCCTGCCCCGGAGGCGGGCGGCGGCGAGCCTGTCCAGCACCGGCTCTTCCCCGTGGACCACCCCGTAGGCGTTCATCATCTCCCCCAGGCCCAGCACCCGGGGGTGGCGGTAGCAGGGGTCGATGTCCGCCCAGTCCAGAGCGGCCCCGGACTCGTCCAACGGGGCGGAGGGGACGCAGGAGGGGAGCATGAAAAAGACCTCCATGGGCAGGCCCTGGGTGGCCTGAAGCATATAGCTTATGCCCTCCAGCCCCATCACATTGGCGATCTCGTGGGGGTCGGCGATGACGGCGGCGGTGCCGTGGGGGAGGGCGGCACGGGCAAACTCCCAGGGGGTGACCAGGGAGGACTCCAGGTGGATGTGGGCGTCGATGAAGCCGGGGCAGACCACCCTGCCGGACAGGTCGATCTCCTCCCGGCCCCGGTAGTCCCCCAGGCCCACAATGACCCCGTCTTTGACGGCGATGTCCTGCCGGCACACCTCCTGGGAAAAGATGTTCACATAGCGGGCGTTTTTCAGCACCAGGTCCGCCGGCTCCTCCCCGGCGGCGGCGTGAATCAGGCCCAGCAGGCGCCGGCGCTCCCGGGAGAGGGCGGAAGGGGAGATGGGATGGAACTGGGACATGGTCATCATCCTTTCTGTCCAGGGTATCGCAATCTGATGTTGATGGATTTATTATAGCATGGCCCGGAAAAAATAAAAAGCGGCCTGTAAAAACAGGCCACTTTTTCGACAATTTCAGCGGTTGCGCTTGGAGCGGTTGATGGCGGAGAGGATGGCACGGAGGGGAGCGAGGTTAATGTTGTGGGACAGTCCCACCCCCCAGTACTCCCTGCCGTCCCGCTGGTCCTTCAGCAGGATGTAGGCCACGCCCTGGGAGTCGGAGCCGTCGGTGATGGCGTGGGACTTGTAGTCCAGGAAGGTGAAGTGGTCCATGCGCTCCCCCTGGATGGCATGGAAGAAGGCGTCGATGGGGCCGTTGCCCTCCCCGGCCACGTCGAAGATGGTGTCGGTGTGCTGGAGGGTGCCCCGGAAGACCACATGGGAGTGGCCCTGGGCGTCCACCGTCTCCTCAAAGGCGTGCTTGAGCAGCTTGTAGGGCTCCTTGGCCTCGATGTACTCCTGGTGGAACAGCTCGTTGATGCGCTCCGGGGAGATCTCGGTGCCCACCCGGTCGGTCTCCACCTGGACGATGTGGCCGAACTCCGGGTGCATGGCCTTGGGCAGGTCGAAGCCGAAGTTGTGCTCCATGATGTAGGCGGCGCCGCCCTTGCCCGACTGGGAGTTGATGCGGATGATGGGCTCGTACTCCCGGCCCACATCGGCGGGGTCGATGGGCAGATAGGGGATCTCCCAGTAGTCGCTGCCGCTCTCCTTCATGTACTGGGTGCCCTTGTTGATGGCGTCCTGGTGGCTGCCGGAGAAGGCGGTGAACACCAGCTTGCCGGCGTAGGGCTGGCGGTCGCCCACGGGCATCTTGGTGCACCGCTCGTACATCTCCTTGATCTTGTTGATGTTGGAGAAGTCCAGCTTGGGGTCGATGCCCTGGGTCCACATGTTCATGGCCAGGGTGATCATGTCCACATTGCCGGTGCGCTCGCCGTTGCCGAAGAGGGTGGCCTCCACCCGGTCGGCCCCGGCCAGCAGGCCCATCTCGGTGGTGGCCACGCCGGTGCCCCGGTCGTTGTGGGGGTGCAGGGAGATGATGGCGCGGTTCCGGCCGGGAATTTTCTTGCAGAAGTACTCCAGCATGTCGGCAAACTGGTTGGGCATACAGTTTTCCACGGTGGTGGGCAGGTTCAAAATGACCTTCCGCTCAGGGGTGGCGTGGAGGTGATCCAGCACCGCCTGGCAGATCTCCACGGCGTAGTCCATCTCGGTGCCCATGAAGGACTCGGGGGAGTACTCAAAGCGCAGGTTCATGCCCTGCTGGATGAGGGGCTGGGACATCTCATAGATGAGGTCGGCGGCGTCGGTGGCGATTTTGGTGATGCCGTCGGTGTCCATGTGGAAGACCACCTTCCGCTGGAGGGTGGAGGTGGAGTTGTAGAAGTGGAGAATGACGTTCTTGGCGCCCTTGATGGCCTCGAAGGTCTTTTTAATGAGGTGCTCCCGGGCCTGGACCAGCACCTGGATGGTCACATCGTCGGGGATGTGGCCCCCCTCGATGAGCTCCCGGCAGATCTCATACTCGGTCTCGCTGGCGGAGGGGAAGCCGATCTCGATCTCCTTCACCCCGATGTCCACCAGGGTGTGGAAGTACTCCAGCTTCTCCTGGAGGTTCATGGGGTCCACCAGGGCCTGGTTGCCGTCCCGCAGGTCCACGGAGCACCAGATGGGGGCCTTGGTGATGACCTTGTCGGGCCAGGTGCGGCCCACGATCTTCTGGGGCTGGAAGGGAATGTACTTTTGATATCCGGGTTTCATAGCGTTTCCTCCTGTATGGTAAAGTGTGTTGTGTGCTTATAAAGGCCTCGCAGAGTTTCGCCGCCGGAGCGGCGAAAGAAATTTAAATCCGTTTTTTGGGCGGCTTCGCCGACCCAAAAAACACTGCTCGGCTTGCCAGTGTGCGATACGGGTCCCCAAATAAAGCCCAGCGCAGCGGGTTTATTTGGGAAAGGCGGAGCGGCGGAATGAGCGAGCTTTTGCCTATGGGGAAAAGCGAGGGATGTGGAGCTCGCGACGCTGCAGGCATGCAGCAAGCCGCAATCTCTTCTTATTTGGAAAAGGGCCTGCCCTTTTCCAAATAAAAAAGCCCCTGACTTCGTCTAAGAAGTCAGGGGCGAATAAAATTCCGCGGTACCACCCTGGTTCGGCCGCCGGTCACCCGGACAGCCCTCAAGACCTCCAACAAGGTCCAGGTCAATAACGAGACCAGCCGTTCCGCCCTACTCCCCCGGGAAACCCGGACTTCTTCAGGCGAACTGCTCAGGGGCCAGTTATCCACGGCGGCTCCTCACACCGGCTCGCACCAACCGCCGGCTCTCTGAGTGGGAGACTGTCGTCTTTTTCCCCGTCATCACATTTGCTTGGAAAATATTCTAGCGAAAAGACGGAGGGTTGTCAAGGGGCGGAGGGATTTTATTGGGAAAAAATTTTTGAAAAAGAGGTTGCTTTTCCAAAAAATATGTGATATTATATCAGTTGCGTTTACGAGATTACCCTCCATGGAGAAAGAGGTGAATATAATGAAGGAAGGCCTCCACCCCAACTATGAACAGACCACCATCCGGTGCGCCTGCGGCAATGTGATTGAGACTGGCTCCACCAAGAAGGACATCCGTGTAGAAGTGTGCTCCAAGTGTCACCCCTTCTACACCGGTAAGCAGAAGATGGTGGACACCGGTGGCCGTGTCAGCCGCTTCAACAAGAAGTTCGGTCTGGACAAGTAAGACCATGCCCCTGAAAGCCGCGCCGAGGATTCGGTGCGGCTTTTTGCGTATGTTCCGTGTGCTGTCCCCGGCTTCGGGGGCATAAACTGAAGGGAGTTTATCCATCTTAAGGAGGTAGTCACCATGTTCCAATCTGTCGATCCCAAGTCCCTGGACCTGAATGTCTTTTCCGCCATCGGAGAAAAGTGGATGCTCATCACCGCCGGTACGGCGGAGCGGTGCAACACCATGACCGCCTCCTGGGGCGGGCTGGGGGTCATCTGGGGCGCTCCCGCCGCCACCTGCTATATCCGCCCCCAGCGGTACACCAAGGAGTTTGTGGACCGGGAGGAGTACTTCACCCTCGCCTTCTTCCCCGAGGAGTACCGCAAGCAGCTGTCCCTGTGCGGCTCCAAGAGCGGCCGGGATGTGGACAAGGTGAAGGAGTGCGGCTTCACGGTAAAGACCGCCGCCTGCGGCGCCCCCTATTTTGAGGAGGCCGAGCTGGTGCTGGTGTGCCGAAAGCGCTTTGCCCAGGAGATGGACCCCAATAACATGCCTCAGGAGATCCGGGAGAAGTGGTACCCCCAGCAGGACTACCACACCCTGTATATCGGGGAAATTGTGGAGGTTTTGAAAAAGTAAAAAAGCCCTCCACAGGAGTTTCACCGCCGCAGCGGTGAAAGAAATTATAATTTGTTTTTTGGGCGGCTCCGCCGTTCAAAAAACACTTCTCGCAAAGATGTCCCCGACAATTTTCTTGAAAATCGAGGGGGCATTTTTGCGCAATCCCTCTCGAAAAAGCGTAGAAAACGCTTTTTCGAATCTTTGGAGGTTCTATGTCCGAGAAGTTTACCCAAGAGAAGTATAACCGGGCGGTGCTGGTGGGCCTGAGCGCCTTCAGCCTGTCCCGGGAGGAAAACGCCACCGAGGAGTCCATGGAGGAGCTGTCCGCCCTGCTGGAGACGGCGGGGGGCGAGACGGTGGGGGTGGTCACCCAGCAGAAGGATAGCCCCGACCCCCGCACCTTCATCGGCGAGGGCAAGGTGGCCGAGGTGAAGGACCTGGTGGAGGCCATGGAGGCGGACATGGTGATCTTTGACAACACCCTGTCCCCCTCCCAGCAGCGGGTGCTCAGCGAGGAGCTGAAGGTGTCCGTGCTGGACCGCTCCGCCCTCATTCTGGACATCTTCGCCCAGCGGGCCCGCACCCGGGAGGGTCGGCTCCAGGTGGAACTGGCCCAGTACAAATATCTGCTCCCCCGGCTGCTGGGCATGTGGAAGCACCTGGAGCGCCAGGAGGGCGCCATCGGCACCCGTGGCCCCGGCGAGACCCAGCTGGAGAGCGACCGGCGGCACATCCATAAAAAGATCTCCAAGCTGGAGGCAGAGCTGAAGGATGTGCGCCGGGTCCGGGCCACCCAGCGGGAGCGGCGGATTAAAAACGAGGTCCCCGTGGTGGCCATTGTGGGCTACACCAACGCGGGCAAGTCCACCCTCTTAAACCACCTGACCGGGGCGGAGATCCCCGCCAACAACCGCCTCTTCGACACCCTGGACACCACCACCCGCACCCTGGAAATTTCCGACACCTGCACCGTGCTCATCTCCGACACCGTGGGCTTTATCAGAAAACTCCCCCACCACCTGGTGGAGGCCTTCAAGGCCACCCTGGAGGAGCTGGAGTACGCCGACCTTCTCCTCCATGTCATCGACTCCTCCAGCCCCCAGTGGCGGGAGCAGGCCGAGGTGGTGGAGCAGCTCATCCACGAGCTGGGGGCCGACCAGACCCCCCGCATCGAGGTGTTCAACAAGTGCGACCTGTGGACGGGGGACATCCGTCCCCACGGGGAGGGCCGGGTGTCCATCTCCGCCAAGACCGGGGAGGGTGTGCCCGAGCTGCTGGCAGCCATTGGAAAGGTGCTGGACAACGGGGCCCGGCGGGTCACCATCCACCTGCCCTACGACAAGGGCGGCATTCTGGAGGCCCTCTATAAAGAGGCCAAGGTGGAGCGGGTGGACTACGGAGAGACCATCGACATCGTGGCCGTGTGCACCCCCAAGATCATCGGCCAGCTGGGCCCCCTGGTGGAGGGCTGGAAGCCCCATAAAGAGCCCTGGGAAGACTAGCAGAAAGCGGGAGAGGCTATGACCGAATACTATGTCCCTACCCGGGAGGGCGTGGGGGAGCTGGTGGAAAAGCGCTCCAGGTTTCTCGGCCATGTGTGGCGGGTGTCCTCGGAGGAGGAGGCCCGGGAGAAGATCGAGGCCACCAAAAAGAAGCACTACGACGCCCGGCACAACTGCTGGTGCTATATCATAAAGGACGGCCCCACCCGCTACTCCGACGACGGGGAGCCCCAGGGCACCGCCGGCCAGCCCATGCTCAATGTGTTCCAGAGGGAGGGCGTGGTCAATGTGTGCTGCGTGGTCACCCGGTACTTCGGGGGTATCCTCCTGGGGGCCGGGGGCCTGGTCCGGGCCTACACCCAGAGCGCCAAGGACGCCCTGGACGCCGCCGGGATCTCGGTGGTCCGCCGGTGGGTGGCCATGGAGGTGCCCTGCACCTACGCCCAGTTTGAACAGGCCCGCCGGGAGGTGGAGGCCTTTTCCGGGGTGGTGGAGCAGGTGGACTACGGGGCCGATGTGGTCCTGTCCGCCCTGCTGCCCGAGGAGCGCTCAGCGGAATTTGCCGCCCATATCCTGGACGCCTCCGCCGGCACCATTGAGGTGCTGGAGGCGGGGGAACAGTTCAAGGATGTGCCCTTCCGCCCCCCTGTTCTGTGTGAAAAATGAATTTGGAAAGGCCCCCGTGTCCCAGTGGGACACGGGGGCCTTTCCATGAAGAGAAGAGAATGAAAAGATTACAGCAGATGGAAGTTGACGATGAGGCCCGAGAACACGATGGACACGGTGGACACCAGCTTGATGAGGATGTTCAGAGAGGGGCCGGAGGTGTCCTTGAAGGGGTCGCCCACGGTGTCGCCGATGACGGCGGCCTTGTGCTGGTCGCCGCCCTTGCCCCCGTGGTGGCCGGCCTCGATGTACTTCTTGGCGTTGTCCCAGGCGCCGCCGGCGTTGGACATGAACACCGCCATGGCAAAGCCGCTGACGGACACGCCGCCCAGCAGGCCCACAACCCCCTCCACGGACAGGATGAGGCCGGTGAGGATGGGCACGATGATGGCCAGCAGGGAGGGCTTTACCATCTCACGGAGAGCGCCTTTGGTGCACAGGCCCACGCAGGAGGCGTAGTCCGGGTCGGTCTTGCCCTCCATGATGCCGGTGATCTCCCTAAACTGGCGGCGGACCTCCACCACAATGGACTGGGCGGCCCGCTGCACCGCGCTCATGGTGAAGGCGGCGAAGACGAAGGTGAGCATGGCCCCGATGAACAGGCCCACCAGCACGGCGGGGTTGGTGAGGGACAGGTCGGGGGCGTGGGTCATCTTGGCCTTGACGATGTCCACATAGCTCACCAGCAGGGCCAGGGCGGTGAGGGCGGCCGAGCCGATGGCGAAGCCCTTGCCGGTGGCGGCGGTGGTGTTGCCCAGGGAGTCCAGGGCGTCGGTGCGCTCCCGGACCTCCTTGCCCAGGTGGGACATCTCGGCGATGCCGCCGGCGTTGTCGGCCACGGGGCCGTAGGCGTCGGTGGCCAGGGTGATGCCCAGGGTGGACAGCATGCCCACGGCGGCGATGCCGATGCCGTACAGGCCCTTGGCGAAGAGCAGAGTGTAGTTCTCAGAGGAGGTGTTCATGGTGCCCCCGGCGGCCAGGAAGGAGATGATCACCGCCGCGCCCACGATGAGAATGGGGGCGATGGTGGACAGCATGCCCAGGGACAGGCCGCCGATGATGGTGGTGGCGGCCCCGGTCTCGGTGGCGTCGGCCAGGACCTGGGTGGGCTTGTAGGTGTCGGAGGTGTAGTACTCGGTGAAGTAGCCGATGGCGCAGCCCCCGATGAGGCCGCAGAGGATGGCGACATACACCCCCCAGCTGCCCAGAATGAACCAGGTCAGGGGGGCGGCGATGACGGCGGCCAGGATGGCGGCGGTGTAGGTGCCCTTCCGGAGGGTGCCCAGCAGCTCACGCTGGGAGGCCCCCTCCCTGGTGCGGATGAGGAAGGAGCCGAAGATGGAGCACAGGATGCCCACCACGGCCAGGGCGATGGGCAGGAGCATGGCCCCCCAGCTGTTGCCCGGGTAGGCGGCTACGCCCAGGGCGAAGGTGGCCAGGATGGAGCCCACATAGCTCTCGTAGAGGTCGGCGCCCATGCCGGCCACATCACCCACATTGTCACCCACATTGTCGGCGATGGTAGCGGGGTTGCGGGGGTCGTCCTCGGGGATACCGGCCTCCACCTTGCCCACCAGGTCGGCCCCCACATCGGCGGCCTTGGTGAAGATGCCACCGCCCACACGGGCGAACAGGGCCATAAAGGAGGCGCCCATGCCGAACATGACCATGGTCTGGGCGATCTTGGCGGCCTCAAAGTGGGCGGCGTACTTGAGGATGTGGAACCACACGGAGATGTCCAGCAGGCCCAGGCCCACCACGGTGAAGCCCATGACCGCCCCGGAGGAGAAGGCCACATTCAGGCCCTTGTTGAGGCTCTCGCTGGCGGCCTGGGCGGTGCGGGCGTTGGCGGAGGTGGCGATCTTCATGCCCACAAAGCCCGCCAGGGCGGAGTAGATGCCCCCGGTGAGGAAGGCGAAGGGGATAAACCAGTTGTCAAGCAGCTGGAAGTAAGCCAGCACCAGCAGGATGAGGAAGACCACAAAGAAGACCCTGGCCACGGTGGCGTACTGATTTTTTAAGTAGGCGTTGGCCCCCTCACGGATGGCCGCGGCGATTTTCCGCATGGTGTCGTTGCCCTCGGAGAAGGAGAGCACCCGGCGGCTCTGGAAAAGGGCGAAGAGGAGGGCGGCAAGCGCCCCGGCAAGTCCGATCCAGAAGTATTGATCCATTTCTTACACGCTCCTTACACTGGCTAAGAGTGACCTTACACAGTTTTACGGACACTCAAGCAAAATGTTATGTGCATATTTTACCACATAACGGAAGAAATGCAAGAAAATAATTTAGCGTCTTAAAATATCAGGTATGTTTCCACCCTGCCTTTAAAATGTAAGGAAAAATAAAGGATGCCGGAGAAATGTGAAAGCCGCCTCTCTCCGGGGAGAGAAGCGGCTTAGATTGTCATAAGGCCCTCTGAAAAACGAAGCGGCCAGTTTTCATTTTCTTCAGGTCCTGCGCCAGGCGGTGGGGCTGAAGAGCATGAGGATGGGGAAGATCTCCAGACGGCCGGCGATCATGCACAGGGACATGACGGCCTTGGACAGCCCGGAGAAGGCGGAGAAGTTCCCGGTGGGGCCGATGACCTCCAGGCCGGGGCCCACATTGCTCACGCAGGTGAGGGAGGCGCTGAAGGAGACGGCAAAGGAGAAGCCGTCCAGGGAGATGATGAGGGCCGCCCCGAAGACCAGGATCATGTAGGCCCCCACAAAGACCAGCAGGGAGTGGAGGGTGTCCTCCCCCACCACCTTGCCGTCCAGCTTTACCACCTCCACGCAGCGGGGGTGGGTGATGTGGCGCAGCTCCCGGCGGATGGAACGCAGGAGGGTGAGCATCCGGGAGCTCTTGATGCCGCCGCCGGTGGATCCGGCGCAGGCCCCGCAGAACATGAGCAGAATCAAAATCAGCTGGGAGAACTGGGGCCAGAGCACATAGTCCGCCGTGGCAAAGCCGGTGGTGGAGATGATGGAGGCCACCTGGAACACGGCGTACCGCAGGCTCTCCCAGATGGTGCTGTATACCTGGAGGTTCACCACCCCGATGACCAGGGTGGAGATGGCCACCACCAGCAGGAAAAAGCGCAGCTCGTCGCTCTGGAGCACATCCTTCCACCGGCGGGTGAGCAGGAGGAAGTAGACGGCGAAGTTCAGGGAGAACAGGAGGATGAACACGGTAATGATCATCTCAATGGCCACGCTGCCGTAGGCCCCCACGCTGGCGTTGCGGTTGGAAAAGCCGCCGGTGCCCGCCGAGGAAAAGGCGTGGATGAAGCAGTCGTAGAGGGGCATACCGGCGATTTTAAGACAGATGATCTCCAGGGCGGTGAGGGCGAAGTAGATGGTGTAGAGGATCTTGGAGGTCTGGGACTGCTTGGGCACCAGCTTGGAAAAGACGGGGCCCGGGGTCTCCGCCTGGGTGAGGTAGTGGGACCGGATGCCCATGGTGGGCACGATGGCGGTGGCCAGCACCAGCACCCCCATGCCCCCCAGCCAGTGGGTGAAGGAGCGCCAGAAGAGGATGCCCTTGGGCAGGGACTCGATGTCGGTGAGGATGGAGGCCCCGGTGGTGGTAAAGCCCGAGCAGGACTCGAAGATACAGTCGATGGGGGAGGCGAAATAGCCGCAGAACTGGAAGGGCAGAGCGCCCACAATTCCGGTGACGATCCAGATAAGACCCACGGACACAAAGCCCTCCCGGGTGAAGAACTGCCGGTTCCGGCAGGGCAGGGCGGACAGCCCCAGGCCGCACAGGGCCACGATGGCGATGGTCATGAGGAAGGGCGTGGGGTCCTCCCGGTAGAGCAGGGCCACCATCAGGGGAAGGACCAGGGCCACCGCCTCCACCAGGAGGAGCCGGCCCACCAGCTTCAGCACCAGTTTGATGTTCATTCCCCGGCGCCTCCCACGGGCGACACAAAGCCCGAGTCGTCGTCGTAGATGTCGTTCAGGTCGGTGATGCCGCTGCCCCGGGAGATGATGATCACCGAGTCCTCCTCCCGCAGGAAGGAGGAGCCCTCGGGAATGATGATCTCAGAGCCCCGGACGATGACGGCCAGCAGCACCCCGGGACGCAGGCGCAGGTCCCGCAGGGGGGTGCCCAGATAGCGGGTGTTGGGGCCCACGGTAAACTCCATGGCCTCCGCTGCCCCGTCGGCGATGCGGTGCAGGGAGTTCATCACGCTGCCCTGGGAGTTCTCCATCCCCCGCACCCGGTGGAGGATGTGGGAGGCGGTGATGAATTTGGGGGAGATGACGCTGTCCAGACCCAGGGAGCGGACGATGCCGGCGTAGTTCTGGCGGTTACACTTGGTGATCACCTTGGGCAGCCCCTTCTGCATGGCGTACAGGGAGATGATGAGGTTGTCCTCGTCCCGGTCGGTGAGGGCCACAAAGGCGTCGGAGGCGGTGAGGTTCTCCGAGTCCAAAAGCTCCGAGTCGGTGCCGTCTCCGCAGATGACGGTGGCCTTGGGGAAGCGCTCGCTGATAAGGCGGCAGCGCTCCTCGCTGCGCTCGGCGATCTTCAGGCGCACCCCGGTGGCCGACAGGAGCTTGGCCAGATACATGGAGATCTTGCCGCCCCCCACCAGAAAGACCTGCCTCACCCTAGAGGTGTACCGGCCCAGCAGGTGGAAAAACTGGTCCAGGCTGTCCGGGCGGCCCACCAGGTAGAGCTTGTCCCCGGCGTGGGGGACAAAGGAGCCGTTGGGGATGGAGACCTCCCCGTCCCGGTCGGCGGCGCAGAAGAGCAGGGAGAGCTTTTTCACCTGGGCGGGGAGGGTGTGCAGGGGCTTGCCCACCAGGAAGTCCCCCTCCTGCAGGCGCACCCCCATCAGCTCCACCCGCCCCCGGCAGAAGGTCTCGATGTTGGCGGCGGCGGGGAAGCGCAGCAGGCGGAAGATCTCGATGGCGGTGGCGTTTTCCGGGTTGATGACCATGTCGATCTTCAGGTTCCGCCGCAGCTCGGCCAGGCTGCTGGTGTACTCCGGGTTGCGGATCCGGGCGATGGTGTAGCCGGCGCCCAGGTTCTTGGCGGTGAGGCAGCAGACCATGTTCACCTCGTCGGAGCTGGTGGCGGCCACCAGCAGGTCGGCGCTGCCCGCCCCGGACTCCCGCAGGGTGGCCACAGACACTCCGTTGCCCCGGACGGTCATCACATCCAGCTGATCGCCCGCCCGGCGAAGGCTGGCCTCGCTCTGGTCCACGATGGTGATGTTGTGCTCCTCCAGAACCAGCTGTTCCGCCAGGGAAAAGCCCACTTTACCGCAGCCTACGATTACGATATCCATATCTCAGGAGATCCTTTCTATTCTATAAAATAAAATAGTATCGCTGTCAGATGGTCCACTCCCCGTGGACCACGCCCACCAGGTACCAGCTGTTGTTTTCCAGCTGGAACACCAGCTTCAGGGAGAACCAGTCCAGCCCGTCGTTCACCGGGTCGGAGCTGGGGATGCAGAAGTCCACAAAGCGGCAGTCGGGGTAGGCCTCGGGGAGGTTTTCCAGGGCGTTGCCGGTGGTAATGATCCGGTCCACCCCGATGAGCGAGGCCTGGGTGTAGTCGGTGTTGTACACATACCGGGCGAAATACTGCTCCATGGTCATTTTGATGGGGTTGCCCCGGCCGTCCTCAAAGCCCCAGGTGTACACCGTCTTGTCCGAGGACAGGCCCTGGATCTGGGCGGCGGTGAAGGTGAGGTCGGACTGGGGGTCCACGGTGGAGTAGGGGGTGAAGGTGACCCCCCGCTGGGGGTGGACATATTTGCTCAGGGTGTCGTAGTCGTGACGGAGCAGGGCCTGATTCACCACACAGGCGGTGTTCAGCAGGGGGAAGTTGTCCCCGGGGATGAGAGTGGGGTCGGTCTGGGTGCCGGAGCTGGCGGAACCGGAGGAGGAGCTCCCCGAGGCGGAGCCTGAGGAGTCCAGATTGGAAAAAGTCATGGTCCCGGTGTCGGCGGTGGCCGGCTTGCGGACATTCCAGTCGATGGGCAGCAGCACGCCCAGAAGAAGCCCGATGAGCAGGCACAGGGCGCAGGGAAACAGCAGGGTTCGTTTCATGAATTAGCCTCCTATCCAGGGGGTTGAGAAAAGCGGAAAATCCGCGGATCGCCAATGGAATATCCACCATTATACAATAAGCGGAAAGTATATGCAAGGGCTCCATCAAAATGACTGCGGAATCTGAACACGGGGAAGGATTTCTTGTATAAAACGCATGGATGTGGTACAATCATGTTTACAAAAAAACCATCCCCCTCTGGGGACGGCGAGGCGTGAAGGAGGAACCCCTATGAACGAGCAGAAGCGGGACAGACAGTTTCACATCCAGTGTACCCGGGAGGAGGTGGGCAAGTACTGCGTCCTTCCCGGTGACCCGGGCCGGTGCGAGGCCATCGCCCGGCTGTTTGACGACCCCCATTTCGTCCGCTCCAACCGGGAGTACACCACCTACACCGGCACCCTGCTGGGGGAGAAGGTGAGCGTGGTGTCCACGGGCATCGGCGGCCCCTCCGCCGCCATCGCCATGGAGGAGCTGTGCAACCTGGGGGCCCACACCTTTGTCCGGGTGGGCACCTGCGGGGGGATCGAGCTGGAGGTGCAGAGCGGAGACGTGGTGGTGGCCACCGGGGCGGTGCGCATGGAGGGCACCAGCCGGGAGTACGCCCCCATCGAGTATCCCGCCGTCCCGGATTTCGCCGTGACCTGTGCCCTGACCGAAGCCTGCCGGAAGCTGGGCTTCTCCTGGCACGCCGGGGTGGTCCAGTGCAAGGACTCCTTCTACGGCCAGCACTCCCCCGGCCGGATGCCCGTGGGGGGAGAGCTGCTGGAGAAGTGGGAGGCCTGGAAGCGCCTGGGGGTGCTGGCCAGCGAGATGGAGTCCGCCGCCCTGTTCACCGTGGCCGCCGCCCGGCGGGCGCGGTGCGGCTCGGTGTTCCATGTGATCTGGAACCAGGAGCGGGAAAAGGCGGGGCTGGACCAGAAGGAGTCCCACGACACCTCCTCCGCCATCCGGGCGGGGGTGGAGGCGCTGAAGCTGCTCATCCTCCAGGACCGGGAGAAATAGGGTCACAACCTTTGACGCAAATTCCGGGGCCGCCTGGGCGGCCCCGAAATTTTACCCTGAAAATTATTGACAAACGATAATTCCTCTGATACACTCAAGATGAAATTATTGTTTTGCGATAATTTGGAGGGCGTACTATGAAACAGAAATTCTGGATCGTCCCCGCCGGGGCCGCCCTGGGCCTGGCATGTGGGTGCGGGTGGCTTATCCTGGGAACGGGGGCCTGGACGGCCCTGACCGCCCCCCTCACCGCCCTGGGGGAGGGGCTGCGGGGGCTGTCCCTGGGGAGCTTTGGGGGCAACTTGGGGGCCTGGGGGGTGGTGATCCTCCTGTCCGCCCTGCCCCTGCTGGCCCTGGTCCTTCTGAAGCGGGAGCGCCGGGGGGCGGAGGACTGGCTGCTGGGGCTGATGGTCCCGGTGATCTTTCTGGGCCTGTTCTTCCTGGTGAACCCCACCCACCTGTCCTGGCCGGTGCGTGAGTTCCTTCCCCCCGCCGCCCTGGGGACCGCCCTGTCCATGGCCCTGGCCTTTCTGGTGCTGAAGGCGCTGCGAGTGCTGGAGGGGACTTCCAGGGAGAAGCTGGCCTGGGCCTTTGAGTGGCTGCTCTGCCTGTGCGCCGGCCTCACCGCCTTTGCCGCCGTCTTCGGCCAGGTGCTGGAGGGGATGAGCCGGTGGAACGGGGTGGTGGAGGGCAACACCGACCCGGGGAGCCTCACCCCGCTGATGATCGCCTTTCTGTGCTGCCTGGAGGCCGCCCCGGGGCTGCTGTCCGCCCTCACCATGGTGTGGGGGTCCGCCCTGGCAAAGGTGCTGGGCCGGGCGGACTTTGACCGGGAGGGGGTGGAGCTGTGCGGCCGAGCCGCCCTTTGCTGCCGCGTGGCGGCCCAGGCCACGGTGGTGCTGGGGGTGTCCGCCAACCTGATCCAGCTGGCCCTTATGGAGCTGCTGCGCATCACCCACTTCTCCCTGGCCCTGCCTCTGCTGTCCCTGATGCTCTCGGCGGGGCTGATGCTCCTGTGCTCCCTGCTCCAGCGGGGGTGGGAGCTGCAAGAGGATCACGATTCTATCATATAAGGAAGTGGAACTATGGCCATCCGGGTCATGCTGGGGGACATATTAAAGGAGCGGGGGATGACCGCCAAGGAGCTGTGCGCCAGGGTGGGCATCACCGAGGCCAACCTGTCCATCCTCCGCTCGGGGAAGGCCAGCGGCGTGCGCTTTCATACCATCAACAAGATCTGCTACTATTTAAACTGCGATGTGGGGGACATCCTCCGCTTTGACGGACGACTGGAGGACGGCAATGAAGAACCTTTGGAGTAAAAAGTGGCCCCGGGTGCTGGGAGTGGTGCTGGCCTGCGGCGTGCTGACCCTGCTGCTGGGGGCGGGCGGCAAGCTGGCCCGGCCGGAGCGGGAGGGGGCGGAGGAGGACAAATTCATCGGCTTTCAGCTGGTGTTCGAGGCCATTATGGACCGCCCCCTCAGCGATGAGGAGCGGTCCTACTGGGTGGAGTACGGGGAGGAGACCTTGGATACAGGGAGCTTCGGGAGCTTTTCCATCCCCCGAAAGATCCTCATCGGCCGGTACGATGAGGAGACGGGGAAATATGTGTTCCCCGGCAAGGAGGGGGTCAACTGCTTTCTCACCACCCGCATCGGGGAGAACGGGGAGCCGGTCTACACCGGCTACACCGACCTGGCCGACGCCCAGGTCAAGGTGGGGGACCAGGAAAATTCCCTCAGCGGCACCGTCTACATGGGGGATATGGCCCCCGGCCACCAGAGCCCGGAGTACGGCTACTCCATGACCGCCTACCGGGTCTATCAGATGAAGGACGGCACCGTCTACCTGGACGGCAGCGGAAACGGCTACGCCGGAGAGGGGGACATGACCGCCTCCACCGAGGAGAGCTACACCGAGACGGTAAACGGGGAGGAGCGGACCACCTCCCTGAAGGTGTCCTTTACCGTGGAGTGGGTGGAGCGGGTCAATGAGGTGTCGGTGACCTGGTTTGACGGGGAGGACCGGCCCCTGGAGAGCCGGACCCTGACCCTGGAGGAGGTGGGGGAGGGCCTCACCCTGGAGCGTCCCCAGGGGGCCCAGTGGGCCCTGGTGGCCGAGACCGACGAGAACGGCGCCGTCAGGCGCACCTGCCATACCCTGGGGGAGGAGGGGGTCAGCCACCGGCTGGTCCGGCTGGACGAGCGGGGGATGGGTACCCTGACCTATCTCACTCTGGAATAAAAAACCAAAAAATACCCGGCGGGGAGACAGAAGAAACGGCTGTCTCCCCGCCGTCTTTTTTCCCCAAAAAGCGGAGGGTAAAGAGGGGGTGAAATTGTGGGGAAAAATTGGGGAAAATCATTGACATTTGGGGGATAGTCGGATATAGTGTATCTCGCTATCCGTGAAAGCCCGGCCCCCCGGATGTCCCTGGTACATGGACGCCGACCCGGGTGAATAAATCGAGGGAGCTGACAAGGTTACAAAGCAACTGAAGGGGGAAGCGCGCGTGTCCAAGGAGCTTATCCGTCTGTCCAACTGCACCATGGCCTTTGACGGCGAGGTGGTGCTGGACGGCATCAATCTGTATATCAATGACAAGGAATTCCTCACACTGCTGGGTCCCAGCGGGTGCGGCAAGACAACCACACTCCGAATCATCGGTGGTTTTCAGACGCCCACCTCTGGCGATGTATTTTTCGACGGTGTGAGGATTAATGCTGTCCCGCCCCATAAACGGGCGGTGAACACGGTGTTTCAGAAGTACGCCCTGTTCCCGCATTTAAATGTATATGAGAACATCGCCTTCGGCCTGCGCCTGGGCAGGACCGACGAGAAGGGCAAAAAGGTCAGGCTGAAGGAGGAGGAGATCCACCAGCGGGTCATGGAGATGCTGGAGGTGGTGAACCTCCGGGGCTTTGAAAAGCGCCACATCTCCCAGCTCTCCGGCGGCCAGCAGCAGCGTGTGGCCATCGCCCGGGCATTGGTCAACCGGCCCAAGGTCCTTTTGCTGGACGAGCCGTTGGGAGCCCTGGACCTGAAGCTTCGCAAGGACATGCAGAACGAGCTTAAGCGCATCCAGCAGGCCATGGAGATCACCTTTATCTATGTGACCCACGACCAGGAGGAGGCCCTGGCCATGTCCGACACGGTGGTGGTCATGGACGCCGGCAAGATCCAGCAGATCGGCACCCCCGAGGACATCTATAACGAGCCCAAAAACGCCTTTGTGGCCGACTTCATCGGCGAGTCCAACATCCTCGACGGCATCATGCGTGCCGACGGGGTGGTGGAGATCTTCAACCGGAAGTTCAAGTGTCTGGACGGGGGCTTTGAAAAGGACGAGCCGGTGGATGTGGTCATCCGCCCCGAGGATGTGGACATCGTCCCCGAGGACCAGGGCCAGCTCAGGGGCACCGTCACCTCCGTCACCTTCAAGGGGGTCCACTACGACACCATTGTGGACTTTTACGGCTTCAAGTGGCTCATTCAGACCACCGACTTCTGCCCCGTGGACAGCCGCATCGGCATCAAGATCGACCCCGACGGCATCCATGTGATGAAAAAGAGCCAGTACTCCGGCATGTTCGGGGACTACTCCTCCTACTCCGAGGAGTACGAGGAGATCAGCGACGCCTCCATCGACCTGGAGGAGGAGGAGCGGGAGGACGGCCATGAAGAATAAGATCGCCTGGCTGTCCGCCCCCTATGTGGTCTGGATGGCCCTGGTGGTGGTGGCCCCCATCATCATGGTGGTGGTCTACGCCTTTACCACCTCCGGGGGCGGCTTCACCCTGGAAAACTTCGCCAAAATGGGCACCTACACGGTGATTTTCGCCCGCTCCTTCCAGCTGGCCATTGTGGCCACCATCGTCTGCCTGCTGCTGGGCTACCCCCTGGCCTATGTGATGGCCAAGGAGGGCCCCGGCTTTCAGCGTATCGCCATGGTGCTCATCATGCTGCCCATGTGGGTCAACTTCCTGCTGCGCACCTACGCCTGGATGGCCATTCTGGAAAATAACGGCATCCTCAACAACTTCTTCGAGGCCCTGGGCCTCTTCGACCTCATCAACAGCGTCTTCGGCACCGACCTGGAGTATTTCCGCATGATCCGCACCCAGGGGGCGGTGGTGCTGGGCATGGTGTATAACTACCTGCCCTTCATGGTGCTGCCCATCTACTCGGTGATCATCAAGCTGGACCACTCCCTGCTGGAGGCCGCCCGGGATCTGGGGGCCAACACCGCCCAGGTGTTCCGGAAGGTGATCTTCCCCCTGTCCCTGCCCGGGGTGCTGTCCGGGGTGACCATGGTCTTTGTCCCGTCGGTGTCCACCTTCGCCATCTCCCGGATGCTGGGGGGCAACAACCAGATGCTCCTGGGCAACCTCATCGAGCAGCAGTTTCTGGGCGGGGCCTATAACCCCTACCTGGGCAGCGCCATCGCCCTTGTGATGATGGTCATCGTCATCGTCTGCATGGTGGTCATGAACCACTTCGGCGAGGGCGAGGAACAGGCGGTGATCCTATGAGAAAGAACTACCGGGTGGGCAGCCGCTTCTATATGGCCCTCATTTTCCTGTTCCTCTACGCCCCCATCCTGCTGCTGGTGGTCTTCTCCTTCAACGACGCCAACAGCAATGTGGTCTGGCAGGGCTTTTCCCTGCGCTGGTACCAGGAGCTGTTCCGGGACCGCCAGGTCATGTCGGCGGTGTACAATACCCTTCTGGTCTCCGTCCTGGCCACCGCCATCTCCACGGTGGTGGGCACCTTCACCGCCGTGGGCCTCTATGGCATGCGCCGGCGGTGGCGGGACCCCATCCTCACGGTGAACAACATCCCCATCATGAACGCCGACATCGTCACCGGCGTGGCATTGTGCATCTTCTTTGTGGCCGCCATCGCCGGGTGGAACAGCGTGGTGGTGGACGGCTGGAACGGCTTTGTCACCTGGCTGGAGGAGAACTTCCGCCGCACCCTGCCCCGGATGGGGGAGGTGAGCATGGGCTTTACCACCCTGCTGCTGGCCCACATCTCCTTTGACATCCCCTATGTGATCCTCAATGTGCTGCCCAAGCTGCGGCAGATGGACCGCAGCCTCATCGACGCGGCCCAGGACCTGGGCTGCACCTGGATGCAGGCCTTTCGGAAGGTGGTGGTGCCCGAGATCAAGCCGGGCATCGTCTCCGGCGCCCTCATCGCCTTCACCATGAGCGTGGACGACTTTGTCATCTCCTACTTTACCGCCGGCAGCGCCTCCACATTGTCCATCCAGATTTACAGCATGGTGCGCAAGCGGGTCAGCCCCGAGCTCAACGCCGTGTCCACCCTCCTGTTCGGAGTGGTGCTGGTGCTGCTCATCATCATCAATGTGCGGGAGGGCCGGCTGGAAAAGCGCCGGGCCGCCCGGAAGTGACCGGTTCCACCGCCCTTTACGGGCGTGGCGATATACCAACAAAAAATGGAGGAATGATCAATTGAAAAAAATCACTGCCTTGACCCTGGCCTGTTCCCTGGCCCTGGGCCTGTTCCTGTCCGGATGCGCCATGGATGAGTCCGGAACTTCCGGTTCCGCTGCCAGCGGCAGCGCCACGGGCAATAGCAGCAGCAGCGCCGCCGACGGCGACCGGGTGGTCAATGTGTGCAGCTGGGGCGAGTATATTGACACCAGCCTGATTGAGAAGTTTGAACAGGAGACCGGCATCACGGTCAACTACACCACCGTCCCCTCCAACGAGGAGCTGTATGCCCAGCTAGAGCTGGGCGGGGTGGACTACGATGTCATCGTCCCCTCTGACTATATGATCGCCCGGCTCATTGAGGAGGACCGGCTGCAGAAGCTGGATTACAGCAAGATCCCCAACTATGAGAAGATCGATCCCCAGTACAAGAACCTGTCCTTCGACCCCAACAACGAGTACTCCGTGCCCTACACCTGGGGCACCTTGGGCATCATCTACAACACCAAGATGGTCAAGGAGCCCATCGACAGCTGGGAGGTCATGTTCTCCGACGAGTACGCCGGGAACATCCTGCTCATTGACAACTCCCGTGACGCCTTCGCCATGGCCCTTTATTACCTGGGCTATGATGTGAACACCACCGATGAGTCCCAGATCCGGGAGGCTGCCCAGCTGGTGGCCGACGCCAAGGCCCGTGGGGTCTACGGCGGCCAGGGCATGGACGAGGTCTTCCAGATCATGGAGGGCGGCAACATGGCCATCGCCACCTACTACGCCGGGGACTTCCTCACCATGTATGAGAATAACCCCGACCTGGCCTTCTGCATCCCCAAGGAGGGCTCCAACTGGTTTGTGGACGCCATGTGCGTCCTGAAGGACGCCAAGCATGTGGACGAGGCCCACGAGTGGATCAACTTCATCGCCTCCACCGACTCCAACCTGGCCAACATGGACTACATCTGGTACGCCTCCCCCAACGCCGAGGCCCTGGAGCAGTACCCCGCCTACTACGAGGAGACCTACGGGGAGCCCCTGGACCAGGAGCTCTACCAGATCATGGCCGCCCCCAAGGAGGTCCTGGACCGGTGCACCATGTATGAGAACCTCCCCGCCGAGACCCTGGCTCTCTATAACGAGCTGTGGATCGAGCTGGGCATCTAAAAGAGTTTCAAAAAAGCGGCCAGCCGCTTTTTTGAGCGAGACAGCACATAAAATCCCCGGAGAACAGCGTTCTCCGGGGATTTTTTTATCTTCTTTCGGCCATACTACCCCAAAACGGGAGAGGAGGTGACAAATGTGAGCAAGTCCAAGAACAAGGGGGAGAAAAAGGAGAAGCGGGACCTCCGCCGCTCCGCCCCCATCGCCGGGGTCAACCCCACCGACCCGGAGAGAAACGCCCAGGACCCCATGGCCGATCCCCTGGAGACGCGCATGAAGGGGGAGAGCCACCAGATGTAGGACACAGGGAGGGGGGCTTTCCGGGACAGGTTAGAAATTGTTTCGACCGGTTCACATAATGTTCATGGAAAGTTCCAGATTTGGTGAAGATTCCCAGGGGGGGCCGTGGTAAGCTATGGACAGATCAAAGATCTGATCTGTTTTCCTCCTTCAGCGCGGCAGAGGCCGCGCGGGAGCGATCCGGCAACCCGCGCGAAGACCGGATCACGGGAGAAGGCCCTTTTTCTCCCGGGGCTGAACCCGACCTCTTGACGCGGGGTACGCGTCTCACTGCCGCCCCGATGGAGCGCCACAGGGCGGCAGACCAAAAGCTCCCGCCCCTCTGGGACGGTTTGCATATACTTCATTTCTTTACCTCCCTCTCTTTTTCACCAAAAGGCCCGCCGGTCAACCGGCGGGCCTTTTGGTGTGTTTCGCACATGCGGCGGGCCGCTTGTGCGACCTTTTAGGAGGTCAGGGGGAGGTTCAGCAGCCCCGCGGGGCCCTGCTGCATGAGCTTGTAGTAGTCGTAGTTGAAGAGGATGCGGTAGTAGTCGGTGTCCAGAATGGTGGCGGAGTAGGCCACCCGGTTCTGCACCTCGGCGATCAGGTCGGCCACAGCCTCCCGGTCGGGCTCCGCCCCGTCCCAGCGGGTGAAGGTGTCGGTGGTGGAGTTATAGTACCCCGTGGCGCTGATAAAGCTGTAATTGGCGAAAATCACCAGGGGGTCGTCGTCGGAGAGGATGTCCGAGCCCATCATCAGCCGGGAGTCGTAGTCCAGACCGAAGAGGTTGGACAGGGTGGGGGTCACATCCAGGCTGGAGCAGTACTTGTCCACATGGACCGGCTCCTCCATCTCACTGTTCCAGAGGATCAGGGTATTTTCATAGATCTCGAACACCGGGTCCACCTGGTGGCCCAGCAGCTCGCTGTACTCCTCATCGGTGAGGCCGTAGGGGTAGTGGTCGGCGGACAGGACGATCACCGTGTCATCCAGCTTCCCAGCCGCCTCCAGCTGGTTTATGAGCCGCTGCACCGCCAGCTCCAGCTCCATCTGACAGGCCAGGTAGCACCGCACCGCCTCGCTGTACGGCAGGTCCTCCACCTCGCTCCAGTGCCGGGCGGACATGGCGTTCTCCTCCAGGGTGTAGTTGAGGTGGCCGCTCACCGTCAGGCAGTAGACCATGAACTGGTCCTCGTCGATAAACATGGGGACGATCTCCTCCATCATCTCCAGGTCGGAGGCGGGGAACTGGCTGGCCGAGGGCAGATCCAGCCCCTGGCCGATGGCGTAGTACTCATAGCCCATGTTGGGGTGGGAGAGGTTGCGGTCGTAGTAGTCGTAGAGGTAGTCGTGGAAGGCCATGGTCCGGTAGCCCTCCTTCCGGAACTGGGTGCCCAGGGCGAAGGGCATATAGTTCTCCGAGGACAGGGAGTAGCTCCACACCCCGGATTTGGGGATGAGGCCGGTGGTGGTCACATACTCCCCGTCGGAGGTGGATACCCCCCACAGGGGAGTGTAGAAGTGGTCGAAGACGAAGCCCTCGTGGGACAGCTTCCACAGGGTGGGGGTGCGCTGGGGGTCCATGGCCAGGGTGGAGAAGCCCTCGGCCACGATCCAGATGAGGTTCTTGCCCTCAAAATACCCCGTCCACTGGTTTTCCGGGGTGGGGGTGCGCTGGGAGAACCACTGGTGGGCCTGGAGAAGGCCCTCGTCGGTCTCCTGGGCGATGATGG
Organism: bacterium; assembly: GCA_037231075.1. Classification (GTDB taxonomy): domain Bacteria; phylum Bacillota; class Clostridia; order Oscillospirales; family Oscillospiraceae; genus Lawsonibacter. The sequence continues at coordinate 55,053 of JAXUUN010000005.1, read as the reverse complement.
TGTCAAAGTCGATGGGCAGGGCGTGGACCCCCTGGGGGGCAAAGGCGTCCGTGGAATCCCCCTCCGCCGACGAGCCCTCCCCGCCCGAGGCGTCCGGGTCCTCCCGGTCCGGGTCGATGCCGAAGAGGACCCGGCGGATCTCCAGCTGGGTCTGAGTGATGGCGCCGAAGTACTGGGTCTCCAGCTCGGGGGTGGCGGTCTGGAAATAGATGTACCGCAGGGACATGACCCCGCCCCCGCACAGCATCACAAGGCCGATGGCCAGCAGCTGGATGAGAAGGGCCAGGGCCGCCCACCGAAGGCGCAGCCCCGCCGAGCGGTGCTCCGGGGCGATGAGCCGGCCCCGCAGCCAGAAGGACAAAATCACGGGGATGACCATCATCACCACCGGGAACCAGTTCACCAGCACCTCCCCCAGGGCCATGTCCCCGAAGGCCCCGGCCACCATGGCCATTTTGGTCAGGGAGAAGATGGTGAGAAAGACCTTGAACAGCCGGTAATAGACCGTCTGGGCCCCCAGCCACAGGGAGAGGACAAAGGTGCACAGCACCAGCAGCCTCTTCCCCCACCGGGGGGGCAGCCCTCCGCACAGCAGGCCCAGCAGCAGGGCGGTGGGCAGGGAGAAGAGCAGGGTGAAAAAGACCCCGGGGAGGGTGAGGGAACCGAAGCAGAACAGCTTCAGAAACAGCTCTTCATAATAGATGACGCCCAGAAAGAACAGGGAGGGGGCGGCCAGCGGCCTCCACCGTCTGTACAGCCCGGAGAGCCGGGCGGACCGGAGAACAGACATGGCGGTTATCTCCTTTGGAGAAAGACTGTAATGTCTTGATTATATTGAAATGGGGGAGGGTTGTCAATGTGGGGGAAACAGGGAGAAAATATCCATCTGGAACAAAAATTTTTCCAATTTCCGGGACTTTTTGTATGTTTGACATAGGAAAATTCTTGTCAGAACAGGTTTCATTTGATATAATAGGTCGAAACTTCACAGTTTGTTCATATCTGTGCCGCCTGAGCTTCCGGCGGCCTTTTGTACGAAAGCGAGGAACCAGTGTGTCTCAGTTGAGTCAGGCCGTGGTCCGGGGCCTGGAAAAGATCTACTCCGCCTACTACGATATGGAGCGGTTCCCCGACGACGGTCCCCTGAAGGCCCGCTGCGACTACCACTCCCGGGACAGCCAGTATGTGCTGAGCAAGAAGGTGGAGCTGTGGGCGGCGGAAAACCATGAATACCTCTATTTGTGGGATGTGGGTCGCCTGGAGGAGGGGACGGGGGAGGAGATCTTCCGGACCGTCCTGGCCGACGGCGAGCCCCGGGTCAAGCCCCATTCCCAGCATATGAGCACCTATCTCACAGCGGTGGTCCTCTGCGAGGGCGCCGCCCCCCGGGCGAAGGAGCGGCTGAAAAAGCTGAAGAAGCGCCGGGAATTTAAGCTATCGCTCCATGGATGGATGGAGTTTCGTATAGCCGCCGTGGATTTGTCCAACGGCGAAGTTACCACCAATCGGGCGGGGAAGGTCCTGGAGAAAGACCTGAAGCGCCTGGTGGAACGCATCATTGCCAACTATAAAGGAGAGGAGAAAACTCAATGAATGCAATGCTTGTTGTAATCGTTGGCATTATCATTCTGATCGTAGGCTATGTGTTCTACGGCGGATGGCTTGCCAAGCAGTGGGGCGTTGATGATTCCAGAATCACCCCCGCCCATGAGCTGGAGGACGGCATGGACTATGTCCCCGCCAAGGCCCCCGTGCTGATGGGACACCACTTTTCCTCCATCGCCGGTGCCGGCCCCATCAACGGTCCCATCCAGGCCGCCGTGTTCGGCTGGGTGCCCGTGGTGCTGTGGGTCCTGATCGGCGGCATCTTCTTCGGCGCTGTCCATGACTACGGCGCTCTGTTCGCCTCCATCCGCCACAAGGGCCAGTCCATCGGCGAGGTCATCGCCCTGAACATCGGCGACCGGGCCAAGAAGCTCTTTTTGATCTTCTCTTACCTGACCCTGATCCTGGTTGTGGCGGCCTTCGCCTCCATCGTGGCCAGCACCTTTGTGGGCATCAACGCCGACGGCTCCCACAACGAGACCAACGCCTCCGTGGCCATGATCTCCCTGCTGTTCATCGTGATGGCCATTCTCTTCGGCTTCTTTGTCTACCGGAGAGGGGCTCCCCTGTCCGTGGCCACCATCGTGGGCTGCGTGGGCATCGTGATCTGCCTGTGGATCGGCCTGCAGTGGCACCCCATCTACCTGAGCAACACCGCCTGGATGTGGATCATCGGTCTGTACATCCTGGTGGCCTCTGTGGCTCCCGTGTGGATCCTGCTCCAGCCCCGTGACTACCTCAGCTCCTTCCTGCTGTACGCCATGATGATCATCGCCGCTGTGGGCGTGATCGGCGCCGGCCTCACCGGCGCGGACGCCGCCCACATGGACATGCCCGCCTTCACCGGCTGGGTGGACACCCTGGCGCCCACCGGCAGCTCTCTGGGCTCCGTGTTCCCCGCCCTGTTCGTCACCATCGCCTGCGGCGCCATCTCCGGCTTCCACTCCCTGGTGGGCTCCGGCACCACCGCCAAGCAGCTGGACCACGAGCGGGACGCCAAGCCCATCGCCTACGGCGGCATGCTCATCGAGTGTGCTCTGGCCCTCATCTCCCTGGCTGCCGTGTCCTTCATCTGGACTGAGTACGCCTCCGGCGAGATCGTGACCCCCACCCAGGTTTTTGCCACCGGCATTTCCCGCATGGTCGCCTCCATCCCCGGCCTGGCCGGCGCTCAGGAGACCATCGCCTCCCTGCTGGTGCTCACCGTGTCCGTGTTCTGCCTGACCTCTCTGGATACCGCCACCCGTCTGGCCCGGTATATGTTCCAGGAGTTCTGGCTGAAGCCCGGCCAGACCGCCAAGGAGGCCACCGGCTTCAAGGCAATCCTCTGCAACCCCGTTGTGTCCACCGCCATCACCGTGGTGCTGGGCGTGGGTCTGGGCATGACCGGCTACTCCAAGATCTGGCCCCTGTTCGGCGCCGCCAACCAGCTGCTGGCCGCTCTGGCCCTGCTGGCCGTGTGTGCCTGGCTGGGCAACATCGGCAAGAACAACAAGATGTTCTACTTCCCCATGCTGTTCATGCTGGTGGTCACCCTGTACTCCCTGTTCCAGACCATCACCACCAAGATCGGTCAGATCACCAGCACCGATCCCGAGGTGCTGGCCAAGGTGGACTGGGGCACCTATGCCCAGGCCATTCTGGGCGCCCTGCTCTTCGTGCTGGCCATCGTGCTGGCCGTGGAGGGCTGCATGACCATCTTCGGCAAGAGAAAGCCCAAGGCTTGATTGCGTTTCCTGTGATAAAATTCCCCCGGCCGCGGCCGGGGGAATTTTTTATTTGCGGGAGCGGGTGGGCTGTGCTATGATAGCGGGGAGAGAGGGGAGGGACGCCCATGAGAGAGGGCAGTCTGATCCGTGGATTTTTATGCCTTCAGGGGGCCCTTTATGTCCTGTTTGTGGCCATGGACCTGCTGAGGCTGGGCCGGGCGGGGGACCCGGTGAAATTCTGCGCCATCCTCCTGTGCGCCGCCTTCTGCCTGTACTGGAGACGGCGGGGCGGGGACGGCCTTGTGGCGGGGGCCATGGCCCTCACATTGTGCGCCGACCTCTTTTTGCTGGCGCTGAACCGGGACTACCCCCTGGGGGTGCTTCTGTTCTGCGCTGTCCAGGGGCTCTATCTCCTGCGCCTGTGCCGCCTGACGGGGCGGAGGCCCCGGTGGCCTGTCCGGGGGGCGCTGTTTCTCCTGGGGCTGGGGGCCCTGGCCCTTCTGAAAATGCTCACCCCCCTCAATGTCCTGGTGATCTTCTACTTCAGCAATTTTGTGTGCAATGTGCTGCTGGCCCGGCAGGTCCCCGGCCGAAAGGGGCGGCTGTTCGCCCTGGGGCTGGGACTGTTCCTGTGCTGTGACATCTGTGTGGGGGCCCACAATGTGCCCGCCCTCCTCCCCCGGCCCCTCCTGGAGGGGGCAAGGGTGGGGATGTGGCTGTTCTACCTGCCGGGGCAGGTGCTCATCTCCCTGTCCGCCCTGCCCGATTCTGTTCTGAGAGGTCTGACCCATGAAAACCGTGAAAGAAAGTAAACTGCTGTCCCTGCTGCTGTCTGTGGCTCTGGCCCTGGGGGTGCTGTCCGCCTCCATCGCCGTGCCTATTTTGTTCCGGGGCTTCTACTACGCCCAGATCGGCCCTCTGGGCCTGGAGGAGTATACCGGCCTCAATGAGGAGGTCATCCGCCAGGCCTACGATGAGGTGCTGGACTACTGTACCGGAAAGACGGATACCTTCTCCGCCGGGCTGCTGCCCTTCTCCGACTCGGGAGAGAGCCACTTTGCCGATGTGCGAAACCTCTTCCTGCTGGACCTGCGGGTGCTGGCCATTTCCCTGATCGCCCTGGTCCTGCTGCTCCTCTTTGCCCGGTGGCGGAGGCTCCGGCCCCGGCGGCTGCTGGGCCGTGGCCCGGGGTTCTGGGGGGCCGCCGGACTGGGGGGAGCGTTCCTGATCATCGGGGGGCTGGCCGCCCTGGACTTTGACAGGGCCTTTGTGGTGTTCCACGCCCTGTTTTTCCCGGGAAAGGACAACTGGATCTTTGACTGGCAGACCGACCCGGTGATCCTCATCCTCCCCCAGGACTTCTTCCGCAACTGCGCCATTTTGGCCCTGGGGCTGCTGCTTTTGTGGTGCGGGGTGCTCATTGTCCTGGATATCATCACCGGCAGGAAACAACCAAAACAGTAAGAAAAGCGCCCGAACCGGAACCGGTTCGGGCGCTTCTGGCTTTAATGCCTGGGGGTACGGAAGGCGAAAAACCGCTGGCCCAGGTAGTTGAGGATGACAAACAGCCCCGAGCCCGCCAGCATGGTCAGGTTGCCCTGGAGCTGGTCTGAGAGCCCCAGCCCCCCCAGCAGGGCTTCCATCACCGGCTGGGCCAGGCCGTAGGCCAGCAGCCAGCACACCGAGATGTTCACCACGAAGCGCAGAACCACCCCCGCTCCCTTTTCCCGGTTTTTAAAGGTGAAGTGCTTGTTGAGAAAGAAGCTCACCACGCTGCCCACGATATAGTTGGCCGCCGAGGACACCCAGTACCCCGGATCTCCCCAGGTGTGGAGCCCGGCCAGGTTATATAGGCCGAACATCACCCCGTAGCCCACCAGGGTGTTGACCACCCCCACCAGGATGAAGCGGAAGAAGGTGGGGTCAAAGATCTGTTTCAGCTTGTCCGTCATTGGCCTTGCCCTCGCACTCCTCGGCCACGATGTACCGGGGCCGGTCTTTGATCTCTTCGTAAATTCTGGCCACATAGTAGCCGATGATGCCCAGGCAGATCATCAGGATGCTGCCGATGATGAGCTGGAGCAGAATGATGGTGGTAAAGCCCTCCAGGGCCTGTCCCGACAGCTTCTGCCACAAAGACCAGATCCCCAGCACCACCGAGCACAGGAACACCACCACCCCCAGCAGGGTGACCAGCTGGAGGGGGGCGGCGGAGAAGGAGGTGAGGTTCACCAGAGCGTACCTGGTGAGGCTGCGGATGGACCACTTGGACTCCCCCTCCAGCCGGGGCTGGACCTCAAACTCCACCTGGGCGGTGGAAAAGCCGATCCAGGAGGACAGGGCACGGAAGAAGGCGTTTTTCTCCCGCATGGCCAGCAGGGTGTCCACCGCCCGCCGGTCCAGGAGCTTAAAGTCCGAGGCCCGGGACATGTCGATGCCCGTGGCGTTGCTGATGAGGGAGTAGAAGGTGCGGGCCGCCAGGGTGTGGAGGGGACTCTCCTTCCCCCGGCTCACCTTCACCCCCTCCACCACCTGATAGCCCTCCAGCCACAGGCGGTACATCTCCAGAATCTTCTCCGGGGGGTGCTGAAGGTCGCAGTCCAGCACCACGGCGCAGTCCCCCCGGGCCTGGGCCAGGCCGGCGAAGATGGCCGCCTCCTTGCCGAAGTTCCGGGAGAACTTCACCCCCCGGACCTGGGGGTAGGGGGCAATCTGGGCCTGGATGGCCGCCCAGGTGCCGTCCTTTGAGCCGTCGTCCACAAAGATGAGCTCGTGGCGGATGTCCGCCCCGGCCAGCAGCGAGCAGATCACCCGGGCCGCCCGGGGGACGGAGGCCTCCTCGTTGTAGGCGGGGAGGACCACCGAGAGCAATGGTTTTTCTTGTTTATCCCGCATAGGTGTTATCTCCTGTTTTCATAGGCGATCTCGTAGTCGGTTTTGGGGGTGTACTCCTCTGCCATGCGCACCACCACCCGGCCGTCCAGGACCTGGACGCTGCCCTGGGCGGGGTAGAGGGGCATGGACTGAAATTCCTCAGAGTCCGAGATAGCAATCATGGTCTCCTCCGACGGCTCCTCCACGGGGAAGTTCAGCCAGTCGCTGAGGTAGTAGTAGATGTGCTTGTTGAGAGGGAGCACCGAGTTCATGGGCACGCTGTAATGGTCCACCTGGAGGTAGGAGGGGATGTCAGAGGAGATCTGGTCCTCAGGCACCGCCCCAATGATGGCGATCTCCATCCCCGGCTGGTACCCCTCGCAGCTCTCAATGCGGGAGAGCAGGCGGGTGGCGTAGCTCTCGGTGGCCCGGTGGGCCTGGGCGGAGGCGGTGTAGAGGAGGTTATTGGTATTGAGGCAGAAGAGGAGCAGCAGGGCGCACCACACCGCCCCCGCCGGGACCAGAGCCCTCAGCCTGCCCGGGTTCTCCAGGCCGTCGGAGCGGTCCAGTACCAGCAGTACCAGCAGATAGACCGCCACAAAGGCGTACTTCATCAGGGGGGTGGGGGCGGAGTAGGGGCTCAGCACCTGCATAAAGTTCATCCCCAGGGGGAGGAGGGCCAGCAGGGCCAGGGCCCCGGCGACACGCCACTTCTCCCCAAAGAGTCCCAGGCGGGCGAACACCGTCCACAGGGCCAGCAGCCCCAAGAGGAGGGCCAGCAGGTCCAGAAGGACCATGAAGAGGTTGGCAAAGCCGTTGGCGGAACCGGGGAGGAAGAAGAAGGCGATGACCTGCTTATAGCTCTCTACAATGAGGCTGGGCAGCCGGGCGAAGGGGTAGCCCCCGGCGGCAGCGTCCATCCCCAGGTAGGAGAGCAGCTCCAGGTTTTTTACCTTCAGGAAGAGGAGCAAAATCACATAGTAGAGTACCGCCCCTACCGCCAGATAGCCCACCAGCCGCAGGCCGAAATGGAGGGTGTCCCGGAAGGAGGACTCCCTCTCCAGCACCCGGCCCAGGACCGCCAGCAGGGACAGGGCGATGGCCACGGTGGCGTAGGCCTGGTAGATGCCCATGGCCAGGGCCAGGCACAGACACCCCAGCAGCCAGGAGATCCTCCCCCTCCGGGCCAGCCACACCGACAGCACCGCCAGAAAGATGGCCAGGCAGTAGGCCGAGGCGGTAAACAGATAGAGGAAGGTGTACCCCATACAGGGGAACAGGGCCATCACCGCCCCCGTGAGGGCGCAGAGGGCCCGGCTTCTCAGCCCCAGCACATCCACCGCCAGGGCGGCGGCCAGGGAGAGAAACAGCACCGACAGAAACCCGATGAGGGCGGGCATCTGGGTAAAGTCGTTGAGGGCGGAGGCGAAGTGGAGAAACCACCGCCCGGACACGGTCATCTGCTGGGGGTCAAAGACCCGGCTCAGGCCGTCGGAGTTGGGGATCAGGTTGGTGAAGGCGTACAGGTGGCCCAGATACCCCGCCAGAAAGCAGGCGAAGAAGGCGAAACGCCGGTTGGGGCCGATTTTCTGCCACAGTCCGCGGCTCAGTTCATCCATGGACATAGGGTTCCTCCTGGAGAAAATGATAACAATACAGCATATATTATAGGCCTTTTGGGGGAATTTTGCAAGGGAAAAAGGGAGGGTTGCAAAGGGACAAACCCTCTGATATAATAGGTTTTACAAACCAAAGGAGGGGAACCCCATGATGATTTCCACCAGGGGCCGGTACGCCCTGCGGGTGATGATCGAGCTGGCCCGGCAGGAGGGCTATGTGGCGTTGAAGGATGTGGCCCGCCGCCAGGACATCTCGGAAAAATATCTGGAGGCCATCATGAAAAAGCTGGTGGGAAAGGGCCTTGTCTCCGGCGTGAGGGGAAAGGGCGGGGGCTACCGCCTGGCAAAGCCGGCGGAGGAGTGTACCGTGGGGGAGATCCTCCGGGCCACCGAGAACAGCCTGAGCCCCGTGTCCTGCCAGGGCCTGGGAGAGGAGGGCTGTCCCCGGGGGGAGAAGTGCCCCACCCTGCCCATGTGGCAGGAGCTCAACGGCCTCATCCAGGACTACTTTGACCGCACCACCCTGGCCCATCTGGCCGAGAAGGCCAGACAGCTGGAGGGGGAGGGCTGAAAAGCCCTCCCTTTTCGGGAAAAAGGGAGAAAAACAGAGAAAATGGTGGATTTTCCTCTTGCGTCCGGGGAAAAGTTCTGGTATGATACTTCGGAACAAGAAAGGAGGAGTGTGCCGTGGCGCTAAGATCGGTGGAATTCGGGCGCTTTGGGTGCGGCAGTGTCTCCTTTTTTCCTGTGGCAGTGACAATCACACGGTGATTGTCTTTTTTTATGTGTGCGACAAAGAAGGGAGAAATGAAAATGAGTCAAAACCAAGGCATCTATGACGCCCGGCAGCTGGGCCGGGGCAAGATGTTTATCCTGGGCGTGCAGCATATGTTCGCCATGTTCGGGGCCACCGTGCTGGTCCCCGCCCTCACCGGACTTTCCGTGTCCTCCACCCTGCTCTTCGCCGGCCTGGGCACCTTGCTGTTCCACCTGATCACCAAGCGGATGGTGCCCGCCTTCCTGGGCTCCTCCTTCGCCTTCATCGGCGGCTATACCGCCATCGCCCCCATGCTGGAGGACGGTACCCCCAACAGCGAGATGCTGCCCTACGCCTGCTTCGGCGTGGCCCTGGCGGGCCTTATGTACGCCATCCTCTCCGCCCTCTTTAAGATCTTCGGCACCAAGAAGGTCATGCGCTACTTCCCCCCCATCGTCACCGGCCCCATGATCATCTGCATCGGCCTGACCCTCTCCTCCGGCGCCATTACCAACTGCCGCAGCAACTGGGCCATTGCCCTCATCGCCGTGGCCATTGTGGTGGGCTGCAACATCTGGGGCAAGGGCATGGTGAAGATCATCCCCATCCTCCTGGGTGTGGTGGGCTCCTACCTGGTGGCCGTCATCTGCCAGCTCACCGGCATCCCCACCATGGACCCCGCCAAGCTCCAGGCCCTGTCCGACGCGGCCTGGATCGGCCTGCCCTTCCGCTTTGAGGACACCCTCTTCGGCCTGTTCAGCCGCCCCAACCTGGACACCGGCATGCTCCTCACCGCCGCTGTGACCATCATGCCCCTGTCCCTGGCCACCATGGTGGAGCACATCGGCGACATCTGCGCCATCTCCTCCACCTGCGAGCGCAACTACCTCCAGAACCCCGGCTTCCACCGCACCCTCCTGGGCGACGGCCTGGCCACCACCCTGGCCTCCATCTTCGGCGCTCCCGCCAACACCACCTACGGTGAGAACACCGGCGTGTTGGCCCTGTCCAAGGTCTATGACCCCCGGGTCATCCGCATCGCCGCCGGCCTTGCCATCCTGTTCTCCTTCTCTCCCAAGTTCGCGGCCCTGGTCTCCGCCATGCCCACCGCCACCATGGGCGGCGTGTCCATGGTGCTCTACGGCATGATCTCCGCCGTGGGCGTGCGCAATGTGGTGGAGAACCAGGTGGACTTCACCAACAGCCGCAATGTCATCATCGCCGCCGTCATCATGGTGCTGGCCATCGGCATCAACTACTCCGGCGCCGTCACCTTCCAGGTGGGCGAGGCCACCATCAGCCTGTCCGGCCTGGCCGTGGCCGCCATCGTGGGCATCGCCCTCAACGCCATCCTCCCCGGCAAGGACTATGAGTTCGGCGCCGACGAGAAGGGCGACACCGCGGTAAACTTCAAAGTGTGAGTCGAAAAAGAGGCAGAGCCTCTTTTTCAAGGAGAGTTGCACAAAAATCCCCCCTCGATTTCGTTGTCGCAAGCTTCGAATCATTCACATCCGCATAAATGCGAATGTTCATTCTCTTCGCTGCTCCGCCTCTCCCGCAAAACCAAGGTTTTGTGGGTGCCCTTTAAATTGTCGGGGGGATTTTTGCGAGCAGTGTTTTTCCGGTCGGCGGAGCCGCCGGAAAAACGGATTGAAATTTATTCCGTCGTCTGCGGACGCCGGAACTCCTTGCAGGAGGGCTTCTTCCGCTACGGCGGGGAGCTTTTGCCTCCGGACGGCGAAACTCCTGGGTCGGGCTTTTGACTGCGGACGCCGGAACTCCTTGCGGGAGGGCTTCTTCCGCCGCGGCGGGGGCTTTTGCCGCCGGGACCTCCAACAGAACATGAAAAGACCCGCTGTCTGACAACGCACAGACAGCGGGTCTTTGTTTATCCAAACAGCCCCTTCAGGAAGGGAAGACGGAGGGCGATTTTCTGATAGGCCCACCAGCACAGGAAGGGGAGGGTGTAGCACACCGCCGCCCGGGCCAGCAGCAGGGGGAAGGTGCCCGTGAGGCCCCGGTTCTGGAGGAAGGCGGTGGCCAGGGTGAGAAACAGGCAGTGGGACAGGTAGACGAAGAAGGAGCACCCGGACAGCTGCGTCAGCAGGCGCTGAAGCCTTTGGGGGGAGCGGGTGAGGGTGAGGCACAGGGACTGGACAAAGAAGATGGACAGCAGGTCCGCGCACAGCTTCACAAGGTCCATGTCGAACAGCCACTGACCCGTGTTATATTGCCAGCAGGCAAGCCCGGCGCAGAAGAGGGCTCCCAGCCCCGCCAGGGCCATGCTCCAGCCCCCCCGGAGCAGCCGCACCCCCCGGTAGTACCGGCCCACATAGAGCCCCGCCGTCCAGAACAGCAGGTAGGTGGGGAAGAGGCGGTCGTAGTAGGGGAAGGGGAGCAGGGCGGGCAGCTGCCGGGTGATGAGGGTGACCAGCAGCCCAAGGCTCACCCCCACAAAGGGGGACAGGGCGCGAACCATCCACCGCCACAGGGGCATGAGGAAGTAAAACTGCATGACGATGACGATGTAGTAGAAGGGGGAGGACAGGCTGCCGATGAGCAGATAGGAGAAAAACTCCCCCAAATCCCCCCGCACATAGTGGATGACCCAAAAAGCCAGGTAGTAGATGACCACCCACAGCACATAGGGCAGGTAGATTTTCCGGACGCGCCGCAGGCAGTAGCCCAGATAGTCCCCCGCCGTCAGGGGGGCGTCGGAAAACCCCATGGCCATTTTCACCGCCCCGGTGTAGAGGAACATGGGCACCACAAAGGCGGCCAGCCGCCAGGGCAGATAGACCACCACGCTCTGCCAGGTGCCCGGGGTCAGGTTGGAGATCCCCAGGGAGAGCACATGGATGAGGATCACCGCCAGACAGGCCAGGGCGTTCATATAGCTCAGTTCCGACCGACGGGTCATAAGCGCCACCTCCTGTTTGAAAAAGGCCGTCTCCGGCAAAACCGGGGACGGCCATTGAAGTCCGTGTTCAGTTTACCCCATCCCGGGGGACAAGTCAACGGGAAACAGGTCACTCGGCCTTCTCCTTGGGCAGCAGCAGGTTCATGAGAATGGCCACAAAGGCGGCGGGGACGATGCCGGAGCCGCCGAAGATAAGCTGCACCCACTGGGGCAGGCCGGCCAGCACCCCGCTGTTGGCCCCCAGGCCGTAGCCCAGGCCCAGGGCCACGGACACGATGGACATGCTCCGGGCGGTGAGGGGCTCACGGGTGATGAGCTGGATGCCGCTCATGACGATGGAGGAGAACATGATGACCGCCGCGCCTCCCAGCACGCTCTGGGGCATGATGGACACGATGGCCGCCAGCTTGGGCAGCAGGCCGCACAGCACCAGGAACACGGCCCCGCAGGCCAGGGCGGTGCGGTTGACGATCTTGGTCATGGTGACCAGGCCCACATTCTGGCTGAAGGAGGTGTTGGGCAGCACCCCGAACAGGGCGGCGAAGGAGGAGCCCAGGCCGTCGCAGATGATGCCTCCGGACAGCTCCTTGTCGGTGGCCTCCCGGCCCATGCCCCCCTCGGTGACCCCGGAGATGTCGCCCACCGTCTCCACGGCGGTGACGATGAACATGATCATTACCGGCAGAATGGCCCGCGGGTCAAATACCGGCTTGACGGGGAGAATGGCGGGTACGGAGATCCAGCTGGCCTGGGCCACCTTGTCCCAGTTGAGGACCCAGGCCTTGGTGTACTCCACCCCGTCGGCGGTAAGGCCGGTGGTGGACAGGAACAGGGGGAGAAGGGCGCAGATGATGTACCCGCAGACGATGCCGATGAGGATACAGGAGGAGCTGGCCAGCCCCTTCGCCCCGTGCTTCAGGACCAGGACAATGACCATCACCGCCAGGGCGATGAGCAGATTCTCCGCCGAGCCGTAGTCCTTGGCCCCGCTTCCGCCCCCGAAGGAGGTGACCCCCACGCTGATGAGGGACAGGCCGATGGACAGCACCACCGTGCCGGTGACCACGGCGGGGAAGAACCGGCGCAGGGGCTTTAAAAAGGCCCCCAGCACCGTCTCAAACAGGCCGCCCAGAATGGAGGCTCCCATAATGGCTCCATAGGAGACGATTCCGCCCCCCATGACCCCCACCACGCTCTGGAACACGCCGATGAAGCCGGAGCTGGTGCCCATGATGATGGGGACCTGACCGCCGATGGGGCCGATGGAGAACAGCTGCACCAGGGTGACGATGCCCGCCACCAGCATAGCGTTCTGGAGCAGGGCCACCTGGATGGCGGCGAAGTCCTCCGCCCCGCCGGCGGCGGCGCACAGGTTGGTGATGATCAGAATGGGGGTCAGGTTGCCCACAAACATGGCCAGCACATGCTGAAGGCCCAGGGGAATGGCCTGACGAAGGGGAAGACGCCCTTTAAAGTCTGAGGGCGTCACATAGGAATTGGAGAGCTCCATGGTTTTCCTCCCTGTTTTCGATAAAATGTGCCGCGGCGGACGAACCGCCCCGGCAGGGAACATTATACCAGAAAAACGGCCCGTTCACAGTTTCTTAACGGAATTTCCAGAAGAAAGGACAAAATTCTCCCTTTTACTCAAGAAGCGGGAGAAAAGGAGGAAACTTCTTGTTCCCTTTGACCGGAGGGGGAGAAAAAAGAAGCCGGGGGCGGGACGCCCCCGGCTGTCAGCGCAGGCTTTCGGTTAAAAATTCCTGGATCTTCCCGAAGGGGACGCGGTCGGCGCGGTCGTAGAGGTCGATGTGCTCGGCGTCCTCCACCACATACATCTGCTTGGGCTCCAGGGCCCGGGCATAGGCCTCCTCGCTGAAAAAGCGGGAGTGGGCCCGGTCGCCCACGATGAACAAAATGGGCCGTGGGGAGATCTCGTCCAGGTGGGAGAGCAGGTCAAAGTTCAGGAAGGGGATGTTGCTGGTGGTGGTGAACCCGCCCCGGGCCCGCTCATGGTGGCCCCGCTTCAGGGCGTAGAACCGGAACCATTCGGCGTCGGGCTCCTTCAGCTCTGCCGGCACCTCCTCCAGGGGAGTCTCGGGGAAGAAGGGGATATACTGGGGCATATAGCCGTTCTCCGCGTCCTTCCACCGCTGGGCGGCCAGGGCCCGCTTGGTCTCCAGGATCTGCTCAGGGGTCTGCCCCAGCCGGGCCGCCCTGGTCATGTCGTACATGCTGGCGGTGACCACCGCCCGGATACGGGTGTCCGCCTGGGCGGCGGCCAGGGCGAAGCCGCCGCTGCCGCAGATGCCCAGCACGGCGATTTTTTCCCGGTCCACAAAGCTCTGAAGGCCCAGGAAGTCCACCCCGGCGCTGAAGTTTTCGGTAAACAGCTCCGGGGAGGACACATGGCGGGGCTCCCCTTCGCTCTCCCCCATGTAGCAGGGGTCGAAGGTCAGCGCCACAAACCCCCGCTGGGCCAGCTCGTCGGCATAGACGCAGGGGCCCTGCTCCTTCACTCCGCCGTAGGGGGCCCCCACGATCACCGCCATGTGGGGCCTGGTCTTGTCCATGGCTTTGGGGGTGTACAGGTCTCCGGCCAGCATCAGGCCGTAGCGGTTGGGGTAGCGGACATGGGTCCGCTCCACCTGGTCGCTGAGGGGATGGATATAGTCACTCATGGCTGATACGCTCCTTTACATTGGTAGTCATCCGTTTGTCAGGGAGAAGGTGACGGAGATGTCGCCCCCGCCCAGGGCCTCCTCCCAGCCGGTGAGGTCGCTGATCTTCCCCAGGCGGGTGTAGCTCCAGGAGTTGGAGCCGTAAAAGATGACGATCTGATTGCCCTGGTAGAGGACGATGTCTCCGGCCTGGGTGGTGGTCTGGCTGTTGCTGGCGGGCAGGCTCTGGCCCAGGGAGCCCACCTTTTCAAAGCCGCCGTAGTCGCTCATGGAAATGGTGACCGGGCCCTGGGCAAGCAGCTCCTTCAGGGCCTGGGCCCCGTCGGTTTCCGCGAAGGAGGCGGCAAAGGCGGCGTCCCCCACACGGACATAAAAAGTATTCTCATCCATAGCCGATTCTTCCTTTGTTGCTTCAGGTTGGGAGTCTGTTTCCTCAGAAACCGGCTCCTGGAGCGCCGGTACCGGCGCGCTGTGCTCCGGGGCGGAGGGGACGCTCTCCTCCTTGGGTGCGGGGCTGTTGCCGGGAGAGGGGGCGGACTGGTTCTGGGTGTCTTCCGGCGCTGCCGGGCTGTGTTCCACGGAGGGAAGGGAGGATTCTCCGGCGTTTCCGGCGGCAGATGGTGCCTGCTGGGGAGAGGGGGCCTCCTCCGGGGCTTCCGGCTGAAGGTCCGGTACGGAGGATTCCTCCTCCGGGGCGGAGGGGGCTTGCGATGAAATGCCGCCTTCCGCGGCGGCGGAGGGAGACTCCTGCCCCTGGGAAGAGCTGGCTCCGCCCCCGCAGGCGGCCAGGGCCAGGAGCAGGATCCCACACAGGAAAAAGCAGAAGGTTTTCTTCATCCGATCACTCCTTTTCATACTTCCACCGGGGCTTCTTCAGGCACAGACGGCCGTTTTCTCCGTCCCGTGCCCGGTACAGAGGATCTCTCCCTTTGCCTGGGGGTCATCCATGATGATCTCCCCCACGGCGGGCAGGGAGATGTGGCCGGAGTGGGGGTTCTTGACGCTGACCACCGGGGTGGTGATGGTGGCCTCCACCTCGCTCTTCTCAAAGGCCAGGTCGGTGTCCACCATCTTGCAGTTGATCAGGCGCAGGCCCTTGCAGTAGCACAGGGGCTGGGTGCCAATGATGGTGCAGTTCTCAAAGGTCACATCCTCACAGTACCAGGCCAGGTACTCCCCCTTCACCACGCTGTCCCGGACCACCACATGCTTCGCGTGCCAGAAGGCGTCCTTGGTGTCGAAGCGGCAGTGTTCAAAGACCCCGTTTTCAATGTACTGGAAGGAGTACTTCCCCTGAAAATCCACATGGGCAAAGCGCAGGTCGGTGGAGCGCATCATGAAGTACTCGCTCTGGGCGGCGCAGCGCTCCATGGTGATCCCCCGGGTGGACCAGCCAAACTCCGGGGAGATGATGTCGCAGTCCCGCAGCACCACATCCCCGCACTCCCGCAGGGCCTTGATGCCGTGGAGCTTGGTGCCGGTGATCTCAATGTGGTGGGAGTACCAGAGGGCGGCCCGGCACAGCTGGGTCATCTCGCTGTCCCGGATGACCAGACCCTGGTCGTGCCAGAAGGGGTAGCGCAGATTGAAAAAGCAGCGCTCCGCCGTAATATCCGCCCCCTCCTTGAAGGCGCTCTCCCCGTCCGCCGGGCCGTCAAAGGCACAGTGGACGACCTTGATGTCCCGTTCCCCGTACAGGGCCCGCTCCTGGTCAAAGGTCTTGTTCTGAATGGTCTTCATATATGGTTCCTCCGTTTCTTCCTTACGCTGTCACGGCGCCTTTTTCAATTTGATAGACCAGGTAGTCCAGACAGTGGATCTGCTTTTCCTCCTGGTGGATGTGGTCCAGCAGGCTCTGCCGCTTGACGGACAGCAGCCTAAGCTGGGCTCCTGTTTCCCCCTGGTTCCACAGGGCAAGATAGTCCCGCATCTGTTCCCCGGCAAAGCCGGCAGCTTTCAGATTCAGGACCAGGTCCTGCAGGGTCATGTCGCTGTTCATAAAGCCGCCTCACCTCCCTGTCTCCCGTGATGGCGATGGGCCGCCGGAAGGGGGCTTCAGCCCGCCGTGTCCCGGACCCAGGGCCCATGGGCTCCGGCCCGGGGTCCCCGGCGCCGGATATGGGTTTCGTTCTCACAGCCTCAGTATACGAGGGGGACAGATAAATAGCAAATACTTATAAATAATATATTTGCATAATTGATTTTTATGGAAAATGTGGTAAACTGGAAGAAAGGAGGGAAAAAAGACATGGAGCTGCGTGTCCTGCAATACTTCCTGGCGGTGGCCAGGGAACAGAATATCTCGGCGGCGGCGGAGTCCCTGCATCTGTCCCAGCCCGCCCTGTCCACACAGATGAAGGCGCTGGAGGAGGAACTGGGAAAACAGCTGCTGATCCGGGGCACCAAGGGGTCCCGGAAGGTGCTGCTCACAGAGGAGGGGATGCTTCTGCGCAAGCGGGCGGAGGAGATCCTGGAGTTGGTACGGATCACGGAACATGAGATCTCCCTGTCCGATGAGGTGATCGCGGGGGATGTGTACATCGGCACAGGGGAGTCGGACATGGTCCGGATTTTTGCCCGGGTGGCGAAAAACCTGCAAAAGAAGCACCCTGACATCCATTACCATATCCTCAGCGGCAACGCAGTCTTTGTAAAGGAGTATCTGGACAGGGGCCTGATTGACTTCGGCGTGGTGTACGGCCCTGTGAATTCTGAAATTTACAGCTCCATGAAGCTCCCCGCCCAGGATACCTGGGGGGTGCTCATGCGGAGGGACGCCCCCCTGGCCCGGAAGGAGTATATCGAGCCCCGGGACCTGTGGGATCAGCCCCTGATCCTCTCCGCCCAGAAGCACGACGCCGGGCCCATGGCAAACTGGCTGAAACAGGACCTGTCTCAGCTGAATGTGGTGGCAAGCTACAACCTGGTCTTCAACGCCTCCCTGCTGGTGGATGAGGGGCTGGGGTACGCCATCTGCTTTGACAAGCTCATCAATGTCACCGGCAGCAGCAACCTGTGCTTCCGGCCCCTGGCCCCCCGGATGGTGGCGGAGGCCTCCATCATCTGGAAGCGCTATCAGGTCTTTTCCAGGGCGGCAAACTGCTTTCTGGATGAGCTGAAACAGGTTTTGCAGCCCTCCGGTCAGGACAACTGACAGGAGCCGGTCCGGCATTGACTGAAGCGGGAAACAGCGACGGCGTCTGTCCCCGGCATGAAGTGGGAGGCGATGAGCAGGGGCGTTGGGATAAAAAAAGCTCGTGGCAAGCGATGTGTCGCTTGCCACGAGCTTGGCAGGGGGTGACAATCTCGAACCCCGCATGCGAAAGCCCTGTGCCGCAACGATTTCGATATTTCGAGTTCTCTCCTTACACATGTTTCTACAACTTTTTGTTCTGGCATTAAATCGCTTTGAGGCAATATGTCAGGGACGGATAGACATAGGCCTCACGAGTCAGTATCATCTTCAAATCGTGCTATGCCCATTGGAGCTAATACTCATTTTGTTAAGCAGTCTTTTTGTATGCCGTAATACGTTTCCAGTTGGATGGCATCCCCATCAACCGAAGTAGTTCTCCCTCATTGACTTGGCTATTATTCTGAACAGCCCGATCAATGAGCTTAGATAAATGTTTCTTAAATATGAGGAACTCCTCACCAGGAAGCAGATACCGAAAACTAACTACTACTGCAAAGTAATCACGTTTGCCTTGGATGTACTGTGTACCTTTTCGTGGAATCGATAACTTACGATGCAAAACCAAATCCGGGATGTCCTTTTTAGCGCATCGATATGAGAAGAGCCGATCCCCATGGGCACACACATTGCGATAAACCGTCAACACCTCCAGTATTTGTCCCAGCTGCCTCTCGTTAATTCCATCAAATTCCCGACTAATTACGGTCTGTAATTGTGGTTTAAACAAGGCGTACATCTTGGAAACTGTTCCAAACGTAAGGGCATTTACCAAAACCCACAAGGGCACATTCTGATGTATCGTTTTGTAGTGTTCTATATAGGGATAGTCTGTCCGATTATTGAGCAGGCGGTTCAAGTGTTTTTGTATCAGAGTATTAATGGCAGTCTGATTCGCTCTTGAAGTGTACTGATAATTTTGAACTGTCGTATAGGCAATCTGACTCTCGCCAAAAGAGGCGCAGAACGCATAGGAAAGTGCTGACCGAATGTGTTGTTCGACATGCAAAAGATGGTTCAATGTCAACTGCCGCAAGTCCTGATCAAATCGGTACAGAGTGAGAATATCTTGAAAAGTAGTTCCATCCCGATAGTTTTTTGTTGTTGGATTCTTGAAAAGATCCTTATAGCCAGTAATCAAAGTGAAATATCCAATTTGCCGAAGTATATCTTTGGCACTATCTTCATCTGCAACAATCAGGTGTTTATCCCTCAGTTTCTGTATCTGTTGATCATATGTCATAAATGGTTTTGGCATTGGGACACCCCCGGCTACTGCAAGTAGAAGATAAGAATTCATATTTTTAAAATAAAAGGGAGTCCCCGCAGGGACTCCCCCGGTCACAGGCCCCGCAAGCTTCTGCAACCTATTCACTGGAGACAGTATAGCGTAGAGTTTTCAGTTTGTCAACCTTTAGGCGATAAAACTTTAAACTCGGCATCACTGCCCCAGTAATAAGAGTATATGCAGAAAACAAAATGGTTAAGCACTATATTGTCATCATAATGTTATTCATGCCAGCGTTCCAAACCCGTCACCCATCGAAATTGGCAGGTTTAAATTCCGGATAGATCAGCGAAACCTGCCGGGCAAGCAGTTCTGGCTGGATTAGATCTTCCTTGGTGGCATTGGGGTGGATTGGACGATTCGAAGGAACTGTTTCGTATCCGCTACATCAGACAACCTCTTTTTCACATCAGCGGCAGTCATTTGAACTGGTTACAAGATGTAACCAGCTCAATTCGGGACACAGTGTGTCTCGAATTGGATACGCACAATAGAATTGGCGCATCTTTCGTAAATTTGACTCGTCAAATCCCTTTCCAAATTCCGCTGTCAAGTGTACAGACAGGTACTGCAGCAGCTTCTTGCCATATCCCGCACGGTCATTTTCTCCGCAGGCTTTGTAGATCTGTTCACCGACTTCCCAATAAGCCGTCACCATTGCGGAGTTTACTGCCATACCCAAACTACGCTGTGCCGACACGATAGAATGGCGGATGGAATGATAGGTCTGCTCTGTTGTATAGCTCGTTTGAAGCTTATTATCCATTTTGTTCTCCTTGCTGCAAATTAGTCAAATTCCTTTCCTGCGCTACGCAGCAGCCCCCGACAGCCCTCCAACACATCCCACCAAGTGGCTTCGAAGTCGTCGGTGTACCATGGGTCGGCTACCTCCTGACCGGGGCGGTCCGTGTAGTCCAACAGCAGGTGCATCTTGTCCGCAAAGTCTCCGCCGCAGATACGGTACATATCCCGGAGGTTGGCCCGATCCATCCCGATCAGCAGGTCGTAGTCTTCGTAATCCCGATTGGTGAGCTGCCGGGCCGCATGGCCGTCGCAGGAGATCCCATGCTCCGCCAGTTTGCGCCGTGCAGGAGGATAGATAGGGTTCCCGATCTCCTCCCGGCTGGTCGCCGCAGATGTAATTTGGAATTGACTCTCCAGACCGGCTTTCCTCACAAGGTCTTTCATAACATACTCGGCCATTGGGCTCCGACAAATATTGCCGTGACAAATAAAAAGTATCTTTTTCACTTTCTCCGCGCTCCGTTACGATTTTGTTTGCTTCAGTATAACAGATATCCTCCGGCTCGTCGAGTCCACGGGTCATCCACGCGCCGCTTTGGATCTGTCTGAGCAATTCCGCCTTGCCCCAGCCATACTCCAGCGCAGCATTGAGATACCATGCACGTTCCTCCGTTGCTTCACAGGCTTCCAAAATCGTCACATTCTGCGTCCACGCCAGCCCCAGCGCCTTTTCCAGCTGGACCGGGGTGTTTCCATAGGCCAGATAGAAGGAGCGCATACGGCGCAGATTACGGGGCGAAAAGCCCTTTCGGTCTGGGTACTTTGCCTGGAGGTATTCTGCAGCCATGACAGCTGCCCCCTTCTCCGTTCTGCCGCATACAGCCCTACCGATCCCGCAGTACAGCTCCATCTCTGTCAGATCGGAGCCCATCAGGACATCCAGCGCCGAATAGTCGTTTGGTTTCCGGATGTTCATAGCTGCTCCTTTCCGGCGTATCCGCCTTAGTTCAAGGAAGCCGCAAAGGAAAACACGGAGAAAACTCCGCGCTTTCCTTTACGGCTTCCGCTTATTATATCACTTGCACGATTTGCTCCCAGAGGAGAATGTGCTTTTTGTCCACCGCCTGATTGTCATGCAGGTGGCCGAACAGCCAGTAGTGGTATCTGGATCGGTTTTTGACCTCCTCCAGAAAGTCTGTCAGCCGGTCCATCTGAGCGTGGGGGATGATCTTCCGCGTTATGCTGGTGGGGGCGCAGTGGGTCAGAATGTAGTCCACCGCCCAGTCATAGGCGTTCAGGTTCTTCCGGGCCTCCTCATACTCCTCATCGGAGGGAAGTTCCTCTGGCCACCAGGACACGCCCTTGACCCGGAACATGGCCCTGGCCCGCCGCATCCGCCAGTACCGCTCCTCGAAGCCCGCTTCCTCCGGGTCCAGGATGCCATCCTGAATATCGTGGGAGGATGCTCCGCCCATGGTGAAGAATGTGTACCCTTCGATGTCAAAGACCTGCCCGCGTATGAGGTGCAACACATGGGGACGCACTTCATGGACCCTGCCTCCGTGCCACAACCTTTCCGGCAACGCGTTCAGCATGGCGAAGTTCTCATGGTTCCCATCCAGAAAGACAGTCGTAAAAGGCTTGTCCTCCAGCCAGTTCAGCCAATACCTCTCCGCAGGCGTTCCACCCCAGAGTCCTCCAAAGTCGCCTGCGATGATAACCGTGTCCTCGCGGCTCATCTCTTTCTGCTCCGGGAAGTATTTCATCCCAAACCGCTGAAATCCACCGTGTGTATCGCCTGTGACATAGACACTCATGATGCGTTCCTCCAATCCACTTGTTCGATCTCCTGCTCCACCTCGGCACCGTCCCGGAAGGTGACCCGGATCTTGTCTTTTGCAAGGACGGTCACTTTCTCCACCAGCTGGTAGACTACGCTCTGATCCCACTCCGTCAGCTCTGCCACATAGGCGCTCATGGCTACCGAGGCGGCTTTGAGGCGCTGACTCACCAGTTCATTTTCCTGATAGACCTGCTGGATCCGAGCCTTGTGTTCCTTGAGATCTGCCATCGTATTTGAGATCATGCGGAACCGCTCTGCGTAGTTCTCCGTGCCGCCCGCGGCAGACGCCTCTGCCAGCAGGCTGTTAAACTGCTTTTCCAGCTCCTCCAGCGTCCGGTCAATGTCCGCAATACTCATGGACTCGCCGGGGATGGGCGCCAGTTCCTGCTCCATAGCGCCAAGCAGCTGCGTCTCCAACTCCTCCCGGCTGCCCATCACGCGGTTGATGGCGTTCAGGATCGCCTGCTGGAGTGGCTTTTCCTCCAGTGTTTCTGAGTGCTTGCAGTATTTTGCCCCATAATCCAGACGGCTCCCGCACCGCCACACAGCCCGCTTGATCCCGCCCTTGTTCCATACGCACCGGCGATAGCCTGTCCCGCAGTGGCCGCAGAACATGAGATTGGTCAGGATGTACTTCCCGCTGTACCTGCTCCGCCCGGTGGGCGCGCTCTTGCTGGTAGCCCCGGTCTGCGCCCTGCGGCGGGCCATCTCCAGCTGCGCCGCGTAGAAGACGTCCCGGCTCACGATCCCCTCATGGTGGTCCTGGACCAGATACTTGGGGAGCTGGCCGTTGTTCTGGATCACCTTTTTGCTGATGCAATCCTGAATGAAGGTCTTCTGGAGCAGCGCGTCTCCGCAGTATTTTTCATTGGTCAGAATGCTCAGCAGGTTCTTGATGGTCCACTCCTGTTTTCCTATCGCGTTCAAGGCCCCCTGCGCCTCCAGCTTGCTCTTGATGGCCCGCAGGGTGTCTCCGGCCAGGTACCGCTGATAGATAAAGCGGACGGTCTCCGCCTGCTCCTCGTTGATCAACGGCTTTCCGTCCGGGCCTTTCTCATACCCCAGCATCCACTTGTACTGCATTGTGACACGCCCGCTTTTCATAGACTGACGCTGACCCCAGCGGACCCGGCTGCTGGTACTCTCGCTCTCAGACTGGGCGAAGGCGCCGTGTATGGCGATGAGGAACTCGCTCTCCGGATAGATGGAGTTGATGTTCTGCTCCTCGAAGATGACCGGGATGCCCAGTTCCCGAAGCTCTCGGGTATAGTTGAGGGTGTCCACTGTATTTCGGGCGAATCTGGAAACCGATTTGGCAAGAATCATGTCGATCTTCCCCTGGCGGCACATTCGGATCATCTGGAGAAATTCTTTTCGCTTGCAGGTAGAGGTGCCGGTCTTGCCCTCATCCGCGAACACCTTTACCATAGTCCAGTTGGGGTCGTTCATGATCTTCTCGGTGTAATGGGCAAGCTGGTTTTCATAGCTGGTGAGCTGCTCCTTGCTGTTGGTGGATACGCGGCAGTAGGCCGCTACCCGCAGGTGCTTCTTTTGTACCTGTTCCTGGGGCGTTTCCTGTTTTGCTGGGATCACGATAACTTTCGGTGCAGTTTCTGTCATGGCTGTTGCCCCCCTTCTATGATCTGGCCATTTTTCAGACGGACCTGAATGCCTCTCCCTCTGTACTTGATCTGCTGAACACTCTCACGCAGGAGCTCCTGTTCCAGCTTCTCTATGAGTGAATGTTTCCGATAGAGCCTTTGGAGCCGGAGGGTCTCATATTCTTCCGATCCAACGGTATTCAGTCTGCATCCCGCTATTTGGAATGCGATTTCTCTGGCCCGTTTATCGTCCACTGGAGGGGTGTGGAGCATCTCATCCAGCTCCCGGCGCAGTCTCCTGGCCTCTGCTGGTTCTTCCACCTCTGTTCGACCGGGGACGATACTTTCCGGGTCCCGGATAAGACGGTTCAGAAGTGCCAAGGTCTGCTGTTCCACCCAGGCAGGCGGAGAACTGCCGCAGAGCCGGCGCAGCTCCAGCTGTGCCGGCGTTTTCCTGACCGGGACCGCCCGGTTCCGGCGACGCTCCTGGGCGCTACGGAATTGTTCCTCCAGGAGTATGGCGGGATACCGGTCCGTCCCAATGTATCTCTCGTCCTCCAGAACGCGGGCCACCATGTTTTTGTTCCACAGCTTGCCCCCGCTATAGGCAACTCCCCGCTCCTGAAGAGCCTCCACCAGTGTCTGATAGGAGGCCCCCGCCAGATAGGTCTGGTAGATCCAGCGGACTGTTTCCGACTCTGCCGGCTGGGGAATATACGCTCCGAACTCCATCTGGTATCCGAAGGGCTGCTTTCGGTTGTTCATCATCAGCGCACCGTCCTCTCAATGGGCTCTGTCAGTTCCAGTCCGTTGGCCAGCCGGAACCGCAGGCATTCGTTGTTCTCCACGATGATCTTTGCAACCAGTTCGCTGAACAGCTCCTCATCGAACGCCTCCAGAAATTCCGGCCCGTCTTCTAATACCTCCAGCAGGAGTTGCGTCTGCCGGATGGTCTGGTCCTCCTCGGACTCCAGAAACCGTTCCTTTTCCAATTTGGCGGTGCGGAGCTGTTCAGCCAGCGTGTTGCTCCGGGTAAGATAAATGTCAGGATCGACAAGGCCCTGCTGCTTCAGCTCGGCCAATAGTCGTTCCTGACGGGTGATGTCTGTGATTTGTTTGTTGAGCTCAACGATGTCCAGGCTCCAGAGCAGCTTCCTGTTTTGCGCTGTCTGGAGATCTGTGAGCAGTTGGGAGAGAACCGGCATTCCATGATGCCGCAGCTTGTAATACAGGCGGAGAAAGGCCCGTTCAAATTCAGATTCCGGGATCTGCGTGATCTGACATTTGTCAGGCGTCTTGTCGTGGAGCCTACAGGTCCAATAGGCGGCAGACTCCCGGGACTTTTTCCGTTTGAATGCGAAACCGCAGTTCCCGCAGATGACAGTACCGGTCCATGGGTATGTGACTCCGGACTTTGGGCGGATCGCTGCGCCTTTCTGCTTCAGCAATTCCTGTACCTGTTCAAACACCTTCCGGTCAACGATGGCCGGGTGACTATCCGGTACAAAATATTGGTCGTATACGCCCCGATTTCGTATCTTCCTGTGAGGCAGTGTTCGGGTGGTATAGGTCTTTTGCGACAGAGAGTCGCCTGCATATTTTTCATTGTGGAGGATATAGTGGATCGATGTCGTCTGCCAGTATGGGGTCTTATCTCTTGTTGGGATCCCGTACCGAGTGATCTCTTTTGCGATGTCCTCCATACTGCGTCCATTGAGGTATCTCTGGAAGATCAGGCGGATGATCTCGGCCTCTGCCTCGACGATCTCCAGCCCTCCGCCGACCAGGCGGTATCCAAACGGGGCCTTGCAGGTGATGAAGCAGCCCTTTTTCATTTTCTTCTGGTAGGTCCAGCGGATATTTTCAGAGATGGACTCGCTTTCTTTCTGGGCCATCATGGAGAAGATAGCTGTCAGCAGTTCACCAGACATCTGGGCGGTGTCAATGCCCTGCTCCTCAAAGCAGACCCCAATCCCCAGGTCCCTCAGCTCCCGAACCGCCATCAGGCTCTCACTGGTGTTTCGCGCGAACCGTGCGGTGGATTTCGTCAGGACCTTGTCGATGCGGCCTCTGCGGCAGTCCTTCAGGAGCCGTTGGAAGTCATCCCGCTTCTCCGCGGAGGTCCCAGTGATCCCCTCATCCGCATATACGTCCACAAACTCCCATTCCGGGTTGCCGGTGATGAGTTCTGTGTAGTAGGCATTCTGTGCGGCAAAGGAGTGGAGCTGGTCCTCAGAGTTGGAACTGACGCGGGCGTAAGCGGCCACACGCAGTTTCCGGGTTCGGACCGGCCCAGAGGCCGGGATCGTGATAATATGGGGGACGCTGTTCAGTGCGAGGGATTCACTGATTGCTGTCTGTTCGTTCATCTAAATCACCTCTGTTCAGCCACACACAATACCCTAACTTTCTTTGAAAAGCTATACTCAAATGCAACAACTATTGAGGCGTATATATGACGTCCGCTCCTGTTTCCACCCGGAGCCGCGCGGCGATCTTCCGGGCCTCCGCTTCGCTGATGATACTGGCGTCCCGCAAGGCACACAGCAGGTTTACCATACCAATGTAGTTTACATTCGCGTTCATGATCTTTCCCTCCCAATCAGGCTTCTCCATCCAAAGAGAGACCAGGCAGTTTTTTTCAGAAGGATTGCGTCATATCTAACCCTTCTGATTCTTCCTGGTCCTCGAAGGGAGTCTCATCCAGTTCTTCGGGCAGTGTTTCATCGGGGATCTGCATCGCGGCTGCAAAGCGCGCTATGGAAAGAACCCGATCAAGAGACAAGTTCTTCTCTTTGACACTTTGCACCGCTATGTTTTGATTCTTCAGTTCTGTCATCGTATCAAGTGTTTCTGAAAGGTCTCTCCCCAGCCGATTCCACGAAGAAATTAGCAGGACCTCAAAGTCATGCTTCGCCGCGCCAAGACGCACATACTTCAGGCTACTCTGGCTCGGGGAATAGTCAGCGGCAACCTCCGTCACCTCATATCCTGCTTTATCTGCGTACTCCAGCAAAAGCGACTTCTGGGCCTTCAGGTCTTCATCGGTCCTGGCTTTCAGATACAGCCATGCTTTCTTCTTTTCCGCCATAAGCTTTATGCCTCCCATGATGGTGCGCCAGAGATAAGCTCCGGCGCACAG
Source organism: bacterium (assembly GCA_037231075.1). Lineage (GTDB taxonomy): Bacteria > Bacillota > Clostridia > Oscillospirales > Oscillospiraceae > Lawsonibacter. The sequence continues at coordinate 29,077 of JAXUUN010000005.1, read as the reverse complement.
CCAATCCTTCATTCGTTTTTCAGTCGTGTATGAAAACAAGCGGGGGCCGCTCCACGATGTGTGGTAGCATTGCGATACCCTTCAGGGCGGCCCCCGCCGTTTCTGACATTTGCGTTTCCAATGATGGCCCTATTCGACACTACTTCCCGAGCCGTAGGCGGCAGGCTTGGACCGCACGGGCGCGCGTCACGGGAATCTCACCCCTCCGAGGATCTCTCCGAGCTGCCCCCACTGCTTGTGGCTGTGGCTGGACAGGAGTATCATTACTGGATTGCCGGCGAGGGTCGGGCAGGACTCCCGCGGAGTCCTGCCGCAATGCGAAACAGCCCGCCACAGGCTGTTTTATGGACGGATGGGAACCGCTCTGCACCTTATTTGGCCGTCTTTGATGCGGGGGCTTCCCGCACAGATGGTCTTGGCGCATCCTCCAATGTCGCTGCAGCCTCCCTCTCGGGGGCCTCTCGCCAGCGGACGTATCCAAGCTGCCGGATATGACCGCCTCCTGGCGGTGTTTTTCAAAGTTCAATGAGGATATGTTTTCCTCTCACTTAATCCGACAGAAAAGCGCCTTTTTGAAACCATCATTCAAAGTGTTTTTTTATTTTCTCTATTGCAGAGAAAACAGATTTTCTGGCTGCAGTATGGGAAATCCCCTCTATCTCTCCGATCCGTGTCAGGGTATATCCATCCAAAAAGAGTCGTAGCCTGCGTTGCTGGAGATCAGTTAGGACATTGGATGGCCCATTAAGAATGCGTTTAATCTCCTGCCTAAGATATATTTCCTCCAGCGATGTCATTAGCGCACCATTCTCCCTTGGGTTGATATCTTCCACGGCTCTGTAGTCTTGATGCCGTTCATTTTGTTTTTCCTGCCTATTTTCCTCCAAAACGAATTCGCGAGCCAGGAGGTTGAAGCAAGGAAAACTCAATTCAACAATCTGCCCGCTTTCTGGACTCTTGGGATAAAGAGAATCAATATGGACAAACACAACATCTGGTTTCTCCAACAGCAATGTGCGGTGGTGCTTCTTAGTTAGCTGAAACCACTCAGATTCGATGCCATTTTTCGCTATTTTGATCAGCATTGCGCTGCTCCTCCTTTTCTAAACATTTGGAAAGCTAAATGCCAGAAAGGGAGGGCCACGGCACCTTATCTGGAAGCCATAACAAGCAATATAGCTTCCGTCTACGTAAAATGACAGGAATTCGGAAATCCTGATTAAATCTGCATTAAGAAGTCCACAGAGGGATCCTGAGACTGCAGGTGGAGGTTTCTTCTCCTTTTTTGTATGACCAACCTGCTTGCCTCGGCAACTTTTTGTTCTTTTACTCCGTGCTGCCCTGAAAGCAGTGTGGCTCGGCTTGATCAGGCGGAACAACTTAATGCGGCGTTTGGCATCTGCCATGTCGCATTTCTCCTTCCGCTCATGCGGCCGGCACACAGACAGCCAGCATCACCCCCCTTTAAATCATTTGGTAGTCGGCAAATGCGGCTGCCTTACCGATTATATGATTCAGTTTGTCGGATATCATGTTTGTTAAATGGTGTATTGTGTTACACCAAACAAGAGAATTACATCACATTCAACTGTAAAAAGATGTATTGTAAAATATCTTCGAGGTGAATTGCGATGTATGATTTCTCCTACCCATTGGGAAATGCGATAAAAAGTACACGGTATCAGCGCGGCCTGACACAGCTTCAAGTTGCGGAAATGGCTGATATTGATGTGCGGACCGTGATGAATATTGAAAATTACAAGGCAAATCCGAAAATGGAGGTGCTGTTTCCCCTGATCCGAACTCTCCGCGTTGATGCCAGAACCATCTTCAACCCGGAATTGGAGCGGGATGCCCCTATATTCCAGCAGCTTCGTCTGATGGTAGAGGAGTGCAGTGAACAGGAGGCCGAAGCACTGATCCCAGTGGTGGAATCCGTCATTGCCGCACTCCGGGCAAAGGATGCCATCGAAATTGGGTAGAAACTACATAAAACAAAAACAGAGCCTGCTGATCCCCTTTCTTTGGGGAAAAGCAGGCTCTGTACTTTAAGTATCTGGCTCGTCGCTTAATATCATCTTCAGTTTTACTACATCGACCCAGTATTCTTTTTTGCATTTTGGACAGTAAAGCGGAAATTTTATCAGAACGGTTTCTTCATAAACTTTGACTCTCGTTTTGCTGCCACACTGGGGACAGCAGATCCATTTTGACTCGTTCTGCATACCATCACTTATCTCTTCACTTCGCAACATGAAATTCCTGGTTCGAAATTTTCAGCATCTGCACCATCTGTGCCCGGGTGCAGATGGCATCGGGAGAGAATTTCCCGCCGCCAGTGCCGTTGGTGATCTTTTGCTCATACGCCCACTGGACGGCTTGGGCGTACCAGCTGTCTGCGGGCACATCCGCAAAGATGTTTTCGCCGCTTTCAGGGGTAGGCGAACCGGCGACCCGCCACAAGAAAGTGGCCATCTGGGCTCGGGTGCAGGGGGCATCTGGGGAGAATTTCCCGTTGCCGGTTCCGCCGGTGATGCCCTGTTCCGCAGCCCACAGCACCGCGTCGTAGTAGTAGGCATCGGAACTTACATCGGAGAAGGGATTGGCCGTGCCAATCTCGGGGGAGCCGCTGGCCCGCCAGAGGAAGGTCACCATCTGGGCCCGGGTGCAGGGGGCATTGGGGGAGAATTTTCCGCCACCGGTGCCGCCTGTGACCCCCTCTTCCACGGCCCACAGCACTGCGTCGTAGAAGTAATCGTTCTTGGAAATGTCGGTGAACGGGTTCTCCGTCCCAGTGTCGGTCTGCTTGAACCTGGCTGTCACCGTGACCTGGCTGCCGGGCATGGGGAAGGTGTACTTGCCGTCGCCCTTGTCCGTCAACGCCAGTTCCTTGCCGTTCTTGTCCTCTGCGGTCAGCACATCCAGTTCATAGCCAGCGTCCGGCGTTACCGTGATGGTCACGGTGTCGCCCTTGGAAGCATATTTGTACCGGACGGCCAGAACGCCGCCCTTTGTTTCAGTGAGGAGGATGGAATAGCTGGGCTCACTGTCATCCGAGCCGCCGCCAGGCGTGGGATCGGGATCAGGGGTCGGATCAGGATCAGGAGTCGGTGTGGGCTGGTACTTCAATTCCATCTTTCCGCCCGCGCCAGTGAGGCTTCCCGATTCCAGCGTCAAATCCGCATCCTGCTTTGCCACAGTAACAGCATACTGCATCTGACTGCCGTGCCCACCGGTGACCACCCGAACGGAATAGTCCGCGGACAGGTAGTTGTCCGGAAGGAGAAGGTACGTTTCTGCATTCTCTTTGGTCACCTCTGCACCTCCGGTAAACACCATCACATTGTAATCGGTGCAGTCGGCGGTGAAGGTGCCACCGTTTGTAATTTGGAAAGCGCCCTTATGCTCTGTGCCGGAACTGCCATTCACGCCAAAAACCGCAACGCCGTGCGCACCGGAGACGCTCACTGCTCCGGTGTTGCCAACGACCATCCGGCCGCTGCGGATGCCGCTATCGCCCTTGACCGTCAGCGTGCCGTTGACGGTGATAATGGAATCCGCGTTGCCGGAGGATCCGATGTTGATGCTCTCCATGGCGTTCAGCACCGCGCCCTGTGCTACGGTGAGGCTCATATCGCCGCTTATGCTTTGAACAGTCAGCGGCGCAGAGCCGGCGATCTGCACCGTTGGACGATAGCTGCCGCTTACAGAAACCGAGTTTACAAGGCTCTCCTTGCTCATAACGATTTTGATTTCCCCGCCGCTTGCATCCGGCAGGGTCAGCGTTCCAGTCAGCGCCAGACCGTTCAGGGTCAGGGTCTTTGCGTCCGCGTCCCAGTGGTAGCCGTCGGTTTCCAGACTGCCCTGATCTGCGTTGGTGCCGCTCAGGTCAAGATCCTCCATCTTGTGATTCCCAAGTTCCACACCCTCATTGGTGTAGTATGTAATGCCCGTACCGCTTGGCACCTGTACCAGACCGGAGCCGGTCAGGCGCAGCCCCTTTATATCAGCAGGCGTGGCATCGGGCAGTGAAACGGTGCTGTTGTTGATCAGGGTGCCGTGGTTGGTCAAACAGGATATTTCTTCACTCTTTTCAATCTTCAGCGGCACCTCCTCCGGAATAGTCAGCGTCGCCCCTTCGGAAACGGTCAGACGAATCGTCACGATTGCCTCTTTGCTGGACACTGTCCCCACAACGAAGCTGCCCGGATCTTCTTCTGATTCCCACACGATTGGGGGAAGATCGCTGGTCCCGTAGGCGGTAAAGTTCATGGATATGCTGAGTTTTTCCTGCTCTTGCGGTACTTCTGTTGTCATCACACAGACCAGGCCGTGGAACGCAACGCTGTCCGCAATCTCCGGTTCCACGCTGTCGCCAAAAAACGTGTGCAGTGTGCCGCTTCCGGTGAAAGACACCTTTGTGCCAACCTCATCCAGAGACTGAATTTCAGCCAGGGAATTCTCCCCAATGACTTTCACCTCGGCGAGATTCCCGGCAATAGGGTCAGTGCTGCTGGCGTTCAACAAAACGGCGTTGGCGGTTCCGGTTTTGGTGCCATCGCTTGTCTTGGAGAACATCACATAGCCATCCCCTGCCTCGTAATAGACAGCAGCCTCGGAACTGGGCTCCATATACACATCCTCGATGGCGGCCTTTTGGTAGTATTCGCCGTCCCACAGAAGTTGCGGTTCGATGTCATTTGATCCATTACGCAGTAGCACCGGAAGATCGGAGATAACTGTGTACGCGATGGGAACCATAGTATCATCATACTGCAATCGGGTGACAGTCGCCGTACCGCATTCTTTCAGGGTCATGCCTGTGACCACAGGGGCAGCAGTGCTCTCACCGGCGATGTCCACCGTCTCCGCGCCGGTGATGGTCAGACCGTTGGCATCATTGCCGGAGCACACAATGCCGCTGCTCTCCATCTTCACCGTTCCGCTGGCGTTGATGCAGTGGACACCGTTTGCGGAATAGAGCAGGCTGGTTCCGCCGCCTGCAATCGTCACATTATGCGCGGATTCCACGGTCAGTGGGCCGTATACCGCCATACCGCTCTGGTTGACGATTGCAACATCTCCTCCAGCGTTAAGGGTGACGGCGCACTCGTTGTTGCTGTCGTCTGCAATCAGCGGGAGATAGCCGCTGCTGCCGGTGATGGTCACACCATCTTCGGCGGTCACATTCAGTTTTGGGGCGGTCACCGTTGAGACGTTCGCTGGCGAAGCCTCTGTTGTCTCATCTGTTCCCTTGATGGTCACCGTCTTACCTGCAAGCGTAACGGGGTTTTGGGGGGTATTCACGGCACTGTTCTTGGCGGAAGAGATCAAGATATCTCCCCCGGTGGTCAGATCCAGCACCACATTCTGGACTGCCGGGGCATTTACGCTGCCCAGGGTGAGGTCGCCGGAAAAGTTCACTGCGGTCAGGGTGCTGTATGGATTGCCGGACACCGCGCTGTTGCTGCCGGAGGCCGCAATGGTGAGATCACCGTCTCCGGCCAGGGTCAGGGTGCCGCTATAAAAGCTCAGGCCGGCTGACTCGCCGCAGCTTACCTCCACCGTTCCGAAAACGGTCAGCGTGCCGTTGTCGTAGGTCAGGTAGTTCGTTTCGACAGATTCGCCGGTTTTCTCGGTGATCCCATCAACTGTCGCAACGTAAGACTTGCCGCTTTCCAAAGCTGTACCGGCAAGCGTTACGTTACTGGGTACCGTTTCTCCTGCGGCCCATGCTGTCGCGGGCAGCAGGCTTAAGCATAGTGCCAGGGCGAGGAACAGGCTGAACATTCGTTTTTTCATCAGATCGCCTCCGTTATAAAAATCGTGGGACAAGAGGGATCTGCCCCCGGAGGGGTCCCCTCCGGGGGCAAGGGGGTTCCCCCTTGCCAATGGGTTTTCATCAAACCGGCGGGGCGAGCTGACCCGCCCCGCCAATGATCCGAGTATTACGCTGCGTCCGAAGCATTTTTCAGCATCTGCACCATCTGCGCCCGGGTGCAGGGCGCATCGGGGGAGAACTTCCCGCCGCCGGTGCCATTGGTGATGTTCTGCTCATAGGCCCACAGCACTGCATTGTAGTAGTAAGTTTCAGCGCTCACATCAGAGAAGGGCGTTGTTCTCGTAACCTCGGGGGAGCCGTTGGCCCGCCACAAGAAAGTGGCCATCTGGGCCCGGGTGCAGGGGGCGTCTGGGGAGAACTTCCCGTCGCCGGTGCCGCCGGAGATGCCCTGTTCCACAGCCCACAGTACCGCATCACAGTAGTAGGCATCGGAACTCACATCGGAGAAGAGATTAGTCCCGCCTATCTCGGGGGTGCCGCTGGCCCGCCAGAGGAAGGTCACCATCTGCGCCCGGGTGCAGGAGACGTTGGGACTGAAGGTGGTGTCCGACGTGCCGGAAGTGATTCCCTGCTCCACCGCCCATGCCACCGCACCGGCGTACCAGGAATTTGCGGGTACATCGGTGAAACCCATGACCTGTTCGGTGTGGACCAGCAGGTAGCGGGAGAGGTGGTCAGTCTCAAAGACGAAGCAGCCGCTTTTGGCATCATAGCTGCCGCCCTTGTTCTCAATGGAGCCGTCGTCCCGGATATACCAGACCGCCAGCGTGGACGTGTCCTCGCCCTTCTCAGGGATGTAGGGGATGGAGATGGTCAGCCGCCCACCGCCGAAGGCGGACTGCTTCACCGTCCCGACTACGATGTCCACGTCCACCACCACGGCCACCTGAGCCAGCGAGCTGACAGCCTCCTGTTGAGCGTTGGTCAACTTGGCCTGCTGGACGGAGACGGTCAAGGTTTTGCCGGTGGCGATGGATTCCAGCGCCGCTTCGTCCAGTTCCACGGCGCCATCAGGGAGCCGGATCGTCAGTCCTGTGTCCTCAGCATCTTCGGTTTTGGCAATGACCGAGGCGGGCAGCTTCACGCTGTCTACCTTGGAAAGCCCGGAGAGATCTACCGTCACCGACTTTGCCCCATCGGCAATGACTTTGTCGATTTCCTTTCCGCTGACGGACACAGTGGCGGTGCTGCCGGAGATCGTGGCGCTGAGTTTGGTTCCGCCGTGGTCGGAGGACACTGGGACCGTGACGGACGGGGTGGAAGAACCGCCGCCTCCGCCGCTACTGCTTCCACCGCCGCTGCTGGGCAGCTTGGGAATGACCGTACCGGAGGCGATTTTCTCACCACAGCCTAAGCAATAGGTATCACCGGTATAGCCCTCGGTGGTCGTGGTTGCTTCTTTTTGATTCCGCACCTCTGTTCCACCCGTATGGTTACTCGGATTCTTTTCCCCGTAGGGCTGTCCGCAAATGGAACAGTTCGCCGGAGCCTTGCAGGTGGCGGCAGTGCCCGGGGTGTGGTCTCCGGTCTCCTTGTGGGAACCGTCGTTCTGACAGATCCGCTGATGCTGGGTCTCACTTACTTTCTCCCACGCACCCCAGTTATGGTTCAGAGCCGGACTGGTGATCTCTGTGAGTTCTCCTTTCCCTTCAGAATCTGAGAAATTTTTGCCGCAGACAGAGCAGTGCCAGTATTCCACATTGCCGGGAGTGGTACAGGTAGCGTCCACTGCGGGAGTATGGGTCAGTGTATGGGGTGCAAGTTCTCCATACACCATATGGCAGACGTCGCAGACTGCCTGCGCCTCACAGGTGGCGGAACCACCGGAACAATTTGTGGTTTCTGTATGACTGCTGTCGTTTTTGCAGGTATGGGTATGCGTTCCATTTCCATTGGATTCCCACGCATTCCAATCATGGTTATTGTTAGCGGGTGTGATTTCATAGCCGCACGCCGTACAAGTCTGCGGGGTGGTACAGTTGGCCGGAGTGCCTGGAGTATGGGCGGCGGTTTCGGTATGGCTCTGATCCCGCTGACAAGTGCGGGTATGCTGCTGGGCGTTGCCGGTGTTTTTCCATTCGCCCCAGTCATGACCCAGCTCTTTCCCGTAGGAACCTCCACAGCTTGTGCAGATAGCTGCGTTCGTGCAAGTGGCGAAGCCGCCGGAGCAGTTTTCTGTTTCCGTATGGCGGCTGTCCCGCTGACAGGTGCGGGTATGGGTGCCGTTGCCATTGGAAGTCCACGCACCCCAGTTATGGTTTAGAGCGTCCACTGTAACATGATCGATCTCCGCTGCCCCAGAGGCATCCGAAAAATTCTTGCCGCAAACAGAGCAGTGCCAGTATTCCACATTGCCGGGTGCGGTACAGGTGGCATCTACGGCATCATGCTTTGTTAATGTATGGCCTCCCAGCTCCCCGTAGGCGGTTTGGCAGGTGCTGCATACCGCCTTCGCGGTACAGGTCGCTGTGCCGCCACTGTGCTCTGCTCTGTCAAGTTCCGCACCGCACTTTCCACAGACATACCAGTGATGCGTTTCATCATGCTGCAAGGTTTTATCTCCGTCGTGGGCGCAGGTGCTCACGGTAAAGGGTTTGCTGAAGCACTTATAGCCGTCGTCCGTTACAATCTGGACTTTATACGAAAAGGTCTGGCCTGCGGGCAATTCGGTAATGGAGAGCGTCTGGCTGTCGGCATCGGTATATTTCTCAGTCAAGCCTTGCGTAATATAAGAATTCGTAAGCGAACACCACTCATCATCGATGAATCTATACCAGGTATAGGTCAGGCCTGCACTCTCATCGGATGTGACCGACACTGTCAGCGTCACAGAGGTGCTGTCCTTTGCGTCGAAGGTACTGCCGGAGTAGTCCGTTTCGTTGTTTGGATAGACCTTTGTGCTTTTGATGGGCGCTGGCGTGACAGTTACATTGTCTACGCTGGCAGTGCCATCCTCCCATGTGCCATCGCTTGTTTTATAGCCATATCCATCCGCCAGATATTCATTCGCCGGAACATAGGATTTACCCCATTCAATATTTTTATATGTGTCGCCGCTCAGGCTGGCGCTGCTGCCATCGTTTTTTACGGTCAGACCCATGTATGAGCCGCCGCCCAGCTCCAGCCTGCCGCCGTTCTCGGCTGTGATGTAGTTGATCTTGACCGTGGAATTTTTCACCACAGCGCTGCTGCCACTGGCCGTCACATCCCGGATCGTACCTGTGCCGGTGACTGTCAGCTGGATGCCTTTTACAGTGATTATCACAGCAGAGGCCGTTTTGCCATTCACGTCCAGCGTTACCGGCCCACGGGTCAATTCATAGGACGGAACACCTGTCTTAACATCCTGATACAGCTTGAGCATCTTTTCACCGTTTCCCTCATTGGCCGCCTTGATGGCTGCGTCAAGGGTCAAATACCAGCTTGTTTCATTGCCGACGGTCAGCGACGCCGCCATCTGCTTGCCGCAGGTGCTGCAAATGCCGGTTTGCTCATCCACAGTGTGGGCATGGGTCTTCACAGTCACATTGTTAAGTTCTGAAACTGCGCTGTTCGATATGGCGCTACCGCTCTGATCGTAGTAAGCCGCGCCGTCCGCCAGCAGGCTGCTGAGCACGCCGGTAGAGGCTGTGCTCAGCTTAGTGAAGCTGCCTCCGGCAAGCCAAGCTGTGCCGCTGCTATATAAGTAAAGATCGGCAAAGGAGCCGCCGGAGACCGTTCCCTTCGCACCGCCGCTATATTTCACTCTATCAAGCTTGCCGGTTCCGGTAAAGCTGCCGCCGTTCACATTCATTGTTCCGTCGCCCTCGACGACAACCGCAGCACCAAAGCTGCCGCCTTCCACAGTCAGCGTACCTTTAGTCACCTCAACATCTTCACCAAACGCAGCTGAGTCCTTCACCACTGCCGTACCGCCGTCCTCGACCTTCAGGTATTGATACGCACCGCCGCTGAAGACCGCCTCTGCGCCGGAGGAAGCAGTCACCATGCCCAGGTAGGTGCCGCCCACGAAAGACGCCTTGCCGTTGATGGTGATATGACGGAATTGACCGGTTTTGAAGGTCACATCTGCGCCGGCGGCGATGGTCGTAGAATTGATGAGATGCTCTCCGCCGTCCACAGCAAGCTTTCCGGTCAGGGTGACACTCTTAATGCCGATACCGCCGGTGCCATCGTGTACATCACAGAGCGGCATCAGGGTCGCATCAGTGTACCCTTCGGCGCTCCAGCCGTTCAAGGTCTGGATGGCCTCTACATAGCCGTCCCCGTTTTCGATACCGCTGTCCGCCGGGAACCAGGCCGTTCTTGTTTTGCCATCGGAAGCAGTGGCTGTTATCTTAACGACCAGCACCTTGCCGCATTTGGAGCACACAGGCTTTTCTACCGTATCATTGTCACACTGATGGACGCACTCTGCGAACTGTACCTTGTACGCCGTATAACCCGTCAAGCCCACAATTTTAGTGCTCTTATCAACAATGCTCCATGTACCGTCCTTTTCGCCGTACAGTTCACACTTTGCATGGTTGGTTTCCAGCAGGCCGCCGACGGTAAGGTTCTGGTCAGCATTCTCGGCCAGCGTAATTGTTTTGACAGTGCAGCAGTGGGCGTTATCCTTCCACAACTTCACGCTATAACCGGTTCCATTACCTTTTTCCAGGAGCAGTTCCTGAATCGTACCGGTGTAAGCTTCCAGCGCGCCGCCGGTCTGCAGCTCCACGCGCGAAATCTCGCCGGTGTAGGAGTCGTCAACCGCCAGCGTTCCGTTGGACCCAACCGAAAACTTGACATTGAGCGCCTGCGTTCCGCCGCCCTCGCTGGAATCCTTGACCGTCAGTTTTTCGTTGACATTGAAGAACTTATCCTCGCTGGTGATCGTCTTTCCATGCAGATCCAGCGTTATAGTATCGGAGGCGGAGCAACTTCCATTAAGGTTCACATCCCGCATCAGTGTTATCGTGCTGCCATCCCACGCATTCTGAAACGCCTTTGCAAGCGTCTGATAATAGGCGCTCTCGCCTATACGTGCATCGAACTGCGTATGGCACTTTTTGCAGGTGTAGCCGGTATCGTCCATTTCATGTTCGCAGAGGGAGAGATAGACCTTGCCGTCCTCGCCCAGACTGGTCACGCTGTCGGCGGCGTCCGCCTTGAAGTTCTCGGCGCTGAGCGTCACGCCGCTTGCCGGTTCGGCAATCAGGAGACTGCCGCCGGCATTGGGCTTTATGCCTTCATACACGCCCACACGGATGACCGAATCCTCACTCAATTCGCCTGATACAAGAATGGGCAGCTTCCAATCATTATTGGCGTAATAACCGGCCTTCACCAAGCCGGAAACAGTGAGCTCAGGAGCTGAGCTTTCCTGTCCGCCGTAGTAAACGTCATATCGATTGTTGTCGGTAACGGTAGCATCGGTGAGGGTAATAGCGCCCTTTCCATAGATGCCGCCGCCCTCGAAGGTGCTGTTGTTTCCGGTGATCGTCACACCCTTGACGGTTACCCCTCTCTCCGAATAAATGCCGCCCCCGTGGCCATAACTTGTATTCCCCGTGGCGGACGCCTTGTTGTCGGTGATCGTGGCGTTGGAGATCGAAACATTGCCGGCGTTAAAGTGGATATAGATGCCGCCGCCGTTGCCGGCGGTCGCTGTGTTGCCGGTGATGGTGCCGCCGTCCATGGTGAAGCTGCACTTCTCACCCACATAGACGCCGCCGCCACCGCCGTCAGACGCACCCGCAGTGTTATCGGAAATGGTTCCGCCATGCATGGTGAAGCTCGGCGGGTCGATATGATTCGTCGTGCCGACAAGGAACACACCGCCGTAGTCTTCATTACCGGTAATCGCTCCACCATACATGGTAAAGGACGAGCCGGTCTGATAGGTGCCGCCCTTTTTACCGACCTGCACGCCGCCGGTGATCGTGCCGCTGTACAGCTCCAATTTGCCGCCATTGACGAGCACTTCGCCTTGAACCTTGCCGCTGTCGGAGCAGTCAGTCAGCGTCAGCGAAGCACCGCTACCGACCGTGATACTGCCGGAAATCGTCTGCCCATTTAGGCAGAGGTTGACCTCACCCGTTGGCACAGTCCAGCTCCCCGACACAGACTGCGTCAGATAATAGTTACCAGCAGAATCAGGCAGGGAATCGGCAGTTGTCCATGTTACAGCAGTATCATGTTCGTGCCCGTTGACATCTCCATTCCCGCCGCAGACGCAGTGGGTATGTACATCGCCGCTTTCATTAGGGTCGGTATGATATCCGCCGCTTCCGGCGCTGTTCTGCGGATAGGTTCCGAAATAAACGCTGCTGGCCTGCCCGCCGCTGATGTTTGCGGCCGTTCCGCCGTCCACAAGCTGTATCGCCTTGCCGGTGTCTGCTCCGGCGGCGAATGCCGTCTGCGAAACCGTGGAAATCATCAGCGCGGCGGAGAGCAGCACAGCGGCAAACCGTCTCCAGTTTTTTCTTATGTGCTTCATCAGATCGCCTCCATATAAAAATGTGGGACAAGAGGGATCAACCCCCGGAGGGGTCCCTCCGGGGGCAAGGGGGTTCCCCCTTGCCAATGGGTTTTGCGTGTGGTCACCCGGCGCTGCCGGGCGGGCCCAGGATGCGGTGCAGGGTATTTTCCGGCTCGCCCCGGGGCAGGGGCTTGACCAGGAAGCCATCTGCTCCCATGCGCTGACTGCGGGGGGCAAAATCCGCATCCTGGGTCACCCACAGCACCCGGACTCCGGGGCGTATATGCCGGGCGTAGTCGCAGTAGTTCATGCCGTCCGCCCCGTCAACCGCCACCACTGCCAGGTCGCAGGGACCGCCATGCTGCAGGTAGTATGCCAGCGTCACCCCGTCGGGAAAGGCTTTTATCTCTCCCCAGGGGGACAGCACCTCCCTCCAGAAGTTTTCCCAGCTGTCACAGATCAGCGCAATCATCCCATCGCCTCCCATCGTTCTTTTACTCCGCACCGGCGCAGGCCATCGGCCAGTTCCCGGTCGGTACAGTTCAGAGGAAGCAGCATGGCCGCCCCTAAGTCAAAGGCCGCCAGGCCGAATTTCTCGTCGTCGCTGAGCCACAGCAGGGGCAGGGCGGCAGACCGCTCCCGCAGGGCCGTGGCCAGTTCCAGCCCCAGCGCCCCCTTCATAGCCACCACCCCGGCATCATACTGGAAACCGGGGATGGAGCGGACCTCCTCCGGGCGGTAGAACTCGTCAAACTCCAGCGCCGCCCGGGGCGCAGCCCGCCGCAGCCGCTGCTGCCACAGATCGGACTCCATAAACGGGGCACAGATGGCCAGCTTCATCCGGGCGCACCTCCTTCCGCCAATTTTGAAAATAAAAAACACCAGGCTTTCACAGTCTGGTGTCATCTATACGGTATCAGGTTGTCAAGGGGAGCGCAAGGTCATTGGCACGAAGTGCATTTTTTTGGCGCGAAATACACGTCCGGGCCGGTAGATTTATGGTATACTGAAACTGGAATTTTATGCGGACGGGAGGGATCAATATGACGCCATACCGCATTGCCGTGGTGGATGATCTGGAGCGGGACCGGGCGTGGCTGGCGAAAAAGCTGGCGGACTATATGGCCCGGGAACGGTTGGAATACGAGTTGACTGCCTTTGCCAGCGGAGAAGCGTTCTCTGCGGCTCTGGAGCAGGGCCAGCGGTTCAATCTGGTGTTTATGGACATTTACATGGACGGCATCACCGGCATTGAGGCCGCCCAAACCCTCCGGGCCAGGGACATGGACTGCAAGCTGGTCTTTCTTACCACCAGCGAGGACTTTATGCGCCAGGGCTTCTCCCTCAACAGCGCCCACTACCTTATCAAGCCGGTGAAGGACGAGGACTTTGCCCAGGCCATGACCAACTGCCGCCTGGGGCGGGCCCTCCAGGTACCCACCCTTGCCGTTACGGTGGAGGGGCGGACGTTGGAGGTGGACACCCGTCAGATCCGGTATCTGGAGGTACAGCAGCGCAGCGTGGTGCTGCACACCACCCGGGGAGACCTGCCCCTGGGCCGCAGCTTTTCCGCCGCGGCCGCCCCGCTGGAGCGGGACCGGCGGTTTCTCCTGTGTTTCAAGGGAGTGTTGGTGAACATGGACCACATCGCCGCCCAGACGGGGGACGAGCTGCGTCTGGACGACGGGAGCATCCTGCCCATCGCCCCCCGGCGCAGGCGGGAGATCCTGGCCCAATACCGGGCCTATATGTTTGGAAGAATGAGGGAACCACAATGAGGAAAAGAGACAGAGGGACCGCCCTACTGCTGGTGTTGCTCCTGACCCTGAGCGGCGCTTGGCCCGCCTATGCCGCAGAACCTGAGACCCCGCCGCCTGCGGCCACAGAAGAAAGCGGTCTGCCGGAGGGTGGCCTGCCTGCGCCGGAACCGGAGGAACCCCCGCAGCCTGCGCCCATGATCTCCGCCGTCGTGACCGGCTTTGCTGGAGACGGTCTGCCCGCTCTGCCCGCCGTTACCCTCCCGGTGCAGCAGACGGGCAACAGCGACGACGATCTGGAGCCGCTATACAGGCTGGCGGTTCAGCATCAATCGGTGACCGCCCTTGTAACGGCGGGGGAGGAGAGCCGGCAGGAACCCCTGGGCGTGGCCTGGGATTTTGGCGACATCGACCAAACCAAGACCGGGACTTATCAGGCGGTGGGACGGATCGAGCTGCCCGAGGGCTACGTCCTCGCCGAGGGTGTGCCGGGGGCACTGTACATCCCGGTCACGGTGGAGGATCAGTCCCCGGAGGTCATCACCGCAGTGGAATCCTGGTACCCCTATACTGACGCATTTGCCCTGCCCCTGGGCAGTGCTTTGGAGGTTCTGGAGGAGAAATTTTGCTTCTCCCCCTATACCCTCCAATGCGAAACGGAGAGTGGGAAAACCGTGACCGCCGCCATCGAGTGGGACTTCTCCGGCGTGGAATTCCAGACCGTGGGGGTCTATCTGGCGGTGGGCACGGTGCTCCTGCCGGAAAACACGGTCTTTGGGGATGGGCTTGTTCTGCCCCAGATCACCGTTCCCGTCTCCGTCCAGCAGCAGGGCAGGCCGGAACTCAACTGCCTTCTGGCCGCACGGGGGGCACTGGTCTTTCCCTGGGTGGCCCCACCCGGCGATCTGGCTGCTGTGCGCGTATGGCTGTCGGAGGATGGCGGGCCGTGGGAGGAGATTACGGACGGAGCCTACTGGGATGAAACCCAGCTGTCCCTGTTCACCGATCTTCTGAATACGGGGTGCCATTACCGCATCCAGGCCGACTACGATGGCGGACAGACGGGAATCTTATCCTTTCTCTACGCCGACGAGATCGTGCTGGAGGGCTACCACGACGGGGACCGGGACGGCGGGGACACCGGCGGAAATCCGCCCCAGGACATCGTCCAGCCTCCCGCTGACACCGGAAATGACCATACCGATGCCGCCCCGGAGCCATGGGAGCCGGAGGAGGATCCGCCCCGCCGCCCGGAGCCGCCAGAGGAAGATTCGGAGGCTTCAAAACCGGAGCCCTTTCAGGAGCGGGTGACGGAGACCGAAAGCCTGCTGTCCGGGGCCCGGGTGCTGACCATGGCCCAGGTGGGGCCGGTGCGCTTTTCCAAGCAGGGGGTGACCCTCACCCTGTCTGACGCCGCCTTAGACGCTCTTTCCCTCCATGCTGACAGCGTCTTTTACATTGAGTTGTTTCCCACGGAGGACGGCTTTTCCCTCACTGTGGAGGTGGACGGGCGGGGAATATCCGATTTTCCGGACTGTGAGGTGATGCTGCCGGTCACGCTGGAACAGGATGGAGCTGTCCTCGTGCTGACGGGGGAAGATGGTACGGCCGCTGCCGGAACACTGGATGCCGAGCGGGGCATCGCGGTCTTTCCTATCCGGCATACGGGCCGGTACACCCTGTCAGAGATGCTGACCGAGCAGTCGGAGACGGAACCCGTGCCGGATGCACTCCCCGCCGCCCAGTCGGAGGAACCAGTCACAGCAGAGGAAGAAGCAGGGGCCGCCGTTCCCGCGCAGACGAAGTCCTGTGCCGTGTCCACACAGCCGTCTGACTCGTCGGAGCAGACCGCCAGGGAGCCTGCCGCCCCTTCGGACAGCCCGGAGCCCGAACTCCCGGAGCAGACTTCTGCATCTCAGGAACCTGAAGAACTGTCAGAGCCGTCTATGCCTAAACGGGAGGCAATCCCCTCCGCCGCTCTGATTCTCCTGGGCGGGGCGGTGCTGGTTGGCCTTGGGGCCCTTCTCTGGAGGAGGTGGCGGCGATGAAACCTGTCTACCGTCAGCTGCTGGCCCTGCTGCTGGCCGTGGTGCTGGGCTCCGCCCTGTGCCTGAGCTTGTATATCTGGGACAACAAATATACCCGCCCCGGCGCCCAGCCTATGGACGGCCTGCTGACCCTGACGGATGAGGAACTGGAGCAGACCGACCTCCACTTCCTCATCCACGGCTGGGCCTTCTATCCCGGCGTGCTTCTCACCCCGGAGGAGTGGACGGCACACGGCACGGAACACTACATGATCTACACCTCTATTGGGGAACGCACCCGCTTTGACCAGCCGGACGGGGTGACGCCCCATGGCTGCGGGACCTATGTGCTGACCCTGGAGCTTCCGGAGGATCCCGCCCAATACGGCCTGGAGCTGCCGGAGATCTACTCCGCCTATCGGCTCTATCTCAACGGAAATCTGGAATTGCAGGTGGGGGAACCGGACTTGGAGCACTACCAGCCCCGCACCCAGAACCGCATGGTCACCTTTACAGGAAGCGGTCTCACCACCATCCTGCTGGCGGTGCGGGATGACTCCCACTTTTACAGCGGCCTGGTCTATCCCCCGGCCCTGGGTACGCCTCTGGCAGTCAACCTCAGCCGGGGGCTGCGGCTGGGACTGGCGGTGTGCGTGACGCTGTGCGGGGTGCTGGGGGCGGCGCTGGCTGCCTATTTCGGTGTGCGGATGCGCCACAAAAACGCCCTGCTTTTCGCCCTTTTGTGCCTGGCAGGATCGCTGTTCACTGCCTACCCCATTCTGCACAGCGCCGCCGCCCTGCCACCCCGGCCCTGGTATGCCTTGGAGATCTCCGTGGGTTATGCCATGGTGGTGCTGGTGGTAACGCTGCAAAACCGGCTCTGTCAGACCCGACGCCCAGTTGCCCTGACGGTGGAAATCGCGGGCTGGCTGTTTTGCCTGGCAGCCCTCTGCTACGGACTGCTGTCTCCATGCCTGACGATACCGGTGATGAAAGCATTCTCCCTGCTGATTTTCTGCTTCAAAATTGGTTCCGCGGTCTATCTGTTGGGAGCGGCCCTCCGGGCGGTCCGGCAGCAGATCCCCCAGGCCGCGCCGCTGTTTTTCGCCGCCGCCTTCTATGCAACGCTTCTTCTCTGGGACCGGCTGCTGCCGGCCTTTGAGCCGGTGGTTACCGGCTGGTTCGGTGAGTGGGGCAGCTTTGCCATGACGCTGGTCATCGGGTATGTCCTTTGGCGGGACATCGTCAGCGCCTACCGCTTCAATCTGGCCTTCGCGGCGGAGTACCGGCAGATGGAGCGGCAGCTGGCCATGCAGGTGGAGTACGCCGACCAGCTCGCCCAGCGCTCCGACGAAAACCGACGGCTCATCCACGACTTCCGTCAGCACCTGCGTACCATCACGGAGCTGGCGGGACAGATTGAGAGCCGTCCGGAGACCGAGGAACACCGCCGGGAGCTGCTGCGCTATCTGGAGGATTTCCCCTCCGTTCTGGCACGGCGGCCCGGGGTGTCCCCCGGCAGTTTCTGCAACCGGGCGCCGGTGGACGCCCTGCTGCAATATTACAGCGCCGCCGCCCAGCGGCAGGAGATCCGGGCGGACCTGGCTCTGACCATTCCGGCGGGGGTCCCTCTGGTGGACGTGGAGTGGTGTACTGTTCTGGGCAACCTGCTGGAAAACGCCCTGGAGGCCTGCCAGCGCCAGAGCCGGGGGGAGCGGCGGCTGTCCCTCACCAGCCGGGCCACGGAGGGGACACTGTTCCTTCTGGTGGAGAACACCTACGACGGGCGGTTTGTCCGGTCGGAGGGACATATCCTCTCCCGCAAGGCAGGAGGTGTCCGCTGTGGCATCGGCCTGAGTTCAGTGCGGGAGACGGTAGAGCGCCGCGGCGGGACGCTGGATCTCTACCCCGGAGAGGATGTCTTTCAGGTGGGGATCACCCTACCGATTCACAACAGATGATGAACACTCAAATTGGTAAAGAGAAGATTACTGTAACACACCCACAAACTTATAGTAGATTGTATGATTTTCTCCTTTCCGATGCGGTTGATGAGTTCGTTGAGCATACTTTGTCATACATCGCAAAAGTTGCGAGGACATTGGATGTAATTTCTATTCCTCTCTCAATTCTCTTCTGTCTTAGTCTCTCCTTAGAGTGGGATCTTCTGGCTGGTTCATCATGAACCTATCCTCGGTCCACCGCCAGGGCTAATTCTCCCCTTGGCGGTGGACCTTTTATTTTGAATTCATAATAGTCGGTATAGATTGGAGCTGAGGCTCCCGTTCTCCCGCCAGCGCGGCTCTCTGGTGAGCAGACCGGCTCCGTAGAGATCGTCCAGCGCCCGCTTGACCGTGGAGCGGGAGAGACCCAGTTCGGCGGCTATGGTCCGGATCCCCAACCGGCACCGCCCCCCACTGTCGATGTGATCTTTGAGATACATATAGACCGCTCTGGCCCTGTGGCTCAGATCGGAATGGTAGATATCCTGAAAATAAGCCATACACGATATAGTCAGATGAGCGGTAATCATGGCTCGATAATATTAAAATACAATTCCGGTGTGGTCATACTGGTGCACAGATCCTCAAACAGTGTCATATCTCCACTTTCTGTTGTGACAAGCTTAGCGATATTTTCCTGATCACTGTTTGCAATGGCGAGAATGCCGGTGCGGACGGTTGAGAGCGTCAAGTCGGCCTCCGCCGTGCCATCGTCCTTATAATACAGCAGGACGCCGTGGTGGAGCTTCAGGAAATAATCCTCGCCGTCCGTGAGCTTAAGCCGGATGGTAAAGGACGTATCTGCAAGCTTTTCCGTATCGAGCATGATACCCATGTAGTCTAACATTGTCTGCGCATCCATGCCCTGCGCCGTCGTGCCGGCGCCGATGCTACTGACCTGTGGATAGCTGCCTGTACCGTTTCGCAGCTCATATGCTGCGGCGAGATACGCGTTGCGCCACGCGCCGGACTCCGCCTGATAGCCAAGCTGCTCGAGCGCGTCCGCGCAGAGATACCGCGCGTCCATATTTTCAGAGTCTGCGAAGACGAGCGTGTTTGTGATCTGCGCGACCCACTGGTATTCGCCCTTCTCATAGTCCGCGCGCGCCTGTTCGAGCACTTTTTCGGGATCGCCGAGATATTCTACGAGCTTTTTCGCGTATTCGCTCGGCTCCAGCTCGTTCAGGTGCACGGGATTCGCATCATACCAGCCCATGTATTTCTGATATACCGCGCGGACATTGTGGCGAAGCGTGCCGTAATACTGCCGCGTGTACCAGACCTTATCCAAAGCCTCCGGCAACTCGATCGTGGCGGCGATCTCCGTCGCGGTGTAGCCCTGATTGATGTACAAAAGTGTCTGGTCGTGGATGAATTTATAGACAGCGGCGGTATTGGTTAGATATTCCTGCACCACATCGGCTCCCCAGTGCGGCCAGTTGTGTGACTGGAACACAACCTCCGCGTCCGAAAAGAGCGTCTGCGCCTGCGTGATGTACCGCGCCCAGTCGTTGGCGTCGCGTACCTCTGCGCCGCGCAACGTGTAGAGGTTGTGCATCGTGCCGGTGCAGTTTTCCGCCATCCAGAGCGCCTGTTTGTCAGGGAAATATGTATTCATCTCCGCGGGAGACTCCGTGCCCGGCGTCAGCTGGAAGACAGCCTTCACGCCGTCAATTTCCGTCTCAAAGAGTGTGTCGGTGACCTCATATGTCGGTGCGAGATAGCCCGTGCCGCCCTGCACGACGGTCAGACCGATACCGACGGAAAGCCGTCCCTGCTCGCAGTACGGCAGGAAACTGCCGTACTGGTAGATCGCGCGGCGCTTCATCGCCGTCCCGACCAAGACGTTTTCCTTCATGACCGCGTCAGCAAAGCCCTGCGGCACGATGATGGCTGTCTTGCCTGAGGCAATTTGCTCGTCCAGCGGAAGCGATGCGTCCGCCACATCTTCTGTGCCGATCAGCCCCTCGATGCCGCCGTAGTGGTCGACATGCGCATGACTAATAATGACAGCGACAATGCGGTCATCGCCCATCTGCTCACGGAAGAGCTTCAGTGCCTCGGACGCAGTATAGCGGCTGCTGCCGCAATCCATGATGATCCAGCCGTTTTCACTGCGGACGAAGGTGATGTTCGAAATATCATAGCCGCGCACCTGATAGATGCCGTCCGTGACCTCAAACAGGCCGTAACGGGCGTTGTACTGCGTGTTGCGCCAGAGGCTTGGGTTTGCAGACGTGGGCGCATCGCCGCTTTCCCGCACGAAGTCATACGCGTCCTGCGACCAGATCGTCATGCCGTTTTCGGCCTGGATGACGAGCGAGTCCGGCGCGAAGATGAGGCCGCGGCCTGCAAATTCAGCCTCCTGCTCGTCGTCAAAATCGAGCAGCTGATAGACCTCGGCGTTGGCCTGCGCTGTAATTTCTGTTGCAGCTTTGCTTTCGGCATTCAGCGGTGTGGATTCTTTAGATGACGCTTTGTCGCAAGCGGTGACAGAAAGCAGCAATAAGAACATGAGTGCTGCCGCAATCATTCGTTTCATGGGCACTTCCTCCGTAATGAATATGATTGTTTAAAAGGAATCCGGCGTTCAAAACGCCGGATTCTGAAATGATTTATTTCCCAAGTACGCAGGAGAACTTGATCTCCTTTTCCACTTCACTCAGGTCGAGTTCACCACCGTCGGCGACAGTGATGCGCACTTCATAGAGCGTTCCGTCGGTGAGTTCCGTCACAGCCTCACCGGTCTCATCCGTGATCGACCATAGCTCAGAAGCGACCTTCGCCAGCTTGCCGTCCGTGCCGTAGGCGTAGAGGCTCAGGTCGGAAGCGCTGCCAGACAGATTGTTCATACGGAACGCAACCGTGGTGTTGGGGTGGACGTTGCGGATGCTCACGCTGTTGCTCCAGCTGGCGACCGTACCTTCGCCGCCGTCAAGTTCAAACTGCTCCTGCGAAAGGATATTTCTTGCCGCCTTGTCTAAGTCTACCTCACGATACGGCATCTCCGGCAGATACACAAAGCGATCCTGTAAGCGCAGCAGCTCCATATAGCCCGTCGGGCAGTAGAGTGCGTTGCCGCTGTTTCCGGCGTACATCCCGATGGCCATGTTGTTGTAGCCAAACCTGTTGGAAACGTCCATCGCAAAGACGGTCTCGCCGGTCTCAAAGTCCAGAATGATGTACTGCCACATCCCGGTGGTCAGATCCTGCACATAGCCGTAGATATAGCCCGTCGCGGTGGAGAGCTTGAGAATCGATGTATCGCTCAGGTCATTTCGAGACCAGATGCTCTTCATCTCATAGCCGCTATCGGTTTTCACGGTGTCCACGCGCTCGACGCCCGGGGCAATCATAACATTACCCTTCATCAGCCAGTTCTGGTCATAAATGTTGGCATAGCTCTGAATCGAGGAGTCGCTGTTGGGGTCGGCAAGACCTGCGTTGCCCGCGCCGAACCAGTTGCAGACAATCGTGCTGACCGTGCCTTCACCGTCGTCATAGACGATCGCAGAGTTCTCAACCGCCACCTGATACCCCTCGGGCAGATCATCCAAAACCGGCATACTGGCTACGACCTCACCGGTCTTCATGTCGAGCGCAAGAAGCTTCACGGGGTCTGCGTTGTCGGTGAACATCACAAGGTTCGGCGTCAGCGTGGGCGAGCAACCGCCGCCCCATGCAAGACCGCCGCCGGTGGTCTTATCGCCTTCACCGCTGACCTTTGCACCAACGCTCTCATACGGCGTGCACCACGCAACGTCCACGCCATTGTCGGCGCGCAGCAGATAGCAGTTCATATTGGTCAGAATGACTGCGCCGTCACGGGAAGCGGCGATGCCGTTTTCCGCACCCTCGCCGGGCGTCAGCTCGTAGACGAAGACTGCCTTCGAAAGATCCGTCTGTTCGCCGCTTAAAATCGCATCGATGGCCGGACGGGCAATGTAGCCGAGAACGCCCTGCTGCTGGCGCTCGGGGTAGATACGGAAGCCGCCCGTTGCAAACCAAAGGTTTCCGTCGTAGTCAAAGACCACGGAAAGAAGATTCTGCGTCAGCTCCTTGCCGAGCGCGGCTTCTGCTGCAGCCTTGATATCGATATCCAGAACCTTTTCAAATTCTGGAATGACGCTGCCGTCTTCCTCCGTCGCACGGAGCATCAGCACATGGTTGTTGCTGGTCGGGCAGACGATACGGTTTTCGGAGTCAAGGAACGTGTAGGAACTCTGGATGACGTAACCACCGCCGTCGTGCTGCTTCGGGGAGAAATAGCCGAGCGTCTTCGTCTCTTCGGCGTTCAGATCGCGGATGGCGATGCCGCCGAGCAGCGGCACGACCGCATGACCGTAGCTGTCAAAGTAGATGGCAGGGGAGGCGTTTGCGTTCGTCGTCTCGTAGGAGACATTGATCTCCGGGTAAATGCCCAGCGGCAGAATTTCATCCGTGGAGTCGGTGTTGTACCCGTCGTGATGAATATTCGCATCGCTCTTTGCCATGTAGGGGTTTTCCTCCACCTGTTTGGGCTGCAAAGCCTTCACGGGCAGTGCACCGGATAACGGCGCAGAAGATTCTGAAGTTGTACCTTCGTCTGCGGGTGTCTGTGTTCTACCACAGGCGGCCATTGACAGACACAATGCTGCTGCCAGCATAAGGCATAGCGCAGAACGGATGATGCTTCTCTTTTTCATAAATAGTCCTCCTTGTTGGTTTCGGCGTAGTTGGGCCGGAGCTGAGCAACCAAATTTTTCTCGTTCAGCCAGGCGCAAAGCCCCTGCTGGAAAGCTTCTTTTGTTACCGGCTCCAGCAGAAAATAATCTGCACGCAGTCGGAAAGCATGAAGCGAAAAATCAAGATCGCTGCACCAGATGATGCGCGTATTGCGGCAAAGCGCACGCAGATGTTCCACCGCATTCAATCCGTCGACACCCGGCAGGGCGATCACCACATTGGTCGGCGGCGTTTTCTGTGCAGTTTCAAAAAACTGTTCCTGATCGCGGAATGTTTCAATTACGGGAAACCGTTCACATTCGGCGCAGAACTGCGAGACCTGCTCTGTAAAAAAAGCTTCTTGCGCTTCACTATTTGTCAGCACGGCAATTCGGTACACAGCGCTCCTCCTTTCTGCCGTCGTTGACGTTTTCTGCTTGTCAGTATACGAATGCACACACGCTTTTCAAGCTGTTTGGCACGAAAGCCCCGTTTCCGACACGAAATCTGGCTTTGCTGGTGTGCCGGGGCAGGACATCTGTGATATAATCATACTGGAGTTTTTTACGGAGGGGAGGAGTCGGTCAGCATGAGGATTGCAATTGTGGATGATCTCAAGACCGAACGCGCACTGCTGAAAGAACGCTTATCGCATCAGCTGGCGCTTCGCGGTGTGGAAGCGGATATTTTGGGATTTGAAAGCGGCGAGGCTTTTCTCGCGGCAGAAAAAGAGCGGCGCTTTTCGGCCGCGTTTCTCGATATTTACATGGAGGGCTTAAGCGGCATGGACGCAGCGAAGGAGCTTCGAAAGACGGACACAGACTGCCTTCTGATCTTCACCACGACGTCTACCGATCACGCGCTCGAAGGCTTTCAGGTGCGGGCACTTCACTATCTCGTGAAGCCCTTTTCCGAGGAAGAACTCTCCGGTTTGCTTACCGAAATGCTTGCAAAACTGCCGCGTCCTGAGCCGGTTCTGACTGTGAAAGTCAGCGGCAGCGACGTCCGTCTTCGCTATCGGGACATTATTTCCGCCGAGCATTTTGCTCATAGAATCAACATCCGCACCACCGCCGGAAAAACGCTGGCCACGCGCCAAAGCTTCAAGGCGTTCACCGAGCCGCTTAAAAAAGATCCACGCTTTTTCGTCTGCGGCCGCGGTGTGATCGTCAATTTAGAGAACGCCGCTGATTTTCGGGATGCCGCCTTCTGTATGACCGACGGCAGCCGTGTCTATGTCATCCAGGAGCTTTTGAAGCCTGCCCGGCAGGCGTTTATGGAATTTCTGCTGCAAGGGGAGCGTATGAGATGAAAGATATTCTGCGTCCGATGCTGGAACTGTTCGTCGCACTCCCTGGCCTTTTGCTTGCATATTTCCCTGTAAAATCCTATCTGAAGCAGTCGCCAAGAAATCTTGCCGCCTGGCTTCTGCCGCTGATGGCGGGCCTGGGCGTCGTCGGCGGGCTCGTCTGCTATCGGCTTCGCATTTCCACTGTTTTTGTCCTTGCGGGTATCACGCTGCTTGCGATTGTTCTGTATACCAGAACGCTCCGGATATCCCTCTGGAAATCCGGAACGATCGCGCTGTCGATCTGCGCGGTATTTGCCTGCCTGAATAGCCTTTCCAGAGCCGTCAGCGCGGCGATTGTCCTGCATATGCAGCTGCCGCCGGATGGGCCCTGGTTCTGCTTTGCTGCCTGCGTTTTTTATAACGCAGTTTGCTGGGTTTTTGTGCTGGCGGCATCCTATCCGTCGACCCATGCGGTGCGTGCGATGGTCGAGGACGACAATTTTGCACAGACATGGTATGTGTTCTGGGTTTTACCGCTGGGGTTCATCCTTCTAAACCTGTTCATGATCCCGCGTTACCAGACAACACTTCAGACAGGAAGAGTCCTGCAGGGTTACATTGTGCTCAGCATTGCGCTTCTGGTGCTGCTTTTCTGGTTCAACACGATTTTCCTTCTGATGGCGAACAGCCTCAACCGCAACGCAAGATTACAGCAGGAAAACCAGCTGCTTTCCATGCAGCAGCAGCGCTATGAGAGCCTCAAGACCGCCATTGAAGAGGCCCGGCAGGCGCGGCACGATATGCGCCATCAATTAAATCATATTTCTGCGCTGGCCGAGGCTGGTGAACTGGAGGACTTGAAAAGCTACCTTGCAAAAACTGTCTCCCGCATCCCGAATCTCGATATGTGCTTCTGTGAAAACCGTACGGCGGACAGTGTTGTCGGCTATTACTGCGCTCTTGCAAAGCGCGAGGACATTCCCTTCCGCACCAAGCTCGATCTGCCGGAATCGCTTCCGATCGATGAGGTCGATATGTGCCTGGTCTTATCCAATCTACTGGAAAATGCGCTGGAAGCCAGCCTTCGCACCGCACCCGCTCGCCGGCAAATCGAAATAACAGCATATGTGCATGCCAAGAGGCTTCTTCTGATCGAGGTTGTAAATGCATTTGACGGTAAAGTCAACGAAAAAAATGGCGTTTTCCTCTCATCAAAGCGAAAAGAAAGCGGAATTGGTATCCAGGCTGTCAACCATATTGCGGAAAAAAACGGCGGTACAAGTACGTTTACCCATCAGAATGGCGCTTTCTCCGCCAAAGTCATGCTCTGTGGATAAGTGGAAATCCATAGTGTATGAAATACATACTGCTCCCAAGTAACCACAAAGCTCCCCTGGAAAGCGTTTGCCTTCCGGGGGAGCTTATGTTTTACTTCCATGCAGCTCGGGCTTTTACAGTCTGTATTCCAGCTGGCAGTCGAAGGGCTCGGCCTCTATATGCTTTTGCTGGGGCTGGGCCGCGTCCACACAGCCCAGAGAGCGATAGAACCGCTGAGTCTCTATGGCGGAGTGGGCGGAGATAACTACTTTCTGGCTCCATCCGCACCGATGGTCTTGCCGTCTATGGTGGTATTTACCGCCATAGAACCATCGGTGTAGAAGTAATACTGCTTGCCGTCAATCTGCTTCCAGCCGCCGGCAAACATCATTCCGGTCGTCTTATCCAGCCAGTACCACTTCTGGTCATCGGAGAGCCAGCCCTTCACCGGCTTCCCATTTTTGTAATAGCTCTACTGGCCGCTGTCATTCTGTTGCCAGCCGTTTGCGGTCTGCGGGTCAATGATGATTTCTACAAACCGCCGCAGGACGGTGGCGACTTCGGCTCTGGTGGCGGTTCCTGCAGGGTCAAAGCGATTGTTCGTCTTGCCCGCCAGGATGCCCGCCTGCTGCATGGACTTAACTGCCTCCTTTGCCCAGGAAGAAATGCTTGCGTTGTCCGCAAAGGTCACGGCTTCCAGGGCTTTCGGAACTGTGTAGCCCAGCTTGACAGCGTAGTTCTTCATAATGACCGCCATCTGCTCCCGGTTGATGTTGGTATCCGGGGCGAAGGTGGTGTCTGTTGTTCCGCTGACGATACCGGTCTTTGCCGCCCAGTTGACATACGGTGCATAGTAGGCATCGGCTTTCACATCGGTGAATTTGCCACTCTGGTAATCAGCAGGATCAACACCCGCCAGCCGTCCAAGAGCGGTGACAAACATTCCTCTGGTCATGCCGGTATTGGGGCTGAATGTGGTTTCGCTGGTGCCATTCAGCAGCCCGCGGCTGACCACAAAGAGAATGTTATCCTTAGCCCAGTGATTTTCGATGTCGGTAAAGGCTGGCATTTTAGCATCATAGCCCACGCCGTAAACACCGGGCTGTATCAGCTCAAAGATGACTGCCTTCTGGTCGGCATCATAGCTGGACTTGGTGATCCACTGGGGCTTACCATTTCCATCCACAGAAACCGCATAGAGGTTGCCGGGCTGCTCGTTCTTTGCCGGTGTGTACGGAATGGCAATGCTGATAGTCTTTCCATTTAGGTTGCTCAGCTTGGTTTCCTTGCCGTTTTTGACTTCCCACAGGGAGATGTCATAAACGGGGCGATTTCCGATAGTCGCCTTTGCCTCAATAGAGGAAACGGTAGTTTTCTTCACCTTCAAGATAATGTCGCCGCTGGTCTGGCGGTTCAGCTCCTTGAGGGTATCCAAGGTGAAGCCGAAATCGGTCATCCGGTCTGTGTCGATGGTGAAGCGCTTGACATTTTCCTTCACCAAAGTATCCAGTGCATCCGCTTTCAGCGTGATTTGTACACTGTCCAGCTTCTTATCAATCTCCACAGGGACTTCCACCGCAACACCATTTTTCTGATTACCATGCTTTTTCGTATCATCCTTTGCTGCCTTGATGGCATCCGATACCATGGGATTGGTAATGGTCACATTGCCCTTAGCGTCTGTCTTGACCTTCTCACTCAGCGCCGTGGTGGGGACATTGGGTTCGTTCACATCGGGGCGTTGGATGATGGTGGCATCGTTGTTAACGGAACCCTCCCCATCATTGGAAGATGAGCCGCCGGTGTATGTCCAGTGAGCGTAGACGATGGTATCTGCATGGAATACGGTATCCGTCGTGATCTTTGTGCCGCCGCTCTTTTCGGTGTACCAGCCGTCGAAGCTGTAACTGCCGCTTCGGGAGGCGCTGGGCAGAGAGGTCAGCTTCTGATTGGTGGTGGTCATGCTGCCGACAGAGGGCGTACCGCCGTTTCCGTCAAAGGTGACGATGAACTCGGTAGCGGTGTTTTGCTTCGTAATCAGCGCAAACCGCGATGTGGATTTGTTCCCTGCGCTGTCCTGTGCGCAGAGGGAGAGAACACCGCTGTTTTTATCCAGCGTACCGGGAATGGTAAAGGTTCCGTCGCTGCCTGCATTGACCGATGCACCATCATTTCCATAAATGATTTTGCTTCCCGCATCCGCTGTGCCGGTGATCTGATACGCACCCGTGGTCATATCGGCATAGAATACCGGATCGGAGAGCGTCAGCACGGGTGCTGTTTTGTCCACGCTCACCAACAGGAATACGCTGGTCACATCCTTTGCGGTGCTGTTCTCAATCTCGGAAATGCCGTCGATTTTGAACATCAGACTGCCCTCAAAGTTGGGAATCGGATAAGCACCGTCAGAATCCGTCGAAATCTCGTTGTCGCTAGTCTTGTCCATTCTTGTGACTTTGTAGGTGACGTTCTCGGTCGTGCAGCTTACCGTCAGCACATCGTCCTTGCCGTCCACATAGGCGCGATATACGCCATGTTCATCGGCTGTGCAGGTCGTTCCATTCACGGAGAGCATCATATCCAGCGGCGTATATTCAGGCAGATACACACCATTCTCCGCAGACTCGGTTTCCGCGCTGTAATACTTGCCGCCCTCGATGGTTTTATAGGCACTAACGCCCACCTTGTAAGTCTCGTTTTCAGACAGGTTTTTAGACTTTGTTGTTTCTTCTCCACCCACAGTCAGCGCCATATTGATGGAGGTCGTTTCTTTATCGAGGTCGTAACCAAAGCCGGTGTCGATCCAGTCGTTGCCGTCTTTCTGATAAATCGTCACGGCGTAGCCGTCGGCATCAGTCACGGCACCCCATGTCGCCGTCATGACCTCGTTTCCGGCCAGCTCCAGCGTAACAGTTTGGGGTGCGGTCGGCTGGTTTTGGTTCTGATAGCTTACCTGAGTATTAAACTGCTGATGGTCGATGGCGACAAGGCCGGTCAGGGTTTCCTTTTCGCCGTTCTCGTCGATGCTTTCCACGCTCTTTTCCGTCATCAGGAAAGAGGTCACATAGTATTCGCCCGACGGGGCCAGCGCACCCATGGAGGGAATATTGACCGAGATGCTGGAGCTGTTCGTTATCTCCTGCTCGTCGATCAGATAATCCGCGCCGCCCTCGGCGTTGGCAAAATAGGTGCGAAGCACATACTTTGTGTTTTCCTCGGCGTATTTGATTTCACCCGACACCTGATTGTTGTTAAGGGTAAGATTCAGCTTTTCAAACGACGTAACGGAAGCGCTCTCGGATTTCTGAAGTGCAAGATCTCCTGTATCGACCTGATAGGACCCGCCTTCCTTCAAACGCAGGATCGCCACGCGGTATTCTTTCCCGTCCTCATTATTCTTTATGATGTCAGTGTCTGCGTTGATGGCAGAGTTGGAATCAATTTCGGTGCTATCACCCAGCCAGTTGATGTCAATATCTTGGCTATCTTTTTTTATCTTCAAGGCGCCCTTAATCTGCTCCTCGGTAATGCTGCTATCAAATGCCAACAGGATATACGGTGTTTCGTCTGTGCCGGCATTCACAGCAATTACAGTTGGGTTCATACTGTTTGCAGGGGCAGACTCCCCGGTATCTTCCGAAGACGCAGCTTGTTCGGTTGAGTTCGTACTGTT
>JAXUUN010000033.1:0-30961 GCA_037231075.1 bacterium | reverse complement strand
CGGGGATCGGCCTGGTCGCCGTCGAAGCCGGCGCAGGGCACACCCAGATCCTTGGTAAAGCGGCGCTGCATCTCGGCCATATAGCCGGACCAGGGCTTGCAGGAGCGGTTGTAGTGGACCAGCACGCCGTCCACCTTGTTGTCCCGGCAGATGCCCTCACGCCAATCCACGCCCTGCTCGATACATACGGAGTTGGGGGCCTTGTAGTAGGCGCGGGCCATCTCGTCCATGTTGTTGTACACAAAGCCGAAGGCGGGGGCGTACACCACGGCGGTGACATTGACGCCGTTGGCCTTCAGAGGCTTAAAGAGGTTGGGCAGCTTGGGCCAGCAGGGGATGCCCTCGAACATGACACGGTACTTCTCGGGGAAGGGAGTGGTGCTCTTGCCTTCCTTGACAGCCTCGGCCAGGTCCTTCTCCAGCAGCTCGAAGGCCTCGGCGGCCTCCACCTTGCCACGGGCGGTCACTACATCGGCCATGTGGTTGAACAGGTCAAAGCCGCTGTAGGGGGCGGGCTTGTACTGCAGGTAGTCGCACACACGCAGCCAGGCCTTGGCGGTGCGGTTGGCGTTCTCGCAGGCGTGCTCGAACTTCTTCTCGTCGAACTTCTTGCCGGTGAGCTCCTCCAGCTGGTGGATGGCGGCGTCGAACTGAGCGCGGACATAGGCCACATTGGTGTCGTGGACATCCACGGTGTTGTTGTAGGGGATATCGATCATGATCAGGGGGATGTTGCACATACGGGCGATGTTCTCATACCACTTGGTCATGCAGTTGCAGATGTTGTTGCAGCACAGCACGAAGTCGGGCTGGGGCATCCGCATCTGACGGTAGGGCTTGATGGCCTCCCGACGGAAGTTCTTGTAGGCCCGCTCCTTCTCGGTGGTCTCGGGCAGGGCCTCGATCTCATGGATGTCATCCAGCACGGTGTAGGGCTGCATGGTCTTGGGGTCCTTCTTGGGCTTGCCGGTCTCGGGGTCGATGACCACATTGCCGTTCTCGTCCTTCAGAGGCTTGCCGCTCTTGGGGTCGATGATGAACTCCAGGGTCTCGGGATCAAACTTCCGGGACGCGCGCTTGCCGGCGGCATAGGCCAGGCTGATGCGGGCGTAGCCGCAGATGTCGTTGTCGTAGCCCAGGTCCTCGGCGGCCTGGCACATGAGCTCGCCGTCCCGGTTGGCGGCGATACCGGCAGCCTGGTTCTCGGGATACATCACATTCAGGTCAAAGGCCTCAGCCAGCTCACAGGGGAACTTGGAACTGGACCAGCCTACCAACTTACCCTCGGCATGGGCCTTACGGGCGTCGGCATAGACATCCTCCACGACTTTACGCAGAGCCTTGACGCCAGGGCTTACTTCTTTAGCCATTGTAAATTCCTCCCTAAATATTTGCGTCTGTGCCCGTGGGAGAGGTTTTTCTCTCCCACGGGCGTGAGGCGTAAGCAAAGATATTGCGCGGGGCAAAGAGATCAGTCTCTGTGCTCCTTTTGGTACTTCTGATAGGCAAACAGGGCGGCGCCCAGAGCGCCGTTATACTGGGTCAGGGGCGAGGTGTAGATGATGTGACCCAGCTCCTCCTCCAGAGCCTTGACCACGCCGGTGTTCTGAGCCACGCCGCCGGTCATGACCACCTTGTCCCGCACGCCCACCCGGTGGGCCAGGCCGGCCACACGGGCGGCCACGGAGTGGTGGATGCCGTTGATGATATCCCGCTTGTCGGTGTCCATGGACAGCTGGCTGATGACCTCGCTCTCGGCAAAGACAGTACAAGTGGAGCTGATGGAGATATTCTTGGTGGACTGGGCACCCAGGGTCCCCAGATCTTCTACCTTTACCTCCAGCACCCGGGCCATTACATCCAGGAACCGGCCGGTGCCGGCAGCGCACTTGTCGTTCATCACAAAGTTGGTCATCACGCCGTTCTCGATCTGAAGGACCTTCACATCCTGGCCGCCGATGTCGATGACAGTGTGGACATCGGGAAACAGGAATGAGGCGCCCTTGGCGTGGCAGCTCAGCTCGCTCATCTGCTGGTCAGCCAGCTCCAGCATGGAATTGCGCCCGTATCCGGTGGCCAGAATAAACGCCATATCCTCCCGGGTCTTCCCCGCCTCTTCCAGCACCTGGGCGATGGCCCGCTGAGGGCCGCTGGTGCCGGCGCCGACGGCAACAAGGGACTTGGCTGCGATATCTCGGCCGTCCCGAAGCATGACGCACTTGGAGGCGGTGGAGCCGATGTCGATTCCTAAGGTGTAAATACTCATACTTTCATGTCTCTCCGTTTTTTAAGGTAGCAGGGCCATATGCCTTGCCCCGGATTGATCCTCTCCGGGTTTTGTCCTTACCGGAACATGCCGCCGAAGAAGGACAGGAACAGGGGGTTGTAGATATCGTCGATGATCACGGCAAAGGCGGGATAGAACACCCAGGCCACATGGTGATAGCCGTATACATCCATAACAGCCTTCTCATTGGCCACCGCATTAGGACCAGAGCCGCAGCCCCAGCCGCAGTTGCCGGCAGCCATAACGGCCGCACCGTAGTCCCGGCCGAACAGGTTGAAGGAAATGAAAATCGCGAACAGAGCCATCAGGATGGCCTGGACCAGCAGGATGACGCCCATCTGGCCCACCACGGACAGCAGAGCGGTAATGTCAATGGTCATCAGCACCAGGGCCAGGTACAGCTCCAGGAACATGTGTTCAATGGCATCCACCTCAGGGGTGTAGAAGCGGATATTCGCGGCTTCCATCACATTGCGGCCGATCGCGCCGGCAAACAGGCAGCCGATGAACTTGGGCATCTCAATCTGAGGAATGTTGTCCAGCAGGCAGTAGATGGGCATGCCCAGAGCCGCCAGCAGGAGCAGCATGGCGAACATGGAGACCATGCGGCTGTTGTTCAGGGTGGGAGCGCTGCCAATGGTCTCCGCCTCAGGCCGGTCGTTGGGGTCGGCCTTCAGGTTGTGGCGGGAAATCAGGAAGGCCGCCACAGGGCCGCCGATGAGGGAGCCCAGGATGTTGCCCATTGTGCCGGCGGTCACGCCCACAGCTCTGGCGCCCTCCACGCCCCAGGATTCAAAGGTGTCGCCGAAGGAAGCGGCAGTACCCACGCCGCCGGACATGGCCGCGGAGGAGCACTGAAGGGACAGCAGGGGGTGCATCCCAACCAGGTTGCCCACCAGCACGCCGACCAGATCCTGCAGGGTAATGAGCAGGCAGGCCGCCACAGCAACCTTAATTGCCAGCTTGCCGCCGGCCTTCTTCAGCATCTTTGTGCTGAACCCGAAGCCGACACACAGGAAGAACAGGTTCTGACACAGGTCCTGAATGGTTGACACATCAAACTGGATGGCCAGAATTCCGCTCCCCTTGATCAGGGCGATGACGATGGAGACCAGAAGGCCGGACACCACCGGGGCCGGGATGGCGAACTTTTTCAAAAGCTTGCTGTGACTGACCAGGGCGTGTCCCAGGAAAATCACCAGCGCCGCAATTCCAAGTGAGGTCAAATACTCCACTTTGAAGCTTGCCGCCGCGCCATCGGCTGCTTGTGTGTAGGTTCCGAAGTACGATAAGATTTTTTCTGCCATAGGGATCTTCTCCTTTCCAAAATACAGTACTGTATAGCAAATTTCCCGTATTTTGTCAATGGAAGAAGTGACGACTTTGTCGCTTTTTGTCCCCTGTCTTACGCCGGAATACGGCGCTTCGTCCTCCCAAACCTTGTGCCGTTCAGGCATTGGGCCGCCTTGTTCATTTTGCCTATATCGCTGTCCCGGTGAAACTCATTTCTTCACCGGAACAGCGCATTTATTACTTGCCCAGATTATCGTAATCCTTGATGGTCCGGGGCAGCAGCATCTGGTGGAAGGGGCAGATGCTCTCGGGATTCTGATAGCAGGCATCGGTGAAGGCCACGATGTAGTTGCGCATCATGGGCATATCCACGATCTCGTCCACCAGACCGGCCTGAGCGCAGAACAGAGGCTTGGACTTCACATCGTAGTCGTCGATGAGGGCGTTCATCTTGTCGATGGTGGGCTGCAGATCCTTGCCCGCCTTCTGATCCTTGGCCAGACGGCCGGTGTACATGGCGTTGGCGGCGGTCTTGCCGTTCATAACATTGATCTCAGTGGCAGCGGTGCCCAGAGAGAAGGCGTTGTTGTCGTTGCCCTGGGGGCCGCCCAGAACATAGTGGGCAGCGGCGGTGCCCCGGCGCAGGGTGATCTCCATCATGGGCAGCTTGCTGGTCTGGATGGAGTAGATGAGGCTCTGGCCCAGGCCCAGCAGCTCGGCCACCTCGGCGTCGTCGCCCACATCGATGCCGGTGGTATCCTGGATCCAGATCATGGGCAGGCGGTCACGGGCACACAGGGTGACAAACTCGTTCATCTTGATGAGGCCCTGGCGGTACAGCTTGCCGCCGGCGCCCATGGACTGGCCGTACTTGGCCACCTTGTACTCGGGGTAGTTGGGGAACACGCCCTGCTGGTTGGCCACCACGCCCACCAGAAGGCCGTCCACCTTGGCGATGCCGGTGATCATCTCGGGGCCGTAGCCCTTCTTGTACTCCATGAACTGGCTGCCGTCGAAGAGGCGGGCGATGACGGAGTACATGTCGTAGGGACGGTTCTTGTTGTTCAGCACCAGGTCGTACAGCTCCACATCGGAGGCGGCGGGAGACTGGGGAGTGTCCACGCGGAAGAACTCCAGATCGTAGGTGGGCAGCATGTCCACATACTTCTTGATGCCCTCGATGACCCCCTCCTGGGTGGCGTACACCTCACGGAAGAAGCCGGTCTGGCCGTAGTGGATGGAAACAGATCCGGGAGGATCGGCCCGCAGGCCCTTGGTGGCCTCGATCTGGGCCAGAGCGGCCTCCATGTCAACATGGGGCTTGGGGTTCATGCCGCCCACGATGCCGGCGCCGCCCACAGCCATGTTGGCCTTCTCATGGGCGATGAGGATGGTGGGGCTGATGGAGTGATAGCCGCCGCCGGCGGGGTTGGTGCCGTGGATGCCGACAATGACGGGAATGCCCATCTGGTTGAGCTCGGAGTTGCGGTAGAAGGGAGTGCCGCCGCCCCGACGGTTGGGGTATACCTTCTCCTGCTCGTCCAGCTCCACGCCGGCGCACTCCAGCAGGTAGATCAGGGGGATGCGCAGCCGCTTGGCGGTGTCGCTGCCCCGGAGCAGGTTGTCGGCCTGGCCGGGCACCCAGGTGCCGGCGTGCTTCTTGTTGTCGGAGGCGATGACGACGCACCACTTGCCGTTGACACGGCCCAGGCCCTTGATGATGGAGGTGGAGCCGTTCTTGTTGTGCTCGGGGTTATACAGGCTGTTCAGAGGGCACCAGGTGCCGGGATCCACCAGCAGGGCCACCCGCTGCATAGCGGTGAGCTGGCCCTTGGCGTTCATGGCCTCGTCGGGCTTGCCGGCGGACAGGGCGTCCACAATGTGGGCGTGGATGTCGTCCTCAATGGCGCGCAGCTCGGACACATTCTCCGCGTTGGCGCGCACGGCCTTGCCCACGGTGGGCATGTTCTGGAAATAGCGGGGCATGGAATAGTTACCCAATTTCGTTTCCTCCTATTATGTCAGATTTTATATTCGGAGCTTCAGTCCTTGGGGACCTTGATGAAGGCCTGGCCGGGGTCGATCTCCTCACGGATGACCCGGATGATGTCGGGAGTGGGGCCCTCGAAGAGCTGGGCGCGGGAGACATCGATCTCAAAGCCGGTGTTCTCCTGGACCATCTCGGGGGTGGAGAACGGATAGTAATAGGCCAGATACATCTTCTTGGTCTCGTCGTCGAACTTCATGATGCCCAGGTCGGTGACCACCATCTGGGGGCCGCGGTTGCCGGGCAGGCCGGCGCGCTCACGGCCGCCGGGGCCGTCCATCCAGCCGCAGGAGGTGATGTAGTCGACGTGATCCATGAAGCGGCGCTTCTGGTGCTGCATCATGATGATGGTGTTGCAGTAGGTGGCGATGCCGTTGGCGCCGCCGGAACCGGTGAACCGGGTCTGGGGCTTGACATAGTCGCCCTTGCCGTAGATACAGGTGGAGTTCACATTGCCGTAGGGATCGATCTGAGCGCCGCCGATGAAGGCGATGAGCCGGTCCTCGTTGTGCAGCCACTCGTTGGCCTCAAAGCCGATGAAGCGGATGTTGGGCCACTGCACGGCGCAGTGGGCCATGAAGCGGTTGTCACCCACGGAGCGGGGCACTTCCACAGGGGAGCAGTCCATCAGGCCGCTCTCCACGATGGGATGGCAGGAGGGGCAGACCACCCGCTTGGCCAGGGAGGCGCCGATCAGCGGAAGGCCGGTGCCCACGATGACGATCTGATTCTCTTTGATGTTCTTGGCAATGGCGTAAGCCTGCATTTCCTGCTTGGTATATTTGGTATAATCAGACATTTCTTTTTTCCTCCCTGTTGATTAGTGTCTGGTGGAGTAACCCAGATGGGGCTCGTTCTTCAGGCGCATGAGGCGGGAACCGCCGATCTTGTCCAGCAGCTCGTCGTTGTCCTTCACGCTGTAAACCCACTTGTCCAGATAGTCCTTGAAGGTCTCGGGGAAAGCCACGCCGTTCTTGGCGTCCTCAGCGGCCTTGCGTGCCTTGGCGGCGGCGTCGGCCAGCTTGGCGTCGTCGGGCTTGGCGGCGGCGGCCTTCTCGGCCTTGACAGCGGCCTTCTCCAGCTGAACCTTGGCGTCCTCCTGATCCTGATACTTGGAGGCCTTGTCGTACTCCTTCAGGGCGTGGGAGTCGTTATCATAGTAGTTGTAGCACTGAGAGGGCCAGGCGCCGTAGGGGCAGTGGACCACAGCGCTGACGCACTCGCCGAAGATGCGGGTCAGAGTGGGATCCCGGCGGATGTACTCGTCGCTGACCAGCTCCTCGCAGGTGACGATGACCTTACGGGCGGCAACGGCCACATCCACATCGTGGAACTCGTCGCCCTCGATGATGCAGGTGCCGTCGGGAGAGGCCTTTTGCACATGGATGATGGCGGTGTCCAGCTTGGGCACGGGGACGGCCACGACCTTCTCGCCGGGCTGGAAGGGGTTGTCGATCTCCACGCACTTGAGGTCGTCCACCTTCTCCAGGGCCTTGCGCTGCTCCTCGCTGATGCCCCAGTACTTCATCAGGCCGGAACCCTGCATCAGACGCACGGGCAGGAAGGGCAGGCCCAGAGAAGCGGCGTGAAGCTGAAGCATGAGCACATCCTGAGAGTAGTCCTCATAGGTCAGCTGGCCCTTCTCGATGGCGGCGCGGAAACGGCGGGACACATTGGTATAGCCGGAGTTGGCGGTGTAGCAGTTGATATAGGCCTTCACACGCCCCTCGCCGATCATCATGTCCCAGTCACCGCCGGCGGGACCTGCCCAGACGGTGAAATCCTTCTGGCCCTGGCGCAGGATCTCGGCCACGGCCGCGTAGGGCTTGCGGTTGGTGGTGAAACCGCCGAAGCAGATACAATCTCCGCTTTCGACGAACTTCGCCACGGCGTCATGCAGGGAATAAACTTTGTTCATGATAAAACCCCCATTACAAATGATTTTGTTCTCTCTTTTGCTCAGATTTCCAATGTACGGTCCACACGCTATTTTACAGTGCCTATTCTATCACATTTCTCATATTTGGTCTATCTGTAACTTATCAAAAAGTTTGCATATATTCACCTGGCGTGTTACAATAGCGGAGAACGATTATCACCGTGGAAACCGGAGGGCAGCAATCCTATGACAAATGTGGAATTTCACCTGCAGCTGAATCACAACGACACCTGGAATATGAGCCGTCTCCATTTCCACGACCACTATGAGCTCCTGCTCCCCCTCACCAGTCCCGGCAACATCTTTGTCAACGACCAGGTCTATCCCCTGCGCCGGGGCACCCTCTACCTCATCGGGGAGAATACCCTGCACCGCACCATGGCCACCGGCTTCCACGCCCGGTATGTGCTCCACATCAGCCACCGGGCCCTGGCCCAGCTGTCCACTCCCCAGACCGATCTGACCCAGCTGGGACAGGTCACCTTCCGCCGGGCCGAGCTCAACGCCGCTCAGATGACGGAGGTCATCGAACTCTTCCAGGCCCTGGAGCGCAACAAAAACGACGGAAGTTTCGGCAGCGACATCCGGCAGACCGTGGCCCTTCTGAACCTTCTGCTTCGCCTTGCCCCCGTGCTCAATGCCGCCACCGCCGGCGAGGCCATCCGCAACAAGGACTTTCTCCGGGTCTCCCCCATTCTGGACTATATCCGGGACAACCTCTCCGAGCCCCTGTCCCTGGATCAGATCGCCGGGCACTTCTACATCAGCAAGCACTACCTGTGCCGCATTTTCAAATCGGCCACCGGCTTTTCCGTCATGGAGTACATCATTTACAGCCGTGTACTGAAGGCCCGGCAGCTGCTTCAGGACGGGGTCAGCGTCCAGCAGGCGGGAGAACTGTCCGGCTTTTCCGACAACTCCCACTTCATCCGCACCTTCGGCCATCTCACCGGAATCACCCCGGGAAAATACGCCAAGGAGTACCAGTCCGGGGATCAGGTCCTCCTGCGGGAGAACTGGAACGGCTGATAAAGGGCTAAAATGGACGGTTTTATATCAATATCGGCCAATTCCATTTCCGTGGGGATTGGCCGATATTTGCTGATATGAAAGAAAACGCCACCCGGGTGGGGAAAATTTTTTCCCGTCGGATGGCGTTTTTTTCTGCCCGGCACACAGGGCCGGGACGGTTCAGTCTCTGGGACGGCGGTAAAATTTGCCCACCAGCTTCTCTGTGCGCAGCACATTCACAAAGGCCTTGGGGTCGATCTGGCGCACCTGGTGGGTGAGGGAGCGGACGATGCTGTCCTCCACCACCGAATAGATCATGGTGCAGGGAGTCCCGTTGTACATCCCCACCCCGTCCATCAGGGTGGCCGAGTGGTGGGTCTGCCGGATGAGGGCGCAGATCTCCTCCACATGGTCCTTTTCCGCCACAATCAGCAGGGTGGAGCGCCGTCCGTCCGGGTCCATCATCCGGATCATCTGGGTGGAGGTGAACTGGAAAATGATGGAGTAAAGGGCCTTGTCCCAGCCAAACAGCCAGCCGGCCACCATCAGCATCACCACATTGCCGCACAGGATGTAGTTCCAGGCGTCAATGTTTTTCCGCTCGGACAGGGCGATGGCAATAAAGTCCGTCCCTCCCGAGGTGGCCCGGACATAGAGGCAAAGGCTGATGGCAAAGCCGTTGATCAGGCCGCCGAAGATACAGATGAGCAGGATGTCCTCGGTAATGGCGATGGAGGGCACCAGGTCGGTAAAAATACTGGTCAGGGCGATGGACAGACAGGAGTACAGGGTAAAGCGCTTGCCCACCAGCACAAAGCTGATCCCCGCCGGAATGGCGTTGAGGGTCAGGTTGATGGGAGAGAAGGGCAGCTCCATGCCGAAATTCTCCAGCACGATCCGCTGGATGAGACGGGTCAGGCCGGTAAATCCCCCGGGGAACAGGTCCCCCGCCTGAACAAAGCTCTTCAGATTCAGGGCGATGATCAGGGAGGACACCGTAATCACCAGCACCCGGATCAGCGTGTCCTGCCATGTATGCTTGGCGCCGAAGCTATTCATGATCTTCTCCTTACTCAGACCGAGTCAGAACATCCAGATTCTTCATAAAATATTCCACCCCGGACCAGATGGTGGTCAGCACGATCACCGCCACACACAGCCGGCCCAGCTCCACAAATTTGGGGAGCAGCAGCATCAGGCAGATGCACACCATGGTGGAGGCGGTCTTCACCTTCCCCGACCAGCCGGCGGCAATGACCCGTCCCTTGTCGGCGGCCACCATCCGAAGGCCGGACACCCCGAACTCCCGGACGATGACGATGAGCAGGGCCCAGGCGGGCATCTGTCCCACCTCTACAAACCAGAGCATGGCGGCGGTGACCAGGCACTTGTCCGCCAGAGGGTCCATAAATTTTCCGAAGTCGGTGACCTGGTTGTAGTGCCGGGCGATGTAGCCGTCCAGAGTGTCGGTGATGCTGGCGGCGGCGAAGATGGCCAGGGCCCAGTAGTTTGCTCCCGGCACGCCCAGATACAGCACCAGCAGGAAGGCAGGGATCATCACCACCCGAAGGATGGTCAGTTTATTGGCTGTGTTCATGGCAAATTCCCTCGTTCTGTTTTATTCCTCAATTTCACCGGTCAGGTCCCCGTCGGACACTCCGGTGATGCGCACTTTTACAAACTCCCCGGCAGGCACCAGCCCCCCGGCGGTGAAGAGCACCCGCCCGTCGATGTCCACCGAATCGGCGTAGGTCCGCCCGGTGTAGCACCCCTCATTGGAGTCAAAGCCCTCGCACAGCACCTCCATCACGGTGCCCAGGCGCTGCTCATTGTACTCGTCCATGATCCGGGACTGAAGATCCACCACCAGTTCCACCCGCCGGGCGGCAATCTCCCCGGGCACCTGGTTGTCCATAGCGGCGGCCAAAGTCCCCTCCTCGGGAGAGAACTGGAACACACCCACCCGCTGGAGCTTCTGCTCCCGGAGGAAATCGCACAGCTCCTCAAACTCCTTCTCCCCTTCTCCGGGCAGGCCGCAGATGAGCGAGGTACGGATCACCAGATCGGGCATGGCCTTCCGCAGCCTGGCAAACAGCTCCTCCAGCTCCTTGCGGGTATTGTGGCGGCGCATGGCCTTTAAAATCCCGTCGTTGCAGTGCTGGATGGGGATGTCCAGGTAGTGGAGGATCTTAGGCTCGTGGGAGATGACCTCAATGAGCTCGTCGGTGATGACCTCGGGATAGAGGTAGTGCAGCCGGATCCAGTGGAAGGGCAGCTTGCACAGCTCCCTGAGCAGAGCGGCCAGAGAGGTCTTCTCCTCCAGGTCCAGGCCGTACCGGGTGATGTCCTGGGCGATGACGATGAGCTCCTTCACCCCGGAGTCGGCCAGCTTCCTGGCCTCAGAGAGCAGGGCCTCCATGGACCGGCTGCGGTATTTGCCCCGGAGCTTGGGGATGATGCAGAAGGCGCAGCCGTTGCTGCACCCCTCGGCGATCTTCAGGTAGGCGGTGTAGGGCGGGGTGGTCACCAGGCGTTCCCCGTCCTCATAGGTGCGGTGGATGTTGCCGAAGTGCTCCGCCTTCTCCCCCGCCATCAGTTCCTCAATGGCCCGCACCACATCGGTATAGCTGCCTGTGCCCAGCATACCATCCACCTCGGGCAGTTCCTGACGAATGTCGTCGGGGTAGCGCTGGGTGAGGCAGCCGGCCACCAGGAGCTTTTTCAGCTTTCCGGCCTTCTTCAGCTCCCCCAGCTCCAGGATGTTGTCGATGG
The DNA here is from genome assembly GCA_037231075.1 of bacterium. Classification (GTDB taxonomy): domain Bacteria; phylum Bacillota; class Clostridia; order Oscillospirales; family Oscillospiraceae; genus Lawsonibacter. The sequence continues at coordinate 19,612 of JAXUUN010000033.1, read as the reverse complement.
CCTCGCTCTTGGCCGACTCAATAAAGCCGCAGGTGTTCAGCACCGCCACATCCGCCCCGTCGGGATCTCCGGTGACAAGGTATCCCGCCTTACGGCACAGGGCCATCATCTGCTCGGTGTTCACAAGGTTCTTGGCACAGCCAAGGGATACAAAGGCTACTTGATATGACATAATTTCGCTCCAATTTATGTGTTAATCCTCAATTTCAGCGCCGTACCGGCGCAGGCCTTCACTGATCTGGCTCCAGCGGTAGCCCCGCCGGGCCAGGGCATCGGACACTTTTTTCAGTTCTTGCCGGCCCGGGGTGCGGCCGGAGAGCTTTTTGGCCAGAAAGTCGTCAATGGCCCGGGCGGGGTCATAGGACTGCTCCAGTGCCTCGTCCCAAAGCTCCCGGGGAATGCCCCGGCGGTAGAACTCGTCCCGGATCTTCCGCTCCCCGTACCCCCTGGCGGAGTAGTGGCAGGCCACCATGGCGGCATAGGAGGCGTCGTTGAGGTAGCCTAGCTCCTCCAGCCGGTCGCAGATGGCCTGTGCCTCCGGCTCCGTTGCCTCCCACTCCCCCAGCTTTCGCTCCAGCTCCTTTCTGGACTGGGGCTTGCGGGCGAGCAGTGACAAGGCTTTTTCCTTTAATGTACTTCCTTTGACCGCCTTTTGAAGCTCCTCCGCTTCCAAGTCGCTGAGCTGCTTGCCGGTATAGAGGGCAAAGCGAACTACCTCGCCCTCTCCCAGGCGCAAAATGGACCCGTCCTCCAGCACAGCCAGCCAGCGGCCCTCCACACGCTTGGAGGGCTTCAGCTCCTGGATCACCATGGCCCGTTAGTTGGGAGCCTCCGCCCCGTCCTCGAAGTCGTCGGCGGACACATCCACCGCCCGGCCCGCGGCCTTGGCGGCGATCTGGGCCTGCTTGCTCATCAGCTTGAAGGCGTTGGCCCGGACCTCGGCCTCGATCTTCTCGGCCAGCTCGGGATTGTCCTTCAGGTACTGCTTCACCGCGTCCCGGCCCTGTCCCAGGCGGGTCTCACCCATGGAGAACCAGGAGCCCGACTTCTGCATAATGTCCAGCTTGACCGCCAGGTCCACCAGCTCTCCCCACTTGGAGATGCCCTCTCCGTAGAGGATGTCAAACTCCGCTTCCCGGAAGGGGGGCGCCACTTTATTTTTTACGATCTTGGCCCGGGTGCGGTTGCCGATGATCTCGGTGCCGTTTTTCAGGGCCTCGATCCGGCGCACATCAATGCGCACGGAGGAGTAGAACTTCAGGGCCCGGCCGCCGGTGGTCACCTCGGGGTTGCCGTACATGACCCCCACCTTTTCCCGGAGCTGGTTGATGAAGATGACCACACAGTTGGTCTTGGCAATGGAGCCGGCCAGCTTCCGCAGGGCCTGGCTCATCAGCCGGGCCAGCAGGCCCACATGGCTGTCCCCCATGTCCCCCTCGATCTCAGCCCGGGGGGTCAGGGCTGCCACCGAGTCCACCACCACCACATCAATGGCGCCGGAGCGGACCAGGGCCTCGCAGATCTCCAGGCCCTGCTCGCCGGTGTCGGGCTGGGAGATGAGCATGGAGTCGATGTCCACCCCCAGTGCCCGGGCATAGCCGGGGTCCAGGGCGTGCTCGGCGTCGATGAAGGCCACCTCGCCCCCCCGCTTCTGGGCTTCAGCCACAATGTGAAGGGCCAGGGTTGTCTTGCCGGAGGACTCGGGCCCATAGATCTCAATAATACGGCCTCTGGGCACTCCTCCGATTCCCAGGGCGATGTCTAGGGACAAAGAGCCGGTGGGGATGGCGTCCACCACGATGCCGGCGTTCTCCCCCAGACGCATGATGGAGCCCTTGCCGTAGGTGCGCTCGATCTGGGCCATGGCGGTCTCCAGGGCCTTTTTCTTGTCAGAGGCCGGAGTGGCCGCCTCGATGACAGGTTTCTTCGTTGCCATACTGCTCAATCCTTTCTCTTCCTGTCGAAGGCGGAAAAATTCCCCCTTCGTGCCGCCCCAGGCGGCCGTTCCGTCTTACAGGATAGAACATGTCCTGTCCCAAAAAACGGACTTATCCAAATCCCGGTCCTGCCGGGAAACTGTTCTGTCTCAGCTGTTGATGGTCCCTTCCACCACTCGCCAGATCCCCTGGGTGTCGGCAGTGGTCTTGATGTCCTCAAAGCCGTTCAGGGCCAGGATCTCCTCCACCTGAGGGGCCTGGCCGATGCCCACCTCGTAGATGAGGGTGCCCCCCAGGCGCAGGGCGGATTTCCATTTGGCGGAGATGAAGCGGTAGAAATCAAGTCCATCCTCTCCCCCGTCCAGGGCCATGTGGGGTTCGTAGTCCCGCACGGAGACATCCAGACCCGCGATGTCCCCGGTGGGGATGTAGGGGGGATTGCAGACGATCACATCAAAGTCCCACAAAGCGGAGCTGGGGGGCTCCATGGCGTTGACGGACAGGCAGGTGACCCGGGCGTTGAGCTCGTTGCGCCGGACATTCTGTTTGCACACCCGCAGCGCTCCCTCGGACAGCTCGCCCAGCACCACCCGGCACTGGGGGGCGTTGGCCGCTATGGCCAGGCCCACACAGCCGCTGCCCGCGCACAGGTCCAGCACCCGGGCCCCTTCCCCGGACTCCCGGGCCTTCAGGATGCCCCGCTCGGCCAGCACCTCGGTGTCCATCCGGGGGATCAGCACATCGTGGGACACATCCATGGGCAGGCCGTAAAACTCCCACTCTCCGATGATGTAGGCCACCGGCTCCCCGGCCAGACGGCGCTGGACCAGCTCGTCCACCCGCCGCTCCAGCTCGGCGGAGACATAGAGGGACATGTCCCGGTAGAGCTGCTCCCGGCTCTTGTCCGAGGCATAGCACACGATCTCTCTGGCCTCCAGCTGGGCGTTGTCCACCCCCGCCTTTCTCAGTCGGGCGCGGGTGTCCAGAAACAGATTGTTATAGGTGGTCGCCATTTCTCTTCACCTTCTCAAAGATTCTCTCTAACTCTCTCAACAGCGCGAAATTCCTCGGCGGCGTGCTCTCTGTACGCCTTAAGGGCTTCTTTCTGTCACGCTGTGCTTTGGGCCCATGGCCGGGGCGACAACTCCTCCGACTCTGGGCAGACCCGGTTCAGCCTCTGGCTGCCCCTGGGCTCTGCCCATCCGCTCCGGAGTCTGCCGCCCCTATGTGCCTGCCCTCCGCGCTTCTTTCTGTCACGCTGCGGCGGCTGTGCGACGCACGGCTTCCCTCCGTCTCGGGCGCAAAACAGGTCCGCTCACGCGGCCCTTCGGTTTTTTGCCCTCGCTTCGGTCCATCCGTGCTGCTCCGCACGCCTTAAGCGCTTCTTGTTACCACGCGTCCTCTCCCTGCTTCTCGGGCAGCACCAGCTCCAGAGCCTTGATGCCCACCTCGATCATGGAGTCGTCGGGCTCAAAGGTGGTAAAGTTCTGAAGCCACAGGCCGGGGGCAGTCAGGATTTTGGTCACAGGCCCGTCGTGACGGCCCGCCCAGCGGTTAAACTCATAGCTGATGCCCACGATGAGAGGCAGCATCACCAGATGGGCCAGAAAGCGCAAAACAGCATGATGTACCGGCCAGATGGCAAAGACCACCGTGGACACCAGAATGGACACGGCGATGACCATAAACAGAAAGCTGGTGCCGCACCGGGGGTGGTGCCGAGGCTGTTTTCTCACATTTTCCACCGTAAGGGGCAGTCCCGCCTCATAGCAGAAAATGGTCTTGTGCTCCGCCCCGTGGTAGGAGAAGACCCGTTTCATCTCCTTCATATGGGAACACAGGGCCAGGTAGGCCACAAAGATCAGGATCTTCAAAAAGCTCTCCGCCAGATTCCGGGCCAGCATGGAATCGGTGACCAGCGTGATGGCGGTGCCCAGCAGAGTGGGCAGCAGGAAAAACAGGCCGATGGACATGGCAAGGCCCAAAATCACCGCCACCGTAGTGAAAAACGCGGTGGCCTTTTCACTGCCCAGCCTGTTGTTGAGCCAGGTTTCAAACTTGGAGGGCTCTTCTTCCTCCTCCCCCTCCTCAGGGGCAAACTCCGCCGAGAACATCAGGGCGGTGACTCCGTTGTACATGGAGTCGCAGAAGGTGATGATCCCCCGGATGAGAGGCAGGCCCAGGATGGGGTACCGGTCCTTGATAAGCTTGAGCTCCTTCTCCTGGATCTCCAGCTGGCCGTCGGGCTTTCGCACCACGATGGACTGCTTTTTGGGCCCCCGCATCATAATGCCTTCAATCAGGGCCTGTCCGCCGCACATGGTTTTAAACCCCTTGGGGCAGGTGCCCGTCCCACAGGTCTCTGCCTTATGTTCTTGTTTTTCTTCCATGGAAATGGGTTCTCCTTATTGTAATGGCAGCTCTATTGTACCAGACCGCGGCAAAGGCCGCAAGAGAAATTCGAACTTTTGTTCTAATTTCTCATTGCGGCTCCACAGGCAGATGGATCTCCACCACGAAGCCTCCGCCTTCGGCGTTGCCGATGTCCAGACGGCCCTCATGGCGGGTGACGATCTCCTCGCACACCGCCAGGCCAATGCCGGAGCCCCGGGCTTTGGAGCTGCCTTTGTAGAATTTATTTTTGATAAAGGGGAGCTCCTCCTCGGGCACGCCGGGACCGTAGTCCCGGATGCGGATGATGGCGTCGTCCCCCTCCACACGGATGGATACATCGATTCGCTTGCCGGATCCGCCGTGCTTGGCGGCGTTGTCCAGCAGGTTGCAGAACACCTGACGCAGGCGCTCCGGGTCCCCGGAAACGGGGATCATCTCCTCCGGGCAGTCGGTATACCGAAGCTCGATGCCCTCCTTCCGGAAAAATTCCGTATAGGTGTACACCGCGTCCTCCAGCTCCGCCTTCAGGTCCAGAGGCTCCACAGACAGGGTAAAGCGCCCGTCCTCAATGCGGGAAAACTCCAGCAGCTCCTCCACCATATTGGTCAGACGCCGGGCCTCGGAGACAATGATCCCCATGGCCTTGCGCAGGTCCTCGGCGCTGCGCAGCTCCCCGTTCTGGATGGTCTCCGCCCAGCCGGTGATGGCGGTAAGAGGGGTCCGCAGCTCGTGGGAGATGGAGGAAATAAACTCCGTCTGGGTCTTCTCCGACTGTCGGATTTTCAGGGACATATCGTTGATGGCGTCGGTGAGCTCCCCGATCTCGTCGTCATATTTTTTCTCGATCTGTACCCCGTAGCTCCCGTCGGCAATCACCTTGGCTATTTCGGTAATTCCCGCCAGGGGCTCCACAATGGAGCGGACAAAATACAGGTTGGAGAAATACACCATGGCAAAAATCGCCAGAGCGATGGTGATAATCACAGCCATGGCGAAGATGAACTGCCGGTCGATCCCCGACAGAGAGGTCACATACCGGATCACGCCCACCACTTCTCCCTGGTAGATCACCGGACAGGAGGCCGCCAATATCCGCTCACCGGTGGCAGGGTCTTTCCCTTGCCAGGACTCGGCGCTCTTGCTTTCCATGGCGGCCTGAATGTCAGGGGTGTTGGGCGTGGAGCCGGCGGTCAGATCGTTGCCCGAGTAGAGCACGGCGCCGCCGGTGTCCAAAAACTGCAGCTCCAGTCGGCTTTTATCCTCGTAGCTATTCACTGTCTGTTGGGCCGCGGTGCTGTAATCCGAGCGGGTGTAAAGGCGAAATCCATTCGCCGTGGAGGTGGCCTTCCGTTCCAGAGAATCGGCGGTCTCTGTGTAATAATAGTTGACCAGAGAGGCTGTAAACGCGGATACCGCCAGAATGATAATCAGCGCCACGATGCCCACGCTGTTGAGAAGCCACCGGCGGCGGATGCCCCGGATCTTTACTTTGTCGGTGAGCTGTGTGGTTTTGGCCATATCCGTTTCCCTCCTCTCTCAGGAATCTGCACTTTGCCTTCAAGTGCTTCGCTTGCATTTCGCCACTTGTACCCATAGCCCCATACGGTATTCACATAGGTCGGCTTCCGGGCGTTTCATTCCCACGGGGCAGGCCCCGCGGGAGCCCTTTGTTTTCAAATCCTCGGCGGAAGTAAATTCCGCCTGCGGAAATTCTCCGCCCCAATGGGGCTTCGAATTTACGGCCTGACGGCCGCCCCACCTTCGTGGGGCCCCGGACAACGCCCCGGGGACACCTAGTTCAGTTGCGCCACTTGTACCCGTAGCCCCATACGGTATTCACATAGGTCGGCTTCTGGGCGTTGTCTTCAATTTTGATGCGCAGCCGGCGGATATTCACATCCACGATCTTCAGCTCGCCGAAGTAGTCCTTGCCCCACACCGTGTCCAGAATCTCCTCCCGGGAGAGGGCCTTGCCCGGGTTCTCCATAAACAGCTTGATGATGGCGTACTCCACCTGGGTCAGCTTCACCCACTGGCCGTTCTTCTCCAGCGTCCGGTTCCGGGTATTCAGCAGGAAGGGGGGATCGCTAATCTCATCGGCGGAAGCGGGGCCGCTGTCTCCCCCGGTACGCCGGAACAGGGCGTCCACCCGGGCCGTCAGCTCGGCGGGAGAGAAGGGCTTGGTGACATAGTCGTCCGCCCCGGTCATCAGCCCCGTCACCTTGTCCATCTCCTGGGCACGGGCGGTGAGCATGATGATGCCGATTTTATTGTCCATAGCCCGGATGCGCCGGCAGACTTCAAAGCCGTCGATGCCCGGCAGCATGATGTCCAGCAGAGCCACTTTAATATCGGGATTTTCCTTCAGGGCCACAAGGGCGTCCTCCCCTGTGCCCGCCTCAATGGTCTGATACCCCGCACGCTTCAGGTTGATGACCACAAAGCTGCGGATGTTTTCCTCGTCCTCCAGCACCAATACCTTTCGCATGAACCTTCCTCTTTCCCTATGCTGTCCTGATCCGGCGCTCTCGCCCCGGTTTAATCGTAATACCAGCTGGTCTGAATACTCTTTACCCGGTCCCGCAGCTGCTGCTCATTGAGGCCGCAGTCCCAGCTGCCCCTGAACTGGGCGGCATAAATGACATTTTCTTCCTCCCGCAGCAGGAACCAGCCGTTCTCGGCCACCCGGTTTCCCTGGCTGCTGGAGATCCGGTAGATGCTCAGGAAGGGCTCGGGTTCCTCATCCTCCCCCAGCCACCGGGAGAAGACCACCTCACGCTGGCCGGTCACCTGATCGTTGCGGGAAATGGTGATCTGGTCCCGCCAGTTTTCCGGGATTTCCAGATACCAGCCGTCGGAGACATTGTGGTAAGTGGTCATCACATGGTTGCGGTGTCCATTCTTGTTGTACTGGCACCAGTCGATCAGCCAGAAATCGTTGGACAAATTCTCACCGTAGGAGGGCAGGAGATTGGGCGTTGGGATCTCCAGCACATAGTCCCCGTTGATGTCCGTGGGCGTCACTTCTGTATATCCCTGGAGGATCTCCCGGCTGATTCCCGACTCATCCAGAGTCAAATCTGTCAATTTTCCATTCAGCCACGCCACTACATCAATGGCTTTTCCCCCGTTTGCCAGGGTACTGGTGATATAGAGGGCTGGCGGCTCAGGCTGTCCGGCCAGATAATTCAGGCGCACACGGCTCAGTTCCGTGATCCCCTTGGACAAATTCACCGTCCCCAGGGAGGCCATGGCCCCATTGCGCCAGCCGAACACCTCCACATAGCTGTTGATTCCGCTGGAGTCCACCCGAATCACCGCCAGTTCCGTCCGGGTATCCTGATCGATGTCGGTCAGCCGCGCTCCGTTGCTGCCGTCGCTGGCCACGCTGCACCAGGTGAGTAGCAGCTCGCTTCCCATCAGCTTGGAGAAATCGATCTGTGTAGAATCACTTCTGACGGCCCGGGTCGCCCCGTCGTCGCCCAGCGTCAGATCGTCCAGGGTGTAGACCCCCAGCTGATAGGCGCCGGAGCTGATCTGCCAGTTGACAATCAGCTCTTTTCTTCCGGTGTCGTTGATCTGCCGGTACTCGATGCTGTAAACCAGGTTTCCCTCCCCTTCCACCATACCGGTGACCTCGTACTCCTCACCCACCTGGGTGAAGACCACGATCTTCAGGGGGTTTGTGACCCCGGAAACCCGGAGGAATGTTACGGCGCTCTCACGAATTCCGTCCCCGTCCAGATCCTGCAGCTGAATGCTGGCGGTGTTATCCCCCGCCACAATTCCAGCGTCCTCCACCGTCGCCGCGTAATTGAGCTCAAGGGCGGTGCGAACCTTTCGAATGGCCTCATTGAGCTTCTCGTACCCCGCCGATTTCTCCGGCTGGCGGTAGAGGTCCTCAGGAGAGCGGAACAGACAGCCGGTCAAAGTCAGGGCCATGACCAGTACCATGGCCAGCACGATCCCTTTTTTCTTCACAGCCTCCGCTCCTCTCCATTTCGTTCAGCACCCACTCCATAGTGGTGCTGTTTATCATCATAACACAAATTGCTGAAAATGAACATATTTTTTTTGTAAATTTCCCGGTCCCGCATAGACGCGAAAGCACCCGCCTCTCAATGAGAGACGGGCGCTGAACATCTGATTCAGTTGGCCTGAGGAAGGGTCACGCTGGCCTTGAAGAGATCTCCGTCCACCGCCAGTTCAAACTGTCCCCCCTGGAGCTCGGTCAGGCTCCGGGCAATGGACAGCCCCAATCCGGAGCCCTCGGTGGTGCGGGACTCCTCGCCCCGGACAAAGCGCTCCATCAGCCGCTCAGCCGGCACATTCAGCGCTTCCCGGGAAATATTTTTGACGGACAGGCACACCTGCCCCTTGCCCCGGGTCAGGTCGATATAGACCCGGGTGCCCTCCATGGCGTATTTGGCGCAGTTGGACAGCAGGTTGTCCAGCACCCGCCACAGATGGCGGCCGTCGGCGTATACCCAGGTCTCCCCCTCCGGCAGGTTGGTGATGACCGTCAGCTGCCGCTCCCGGAGCCGCTCCTCCCACTCCCCCATGGCCTGGTCCAGGAGCTGGGCCATGCCGATCTTCTCCCGGTTCACCGACAGCACCCCGGTAGAGGCCTTGCTGGCCTCCACCAGATCCTCTGTCAGCTTCTTCAGCCGCTGGGACTTCCGGTCCAGCACCTCGATATACTGCTGGGCGGTGGGATCGGGCTGGTCGGTGGTCTTCAATAAGTTTACATAATTTATTATAGAGGTCAGGGGGGTCTTCAGGTCGTGGGACACATTGGTGATGAGTTCCGCCTTAAAGCGTTCGCTTTTCATCTTTTCCTCCACCGCCCCGGCCAGTCCCAGGGAGATATTGTTCAGATCCTCCCCCTGGATCTTCAGATCCCGTGGCATGCGCCGGGTCTCCACCCGGTACTCCAGGTCTCCCGCGGCGATGGCTTTGGTCCCCTGTCTCAGACGGCTGAGATTCACCGTCCACCACCCCAGATAGACCAGGGCCGCCAGATTCAGAAGCCCCCATGCCCCCAGCGCCAGAGCGCTGTACCGGGCGGCCAGAAGCAGGTACCCGCTGACCACCATATATCCCCCAAAGACGCCCACCGCTCTCCAGGTAACAGGCAGGGAGCGGAAGAATTCCCCGAGTACCCGCGCCAGCCACATCAGCACCCTGCACAGCAGGGTGCTCCGGGCCAGGGCCCGGCCCTTCAGCCGCACCACCAGGGTGCGGACGGTAAGCGTCACAGTCCCCGCCATCAGCGCCAACAGCAGGGCCAAAATCCAGTCCCGCACCAGGGGGACCAGCTCGTCGCTCACCGACTGGTAGGAAATGCTGTAAATGAGGAAGTCCACGCAATTCAGCCCCAGCAGGAACAGGCCCACAAATACCAGGGCCATGGCGGGCAGGTAGAGGTCAAAAAAGATGCGCTCCTGCCAGGTGAGGACGATCCCCTCCTCCCCCTGCTTGTGGCCGGCGGTCCAGAGAAGGTAGAGAAAACACCCCAGGCAGGCCAGGGCAAGGCCCCCCGCCCGGATGAGATTGGGCTGGAAGTTGGCCCGGTTCTCCCCATAGTCCCGCCAGAGCTCAAAAAATTCGTCTTGTATTGACTCATCCACCTGGGCGGGGACCCCGCACTGGATCGTCAGTTCCTCCCCAGCGGCGGGAATGATTCCGGAGTTATAGATGCTGTCTCCCCCGTCTGCCGCCATACTTTCTGAAAAATAGCTGCCCTGGTTCTCAACATCGGAGTCCGTCACCAGGTTCTCTCCGGCGGTAAAGGTGGCGTAGTGGACCTCCTCCACCGCCTGGTCCAGAGTCTCCGTGCCCAGGTTGGAGTAGAGGATGCTTGCGCTGTCGGAGCTGAGCACCTGCCAGCGAAACCAGGTGTTCTCCTGCCGGAGCTGCTCCTTCAGCTGGGAAAACTGACGCAGCTTCTGATCCTGCTGGGCAAAGGACAGCCCCCCGGACACCAGTTCCATGTCCAGCTCACACAGCTGGGAGATCTGACTTTGCCGCTGCTGGAGCAGCTCATAAAACTGGTTGGTCTCCTGCCAGTTCTCCACCGCCACAGAGGGCAGATTGAGCATCCCCCTGACCGCGTAGTGGCCCGCCCCAAAGGCGGTAAGCAACAGAAGGAGGGCCGCCAGCAACTTACCCCAGGGGCTGCCCTGTATGTTCTTCACTCAGTTGCTCCCCCTCTCCATCTTGTAGCCCAGGCCCCACACCACCTTCAGGTACCGGGGCTCGGCGGGATTGATCTCGATCTTCTCCCGGAGGTGGCGGATGTGGACGGCCACCGTGTTTTCCGAGCCGAAGGCCGGGTCGTTCCAAACCTGCTCATAAATCTGGGCGGAGGAAAATACCTGTCCCGGATGGGACATGAGCAGCTTGAGAATATTGTATTCAATGGGGGTCAGGGAGATGGCCTCCCCGTCCACAGTCACCATCTTGGCGCTGTCGTCCATGGAGATCGGCCCCACGGTGATCAGGCCCGGACCCTTGTCCGCCCCGCCCAGAGAGGTGTACCGCCGCAGCTGGGATTTTACCCGGGCAATGACCTCCAGGGGGTTAAAGGGTTTGGTGATATAGTCGTCCGCCCCGATGTTCAGCCCCAGAATCTTGTCCGTGTCCTCGCTCTTGGCGGTCAGGAGAATGATGGGCACATTGCTCCCCTCCCGCAGTTTGGCGGTGGCCCGGATCCCGTCCAGCTCGGGCATCATGATATCCATAAGGATCAGGTGGACCTCGTGGGTCTCGGCGGCCCGGATGGCCTCCAGGCCGTTGTAGGTCTTGATGGTCTGATAACCTTCGCTGGTCAGGTAAATATCCAGAGCGGACACAATGTCCCGGTCATCGTCGCAGATCAAAATGGTGTACATACGCACTCCCCCATCGTTTCATTCATGCTCATAGCATACCACACAGTGATTAAGTTGTAAGGTATAAAATCTTAAGAACTGTTTAAATTGCCCCTGTTTTCAGAAAACCGCCGTCCGAAAAGGGGACGGCGGTTTGATTGGGACGGATTAAAGGGGCTCTTTTCCAAACTCTTTGAGGAAATAGTGCAGCATGATACTGCCGGACACCAGAAACGCCACCAGGTCTGCGGTGGCCTGGGTCACCTCCAGCCCGGGCAGGCCAAAGGCCCAGGGCAGGAAAAAGACCATGGGAATGATCACACCCTGGCGGCAGATGGCCAGGATGGTGGCCCGCACCGACTTGCCCAGGGACTGGAAGAACATATTGGCGAAGGTCAGCACCGCCCCCAGGGGCATGGTGAAGCACTGGTAGCGGAAGGCCCGGGTGCCGATGTCGATGACCAGGGGGTCGTCCCGGAACAGGGTAATGATCTGGGAGGAGAAAATAAATCCGATCACCCCGGCCACGGTGAGAATGATGGTGCAGGTCCTGACAGAGAAGACCACTGCCCGCTTCACCCGGTCCAGCCGTCCGGCGCCGTAGTTGTAGCCCAGCACCGGCTGAAAGCCCTGGCCGAAGCCGATGGTGACCGACTGGACGAAGGAGAACACCTTGGTCACAATGGCCAGCGCCGCCACCGCCGCATCCCCGAACACCCGGGCGTTCCAGTTCACCGCCATGGTGGACACAGACATAAGGCCCTGGCGGAAGAAGGAGGGCATCCCCTGCTTCAATATGGCGGCGTAGGTTTTGGGAGAGCGGGAAACACAGGCCAGGCTGACCCGCAGATCGCTCTTTTTAAAAATGAAGAAGGAGGCCAGAATGGACATGCTCACGCACTGGCTGAGCAGGGTAGCAATGGCCGCCCCGGAAATTCCCAGGTTAAAGCCAAAGATAAACAGCGGGTCCAGCACAATATTCAGCAGTCCGCCCGTACCAAGGCCGATGACGGACAGACTGGCCTTTCCCTGCCAGCGGAGCAGATTGTTCATGGTAAAGGCCAGGATCATCACCGGGCAGCCCAAAATAATATACTTGGCATAGTCCAGGGCAAAGGGATAGATGGTCTCGGTGCTGCCCAGCAGCCAGATGATCTGATCGATGTTCCAGATGCCCAGGATGGTCAGCAGCATCCCCAGCACGAAGGCGGTGAGCACGGCACTGGAGGCGATGGTATCCGCCTCTTTCCCCTTCCCCTGGCCCAGCATTCTGGAGGCGATGGACCCGGAGCCCATGCCCACGGTAAAGCCCACCGCCTGAATGACGGCCATCACCGAAAACACGATGCCCACCGCCGCCGAGGCGCTGGTGCTGATCTGAGAGACGAAATAGGTATCCGCCATGTTGTATACGGAGGTCACCATCATGCTGATAATGGTGGGCACCGCCAGGGTGGGAATCAGCCTTTCCACCGGCTCCTCCAGCATCTTTTTCCGCTGGTCCGGATGCTCCTGAACCTTATGCTCATGAAAATGGATCCAATGCAACCCTCTCCCTCTCCTTTCTCTCCACGCCTATGCCGAAAGCCGCCACCTTCGGCATAAAACATCTCTTTTTTCTATATATCTCTATCATATACCCATCAGATTGGCCTTGCAAGAGCAAAACCGCCCCTTTTGGAGCGGTTTTGTACAAAATTCCTGATCAGAAGGGCAGGCCCAGACCGCCGGTGAGGCTCTGCATGGTACTGGCGGCGTCGTTGTCCGCCGCCCGCATGGCCTCATTCACAGCGGCCACGATCATGTCCTGGAGCATCTCCACATCCTCAGGGTCCACAGCCTCGGGATCAATGGTAAGCGTCTTCAGCTCATGCTTGCCGTTCACGGTGGCGGAGACCACGCCGCCTCCCGCCGCGGCCTGGTACTCCTTCTCCTGGAGTTCCTGCTGCATGCGCATCATATCCTGCTGCATCTTCTGGGCCTGCTTGAGCATGTTCATATTCATGCCGCCGCCCATACCGGGGATTCCCCGTCCGCCAAAACCTTTTGCCATAGTACCGATCTCCTTTATCCAGGTTCCATGCCCTGGTTATTGAATGATGATATTATCAAACTGCTCTCCAAAGGCCAGCAGTTCATCCAGCGCGTCTTTTTTCTCCGCCGTCCCGCTGTCCCCGGCGGGCGCCCCTTCGGGCACAGATTGCTCCGTCTGCTCCTCCACAGGGGGAACGCCCACCACCACGCTGACAGCGGGCTTTTCGCCCCCGAACATAGCCTGGGCCGCCTGGGCCATTGCTCCCAGGATTGCCGGCTTGTTGAGCATGGAGCGGGTAAATTCTCCGTCCACCCACAAGGTGAGCTTTCCGTTCTTCCACACGCCCTTTACCTTGGCGGGATTATTAAGGTAGGGCATGACCGTGGGGGTCACCTTCCCTTTGAGCCCCGCCGCGAAGGAGGGCCAGAAGGCGCTGTCACCCACGGAATTTTCTTCCCCGGGGGCCCGGCCGCTCTGCTTGGGGGCAACCGGGTGACTTGTCCCGGTCTGCGCCTGCCCATGGTCCTCCGGCTTCTCCAAAGGAGCGGGCCGCTTTTCCTCCCAGGGGGGCGTGTCATCCTGGGCGCTTTTCGCCGGCGCCGTTTCCCGGGAAATGGGCTGCTCCTGAGGTGCGGGGGCGCCGGAGACAAGACCGGCCAGCTTTTCCTCCAGCCGGGCCACCCGGGCGGCCAGTCCGGTCAGAGATTCATCCAGCTGCTCGTCGCTCAGTCGGATGAGGCACAGCTCCGCGTCCGTGCGGCGGTTGCTGCTCCGGGACAAATCGGCAGTCGCGGACTGAAGTCGGGTCAGCATCTGCAGCAGGCGCTGAGCGGTCAGCTTTTCTCCCAGAGCCCGCATGGTGGCCTCGTCATATCCCCCCGTCAAAAGGGCGGCGCTGCCCCGGGGAGCTGTCTTACGCAGCAGCAGGTCCCGGGCCAGGCTGGCCAGCTCTCCCAGCACCGAGCCCACATCCTTGCCGTTGGCATAGAGCCTGCCCAGCGTCTCCAGGGCCCCGGAGGTATCGTGAAGGGCCAGGCGCTCCATCAGGGCAGCCGTCTCCAGATTTCCGGCCAGCCCCAGGGTGTCCAGAATGGTCTGTTCGCTGACCTGCCCTCCCCCGCCGGAGCACTGGTCCAGCAGGGACAGGGCGTCCCGCAGCCCGCCGTCGGCCAGCCGGGCCAGCAGCGCCGCCCCGCCATCGGTCAGGTCAATCCCCTCCTGCCCCGCCACATATCCGAGGCGCTGGGCGATCTGTCCGGGGAGAATCCGCTTGAAGGAGAACTGCTGGCAGCGGCTTTTGATGGTGGCAGGCACCTTATGAAGCTCCGTGGTGGCCAGAATAAACATCAAATGGGCCGGAGGCTCCTCCAAAATCTTCAGCAGGGCATTGAAGGCGGGGGTGGAGAGCATATGGACCTCGTCCACAATGTAGACCCGTTTCCGCACCGCGGCAGGGGTATAGACCGCCTCGTCCCGAAGGGCCCGGACCTGATCCACGCCGTTGTTGGAGGCGGCGTCCAGTTCCAGCACATCCAGAATGGAGCCGTTCTCGATCCCCAGGCAGGCGGGACACTGGTTGCATGGATTCCCGTCCTGGGGATGCTCACAGTTCACCGCCCGGGCCAGGATCTTGGCGCAGGTGGTCTTTCCCGTTCCCCGGGTGCCGGTAAACAGATAGGCGTGGGACAGCCGGTCGGCCGCCACCTGCCGTTTCAGTGTCTCAGTGATGTGGTCCTGGCCCACCACATCATCAAAAGTGCGGGGCCGCCACTTGCGGTACAGGGCCTGGTACATCTGCTCACCTCATTATCATCAAAATTAAATTCGGCGCGGAACAAGACCGCACACCGGCCTTTGAAGCGCGGGATATACCCGTTACCTGGACAGCCAGCTCAAGAACAGTACCCCCGCGGCACACACGGCGGGCCGCTTAGTGCTGCTCGGTTCCCCGCCTGACACGGTTCACGGAGCCGCGTTGCGCGGGACCGGTCTATCATCACTACTTATCCAGGGCAGACGGCACATCACGCGTCCGGGGGCCGGGATTCATCCCCGCTGTAGCGGATTGCGGGTACAGGGCACCGCTATCTCCCCGACTAGTGCGGCCTTGTTCCGCACCGAAGCGGGAACAAAAGCTGGATAGTATTGTACTATATTTCTCTGCATTTAGCAATCATAATTTTTCTTCTTCTAAAACATTTTCATTTTTCTCTTTACATTTCCAGAAAATTTGGTATAATAAATAAGCTGTCTTAGTTATCCCAAACAGCAAGAAGGAATTTGGGCCTGTAGCGCAGTTGGGAGAGCCAGCGCAACATAACACGGGCCCGGTTAGAACAGCAAACTGCACAAACAAATCAAGCTAAAATATACAAAATAACTAAATATGGGCCTGTAGCGCAGTTGGGAGAGCCAGCGAGACATAACACGGGCCCGGCCAGGACGGCAAACTGCACAAACAAATCGAGCGAAAATATACAAAATAACCAAATATGGGCCTGTAGCGCAGTTGGGAGCGCATCACATTCGCATCCATATGAAACCTCATCCTACGGCTCGGGCCCCCTTCCAATTTAGCAGTCCGATTTTCCGGACTTACCCCTCAAAATTGAATATCTCAAAAATCCGTTTTTCATAACTTTTTCGATTGAAAAACGGTCAATATGGGCCTGTAGCGCAGTTGGGAGCGCACCACATTCGCATTGTGGGGGTCGTCGGTTCGAATCCGATCAGGTCCACCAAAACTGGAAATCGCCGCAGTGAAAACTGCGGCGATTTCTCATTTGACCACAGAAATACCACAGAGGGATTTCTGTTTTGACCACTTGACGGGCACCCCCTTTCGGGAGTGCCCGTCTTTTTTGTTTTCTGTGGCGCAGGATTTGAGGGGCTTTCTTCGGAATCTGGGATATGATGGTGACCCGGCCAGCTCCTACGATCACTTTATGAGCCAGACGCTGTTCCTCCAGCGTATAGAGAAGGTTCTGAGTTCCAGAGACCTAAAACCGAGCCAAGATATTTTGTTATCCTTCAAACTTCTCAATCCGGCAGAGACCCATTTTCCCCCATGGTCCGCTGACCATCTTGCATAGAGCGGACGAAATTCGTATGGCGTGCTCTGCGTTAGCCGCAATCAGGAAGTAATCTCTCACAGTGCCTTTGGGGCAGGTGAGAACGGATACCGACTTATTGGAGATCTCTTCCATTCCAAACAGTCTTTCTTTGAACTCTGGAAAGAAGATCTCCGGTTTTTTCCGAGGGCGGTGATTGTAGAGCACCACGCTTTGTCCCCGTCTCAAGTAGTCACACAGTTCCTCGTCCCAGACATACTTGACACTTTTCGCTGACCCCTTTCCAACGCTCTTCACACTGAGACCGTTGTCGGGATCCAAAAAAACAACCTCACAGGATGTCAGTGTCTCCAGGGCTTTGTTGTGCCACTGACGCCGTCCGACAACTGGGACCATTTCGTGGTAATACACCGTTTTGCTGGGATCCAGCAAAGCTGCCTGTTCCAGCCGGGCGATGGAGCGCACATCGCTTTCCGAGATTTTCCGCAGCGCACCGGCCAGGGGTTCGTCACACACGAAATACTTCGGATTGATTTTGTGTTTTCCATCCTCATGAAGAAAGGTGCCGGTATCTCTGTCCCGCTCGCTTTCCGGCGGCTCTGCCTTATACCAGTTGACCCCCAACGAAAGCCCCTCTGCAAGAAGCGCTTTCAAAAGTCCGAATTTCCCAAAATCACCGATATCGCCTGCATATCGATCCTGCATATACTCCCTCACTTTTTAAACACTCATGGTAGCTGTTTTTTTCTCCGACAGGCGGAACACCACCATCTCATCTACCGATTGTCCTACTGTCTTCACAGTAGATCACGCCCCGCCAGTTGGTAGCAGATCTGGATGGTGGAGCTTTTCCCGCTGGGGGTAGTGTGTACCACCACATCTCCATGGCCCATGACCTGATACATCGCATTGCAGACGGAGGGCATCTTGTTCTGCAAACCCATGGTTTTGTGGATCTCACCGGAAATCAATGTACAGCTGGTCTCGCCCTGCGCCTGGTGTTGGGCAAGGGTTCGGAGGATATAACGAACGATCTCCGCTGTCCCCACCTTTTGCCCTGTCTGTGCGGATTAATTGACCCGGGAGGCTGCAGATGCTGGAACAACCGCATGGCATATCCGGACGGTACCGGCCAATCTGTACGCCAACAGTTCCAGTTCCTCATCCCCCAGAGGTACCCCATCCAGCCCCTGTTTCAGCCACATGCCGCTCTTCCGGATCTCCTTCTCCGGACTGAACCTGCCCGGCCAAGAGCTGCCGGCCTGAAAATCTTCCGTTTGGTGGAGAGAGGCAATGATCCCCTCCTCCAGACGCAGCCGCTGCTCCTGCGTTTCCACTTCAAAGGCAGAAAATGTCATGTGCGTCCTGAGGTACCGGCTGACCTCCTGCTCCACCTCTCGCTCCCGATGCGGATCCTCCATTCCCCGGTAAGGGGGCCGGGAGGTATCCAGCGACCAGATCGCAAGATATGGGTCTCCGTCCCGATTCAGCAATGCTTTTCCAATGTTCTTACGAAAAATGCTTCGGTTGTGATTCTCCCGCACAAAATGGTCTCTCAGTCTCTTACGCAGGCGGTCTGGAGCTTTATGGGTACCCACCCGCACCATGCGGGGCATCCCCTGGTAAATCTCTCCCTCCTCAAAAACCAGATAAATCCCGTTCCGGAAGGGCACCTCATCAATCTCCTCCCAAGTATATCTTGGGAGCGTGGCCAGCAGTTGGTGCAGGCGGAGACATCGGGATGCGGAATCGTTGCATGCACTTGTGTCTGCCATCTGCCGTTGCAAAAAAGCGACTCTTGCCCCAATGGGGAGATTGCCCAGAGGAAGGATTGTGTGCGGCAGACGGGGCAGAAGATGCTGATAATAGCGGCGCCCAGCCAGGATGAGGAAGGTATCGTGCTCCAGATTAAACCGTTCCCCCATCTGAGCAAGTACATAGTTGGCCCAGTCGCTCTGCCCGTGCTCCGGAAGGTCGGCGAGGGTCAGGTCATAGGGTGCAATCACATCCGTCTCTTCCACCAGGCCGTATTTTGCCGACAGGATATAGACATAGTCCAGATTCCGCACGGTCTTCACCTGAATCTCATAGTGCTGATCATCTGCCGGGTTCCTGGCCACAAAGTCAACACCATGATCATCCACCTTGGAGAGAGAATACGCCAATAAATTCTTATGTCCCACAGTATCCTTATACATTCTATTGTGCAATATGAACACAAGCAAGTATCGAAGCGCCATGCTGTTTTATGCACATTTCGTAGTGCGTTGCATCTTTCTTTCACATATTACCCCATTAGCAGAAAATTAGCAAGGCGGGGATTAGCAGAAAATTAGCAGAATTGTGCGTGCTGCTCTCATGTTTTACTTTAGGTTTCTATGCATCGCTTACTCATATGTAATTGCTAATTGCAATTGGTGGAATGGGTTGGCAAGACAGGCGAAGTATGATATACTATTTTTGCCGTTATAGTAACGAAAGAATGGTAAAATTCAATGGAATGGAGGGAATGATATGTACAGCATGAAGTTCATGCACCACACCAGTGGCCGGCCGGGCCGGAAGTATTCGTCCTATCAATTCTGGAGAGGAAGAATCAAAATCGTTGGTATGGGCGCATGAACATCGGCTTTAAGGCGGAGATGTTCATGCGTTTTCTTATAAATAAAAGAGTAAATGAGGAAAGGAGATTGATTATGAAAACGAGAATTAGAGCAATCTCAATTTTGGCTGTTTTAGCATTTGTGTTGGCAGTGAATCCGATGGTGTATGCAAAAGGAACTGAACTTACTTATGAAGAAATGGTATTGTCGAACACCTATCCGACCAATACAGAGGTAACAAGAGAAATTGAATTGGAGCAGCCGGCATTAGAGGCTTATTATGCGATGCTGGATTCTTTTGAGGCAACCTACGGAGACAACAAATACCCGGATAATTTTGCGGGGGCCTATATTACAGATGATAACAAGCTTTGTGTACTTCTCGTAAATGCTTCGCCGGAAGATTGCCAGGTATATGAGAATTACTGTGAGAACTATGATGGGATTTTGTTTGAAGAAGTTGAATATAGTTATTATGAATTGGAAAATACGCTTGGTTTCGTAATGGAACATGTTGCTGGAGACGAATTTACCAGTGCCTATATTGATGTTGTTGAAAATAATGTAAAACTAGGTGTTAATGGAGTAAGGTCTTCTCTGCAAAGTACAATGGCGGAATATGGGGATTATCCCATAGAGATTTTTAATGAACAACCAGCGATGACAGAGACATCTACTGAACTTTATGGAGGAACACCCC
>JAXUUN010000032.1:0-31000 GCA_037231075.1 bacterium | reverse complement strand
TGCCTTTGAAAACATTGATTTTACTGACTTTCTTATGTTTTCTTATTAGGAGGCGGGGAAAGGCAGGTCTTTTTTTATCGAAAGGTGTTTCAGCTGTTGGCTTCCAGGTAGTCCACAGCGAACTGGGCGTAGATGGCGGCGCCGGTATAGAGCACCGACTCGTCCACATCGAAGGAGGGGTGGTGGGCGATACATTCGATGCCCTTCACCTTGTTGCGGATGCCCAGGTAGCCATAGACCCCGGGGATGTGCTCCATGTAGACGCTGAAGTCCTCAGCCCCCATGGCCTTGGGCAGGGGGACCAGGCAGTCCCGGCCCAGGATCTTCCGGGCGGCCTCCTGAGAAATCCTGTTCAGATCCTCGTGGTCATTGATCAGGGGGCTGGGCCCGAAGTAGTAGTCGCAGTCGGCGGTGCAGTTGTAGCCCTTGACCACATTCTCCACCACATTCTGGATCCGCTGGGGCATGCTCTTCCGGAACTCCCGCTGGAAGGCCCGGACAGTGCCCACCAGCTCCACATGGTCACAGACGATGTTCTCCTTGGTGCCGCCGTTCATCATGCCTACCGTCACCACCAGGGAGTCCTGGGGGTTCTTCTGGCGGCTGGGGATGGACTGGAGGGCCATCACGGCGGCGGCGGCGGCCAGAATGGCGTCGTGGCCCTGGTGGGGGGCGGAGCCGTGGGAGGCGGTGCCGTGGATCTGGATGGTGAAGCGGTCGCTGCAGGCCATCCGGTCCCCGGACTCAAAGTTGGCCTTGCCGGAATCCAGGGAGGGCCACACATGCATCCCAAAGATGGCGTCCACGCCCTCCAGGGCGCCCCGCTTCACATACTCCTCCGACTTGCGGCCGATCTCCTCGGCCATCTGGAAGATGAGCTTCACGGTGCCGTGGAGCTCGTCCCGATGGGACTGAAGGATGCGGGCGGCCCCCAGGAGCATGGCGGTGTGGCAGTCGTGGCCGCAGGCGTGCATCACCCCGGGGTTTACGCTGCAGTAGGATTTGCCGGGGTTCTCCTGGATGGGCAGGGCGTCGATGTCCGCCCGGAGCATCACAGTCTTGCCGGGCTTGCCACCGGTAATGGTGCCCACACAGCCGGTGATCCCGTCAAAGAGCTTGACGGGGATGCCCATGGACTCCAGCTGCCCCTTGATGAAGCGGGTGGTCTCCACCTCGTGCTCTCCCAGCTCGGGGTGGGCGTGGAGGTGGCGGCGGGTCTCGATGATATAGTTCTGCTGCTCCAGGGCCAATTCACGGATATTCATTTCCCTTCACCTCCTGCGGTCTGCTCCAGGTAGTCGGCGGCAAACTGGGCATACTGGGCCGCCCCCAGGGGCAGGATCTTCTCGTTGATCTTGAACTGCTCGTTGTGTACGGGGTGGACGCAGCCCGTCTCCTCGTCCCAGCAGCCCAAAAAGACGAACAGGGAGGAGGGGATCTTCTCCATGAGGTAAGAGAAGTCCTCACTGCCCATGGCTCGGGGACAGGGACGAAGATTCTCCTTGCCGCATACCTTGGCCCCGGCCCGGCGGGCCAGGTCGTTGAGGGGGGTATCCCCGTTGATGACGGGGGGCTCCAGATAGTGGTACTCCACATCGGCGGTACAGCCCAGCGCCTGGGCGGTACCCTGGACGATCTGCCGCATGGCGGGCTCTACCAGAGCCCGGGCCTCGGGGGAGTGGGTGCGTACCGTGCCGCTCATGACGGCGGTGTCGGAGATGATGTTGAACTGAGTACCCGACTTGATGGTACCGATGGAGACCACCAGGGAGTGGAGGGGATCGTCCACCCGGCTGACGATGGTCTGAAGGCTCATAATGATGGCGCTGGCGGCCACAATGGCGTCCCGGCCGTTGTTGGGCTGGGAGCCGTGGGCGGAGACGCCGTGGACGGTGATGGTAAAGTTGTCGCAGCTGGCCATAAGGGGGCCGTCCATCACACCCATGGTTCCGCTGGGCAGGTCGGGCCAGACATGCATGCCCATGGCGGCGTCCACATCGGACAGGTGGCCCTTGTCCCAGTAGTAGTGGCTGCCCACAAAGACCTCCTCGGCGGCCTGGAACAGCAGTTTCACCGTGCCGGAGAGCTCCTCACGGCTCTCCCACAGCAGCTGGGCGGCGCCCAGGAGCATGGCGGCGTGGCAGTCGTGGCCGCAGGCGTGCATGACGCCGGGATGGATACTCTCAAACTCTACGCCGCTGTGCTCCTGAATGGGCAGGGCGTCGATGTCCGCCCGGAGCATTACGGTTTTGCCGCTTTTGCCACCCTTGATGGTGGAGATGCAGCCGGTGTAGTCGTCGAAGCGCTGGACGGGAATGCCCAGTTTCTCCAGCTGCTCCACCAGATAGGCGGTGGTCTCCTTCTCCTGGAAGGAGAGCTCGGCGTGCTGGTGCAGGTAATGGCGGTGGGCGGCGATGTGGTCACCCAGCTCCTGGGCCCGGGAAATATAATTCATGGTATCGTAACCTCCTTTTCACATGACAGCGGCCCGAATCGTCTGATTCGGACCGCTGGAGATTGTTTGCCGAAGACGGCCCTGACTCAGCTCAGGTAGATGCCGCCGCCGGGGCCGAGAGGAAGATTCAGGGAGACCCAGATAATGACCTGAATGATCCACACGATGGCGAAGGTGACAGAGAAGGGGAGCATGTTGGCGATCACCGTGCCAAGGCCCACATTCTTGTCGTACTTACGGGCAAAGCCCAGCAGCACGGGGGTGTAGGTGAACAGGGGGGACAGGGGGTTGGTGATGGAGTCGCCGATACGGTACACCGCCTGGGTGATGGCGGGGTCGTAGCCCATGAGCATCATCATGGGGACGAACACGGGGGCCAGAATGGCCCACTTGGCGCTGGCGGAGCCGATAAACAGGTTGACGAAGCAGGCCACAAAGATCAGGCCGATCATCAGAGGGATACCGGTGAAGCCGATGGACTTCAGGCCGTTGGCGCCGTTGATGGCCAGGATGGTGCCCAGGTTGGACACGGAGAAGAAGTTGGTGAAGATGGAGATGAAGAAGCACATGAAGATGTAGTTGCCCATCTCCGCGAAGCCCTGGCTGACATCAGCCCAGATGTCCTTGTCGTTCTTGTACTTGCCGATGGCGATACCGTAGGCCATGCCGGGGACCATCAGGGCCAGGGTAACGGTGAAGACGATGCCCTTGGTGAAGGGTGCGGCGGAGTTGGTGATGGAGCCGGTCTCGTCGGCCAGGATGGCGGTGGGGCCAAAGATGGGCAGAGAGAGCAGCAGGACAATGATCAGATACACCAGCTCAGCCAGGCCGGCCATAACCAGGCCCTTCTTCTGTACGGGGGTGAGGTTGGCGGACTCCACATCGAAGTCGTACTGAGCCAGGCGCTCAGGGGTCATGGGGAAGCGGTGGACCAGAACCTTCTCCACCAGAATGGTGCCCGCGATGGTCAGGATGAAGCAGGACACGATGAGGAAGTACCAGTTGATGGCGATGGAGGCGGAGTAGGTGGGGTCGATCATCTGAGCGGCGGCCTCAGTGAAGCCGTAGGCCAGAGCGTCGGACAGACCCAGCAGCACATTGGCGCAGAAGCCGGCGGCCACAGAGGCGAAGCCCACATACATGCCCAGCAGGGGGCTGCGGCCGATGGACATATAGAGAATGGCGGCCAGAGGGGGCAGAATGATGAAGCCCGCGTCACCGGCGATGTTCAGGTTGATGCCCAGGAAGATAATCACCATAGACACCACCCAGCCCTTGGCGCCGCCCAGGAAGCGGTGCATCAGAGCCACCAGGAAGCCGCTCTTCTCAGCCACGGAGGAGCCGATGACAGCCACCAGCACCATGCCCAGAGGGGCAAAGCCGGAGAAGTTGGTGATGACATTGGACCACAGATACTGCAGGCCCCAGACAGAGAACAGATTCTGGGTGACTACCATCTCGTCAGTGGCGGGGTTCAGGGCCTGGACCCCCAGGGCGCTGCACAGCCAGGAAATCAGCACCACGATGATGGACAGCGCCAGAAACAGGGTGATGGGGTCGGGCAGCTTGTTGCCTACCCGCTCGATGGCGTCCAGCATTCGGTCAAGCAAACTTTTTTTGGTTTTTTCTTCGGACATATGTACTCCTTTCTGTCAGACACCAGTCTGAAACATTCTCCCGGAGGCGTTAGGATCCGCCGCCGAAATCCGAGGCCAGCCAGGCTTCTCTCTCCCCTTCAGAGTCGTGCCTGCGGGCGCGACCCGGCTCCGCGCCCCGTTTTCCATCTCGTGCTGTTTTGCACGATAATGTGATAATTATAGCGTATCTAATCGGTGAGCACAAGAGCTGATTCAAATATTCTTCGAATTTTTTTCATAATTTATTCACAATTTCCCCGGGGGCTCCATCTCAAATTCTGGTGGCTGAGAGAGAAAACCGCGGAAAGATCGGCAAAATTATCAAAAAGGCTTGTCAACCGAGGTAAGATCCGTTATAATATTTTGCAACGCGTCAAGCGAATATGCTTCGTCGGACAGCAAACCTTTGGAGGGAACAAAGTATGGATTTAAGTTGGATTATTATGATCGTGCTCATGTTCGCCATGCTGTACTTCTTCATGATCCGCCCGGAGAACAAGCGGAAGAAGGAAGCGGAGAACCTGCGCAGCTCCCTGGCTGTTGGGGATGAGATCACCACCATCGGCGGCCTTACGGGCACTGTGTGCGCCGTGAAGGAGAACACCATCGTCTTTGAGACCGGCGCTGACCGGGTGCGTATCGAGATCACCAAGTGGGCCGTGTCCACCAAGAGCGCCGCCGCTCCCGAGCCCACCAAGTAAATAACAGGCATGTCTTTCGCCCTCCCCGCATAGGTTTTACCAAAACCGTGGGGAGGGTGTTTTTATGAAAAAACGGGACAGACGGCAGGAGGAGGGGGGCGGAGCCTGGCTGGGCACCATGTGCGAGATCCTGAAGGGGGGCGCCCTGGCGGGGGTGGTGACCATCCTGTCCCTGCTTTTGTGCGCGGTGCTGGTGTCCATGGGGGTGCTCCCGGTGAACACCATGGACGGAGCGGTGCTGGCGGTGTGTGTGCTGGGCACTCTGGTGGGAGGCGCCTATGCCGTGGGTCGGTCCGGGGGACGGAGCCTGCTGTCCGGGATCGGCGTGGGGGCGGTGCTGTTCCTGCTGCTGCTCACGGCGGGGCTCATCGTCTATGAGGGGGCCTCCCTGGCCAACGGCGGGGCGGAAATCCTGTGCGCCTGCCTGTGCGGCGGGGCCATTCCGGGAATTCTTGGAAGAAAGCCGAGGAAAAAAAGAAGAAGATGATTGAAATTCCCCGGCGGCTATGCTATAATCAGTTTACTATGGCAGATACTGTGTCAGCCGTACGCTACACCATTTTCAGGAGGAGATACCACATGAAGCACATTCAGACTCTCAATGGGGCCACTCTGAAGCAGAGCGCCGCCAAGGGCGGCTGCGGCGAGTGCCAGACCTCTTGCCAGTCCGCCTGCAAGACTTCCTGCACTGTCGCCAACCAGAAGTGCGAGAATCAGTAAGCACATTGTGCCTGAAAGGGCAGGCGCTTTCAAAGCGCCTGCCTTTTTGCTGCGCGAAACCATCTGTTCAGGGCCGCCCGCGCGGCCTGTTTTGTTCCGCCCGCGCGGAACTGATCAACTTGTAAGGAGAAACGAAACATGGTACATACCTTTACCGCCCTGGGCCAGTACCTGGCGGCGGATGTGAACAGCGGAGCCGTCCATGTGCTGGACAAGCTCAGCTACGATCTGCTCTCCCGCGTTGAGGGCCCCATGGGGGAGGAGATGCCCCGGGAGCTGGCCGACCAGCTGCCCCAGTACAGCCCTCAGGAGCTGAAGGAGTGCTGGGGAGAGCTGCTGGAGCTGCAAAAGGCCGGGCTACTCTTCACCACCGACGAATACCTGGACCCGGAGGCCGCCATGGCCCTGCCCAAGGCGGCGGTGGTCAAGGCCCTGTGCCTCCATGTGTCCCACGACTGCAACCTGCGCTGCCGGTACTGCTTCGCCTCCACCGGCGACTTCGGCACCGGACACCGGATGACCATGGACTTTGAGACCGCCAAAAAGGCCATCGACTGGGTGGTGGCCAAGTCGGGCAAGCGCCGGAATATCGAGGTGGACTTTTTCGGCGGCGAACCCCTCATGGCCATGGACACGGTGAAGAAGACGGTGGAGTACGCCCGGTCCCTGGAGAAGGAGCACGACAAGGTGTTCCGCTTTACCATCACCACCAACGGCGTGCTCCTGGACGATGATACCATCGACTACATCAACCGGGAGATGTCCAATGTGGTCCTGTCCCTGGACGGACGCCCCGCGGTCAACGACCACATGCGCCCCACGGTAAACGGGAAGGGGAGCTATGATGTCATCGTCCCCAAGTTCCAGAAGCTGGTAGCCGGCCGGGGCACCAAGGACTACTATGTCCGGGGTACCTTTACCCGGGAGAATCTGGACTTTTCGGAAGATGTGATGCACCTGGCCTCTCTGGGCTTCCGCCATGTGTCGGTGGAGCCGGCCAGCGGCCCCCTGGACGATCCCTTCGCCATCAAGGAGGAGGATCTGCCCCAGGTGAAGGAGGAGTACGAGAAGCTGGCCCAGGAGCTGATGGGCCGGAAGGATGTAAACTTCTTCCACTTCAATGTGGACCTGAAGCAGGGGCCCTGCGTCATCAAGCGTCTGCGGGGCTGCGGCGCGGGCTGCGAGTATGTGGCCATCACCCCCGACGGAGACATCTACCCCTGTCACCAGTTCGTGGGGAAGGAGGAGTACCGCATGGGCAATGTCTATGACGGCTCCTTCGATATGGACATCTCCGGGGAATTTGCCAAACAGAACATCTACACCCGTCCCGCCTGTCGCCAGTGTTGGGCCCGGTTCTACTGCAGCGGCGGCTGCTCGGCCTCCAATCTGCTTGTCAACGGCGACATAACGAAGTCCAATGAAGTGGCCTGTGAAATGGAGCGCAAGCGCCTGGAATGCGCCATTGCCCTCAACGCCATCGCCGCCGGGATGGGGGAGAAGGGGAATACGGATCGTAATAATACAGACTGTAATCTCTGTGGCGACTGCCTTTAAGCCTGGTTTCCACCAGATTTAGACCTTCCCAGCGTTAAAAACACCATATTTTGCATCAGGGGGCCTTGCTTTCCAGGGCCCCCTGATTATTTGTTTACGATGTTTACATAATGCTATTTACATAACAAATTGAAGGAAATAACAAAAACGGAAAATTTCGTAAAAAACTCTTGCGAAAAATGACGGAAGGCGCTATATTAGAAACACGGCTTTTCCGGTCCCTTCCCCGGCGGCCGGCCCCATGTCTATTTTCAGGACCCGGTTCATAGAGTGTACCGAGGTGAGGGCTGTGGGAACGAGGACGCGGAAACATTGGGACTTGCCTTCGGGACAGAGGGGGGCGCTGGCTGTGCTGGGCCTGTTCTTCTTCCTGGGGGGCGTGGGGGGCTGCCTCTTCGCCGCCTTGTCTGACGGGGAGGGAGCCGTACAACTCGCCTCCTATCTGGGGGACTACCTCCTGCTGGCCCGGGACGGCGGCGTAACCCCCTCCCTGTGGTCCCTTCTCTGGACCCGCGGGCGGGACCTGCTGGCGGTGTTCGTTCTGGGGCTCACCGCCCTTGGCGTGGTGGGGATCCCGCTGCTGCTGGGGGTGCGGGGTTTTTTCCTGTGCTTTTCCGTGGGCTGCTTCTGCCGGGTCTTCGGGACGGCTGGACTGCTGCCCGCCTTCGCCCTGTTCGGTCTGCCGGCGCTGCTGTGGGCGCCGGGGCTGTTTTTAATGGGCGTGCCCGGGCTTGGTCAGGCAAAAGGTCTGCTGGACCGGTCTCTCGCCCCCGGCGGGAGGGGAGTGGGACTCCCTGTGGCCGGTCAGCTGCGGCGGACCGGAGTGGGCGCCGGGCTTATTTTGGGATGCGCATTGCTGGAGTACTGGGTGGTCCCGGTGCTGCTGGAGGCGTGCGCCCGTGTTGTGTTGTAAATTTTGATCGGGAGATGTGTGTGTGTCTGATCTGGTGTCGGCCTACGAGGCGTATTTGAAAACTGAAAAACACGCGTCGGCCAATACCGTCAGCTCCTACCTGCGGGATGTGCACCAGTATGCCGCCGCCATGGCGGAAAAGGGCGTGGATCTGCCTGACGCCGTCACCGAGGAT
The DNA here is from genome assembly GCA_037231075.1 of bacterium. Lineage (GTDB taxonomy): Bacteria > Bacillota > Clostridia > Oscillospirales > Oscillospiraceae > Lawsonibacter. Next base: position 22,842 of record JAXUUN010000032.1, on the reverse strand, counting down.
GTGGCGGAGTACACCGCCTCCCTCACCCGGCAGGGCAAGTCCCCGGCCACGGTGACCCGCTCTCTGGCCTCCATCAAGTCCTTTTACCAGTATCTGATCGGGGCGGGGGTGGTGGACCGGAACCCGGCCAAGGGGGTCTCCCCGGCCAAGGTGGAGCGCAAGCTTCCCCAGGTGCTCACCGGCAAGGAGGTGGAGCTCTTCCTGGAGCAGCCCCAGTGCACCGACCTGAAGGGCTACCGGGACCGGGCCATGCTGGAGCTGCTGTACGCCACGGGCATCCGGGTCAGCGAGCTCATCGACCTGGATGTGGACGACCTGAACCTTCCCGGCAGCGTGCTGAAGTGCTTCAGCAAGGGACGGGAGCGGATCATCCCCCTCTATCCCGCCGCCGTCCGGGCGTTAAGCGAATATGTACATAATATCCGCCCCCAGCTGGTGGACTCGGTGGATGAGACCGCCCTGTTCGTCAACATGAGCGGCGAGCGCATGAGCCGCCAGGGCTTCTGGAAGCTCATCAAATATTATCAGGAGAAGGCGGGCATCCAGAAGGACATCACCCCCCACACCCTGCGCCACTCCTTTGCCGCCCACCTGCTGGAAAACGGGGCCGACCTGCGCTCCATCCAGGAGATGCTTGGCCACGCCGATATCTCCTCCACCCAGATCTATTCCAAGCTTTTGAATCAGAAGATCAAGGATGTGTACAAAAAAGCCCATCCCAGAGCATAATCACACCACTCCGGACAGCGAAGCCCAGGCTTTTGCCGTCCGGGGTGTTTTTTTGAAAAGGTTCCGGGAAGGGGAAGGCCATGATTGTATTTTAGGGATAAATATGGTAATATATTATGGTATCAGAAAAAATGGAAGGAGGACAATTTCATGTCCACCATTACGGAATATTTTGACGAGCTCCGGGGCAAGTCCGTGGCTGTCATCGGCATGGGGGTGAGCAACACCCCCCTCATCCGGATGATGCTCCGGGCCGGCCTGAAGGTCACGGTGTGCGACAAGTCCCCCCGGGAACGGGTGGAGGAGATCGCCGGGGAGCTGGAGAGCCTGGGGGCCAGGCTCCAGCTTGGAGAGGGCTATCTGGACAAACTCTCCCGGTTTGATGTGATCTTCCGCACCCCCGGCCTCAGCCCCAACACCCCTCAGCTGAAGGAGGCGGTGGAGAAGGGGAGTACCCTCACCTCTGAGATGGAGCTCTTCTTCCAGCTGTGCCCCTGCAAGATCATCGGGGTCACCGGCAGCGACGGGAAGACCACCACCACCACCCTCATCAGTGAGTTTTTGAAGGAAGCCGGGTATAATGTCTACCTGGGAGGCAACATCGGAAAGCCCCTGCTGCCCGATGTGTCGGGCATGAACCCGGAGGACTTTGCCGTGGTGGAGCTGTCCTCCTTCCAGCTGATGACCATGTGGCAGAGCCCTAATGTGGCGGTGTTCACCAACCTCAGCCCCAACCACCTGGACTACCACCACACCATGGAGGAGTATACCGCCGCCAAGCTGAACATCTTCTCCCACCAGGGGGAGGGGGACCGGGCCGTGTTCAACTTTGACAACGACATCACCCGCTCCCTGGCCAAGACCGCTCCGGCGGAGGTCATGCTCTTCAGCCGCAAGCAGAGGCTGGAGGAGGGAGTCTATCTCCGGGACGGGGCCATCTGGCTGACCAACAAGATGGGCAGCCGGGAGGTACTCCCCCTCAGCGATATTCAGCTGCCCGGCGTACACAACATTGAAAACTACATGGCCGCCATCGCCGCCGTGGACGGCATCGTCCCCGACAAGTGCGTCCGTGCGGTGGCCCAGCGCTTTACCGGCGTGGAGCACCGCATCGAGCTGGTGCGGGAAAAGGACGGGGTCAAGTACTACAACGACTCCATCGGCACCAGCCCCACCCGCACCATGGCCTGCCTGGACTCCTTCGACCAGAAGCTCATTCTTATCGCTGGAGGCTATGACAAGGGCGTGCCCTTCACCCAGCTTGGGGTGGAAATCGTAAAGAAGGTCAAGACCCTCATTCTCACCGGCGCCACCTCTCCCGCCATCCGCAAGGCGGTGGAGGAGGCCGAGGGCTACGCCGACAGCGGCCTTACCATCATCGAGACCGCCGACCTGCCCGCCGCCGTGGCCGCCGCCCAAGGCGCCGCCGTCAGCGGGGATGTGGTGGTGCTCTCTCCCGCCTGCGCCGCCTTTGACCAATTCAAGAACTTTATGGAACGGGGCAAGGTCTTTAAAGAGCTGGTGAACGCCCTTTAAAAGCCTCATGAAAGCGGCGTTGCCGCTTTCATGAAAAGGATTGCAACTTATTCCGCCGCCCGCTGGCGGCGGAACTCCTTGCGGGAGGGCTTTTTTACAAGCTGAATGGAGGAACCATTTTTGAACTACGAACAGACTTTGGAGCAGCTCTGTTCCCTGTCCGGCCCCAGCGGCTTTGAGCAGCCGGTGGCCCGGGCGGCGGCGGAGCTGCTCCGCCCCTGGGTGGAGGAAGTAACCCTCAGCCCGGCGGGCGTATTGGGCGTACTGCCCAGCAAAAAAAACGGGGCAAAAAAGCTGCTGCTGGACGCCCACCTGGACGAGGTGGGGCTGATTGTCACCGGCCATGAGGAGGGTTTCCTCACCTTCGCCTCCCTGGGCGGGGTGGACCCCCGCATCCTCCCCGACCGGGAGGTGCTGATCCTCACTGATCCCCCTATGCTGGGGGTGGTGGCCTGTCTGCCTCCCCACATCCAGACCCGTGAGGACATGGACAAGGCCCAGCCCATGAAGGAGCTCTATCTGGATGTGGGTCTCTCCCAGGAGGAGGCCCAGCGCCTCATCCCCGTGGGCACCCCCGTCGTATGCCGGGGGAGCTGCCGGAAGCTGGGGGAGGACCTGCTGTGGGGCAAGGCCATGGATGACCGGGCCTGCTTCGCCCTTTTGCTCCACACCCTGGAGCTGCTGAAAGGGCAGGAGCTGGATGTGGACCTGTATGTGCTGGGCTCCGCCCAGGAGGAGACCCACTCCACCGGGGCAATTACCGCCGCCTACGGCGTCGTCCCCGACCTGTGCGTGGCGGTGGATGTGACCCACGGGGACAGCCCCGACGCCGGGAAAAACGAAACCTTTAAGCTGGGGGGCGGGCCGGTGCTGGGCCTGGGCCCAAACTGTACCCGCTGGATGGCAAAGCGCATGGAGGACAAGGCCAAGGAGCTGGACATGGACATCCAGAAGGAGGTCATGTCGGGCTCCAGCGGCACCAACGGCTGGCCCCTCCAGGTGAGCCGGGAGGGGATCGCCACGGCGGTACTGTCCATCCCCCTGCGGTATATGCACACCCCCATGGAGACGGTGTGCCGCCGGGATCTGGAGGACGCCGCCAGGCTGCTGGCCGCCTTCATCCAGGGGATCGGCAAGGAGGTGCCCGGCTATGATTGAACTGCTGAAAGACCTGTGCCGCCTGGGGGGCGTGTCCGGGAATGAGGACCAGGTCCGGGACTATATCCGCTCCCAAGCCCAGCCCTGGGCAAGCTCCATCCGCACCGACGCTCTGGGCAACCTGATTGTCTTTAAAAAGGGCAAAAAGCCCACTGGCAATAAACTTCTGCTGGCGGCCCACATGGACGAGGTGGGTATCATCGTCACCCGCATCACCGACGAGGGCTTTTTGAAGTTCGACTTTGTGGGCGGGGTGGACCGGCGGGTGGCCATCGGCAAGCCGGTGCTCATTGGGGACAAACAAGTCCCCGGCCTCATCGGCCTGAAGGCCATCCACCTGGTGAGCCGGGAGGAGATGAAGAAGGTCCCCAAGACCGACGCCCTCTATATCGACATCGGCGCCAGGGACAAAGAGGCAGCGGAGCAGCTGGTTTCCCTGGGGGACTACGGCGTCTTTCTCGGCGAGCCCGAGGAGTTTGGCCGGGGGTTCCTGAAGGCCAAGGCCATCGACGACCGGGTGGGCTGCGCCGTGATGCTGGAGCTTTTAAAGGAGGACCTGCCCCTGGATGTGACCTTCGCCTTCACCGCCCAGGAGGAGGTGGGCACCCGTGGGGCCTTCGCCGCCGCCTTCTCGGTGACCCCGGAGGTGGCCCTGGTGCTGGAGACCACCACCGCCGCCGACCTGCCCGGAGTGGAGGACCACCGGAAGGTGTGCGCCCCGGGGAAGGGGCCGGTGATCTCCTATATGGACGGGGGGACCATCTACGACCGTGGGCTCTTTGAGGACCTGCGCCGGCTGGCGGAGGACAACCACATCCCCTGGCAGACCAAGGAGTATATCGCCGGGGGCAACGACGCCCGTACCATCCAGCGCACCAAGGCCGGGGTCCGGGTGGCCGCCATGTCCGCCGCCGTGCGCTACCTCCACGCCCCCGCCAGCGTGGGCAGCATCTCCGACTTTCAACACATGCTGACGCTCACCCGTCTGTTCCTCCAGGACCAGGCGGACAAGCTCTGAACAAAGGTGATATACTATGGAACTCTTTGAACTCATACAAACCCTCAACGCCGCCCACGGCCCCTCCGGGGACGAGGGGGGCATCCGGGAGGTCATCGCCGGGCTGGCTCAGCTCTTTGCCGACGAGGTGAGGACCGACACCCTGGGCAACCTCATCGTCCGCAAGAAGGGGACGGGCCCCAAAGTGATGTTTGCCGCCCACATGGACTCCATCGGCTTCATCGTCACCCACATGGAAAAGGAGGGTTTCCTTCGGGTGGGCCGCCTGGGGGGCATCAGCCCCAAGGAGGCCGCCTACACTCCCGTCCGCTTTAAAAACGGCGTGCGGGGGGTTATTGTCCCCGAGGAGAAGGCCGACTTCGGCAAGCTGAAGCTGGACGAGTGCTATCTGGACATCGGGGCCAGGGACGAGGCCCAGGCCCGGGAGCTGGTCCAGGTGGGGGACACCGCCGTCTACGACTCCCCCTGCTTTGAGAACAACGGTAAAGTAGTTTCCCCTTACCTGGATAACCGCATCTCCTGCGCCATTCTCCTGAAAACCCTGGAGGAGGTCACCCAGAGCCCCAACGATTTGTATTTCGTCTTCACTGTCCAGGAGGAGGTGGGCATCCGGGGGGGCAAAACCGCCGCCTGGGGAGTGGACCCCGACTACGGCATCGCCGTGGATGTGACCGATGTGGACGACACCCCCGGCTCGGAGAAGTCGGGCACCGTCCAGCTTGGGAAGGGGGCCGCCATCAAGGTGATGGACTCCTCGGTGATCTGCGCCCCTCAGGTGGTCGCCCGGCTGGAGGCCCTTGCCAAAGAGGGGAACATCCCCGCCCAGCGGGACATCCTGCGGGCCGGAGGCACCGACGCCGGCGCCATCCACATCACCCGCGCCGGGGTCATGACCGGTGGCATCTCGGTGCCATGCCGGTATATCCATACCCCCGTGGAGATGGCCGACCTTTCTGACGCCGAGCACTGCGTCAAGCTGGCCGCCGCCTTCGCCCGGAGCGAATTGAACGGGTAATCTTTCCCGCCCATGTACCCTTCCCGCCCTTCGGGGCGGGAACTTGAGAGCGCGGGAGTTATTGAATTGAAACAGATAGGACTGACAAGGAAAATGCCATTACAGATTAGCGAGAAGGTCCGTGCCCTTGGGGACCGGGCCCAGCAGGAGCTTTTTGAGGAATTCGGGCGCATTGACGCCATCGCCCAGCACAACACCCAGCGGGTGCTGGAGGCCTTCCAGGACCACCGGGTAGCCGAGGGGTACTTCGCCGGTACCACCGGCTACGGCTACGACGACCTGGGCCGGGACAAGCTGGACGAGATCTACGCCCAGCTCTTCGGCACCGAAGCCGCCCTGGTGCGCATCCAGTTCGTCAACGGCACCCACGCCATCGCCTGCGCCCTCTACGGCTGCCTGAAGGCGGGGGATGTGCTCCTGTCCGCCGTGGGGGCCCCCTACGACACCCTCCTGGGGGTGGTGGGGGCCGTGGACAAGGGCCACGGCTCCCTGAAGGACTACGGGGTGGAGTATAGGCAAGTGGAACTGCTTGACAACAAGCCCGACCTGGAGGGCATGGCCAAGGCCGCCGCCGATCCCAGGGTGAAGGCGGTGCTCATCCAGCGCTCCAAGGGCTACTCCACCCGCTCCTCCCTGTCGGTGGAGGAGATCGGGGAGATGTGCCGGGTCATCAAAGAGGCCAACCCCAACGCCGCCATTTTGGTGGACAACTGCTACGGGGAGTTTGTAGAGACCCTGGAGCCCACCCATGTGGGGGCCGACCTGGTGGTGGGCTCCCTCATCAAGAACCCCGGGGGCGGCCTGGCTCCCACCGGCGGCTACATCGCCGGCCGGCGTGACCTGGTGGAGGGGGCCGCCCAGCGGCTTACCGTCCCCGGCATCGGGGGGGAGTGCGGCTGCACTTTGGGCCAGAACCGGCTCCTCTATCAGGGTCTCTTCCTGGCCCCCCACACGGTGGCCCAGGCGCTGAAGACCGCCGTCTTTGCCGCCAAGGTCATGGAGCTGCTGGGCTACGAGACCGAGCCCCACTCCAGCGCCGTGCGTCACGACATCATCCAGATGATTCACATGAAGCAGCCCGAGGCTTTAAAAAAGTTCTGCAAGGGCATCCAGTTCGGAGCCCCCGTGGACTCCTATGTGACCCCCGAGCCCTGGGACATGCCCGGCTACGACTGTCAGGTGATTATGGCCGCCGGGGCCTTCATCCAGGGGGCCTCCATCGAGCTGTCCGCCGACGCCCCCATGCGGGAGCCCTACACCGTCTACCTCCAGGGTGGCCTCACCTTTGAGTCGGGCCGGCTGGGGGTACTGCTGGCGGTCCAGGAGCTGCTGGGAGAGTAAGGCATAGGCCAAGCCGGGAATGCCATATCCTGCCCTGAGGGGGTGTGGATATGGGGAGACGGCATCGGCCCTGGCGGTCCATCCTCCGCCGGAAACTGGCCCGGAGTGTGGGGGAGGGGACGGGGCGGCACCCGCTGCTCCTCACCCTGGCCGTGGGGCTGCTCCTGGCCTGGGGTACCATCCAGGTGCTGGAGTGGAAGCTGCGCCCGGCGGTGGCCCAGATCGCCCAGGCCCAGATCCAGAACACCATGACCGCCGTCATCGAGCTGGCGGTGACCGAGGATCTGGCCCGGCGGGATGTGAGCTATGGGGATCTGGTGACCATTGAGCGGAACGCCGATGGGGCCATCACCGCCCTGACCACCGACATGGCCCAGATGAACCTCCTCCGGGCAGAGCTCACCGCCGCCATTCTGGAGGCGCTGGAGGAGGTGGATGTGTCCACTGTTCAGGTGCCTCTGGGCAGCCTTCTGGACTTTGAGCCCTTCTGGGCCAGAGGCCCGGCTCTTCAGGCCAGAGCCATGACCGTGGGCACGGTATCCGCGGAATTTGAGAGTGAATTTACCTCCGCCGGGGTCAACCAGACCATTCATAAGATCTGGCTGGAGGTCTCCGTCCCCATGTCCGTCCTCCTGCCGGGAGGCGGGGTGGAGGTCACCGTCCGGACCCGTCTGCCGGCGGCGGAGACCGTGATCGTGGGCCAGGTGCCCGACACCTATCTGAGCCTGGGAGAGGCCCGGGCAGACAGCTGAGGTTTTACCAATGACATTATATGAGACTGCCTGGTGGTATCTGGGCAATGTTTTGGAGTATGTTTTGCAGATGCTCCCCTGCATGGCAGTGGGCGTAGTGGGATTTCTCCTGCTGCGCCCCTTCCGGCGCAAGAGGCTACAAGGGAAAGGGCTTGTCAGCCCCGTGCCCCGGGAGCTGGCATTGCTGCTCTATGTGATGTTCTGCGGGGGGCTGGCCGCCCTGACCCTGTTCCCGGCCAATCTCTGGTCCTGGGTCACCGCCTGGCTGCTCAGCAGGGACTACTGGACCATTGCCTGGAGCCACCGCACCCTGGCAAGCTTCTATCCCACCTGGGAGCAGACCCTGGCGGCGCTGCCCCATCTTCCCGACATGCTCCAGCCCTTTCAGGAGATCCGCCGGGCCCTGGGCCACATGAGCCCATGGCTGATGTTCATGCTCCTGGGGAACATCGCCATGTTTGTTCCCCTGGGCTTTTTCCCCGCCCTGCTGTGGCGGAGGTGGCGGTGGTGGAAGGCCCTGCTGCTGGGCTTTTTCTCCTCCTGCGCCATCGAGTTCATCCAGTTTTTCATTGGCCGGAGTACCGACATTGACGATGTGATTTTGAATACCACCGGGGCGCTGCTGGGCTTTGCGCTCTACGCCCTGTGCCGGGCGGTTTTCCCCCGCCTGACGGCAAAATTCCACTGCAGACCCAAAGGAGAGGGATCCAAATGGACGAATTGAAGGAAATCGAACGCCTGCGGGAACAGCTGAACCGGGCGGGCTATGAATACTATGTGCTGGACAACCCCACCATGTCCGACTACGACTACGACCACGCCCTGCGCCGCCTGGAGGAGCTGGAGGCCGCCCACCCGGAGGCGGTGACCCCTGACTCTCCCACCCAGCGGGTGGGGGGACAGGCCCTGGAGTCCTTTGCCCAGGTCACCCACCCGGTCCCCCTGGAGTCTCTCCAGGATGTCTTCGACTTTGAGGAGCTGCGGGCCTTTGACCAGCGGGTGCGGGGAGCGGTGCCCGAGGTCCGCTACTCGGTGGAACCCAAGGTGGACGGGCTGTCCGTGGCTCTGGAATATGAAAACGGCCTCTTTGTCCGGGGGGCCACCCGGGGAGACGGCACAGTGGGGGAGGATGTGACGGAAAACCTCCGCACCGTCCGCTCCATTCCCCTGAAAATCGAGAACGCCCCTTCCCGGCTCATCGTCCGGGGGGAGGTCTATATGCCCAAAAAGGTCTTTCACGCCCTGAACGAGGAGCGTGAGAAGCGGGGGGAGGCCCTCTTCGCCAACCCCCGGAACGCCGCCGCCGGCTCCCTGCGGCAGCTGGACCCGAAGGTGGCCGCCTCCCGTAGGCTGGACATCGCCGTCTTCAACCTCCAGCTGGCCGACGATGTGAGCTTCCAGACCCACACCGAGACCCTGGACTATCTGAGGGACCGGGGCTTCAAGGTGATCCCCCACTACCTCTGCTCCACCATTGACGAGGCCACCGGGCGGGTCCAGGACATCGGAGAAAACCGGGAGGATTTCCCCTTTGACATTGACGGAGCGGTTGTAAAGCTAAATAGCCTGTCAGAGCGTCAGATTCTTGGCTCCACGGCCAAATTCCCCCGGTGGGCCGCCGCCTACAAGTACCCCCCGGAGGTGAAGCCCTCAAAAGTGGTGGACATTGTGATCCAGGTGGGCCGCACCGGGGTGCTCACCCCCAAGGCGGTGCTGGAGCCGGTGCGCCTGGCGGGCACCACAGTCACCAACGCCACCCTTCACAACCAGGACTTCATTTCCGAGAAGGACATCCGCGTCGGGGATACGGTGCTGGTGCGCAAGGCGGGGGAGATCATCCCCGAGGTCCTCTCGGTGGTCATGGACAAGCGCCCCAGCGGGGCCGTGCCCTACCGCTTTCCCCAGGTGTGTCCCGTGTGCGGGGCCCCGGTAGAGCGGGACGAGGACGGGGCCCACATCCGGTGTACCGGGGCCGAGTGCCCCGCTCAGCTGCTGCGCACCCTGGCCCACTTCGCCAGCCGGGACGCCATGGACATTGAGGGCCTTGGCATCGCCGTGGTGGAGAACCTGGTGAACGCTGGGCTGGTAAAGACCCCAGGGGACCTGTACTTTTTAAAGGAGGAGGATGTGGCCAAGCTGGAGCGCATGGGCAAAAAATCCGCCCAAAACCTCCTGGCCGCCATTGAGAAGTCCAAGGCCCAGGACCTGTCCCGGCTCATCTACGCCTTCGGCATCCGCCAGGTGGGGCAGAAGACGGGCAAGGTCCTGGCCGGACGGTTTTCCACCCTGGAGGCCCTGGGAGAGGCCACGGTGGAGGAGCTGACAGCGGTGGAGGACATCGGCGAGATCACCGCCCGGAGCATTTTCGAGTGGTTCCGCAGCCCCCAGAGCCGCCACCTCATCGCCCGCCTGAAGGAGGCCGGGGTAAACATGAAGGCCCAGGAGAGGGGAGAGGACCAGCGTTTCGCCGGAAAAACCTTTGTTCTCACCGGAACTCTGGAGCGCTTCACCCGGGACGAGGCCACCAAAATGATCGAGGACCGGGGAGGTAAGGCCTCCGGCTCTGTGTCCAAAAAGACCACCTATGTGGTGGCGGGGGAGGCCGCCGGGTCCAAGCTCCGGAAGGCCCAGGAGCTGGGGGTCACCGTGCTCACCGAGGAGGAGTTCCTGGCACTGATGGAGTGACCTTGTTTCCTGAAAGGGATTGTGCTATACTGGCGGGGAGAGAGAGGGGAAACATATGACATCATCTAAAAAAGGCTACCTTTATATTGTCATTACCATCATCATGTTCACCTCCTACGAGGTGGTGCTGAAGTTCATCTCCGGTCAGCTCAACTCCATGCAGCTGACCCTGTGCCGGTTCGCCGTGGGCTTTATCATTCTGCTGCCCCTGGCCCTCCACACCCTGAAAAAGCGGGGAGAGCGGCTGGACGGGCAGAGTCTGGCCCACTTCGCCCTGCTGGGCCTGCTGGGCATCGCCCTGAGCATGCCCATCCTCCATGTGTCGGTAAATTACGCCGGCTCCTCGGTGGCGGCGGTGCTCTTCAGCTGCAACCCGGTGTTCGTCACCTTCCTGGCCTTCTTCCTGCTGGGAGAGCCCATCCTGCCCCGGCACATCGCCGCTCTGGTGCTGGAGGTGGCGGGGACCATCGCCATCATCAATCCCTTCCACACCTCGGTGAACCTGCTGGGCACCGGCCTGGCCCTGCTGTCAACCATCCTGTTTTCCATCTACGGGGTGCTGGGCAAGCGCAAGTGCGCCCGGTACGGGGGCGCTGTGGTCACCTGCTTCAGCTTTTTCTTCGGAAGCCTCATTCTGCTGGTGATCATCCTCCTGTCCCACATTCCGACCCTGGCCCAGGCCCTCATGGGGGCGGGGCTCAGCGACTTTGCCAATATCCCCATCTTTGCCGGGTACACCCTTCAGAACCTGCCCTATGTACTCTTTGTGTCCGTGGGTGTGGCGGGGATCGGCTTCTGCTGTTATTTTCTCGCCATGGAGTACCAGCCCGCCAGCGTGGTCTCCCTGGTCTACTTCTTCAAGCCCGCCCTGGCCCCGGTGCTGGCCTGGTTTATTCACGGGGAGGTCATCTCCCAAAATATGCTCCTGGGCATCGTGCTCATCGTGGCCGGTTCCCTGTGCGCCATCATCCCCGGCATTGTGGAGGCTAAGCGGGCCCGTACTTAAACACTGAAAAAAGGAAGCGAAAAATTTACGCATACAAATAAGGGAGTTGGAAGTATGTCAGTTTCTAAGGTTTATTTCACCGATTTTCATACCGAGGCCTACGGCGACGGCCTGCCCACCAAGCTGAAAAAGCTCATCCTGAAGGCGGGGATCGCCGATCTGGACCTGGAGGGGAAATTTGTCGCCATCAAGATGCACTTCGGGGAGCTGGGCAACATCAGCTACCTGCGGCCCAACTACGCCCGGGTGGTGGTGGATGTGGTGAAGGAGCTGGGCGGCCGGCCCTTCCTCACCGACTGCAACACCATGTACCCCGGCAGCCGGAAAAACGCCCTGGAGCACCTGGAGTGCGCCTGGCAGAACGGCTTTACCCCCCTCACCGTTGGCTGCCCCATTCTCATCGGCGACGGCCTGAAGGGTACCGACGATGTGGAGGTCCCCGTGGTGGGCGGCGAGTATGTCCAGAAGGCCAAGATCGGCCGGGCCATCATGGACGCCGATGTGTTCATCTCCCTCTCCCACTTCAAGGGCCACGAGATGACCGGCTTCGGCGGGGCCATCAAGAACATCGGCATGGGCTGCGGCTCCCGGGCGGGGAAGAAGGAGCAGCACGCCAGCGGCAAGCCCAAGATCAGCAAGACCCGCTGCCGGGGCTGTATGCGCTGCCAGAAGGAGTGCGCCAACAACGGCCTGGTCTTTGACCCGGAGACCAGAAAGATGACCGTGGACCAGAATAATTGCGTGGGCTGCGGCCGCTGCCTGGGGGCCTGCAACTTTGACGCCATCTACTTCACCAACGACAACGCCCAGGCGGCCCTGAACTGCCGCATGGCCGAGTACACCAAGGCGGTGGTGGACGGCCGGCCCAACTTCCATATCTCCCTGGTGGTGGATGTGTCCCCCAACTGCGACTGTCACGCGGAGAACGATGTGCCCATCCTGCCCGATATCGGCATGTTCGCCTCCTTCGACCCCCTGGCCCTTGATCAGGCCTGCGTGGACGCCTGTCTGGCCGCCCAGCCCATGCCCGGCAGCCAGCTGGCCAAGCACCTGGCCGACCCCAACTTCCAGGACCACCACGACCACTTCACCAACTCCACCCCCGAGTCTGAGTGGCGCAGCTGCCTGGAGCACGCCGAGAAGATCGGCCTTGGCTCCCGGGAGTATGAGCTGATTGAAATGTAAAGGAAAATAACCTGACAGAAATGGGCGGACGCCTTATGCGTCCGCCCGTTCTTTTTGCTTGAATGTAACCTTTTGTCCCTCTGACGCGTGTATCAGGTAGAAGGACAAAAGAGCGAGGTGGATGTTATGGAATACCATCAGGCCGAGCGCCTGGTAAAGCAGTACGGCCAGACCATTTTCCGCCTGGCCTATGCCCGCACGGGCAGCCGGGAGGACGCGGAGGATATTACCCAGGAAACATTTCTGCGTCTGGTCCGGGCCAATCCCACATTTCAGGATGAAGACCACTGCCGGGCCTGGCTGCTGCGGGTGGCGGCAAATTGCGCGGCGGATCTGTTCCGCGCCCCATGGCGCGGGAAAAACCGCCCACTGGAGGAGGCGGAGCATGTAGCCGCCAGGGAGCCGGAACCGGAAGCCATGGAGATGCTGGAGGCTGTGCTCGCCCTTCCGGAGGATTACCGCATTCCGGTGCACCTGTTTTACTATGAGGGGATGTCCGTGGCAGAGATCGCCCGGACGCTGGGCAAACGGGAAGGGGCTGTCCGCACCCGCCTGTCCAGAGCCAGGACCATGCTGCGTGACCGTCTGAGAGAGGAGGAGCAACATGTTTGAACAGGAATATCGCCGGGAAATGGACCGTATCGCACTGTCCTCTGAAGCGATGGCGCGTATTGCTGAGGATATGGCCGCTGAGCCTGCCAGGTCTTCTGTCTGTCGCCCCAAAAAGCTGCGGATCTTATTGATTGCGGCGGCCCTGTGCGCCGCCGTCACAGCAACAGCGCTGGCGGCTTCCCCCGGTCTGAGGGAGCAGCTCTTTGAGGCATTGGGCGGTTTTGCTCCGTATAGCCTGGAGATCGATCAACCCTCCGCCGTAGACCAGGACTTTGAGATCACCGTGCTCTCCGCGGTCACCGACCGGTACCGGTTAAAGCTCTATGTCCAGGTGCGGGACCTGACCGGGGAGCGGATGTTGGATGAAAACACCAGAATCTGGTGTAAAGTTCAGCGGGATACCGGCGAAGAGAATGTGTTGTCCGACTGTGTGGCCTTTGACCCCGACACCCATACCGCGCTGTTTGAGATCAACGAAGAGCGGGAAGAACCCAGTGATTTCCAGGAGGATATCCGTTTTTGGGTGGGCTATGTCTGGCCCCAGGTGTATGAATTCGCAACCTCGGAACCGCTGCCTAAGGAGCTTGTCTCGGAAAAAATTCTCGACTGCATGACTCTGGACAATGGGCAGGTGGTGCTGAAGCCGGGCCAGACTCCGGCGCCCCTGAGCGGCTTTGACAAAGCAAAACTGTCCTCCATGGGGTTTGCCGCTGACGGTACCTTCCAGGTATTGGTTCAACTGGCAGACGGTGGTCTGCTGGAATCAGCGGTATACGATCGCCAGTCGCTTCTTCTGACCAATCTCTATCTGGATGGAGAGCCAAGTACTGACTCCCAGGACATCAGATTTGAACTGGACGGAAACTCCTATGTGGGGATCAGCTTTCCCAATGTCAGCCCGGAGGATCTGGACAAGCTTACCCTTTCCGACGCGTATGGTACCGTCATTATGAGTGAGCCGATTTTGGGAGAGTGGGAGGTCCCCTTCCAGGTGGAAAACTATCCGGCGATGGAGCTCACGCTCACCGGAGAGGCCGAAGGGAAGCGCCTCCCCACTCAGCTTATTTTGACGCCCCTGGGCGCTATGGTGACAGGGGAGGGGGAGATGGGGTATCGCGGAAACTGCCCATTTGCGGTGGTGCTTAGCGACGGTTCACGGCTGGAACAGGTGCGGATCAGCCACGGGCGGATGAGCCCTACAAAAGTCTGTATTTTGGGAAACTGGCAGTTTCTGGAGCCCCTGGACCTGGAAGAGGCTGTGGCCCTGGAGCTGTACCCGTGGTATATCCCCCTGACCGGAGAAAACGCCGGAAGGGCCTCGCCCATGAATTAGTGCCCGGAATGAAAAATGGGCCGCCCGTTGGGGCGGCCCTGTTTGTTACGATTTTGCGGCGGCTCTGGGCTGGACCTTGTCAAAGGCGGGGTTGGTGAGGTAGATGTTCTTGGCGTCCATCTTCTCCTTGCACAGCCGCAGGCACTCGCCGAAGCGCTGGAAGTGGACGATCTCCCGTTCCCGGAGGAAGCGGATGGCGTTGTTCACATCGGGGTCGTCGCTCAGGCGCAGGATGTTATCGTAGGTAACTCTGGCCTTCTGTTCGGCAGCCAGGTCCTCGGTGAGGTCGGCGATCACATCTCCGGTGGACTGCATCCCGTCGGCGCTCCAGGGGAAGCCGGAGGCGGCGGTGGGGTAGATTCCGGTGGTGTGGTCCACGAAGTAAGGGGCGAAGGGTGAATCCTTGATCTGGTCGGCGGTGAGGTTCCGGGTGAGCTGATGGACGATGGCGGCCACCATCTCCATGTGGCCCAGCTCCTCGGTGCCGATGTCGGTGAGCAGGCCCTTGGCCTCGGCGTAGGGCATGGAGTAGCGCTGGGACAGGTAGCGCATGGAGGCCCCCAGCTCCCCGTCGGGGCCGCCGTACTGGCTGATGATAAAGGCGGCCAGCTTGGGGTTGGGATTGGCGATCTTCACCGGGAACTGGAGCTTCTTTTCATATACAAACATCTCACTTCACCTCATTCTGCTCGTAGTTCCAGGGCCAGGGCTCGCTGAGCCACCGGTAGCTGTCCCCGGAGGCGGCGGCGGACTTGGTCAGGGGACCGAATTTGGACTCATAGGCCGCCTTGGCCGCCTTTTCCATGGCGGCGTACTGCTGGAACATCCGGAAGGCCTCTGTGTCGTCCTGGTGGGTGTCCAGGTAGGTGCCCAGCTCCAGCAGTACAAACTCCAGGGCCTGGAGCTCGGTAAGGGGGCTGTCGGGCAGGGTGGACCCCTCGGTCTTCAGCCGGAAGGGGAGATTGAGGCCGGGGAAGAGGGTGCCGCTGCTCAGGGCCTCGGACTGGGAATATTTCTGGGCGCCGGTCTGCTGAAAGGGAACATAGGGCACGGCCAGCCCCGCGCAGGAGGGCATGGTGCCGTTGGTATCCGGACAGCCGGCGGCGGAGGCGCCGCGCTGGGCGCTGGTAATCTCTTGATACAAAGGGGATCGACTCCTTCTTTGGATTGGAGGGGGGCGGGACCGGAGGGGCCCGGCGCTCCCCCTCGTTCCAGTCTATGCGCTCCCCGGTCACCCGGTCCAGGCATAGCGGGCCCCGGAGGGCCATAGGATAGGGAGGAGGTGGTGGGATTGAAACAGGGATTGGTGCTGGGCGGGATGCTGCTGGCGGTGCTGGGACTGCTGGTCCTGGCCCTGGGACGGCTGGGGGCGTGGATGGAGCCCGCCATGGGGCCGGCGGGATACACCGGCGGCAGCCAAGTCATTCTGGACGCCGGACACGGAGGAGAGGACGGGGGGGCGGTGTCGGTCACCGGGGTGCCAGAGAGCCGCTTCAACCTGGAGATCGTCCTGAAGCTTCGGGACATTCTGGCCCTTTATGGCACCGACTCGGTGGTGCTTCGGGAGGAGGACATCTCCCTCCACGACGAGGACGCCTCCACCCTCCGGGAGAAAAAGCGCTCGGATCTAAAAAACCGGGTGGCCGCCGTGGAGGAGCTGGATGGGGTGCCCCTCATCAGCATCCACCAGAACACCTACCCGGACTCCCGGTACAGGGGGGCCCAGGTGTTCTTCGCCCCCACCCAGGGGTCAAAGGAGCTGGCGGAGGCGTTCCAGGCCGACATCCGGCAGCGGCTCCAGCCCGACAACCAGCGAGTGGCCAAACAGATCCCGGACAGCGTGTACCTGATGAACCACATCACCTGTCCCGCCATTCTGGTGGAGTGCGGCTTTCTCACAAACCCGGAGGAGGAGGCCCTGCTCCGGGAGGAGGGCTACCAGCGGCAGCTGGCGGCGGTGCTGGCGGGGGCGTGGCTCACCGGCGGGGAGCGGGAAAAAGAGGCGGATTTACAACCGGAGGAAAATCTGCTACAATAATCAGACAGCATTTCTCCCAAAGGAGCAGAGATATGAAAGCCAAGACCCTCTTTTACTGTACCCAGTGCGGCAACGAGACCCCCAAGTGGCAGGGAAAGTGCCCCTCCTGCGGGGCCTGGAACACCATTGTGGAGCAGCCCGCCCAGCAGAGTTCCAAAAAGGCCGGCCCCGTGGCCAAAGGCTCCGCCGCCGGCGTGCCGGTGAGCCGCCCCATGCCTATGAAGGAAGTGGAGACCACCGATGAGCTGCGCTTTTCCACCGGCATGGGAGAGCTGGACCGGGTGCTGGGCGGGGGAGCGGTGAAGGGCTCCCTGGTGCTGGTGGGGGGCGCGCCGGGCATCGGCAAGTCCACCCTCATGCTCCAGATCTGCGACAGTCTTTGCTCCTTTGCCAAAGTCCTGTATGTATCCGGGGAGGAGTCCCAGCGGCAGATCAAACTCCGGGCCGAGCGGCTGGGGGTGAAAGGGGAGGGGCTCTACCTGCTGGCCGAGACCAACCTGGAAAATATGATCGACGCCGTCCACCAGCTCCAGCCCGACATCCTCATTGTGGACTCCATTCAGACCCTCTACCACGGGGATGTGACCTCGGCTCCCGGCAGCGTCAGCCAGGTGAAGGAGTGCACCATGGCCCTTATGCAGCTGGCCAAGGGGGAGGGGCTCACCGTCTTTGTCATCGGCCATGTGAACAAGGAGGGGTCCATCGCCGGCCCCAAGGTGCTGGAGCACATGGTGGACTGCGTGCTCTACTTTGAGGGGGAGCGGCAGATGGCCTACCGCATCCTCCGGGCGGCCAAAAACCGCTTCGGGGCCACCAACGAGATCGGGGTCTTTGAGATGGAGGACAGAGGGCTCCGGGAGGTGCCCAATCCCTCCGAGGCATTGCTGGCCGGGCGGCCCCAGGACGCCCCGGGCACCTGCGTCACCTGCGTCATGGAGGGGGTGCGGCCGGTGCTGGCGGAGATTCAGGCCCTGGTGGTGCCCTCCAGCCTGGGCAACCCCCGGCGGGTGAGCAACGGCTTTGACTACAGCCGCTCCATGCTTCTTCTGGCGGTGCTGGAAAAGCGGGGAGGCCTGCTGGTGGGCAACTGCGACGCCTATCTCAATGTGATCGGCGGCCTCTACCTGGAGGAGCCCGCCGCCGACCTGGCCGCCGTGCTGGCACTGGCCTCCAGCTTCCGGGACAGGAGCGTCCCCCACGACCTGGCTGCCATCGGTGAGGTAGGACTAACCGGGGAGCTGCGGGCGGTGAGCGCCCTCAACCAGCGGCTAGCCGAGGTGCGGCGGCTGGGCTTTACCAAGTGCCTGATCCCCAAGCGGGTCCAGGGCAAGCTGGCCGCCCCCGAGGGGCTGGAGCTCATCCGGGTGTCCAACATCCGGGAGGCCATGGCCGCTCTGCTGTGAGCAGCGGGGCACAAAGTTGACGCAGCCCACGCCTGTCTGGCCGGGAGAGGCCGCCCGGGACAGGGAGCACTGGCCGTCTTTCTGATAGACGCAGGGGTCGGTACAGGCGATGAAACTCAAAACGATCATCTCCGGAACATTTTTTATGTCCCAAAGCCGGGATGGATTTTGTCCTTCCGGATTTGGGACAAGCTCAGACTTTCGTTAGTATGTCCGGAGAGGACCGCGGATATGAACCGGAACCTCCGGCACCATTTGCCGGCATGCGAAAAACCCCATAGGATAGAAAGGAGGGGACAGAGCGTCCCGGAATCGGTTTATGGTATCAGGTCAACAAAATAAAAATTTTGTTGACCTGAGTGGAGGCAAACAGCCCCATTTCCCCGGAACGCCCCCCATATGGACTACCGCACCGAAGCCCCGGCTTTGCTCCGGGATTTCCTTGTTTACCACGAAACCATACAAGGACATTCCAGACAAACCGTAGATGAATACTATTTGGACCTGCGCAATTTCTTCCGCTTTCTGAAGCTGGAAAAAAATCTGGTCCCCGGTGACACGCCGCTGGATCACATCTCCATTGACGATGTGGATCTGTCTCTGGTCAAACAAGTCACACTCACGGATGTCTACGCCTTTATGAACTACCTGTCCCGGGACCGGCGGCTGAACAACGCCTCCCGGGCCCGGAAAGTCGCCACCATCCGTTCCTTTTATAAATATCTCACCAACAAGGCCAAGCTCCTGGAGGTCAATCCCGTCCAGGATCTGGACTCGCCCAGAATGAAAAAAGCTCTGCCCAAGTACCTGAATCTGGACGAGAGTTTGGAGCTTCTGGACAGCGTGGATGGAAAAAACGCCGTCCGGGACTACTGCATTCTGACCCTGTTTTTAAACTGCGGCCTGCGGATCTCCGAGCTGGTGGGACTCAATAAAACAGATGTTCGAGGCGATCAGCTGCGGGTGCTGGGCAAGGGCAACAAGGAGCGGATGCTGTTCCTCAACGAGGCCTGCCAGCAGGCCCTGGCCAACTGGATGACCGAGCGGGACGCCATGACCCTGGTGGATCCAAACGCCCTGTTCGTCACCCTTCAGAACCGCCGTCGGATCACCACCGCCGCCGTCCACAAGCTGGTGAAAAAGCACCTGGCCGCCGCCGGACTGGACAGCACCCAGTACTCCGCCCATAAGCTGCGGCACACCGCCGCCACCCTGATGCTTCAGAACGGCGTGGATGTGCGCACCCTCCAGGAGGTGCTGGGCCACGACCACCTGAATACCACCCAGATCTATACCCATGTGGACAACGAGGACCTGCGCACCGCCGCCAGGGCCAATCCTCTGAGCCATACCAAACAGCGGAAAAAACCGGTACTGCCCCCGGAAGAAAAATAAAAAAGTGAGGTCTTTCTGATGAGCGTTCTTTACATCATTGCCGATTTCTTTGCCCCTGTGGTCATGCTGATGGTGGGGCTCATGTGGCGTCTCTCCCCTCCCCCCTTCCAGGCAAAGGGTCTGGCTTACAGCACCGATCTGACCCGGAAAAATCCCGACGCCTGGGCCGCCGCCCACCGCCACTGCAGTAGGCTCTGGATCCGGATCAGCATCATCAGCGCCTTTGTCAGCGGGATTTTGATCTGGCTGTTCCCGGACCGCCATCCCGACTTCTGGATCTGGATCATTGTGGGTGAGATGGTGCTGTTCTGCGTGTCTGTTTTCATGGTGGACCTGCTGCTGAAAACCCAGTTTGAAGAGGACGAAAAGAAATAAGAATTAAAAGAATTTAAGTGGCCGCCCATCCCGGGCGGCCACTCTTATCATTGATAACTCTTACGCTCCCATATACTGACAAGTAAAATAGCCTTACTGGAATCGTCTGGTATAGGCGCACCGGCGGCACAGCTCCTCCCGGGCCTGTCCCTGGGAAAAGCCATCGTAGATGGCCCTGGCCCGGGGGCTTTCCAGGATCTCCTCCAGGCTCTGCTCATAGAGGTTCCCCAGGGGGATGTCCCCCTCGTGGTCCAGACAGCAGGGTACCACCGTCCCGTCCCACAGTACCCCCACCTGGTCCCGCAGGCCGTAGCAGAACCGGCGGCCCTCCTCCTCGGGGGCGGTGAGGTCGGGCCAGTTGAACTTCTCCCCCCACTCCAGAAACACATTGGGTGCCAGGGTGGTTCCCCGCCGCCCTTCTTTCCATGGGCGGGGAAAAGAGGCTTCGATTATAGCAAGTATTTTCCCATTACAGCTATTGTCCCCCACGGTATCCTCCCCGTCCAGGTTCCACAGCCGCAGGGCGCAGCGCTTGCCCGCCTGTCCGGCGGCCCGGGCAAAGGCCAGGCACTGGTCCAGATAGTCCTCCAGGCTTCCGCCCCCCTGGTTTCCCTCAAAGGAGTGGAGGGAAATGCTCACCTTCTCCACCGCCGGACTTTGGAGCAGCGCCTCCCCCGCCTGGGGCAGCAGAGTGCCGTTGGTGGTGATCATGGTCCGGAAGGCAAGCTCCCGGCAGATCTCCAGCAGCTCTCCCAGCTGCGGGTGGAACAGGGGCTCCCCCATCAGGTGGAGGTAGAGGTACCGGGTGTGGGGCCGCAGACGGGCGGCCAGCGCACGGAAATCTTTGGGGGAAAGAAACCCCTTTGGCCGCCGGGTGCCGGGGCAGAAGGCGCAGGAGAGGTTGCACACATTGGTGACCTCCAGATAGGCTTTTTTCAGCTGGCGCAGGACCGCTCCCCCCTTGTCTTGTTCTGGTTTCATTATAAGATAGGCTATCGGCCCTGTCAACGCGGGCCTACCGGCGCACCCCCAGAATATGCAGGCCCCTCAGGGCCTCGTAGGGGTAGGTGCTCAGGGGACGAAAATCACTGTCGTCGCTGTGGGCGGCCACCAGAATCCCCTCCGGGTCGGGAGAAAGCACCGACACCACCACCGGACAGTGGCTGAAGGGTTTTTCAGCGGAGAAGCGCAGCTGGACCAGGTCCCCGGGCTCCAGCTCCCCCAGGGAGGCGGGAGCGGCAAAGGGACCGGGGGTTTTCCCCTTCCGGGTGAGGAAATTCCACAGGTAGATCACCCCTGTCCAGGCGGGGGCACGGCGGTTGACATTTTGGTAGTACCAGCCGAAATCCGGGGTGAAATTCATCACCCCCGTCCCAGCGTACAGGCACTGGGAGGCGAAGTTGGTGCAGTCGCCCCCCAGGGCGTCAAAGTTATAGTAGGCGGGATTTCGCCCCATGGCCCAGCGGTGGGCGTAGTTTACAGCGGCGGAGCGGTCATAGGGTCTCACTTGGGTCATGGTCCTCTCCCCTTTCCTCCATAGTCTATGCCCGACGGAAAGGGAAGCGTGAAGAGTGAAAATCATGTCCGGCTGGGCCGGACACTACAATTCCTAATTCCTAACTCCTAATTCCTAACTCCTAATTCCTAACTTTTTCCCCCTCCGGGCAAAAAAAGAGAGGGTCTCCCCTCTCTTTTTTTCGGTATAAACTTTTCTTACGCCTTTCCGTCGCAGCCCAGAACATAGACCAGCTTGTGCTTGACCAGTTCCTTGATGGCGGCACGGGCGGGCTTCAGGTACTCACGGGGGTCGAACTTGTCGGGGTGCTCATTGAAGAACTGACGGATGGTGCCGGTCATGGCCAGACGCAGATCGGAGTCGATGTTGATCTTGCACACGGCGCTCTTGGCGGCCTGACGCAGCTGATCCTCGGGGATCCCCACGGCGTCGGGCATCTTGCCGCCGTTCTCATTGATCATCTTCACGAAGTTCTGAGGCACGGAGGAGGAGCCGTGGAGCACGATGGGGAAGCCGGGCAGACGCTTGACCACCTCATCCAGGATGTCGAAGCGCAGGGGCGGGGGAACCAGCTCGCCCTTCTCGTTGCGGGTGCACTGGGCGGCGGTGAACTTGTAGGCGCCGTGGCTGGTGCCGATGGCAATGGCCAGAGAGTCACAGCCGGTCTTCTCCACAAACTCCTGGACCTCTTCGAGGTGGGTGTAGTGGGACTCCTCGGCGGACACCTTCACATCGTCCTCGATGCCGGCCAGAGCGCCCAGCTCGGCCTCCACCACCACGCCGTGGTCGTGGGCATACTCAACCACCTTCTTGGTGATCTCAATGTTCTCAGCGAAGGGCTTGGAGGAGGCGTCGATCATGACGGAGGTAAAGCCGCCGTCGATGCAGCTCTTGCAGGTCTCAAAGTCGGGGCCGTGGTCCAGGTGCAGAGCGATGGGGATGTTGGGGCACTCGATCACAGCGGCCTCCACCAGCTTAACGAGGTAGGTGTGGTTGGCGTAGGCACGGGCGCCCTTGGAAACCTGAAGGATCAGGGGGGCGTTGACCTCCTTGGCAGCCTCGGTGATGCCTTGGACGATCTCCATGTTGTTGACATTGAAAGCGCCGATGGCGTAGCCGCCGTCGTATGCCTTCTTGAACATTTCGGTAGTGGTGACCAATGGCATAATTACCATCTCCTCATATATTTTTTGCGACTCTTATTGTACCATTGATGGTTGATAAAAACAAGAGGACATGTTATATTAAAAAAGTAATTTGGACTTAAGCTTTTTTTACACTATGAATATTGTTTTAGGAGGAAGTTAACATGGAGAAACTTACCGGCGCATGTATCATCGGCCAGTCCGGCGGCCCCACCGCTGTCATCAACGCCAGCGCTCAGGGCGTTATCCAGACCGCTTTGAAGGCTGACTGCATTACCCGGGTGCTGGGCGCCGCCCACGGCATCAAGGGCGTGCTGGAGGACAAACTCTACGACATGGGTCAGGAGGACCCCGCCGAGCTGAACCTGCTGCAGTATACCCCCTCCTCCGCTCTGGGCTCCTGCCGCTACAAGCTGGCCGACCCCGACCAGGACGACACCGATTATAAGCGTATCCTGGAAATCTTCAAAAAATACAATGTCCGCTACTTTTTCTACAACGGCGGCAACGACTCCATGGACACCTGCAACAAGATCTCCAAGTATATGCAGAAGGTGGGCTATGAGTGCCGCATCATGGGCGTGCCCAAGACCATCGACA
>JAXUUN010000056.1:0-6534 GCA_037231075.1 bacterium | reverse complement strand
GTACCAGCTCGTCGTAAGCGATTTGCTTGCGACGAGCTTTTTTTCACCTTGAAAAGGATACCCAATATACAACATATGGAGTGAGTGCTTGTGAAGGAACGGGAGCAGTGGGTCAGCAAGCTGGGATTTATTTTGGCTACCGCCGGCTCGGCCATTGGACTGGGAAACATCTGGAAATTTCCCGGGAAAGTGGGGGCCTACGGAGGCGGGGCATTTATTTTGTGCTACATCCTGATCGTGATTTTGGTGGGTTTTCCCGTTATGCTGGCGGAGCTGTCCATTGGCCGGAGTACCCAGAAAAATGCCGTAGGGGCCTTCCGAGCGCTGAATGGAAAATGGGCATTTGTGGGCTGGATCGGCCAGATCGCCCTGTTTGTGATCATGTCCTACTACTGTATCGTAGGGGGATGGGTTCTGAAATACATTGCCGCCTATGTGTCTGATCCAAGTTTTGGGGCGGTGTCCTATCAGGACTATTTTGTGAACTTCATTTCAGAGCCCGTGGAACCCCTCCTCTGGGGGCTGGTGTTCCTGGTCATCTGTATTTTTATCATCGGAAAGGGCGTGGCCAAGGGCATTGAGCAGGTGAGCAAATTTCTCATGCCTCTGCTGTTTCTGCTGCTGCTGGCCTGCGTAGTCCGGGCGGTGACTTTGCCCGGGGCAGGGGAGGGGATCGCCTTCATGCTGAAGGTGGACCCAGCGCAGATCACTAGGGACACCTTTGTAGGGGCCCTGGGACAGGCCTTCTTCTCTCTTTCTGTGGGGATGGGAATCATCCTTACTTACGGCTCCTATGTACCCAAGAAGGAGAATCTCATCTCCAGCGCCGCGATTATCTGCGCTCTGGATACCCTGGTGGCCATTCTGGCGGCCTTTGCCATCATTCCCATGGTCTTTGTTACCCTGGGGCCAGAGGGGCTTGGAATGGGCGGCGGCTTTGCCTTTATGGCCCTTCCCGCCGTGTTTGAGGGCATCCCGGGAGGGCGGGTGCTGGGGGCGGTATTCTTCCTGCTGCTGTTTCTGGCGGCTCTTACCAGCGCCCTGAGCATCCTGGAGACCTGTGTGGCCTTCATGACCGAGGAGTGGCATCTCTCCCGGGGAAAGGCAATGGCCCTGTTTTCCGTTCCCATGGCTCTGTTCAGCGCCGGCTATTCTCTGTCCCAGGACAGCACCCGGGGCATCAACCTCCCCTGGTTTGATCTTACCAACGGAGTGCAGATGATCCCCATGAACACGGTGATGGAGCGCTTTACCGACAATCTGATGATCCCGCTGGGGGCCTTCTTCCTGTGCATCTTCACAGGCTGGGTCTTGGGGACCAGGCGGGCGGAGGAGGAGATTACCTCAGGCGGCCTGTACCCCTTTCCCTTCCGCAGAACCTGGGGCGGCATCATCCGGTTTGTAGCTCCGGCGGTGATTTTGGTGATCCTCTACTTTACCTTCCTGCGGGGACAGACATTGTCCTGATGTAAAAAACCTCTGAGCGGCAGCTCAGAGGTTTTTCTTGCTTTCAGCTCAGACGCCTGCGGGTTCCCGGTCCTTCAAATGGACGAACCACATGATCCAGGCCGGTACCAGCCCCCCCAGAATGTTGCCCAGGGTGACGGGGAGCAGGTTGCGGAGAAGAAAATTGGGAAGGGTGAGGGCGGTGAGATCCACGCCCAGTTCGCCGGCAAGCTCCAGATAGTGGGGGACGGTTTTTGCCATCAGGTCGGCGGAGATATAGTACATATTGGCGACACAGTGCTCAAAGCCGCACATGACGAAAAAGGCCACGGGGAGATAGGCGCAGATGATTTTGCCGGCGCTGTCCTTGGCGGACAGGGACATCAGAACGGCCATGCAGACCAGAAGATTACAGAAGAAACCCAGGACCAGGGCGTTTTGAAAGGGAAGGGCGCATTTGGCGGCTGCCACCTTCATGGTGTAAACGGCCAGCTGGCCGCCGCCCAGATCCAGTTGTCCAAACCAGGCACAGCTTCCGGCCACCAGCAGGGAGCCCGCGAAATTGGCCAGGTAGACCACCGCCCAGCTGCGGATCATTTGAAGGAAGGTGCATCTTTTTTCCAGCAGGGTGATTCCCATGAGACAGTTGCCGGTAAACAGCTCCGCCCCCATGATCACAACCATGCCCAGACCGAAGGGGAAGAGGAGGCTGCAGATGAGCTTGATCATCCATGGGTCCTGTACACCATATACAACCGCATTGGTGGCGGCGCCGCCCAGCGCGATCAGCACTCCGGCCAGAATGCCCAGAACAGTGAGGTGGGACAAGGGGCGTCTGGCCTTTCCCACGCCGATGTCGGCGTAGCGGAAAGCAATGTCAGCGGGGGAGAAGCTAAGTTCCATGTTGTTCTGTCCTTTCCTGATTCATAGTGCCCGGCTGATATTCTGTCAATCCAGGAGAATATAGCATGCGGAATGGGAAAAAGCAACACAAAAGGAACAATTCTTGGCATATTAAACGGATCACAAGGGAAGATGTAATATTTTAAAGCAAAAGCCGAGGATGGGAAAATAAAATTGAGGCGTCCGAAAAACTTATATAAAATAAATAGTTTCCAGGAATCAAACAGTTAAGAAAACCGTTATTTTACCGGAGCGGAGGAGAAAATCCGGAGGGCGGATAAAAAATCATAAAGTAAAGCTCTGGTTTCGCTTAATGAAAGGAGGCAGGAATTTCAAAAAGAGCAACGAAAATCCTGTACGGAAAGGGGAAAATGATGTATAATACTACCATCGTAAGACCCGTTAGGTGACCACAAATTTTACATGAATGATTAAGGAGGCCATCGTCATGACTGACATCGAAATTGCCCAGCAGTCCACTATGCTGCCTATTGTTGAGGTTGCTAAGTCCATTGGTATCTCTGAGGATCAGCTGGAAAACTACGGCAAGTACAAGGCCAAGGTGGATATCCACGCTCTGAAGGACCTGCCCCGCAAGGCCAAGCTGGTTCTGGTGACCGCCATCAGCCCCACTCCCGCCGGTGAGGGCAAGACCACCACTTCTGTGGGTCTGGCTGACGCTCTGAACAAGCTGGGCAAGAAGACCATCGTCTGCCTGCGCGAGCCCTCCCTGGGTCCTGTGTTCGGCGTCAAGGGCGGCGCTGCCGGCGGCGGCTACGCTCAGGTCGTCCCCATGGAGGACATCAACCTCCACTTCACCGGCGACTTCAATGCCATCGGCATCGCCAACAACCTGCTGGCCGCTATGATCGATAACCATATCCAGCAGGGCAACGCTCTGGACATTGACACCCGTCAGATCACCTGGAAGCGGGTTGTGGATATGAACGACCGTCAGCTGCGCCACATTGTCTGCGGTCTGGGCGGCAAGGCCAGCGGCGTGCCCCGTGAGGACGGCTTCGACATCGTGGTTGCCTCTGAGATCATGGCTGTGCTGTGCCTGTCCACCGGCCTGGCCGACATGAAGCAGCGTCTGGCCAAGATGGTAGTGGGCTACAGCCGCGCCGGCAAGCCCATCACCGCTCACGACCTGAAGGCCGAGGGCGCCATGGCTGCCGTTCTGAAGGACGCCATCAAGCCCAACCTGGTCCAGACTCTGGAGCACACCCCCGCCTTCATCCACGGCGGCCCCTTCGCCAACATCGCCCACGGCTGTAACTCCATCCAGGCCACTGAGACCGCTATGAAGCTCAGCGAGTACACCGTCACCGAGGCCGGCTTCGCCGCTGACCTGGGCGCTGAGAAGTTCCTGGACATCAAGTGCCGCGCCGGCGGGTTCCATCCCGACGCCGTGGTCATCGTGGCCACTGTCCGCGCCCTGAAGTATCACGGCGGCGTGCCCAAGACCGAGCTGAACAACGAGAACCTGGAGGCTTTGGAGAAGGGCCTGCCCAACCTGCTGCAGCATGTGGACAATGTGAAGAATGTCTACGGCCTGCCCTGTGTGGTTGCCATCAACGCTTTCCCCACCGATACCGAGGCCGAGCTGAAGCTGGTTGAGGAGAAGTGCAAGGAGAAGGGCGTCAATGTCCGTCTGTCCGAGGTCTGGGCCAAGGGCGGCGAGGGCGGCAAGGCCCTGGCTGAGGAGGTCATCCGTCTGGCGGAGGATCCCACCAACGATCACTTCCAGTTTGTCTATGACACCGAGGACACCATCGAGAACAAGCTCAACGCCATCGCTACTAAGGTTTATCGTGCCGACGGCGTGGTCATCACCGGCCCCGCCAAGAAGCAGATCCAGCAGCTGACCGAGCTGGGCTTTGACAAGATGCCCATCTGCATGGCCAAGACTCAGTTCTCCTTCTCCGACGACCAGACCAAGCTGGGCGCTCCCCGGGGCTTCAAGATCACTATCCGCGAGGTCAAGGTCAATGCCGGCGCCGGCTTCCTGGTTGCCAAGACCGGCGACATCATGACTATGCCCGGCCTGCCCAAGGTGCCCGCTGCCGAGCGTATCGACATCGACGAGAACGGCAAGATCTCCGGCCTGTTCTAAGCAAAACTTTTCCCTCTGATCTGGAATGAAATACAGCCCGGGACAGAACATTCTGTCCCGGGCTGCTGATTTTTGCCCCAGACCCTGACCGGGAGGGCAATAAACAGCGGATGAGGAAGAAAACTTCCTCATCCGCTGTTCTGTTTTATTTTTGAGGGGGGACCGGGATGTCTTTGTAGTCGAAGTATGTCTTCAAAGCCACCGAGGTCTGGGAGTTGCCGTATTGCTTGATGGCGGACAGCAGGGCTTCCAGCTCCTGGGTGCCCTGCACGGCAAAGTGAAGCAGAGCGTTGAACACGCCGATTGTGTGATAGTGGGCGGTGATCTCCGGATGCTTCAGGCAGAAGTTGCAGAAATCATTGTACTTTTCCGGTTCGGGCGCTACCCAGATGAAACCGGAAATATTGCAGTTCAGCTTTTCCCGATCCACATCGATCCGATAGGCCCGTATTACGCCCTGCTCCTCCAACCGCCGTGTTCGCTCTGAGACGGCGGGGGCGGTAAGCCCGACCTGGTCGCCGATACTCTTCAAAGTGGCCCGGCAGTCTTTCTGCAGGATATTCAGGATCTGGTAATCGGTTCGGTCCATATGATTTCTTCCTTTCTCCGGAATCAGCGCACCACGGCGCCCTTCTTGATGACGGTTTGAGTCAGGTTGCTGCCCACACGGTAGCAGATGTAGTCCAGGTCGGGGGCGTCCCACACCACCAGGTCGCCTTGCTTGCCAACCTCCACCGAGCCCACCTTGTCCGCCAGGTCGATGGCGGCGGCGGCGTTGAGGGTGACGGCGGTGAGCACTTCCTCGGGGGTGAGCTTGTACTTCAGGCAGCCCAGGTTGATGACAAACTGCAGGTTCAGGCAGGGGCAGGAGCCGGGGTTGAAGTCGGTGGCCATGGCCACAGGCACGCCGGCCTTCACCATGTCCCGGGCGGGGGCGAACACGGCGCCCAGGTTAAAGCTGGTAGCGGGGAGGAGGCAGGCGATGACGCCCCCCTTGGCCAGGCTCTCGATCCCCTCGGGGGGACAGACGATCAGGTGTTCAGCGGAGATGGCGCCGATCTCACCGGCCAGGACAGAGCCACCGATGGCCTCGATCTCATCCGCGTGGATCTTGGGGCGCAGGCCGTACTTCAGGCCGGCCTCCAGCACCTGGCGGGACTCCTCCACGGTGAAGGTGTCCGCCTCGCAGAACACATCACAGAACCTGGCGATGCCCTGTTCCTTTACCGCGGGCATCATCTCCTCGCACACCAGGCGGATGTATTCCTCCCGGTTCTGCTTGTACTCGGCGGGAACCAGGTGGGCGCCCATGAAGGTGGCCACAATGTCCATGGGGTGGCGGTCATTCAGGTTCTTGATGACCTTAAGGGCCTTCAGCTCATGCTCGGTGGCAAGACCGTAGCCGCTCTTGGCCTCGCAGGTGGTGACGCCGAAGCCCATCATTTCGTCCAGGGCCTTGGCGGCCTTCTCTGTCAGTTCCTCCTCCGTGGCCTTGCGGGTGGCGTTGGTGGTGGACTGGATGCCGCCGCCGGCGTTCTGGATCTCCAGGTAAGTCTTGCCGTGGAGCTTCATACCCAGCTCATTCTGACGCCAGCCGCCGAAAATCAGGTGGGTGTGGGCGTCCACCAGACCGGGCGTAACCAGCTTTCCCTGGGCGTCCACAATCTGGGCGCCATCCACGGCGGGGGCGGCGCCGGTGCCCACCTGGGCAATCATGCCGTCCTCCACCAGAACCCAGGCGTCTTTCAGAATCTGGATCTTGCCCTGCTCATCCCCCTTTTTGGGCCCCTTGCCCTGGGGGGTGGCCAGCATACCAATGTTGGTCAGCAGTAATTTATTCATAGAGTGGTTTCCTTTCTCAGGGGAAAAATCCACCTGTCGTATTTAGGTCCATTCATAGGAAAACATATTTTTTGCTCTGTGTCAACTTAAGAAATATGAAGAATCCGATTTGAGGCGATAGAGAGAAAGGGGGCGTGATGCCACGCCCCCTTTTGTGGGTTACAGAATATTTGGGGCTTAGCCCTTCATGCCCTTGACAGCCTCGGCGACAATGGCGTCGTCGGCCA
>JAXUUN010000004.1:0-100395 GCA_037231075.1 bacterium | reverse complement strand
TACCCTCTTCCTCTGATAAGGGGTTCGGATTTGAGGGGTTAGAGTCCACCATTGACATCTGAACCCCCTAAGGTTCGGACATCAATGGTGTTTTTCTTGTTTCCCTTGATTTACAAGGGATTTAGGACTCCAAGAGGCATTCTTCTTTTCGGACATTTTTGAAAAAACATCGAATTTTAAGATGTAAAACAACGAAAACAATCAATCTGAACCCCTTTGTTCAGGACATGGTTTCTGGCTCCTTTTGCTCGCCAAAATAGATAGATTCCAGTTTCATTGGTGTCTTGTAACCGTTTTTAGCGTGAGGCCTGCGCTCGTTGTAAAACACCATATACGCATCTACTGCCGCTCTGAATTCTGCTTCAGAGCGGTATTTTGTTCGGTACAGTTCTTCTCGTTTCAACGAGGAGAAAAAGGACTCCATTACGGAATTATCATAGGGAACTCCTGCCTTGGAAAACGATTGTATTACGCCCAACTCCTTAAGATACGAGCACATGGCATAAGAGCGATAATTGCTTCCCCGGTCTGTATGGAATAGCAGTTGTCCTGCAGGCTTGCGGGATTCGTATGCTTGCTTGAATGTACTTTTCACAAGCTGTGTGCTGTTACGCTTTCCAACTCGATAAACTCTAACATAGCCGGATCAGTCTGTGCAGACTTGATCCAAGCATAGAGTGTACTTCTGGAGATACCAGTGTCAGTAGCAATGTCTGCTACAGATTCGCTGTTCACCAAAAAACGGTTAACTGCTGCAGATTTTTCGGATTCCGAGTAGTTCCTGTTTTTCATCCTTATCATTCCTTCCTGGTGTACTTTAAAAATCTCCTAATATCACCATTATAAAGGATAAAAAAGTGGAGAACGCTTTTGAGAGCTAATTACAGTAGAAAAAGTCAGGTGATATGCTGGCAATATTTAAGTCAGTCAAGGTTGACTCAGCATAAAGTGAATGGCACTCAAAAAAACATTAACTTGCGTCAAATTAACACAAATAAGTTTCTTTGGTGTGTTGACAATAACACTACTCTGTGCTACGATATGGAACATAAAGTAAGCGGAGGTGGAAATATGGATACCAACGAAAAGAAGTCCAAACCTAAAAGTAAGGAATATCCTGCAGTCACATTGGACGCTGCGATTGCTTTTGTAGAGAAATTTCGGGACTATCCTCAAAACAAACCCATTTCGTACGATGTTGCTGCCGAGGCTTGTGGCGTTAAGGCAACAACTAATTCCTTTAAGTATACGCTTAGTTCTGCAAGACAATACGGCCTTATTTCCACATCTTCTGGCAAAACTATTTCGTTTTTGGACCCAGCAAGACGATTTGCTCGCCCCACGGAAGGGACGGCCGAGTTGCAGGCTCTCAAGTTTGAATGCTTTAAGGCTCCTAAGCTGTATTCAGAATTGATTGCTGAGTATACTGGCCAATCAATCCCCCAGCCTCAGACCTTGGAGAATATTCTGGTTAATCAATATGGCATTCTTCCTGCAGTTGCAAAGGTGGCTGCTAATACATTTATCAAAACAGCCACAGAGATTGGTGCTGTTCAAAACGGAATCTTAGATCTTACACCGGAAACACCACAGAGATCATCCGATGTTGCAGCAAAAGAGGCTGATGTCACTCCTGGTAGTACAGCTACTCTGGTTCCGGATGTTGAGAGTGTTTTTCAGTCCGCCAACGAAGAGTTTGCAGCTCCATTGAATATTTCTTTTGGCGATAAACGCAGAGCTATCTTGTATATGCCTATCGATGCAACACAGGATGATGCTGAGTATGTGAAGGCCATGATTGCACTTATGTTTCAAAAAGTGTATGGGGTGAAATGAACATGTCAGATGCTCTATCAATGAGTAATCATGAATATATTCTTCGCCTTGCCGACAAAGATATCAGGAGTGCGCTCTATGATTTAGGGACGATGTTTGACTGTGTAAGTACAGTTGATGGCCTTCCCGTTTTCCGTAGTTCTCGATTGCAGATAGAAAAGGCTGTCCCCGATGGAGTGTTTGAGTTTTTCTTGAGTGCTAATCTCATTGATAGAATATCTTTCTGTCTGACCCCGGACGGAAAAGCTCTATTTGAACTCATGTATATCCACCAGGACATTTCTAATGCCAATGAAGCCTTAAAGCAGAGGCTACTGCACAATCCAGTGGTTAATTTAGTCGGACAAGTTTTTTATGGTCGTGGGAAACAGTCCGTTGAACAGCTGAGGACATTACTAAATTATCACAGCGTTGCAAATAGGGAAATTGAATATAGGGAAGTAATTTCGCTGTTGACTCTTCTGAATAAATACAGCGTGGTTGTTTATGACAAGAAAAACAAACTATTCTCTGTAAAGGATGTTGCTTGCGGAGAAGCGCCAATCCACCAATACTATATTGACCCAAGTACACCTTTCAGCAATGTTTACAATCTTCGAAAGGTAATACGAGCTTGCCGTGGTTCTATATTCTGGATTGACAAACATTTCCGTAAAGAGGGTTTAGAAATACTCCTGGACGGGTTACCTTTTGAAGGAGTTTCATCCATTACCATCATTTCTGGTAGTGATAATGTGACTCAAAGTGCCAAATCAGATTATGCTGCATTGAGAAATGAATTATCTGCTCGACTCATCTCATTGAGTTGGAGAGTGATTACTGACAACGGATTCAAGTGGCATGATAGATGGCTTTTAGCAGACAACCTATGCTACAATATTCCTCCGGTCTTAGCGATTATTCGAGGGCAGCGTGCGGATATTCTCCGGACAAAAATAGCATTGGATCCTACTCCTTTTTTAGAGGCGAGTACTCCGATTGATGAAGTATAATCCTGGAGCCGAGCATCTATAGTGTTGTGATGTTCCACAACAAAAAGGCAGTTGCTTTCGCAACTGCCTTTTTGTTGTGGGCTCGGGCCGCTTCGCGGCCCAAGCCCTTCGGTGATTCAAATGCTCGGATCAAGTAATTTCGCCCCGTTTATTTGGAACATTTGTTTGACAATTCCCACAAAATGTGGTATAATTTCCACAACAGTAGTAATTCACCATCCCCTCTCATCTGGAAAGGAGCTGCTCCTATGGCCAAACTGACCCGAAAACAGCAGCAGATCTACGATTTCATTCTGGAATTTACATCCAGCCACGGCTACCCCCCCTCTGTGCGTGAAATTGGCTCAGCCATGGGGCTGAAGTCCCCCTCCACTGTCCATTTTCACATGAAGGGTCTGGAAGAGGCCGGAGTTATTGTCAAAGCAGAGGGCAAGACCCGGGCTATTTCCCTGCCCGGCGTTCCCTTGGGCCCGGCGGCAGAGGAGGAGGATCCCCACGCCAACCAGGTCCCTGTCCTGGGCAATGTGGCCGCCGGCTCCCCAATCCTTGCCCAGGAATGCATTGAGGACTACCTCACCTTTGACACCCAGGGACTCTCCGGAGAGCATTTTGCCCTG
Source organism: bacterium (assembly GCA_037231075.1). Classification (GTDB taxonomy): domain Bacteria; phylum Bacillota; class Clostridia; order Oscillospirales; family Oscillospiraceae; genus Lawsonibacter. Next base: position 96,950 of record JAXUUN010000004.1, on the reverse strand, counting down.
CGGGTGCGGGGCGAGTCCATGCTGAACGCCGGCATTCTCCCCGGCGACCTGGTGGTGGTCCACCGCCAGCAGGAGGCCCACAACGGCGAAATCGTGGTGGCCCTCTTTGAGGACGAGGCCACGGTAAAAACCTACCAGTGCAAAGACGGCCATGTCTGGCTACTTCCCCAGAACCCTGAATACCAGCCCATTGACGGCAGCAACGCCGAAATCATCGGAAAAGTGGTGGCTGTGGTCCGCCGCTACTAAGGCAAGCATCAAAAAACGCCTGTTCGTTTTCTCAAACGAACAGGCGTTTTTTAAAGCTGAAGAACTGCCCCCGCCACAGCGGCAAAGGCGATAAAAACGATGGGGTGGAGCTTTTTCAGGGGACCCCACTTTAAAGCCACGAAGATAATCGCTGTCAGGGCGATGGCCGGCCAGTAGAAGAGGTGGAGCACAGGCGCCGCCTGTCCCGGGGCGATCTCGTGCCCCGCTTGATGGAGGAGCAGCACGCTCACCGCCACGCTAAGTCCGGCAGAGGCGATGAGGGCGGTGGAGGCGGGGCGCAGGCCCTGGAATACGGCGTCCACCGCCTTGGACTGGCGGAATTTGTGCAGGAAGCCGGCAATAATGATGATAACCACAATGGAGGGGAAGATAAGCCCCAGGGTGGCCACCACCGCCCCCAGCACACCGCTGGTGGAGTAGCCCACATAGGTGGCCATGTTTACCCCCATAGGGCCGGGGGTAGACTCGGACACGGCGATCATGGTAGACAGGTCGGCGTTGGTAAACCAGCCGGTCTTCTCTCCCATGCTCTGAAGGAAGGGAACTGTGGCAAGGCCGCCGCCCACAGCAAACAGACCCACCTTGGCAAACTCATAAAACAGCCGCAGTAAAATCATGCCTTCTTTCCTCCCTTCGGCATCTTCAGCAGACCATAGGCCACATAACCCACGACCCCGGACACCACAATGAGGATCACCGGCGAAATCCCGATCCAGAAGGCAAGGACCAGCACGGCGGCGAAAATCACCAGGGAAAGCCAGGTTTTCAAGGAGGACTTGCCCAGTTTGATGACGCTGTTGGCAATGAGCGCCACCACGGCGGCGTTGATGCCAACCAGGGCGTGCTGCACCACCGGATACTTGTCAAACTCAGACAGAAAGGCGGCGATGATAGTGATGATCACGATGGAGGGGAAGACCACCCCCAGGGTGGCCAGGACGCCGCCCAATACGCCTTTATATTTATAGCCGATAAAGGTGGCAGTATTTACGGCGATAATGCCGGGGGTACACTGGCCCACAGCGTAGTAGTCGGTGAGCTCCTCATCGGTGGCCCAGTGTTTTTTCTCTACTACCTCCCGCTGGAGGATGGGGAGCATGGCATAGCCCCCGCCGAAGGTGCAGGCCCCCATTTTGGCGAAAGTCAGAAATAAGTCCAGATAGATATTCAAGATCTGTTATCCTCTCAAACATTGAACCGGAACAGGATGATATCCCCATCCTGTACCACATAGTCCTTTCCTTCCGAACGGATGAGCCCCTTCTCTCTGGCGCCGGCCATGGTACCGCAGGCCATCAGGTCCTCGAAGGACACCACCTCAGCCCGGATGAATCCCCGCTCAAAATCGGAGTGGATCTTACCGGCGGCCTGAGGCGCCTTGGTCCCTTTTTTGATGGTCCAGGCCCGGCACTCGTCCTCGCCGGAGGTCAGGTAGGAAATGAGGCCCAGCAGGGTATAGCTGGCCTTTACCAGGCGGTCCAGGCCGGACTCCGCCACCCCTAGGTCGTCCAGGAACATCTTCTTTTCCTCACTGTCCAATTCGGCGATCTCCGCCTCCAGCTTGGCGCACACAGGAATGACCTGAGCGCCCTGAGAGGCGGCCCGCTCCTCCACCTGGCGGTAGTAGGGGACATTCTCGGGATTGGTAAAGCCCTCCTCGTCCAGATTGGCGGCATAGATCACGGGCTTCAAAGACAGCAGCTCACAGTCGGGATACTCCCCGGCAATGTCCACTTCCTCATAGGCGCGGGCAGACTTTCCATCGTTGAGCCAGTCCCGCAGGCCCTCAAAATCGGCCACCTCCTGGAGGAACTTCTTATCCCCCTTGGCCGCCTTCTTCGCCTTCTCGATCCGCCGCTCCACCATCTCCAGGTCGGCCATGACCAGCTCCAGATCAATGGTGTCCATATCCCGGACGGGATCGGTAGATCCCTCCACATGGATCACATTGTCGTCGTCAAAGCACCGTACCACATGGACAATTGCGTCGGTCATGCGGATGTTTCCCAAAAACTTGTTGCCCAGGCCCTCGCCATGGGAAGCTCCCTTCACCAGGCCCGCAATATCCACAAACTCAATGACTGCGGGCGTGGTCTTCTTGGGGTGGTACATCTCGCTGAGTTTATCCAGCCGGTAGTCGGGCACTGCCACCATGCCCACATTGGGGTCGATGGTGCAGAAGGGGTAGTTGGCGCTCTCCGCCCCGGCATTGGTGATGGCATTGAACAGGGTGCTCTTGCCCACATTGGGCAGACCCACGATACCTAATTTCACGGCAATTCCTCTTTCCGTCAACATTTTTCGCATTTGGCCCAAATATTATATCTGTTTTGTCTGTCATATGCAAGAGCAAACAGGAGAAATCCTCCCCCATATTGCCGCCGGACTACACTTTCTTATTCCAAAAACCAAAAAGGACTTCGTCTGTTTACTTGCAGAAACGAAGTCCTTTTTCGTGTCTTACATACTCACAGCATTGCAGTGGGGTTTAAAAATCCGGCCAAAGACCAGCTCAGATGGGTACGAAGCTGCTGGCAAAGCTTGCTCACATCCCTCTCCTCAATTGCCTCAATCAGCTGAAGGTGCTGATCGATAGCCTCCTGAACCGAGTAGTTCTCTGGGCGGTAAGAGATTACCTGCAGTCTCCGGACAGTGGGCTGGAGGAGGTTCATAATGGGGGCGATAAAAGTATTTTCACACCGCTCCACAAGCAGCATATGAAAGTCCCAGTCAGCCTCCACATACTTTTTTACCTGGATCTGGAAAGGCTCGTCCTTATATTTCAGCAAATCCATGAACTTGTGTCGGCTCTCCTTCAGGTCCTGTTCCGTAATATGGAGGATCGCCGTCTGGGCGGCCAGGGGCTCCAGCACCTTTCTCAAATCATTAATGTGGATGACATCGCTGAACGACAGCGGTTTGACCTGGGCGCCGATTCCCCGCTTGATTTCCACCAGTCCTTCACTTTCCAGGGCGGCCAGCGCCTCCCTGACAGGCGTACGGCTGATTCCCAACTGTGCAGCCACCTGCGCCTCGCTGAGGAGACTTCCCGAGCGGATCACCCCGTTGCAGATGTCCTCTTTCAGTCTCTGATATGCAGCATATGTCAATGTATTGGAACGGCCCTTCTTTTTGGCGGTCTGTTCCATAACACCAACTCCTTTCCGGCTTAGAAGAATCGTATCATTGGCAAGCTCCTCATTCCACTTGTATACTTCTAAGAGGGAGCAGATACCAATTTACGAGTGCAATATCGATTTGATCCATACCTTCGCATTTCAAACGCACATATTTATATTATGAGCTTTTTTCCTGGAAAAATCAACCGTTTTCCTGCTGCAACATAGATATTTTATATTTTGATTTTACTTTAAATTTTTATAAGAATCCAACAAATTTTAGAGCTTTCCCAGTAATTGTGTGGTGTTTTTGTTTTTCTAAAGTTGTAAAATCAGAACGATTTTAAACAAATAGCGTGCAAAAGTCTTTTAAAAATTTGTGCATTTGGAAAAAACTGTTTTTTTCATCAAAAAAATGCACTAATTGACAAAAGCAAAATTCATTGCTATAATCCACCCATCAGTGGTATACAACCCGGTATACAACTCAGTTGATTTGCCTCAGCAGTTCAGTACAAGCCACAAGGACATAACATTGATTTGACCAATACAGAGATGAGGTGTGATCGTGAAGCTTACAGAGTACGAACAGGACATCCTGGCGGGGAAATATGGGGAAGGCATGGCCTATGCCCTGGAAATCCAGGTTGCCGTTGGAAACGCATTTGATGCGGACTGTTTTGTTCCCATTACCCGGGCCCATGTAGCCCTGAGCGCCCAGGATGCAGACCTGTGGTTTGCGGAAAAGCTCCTTTCCAAGGGGGCTAAGTGCATCGTCCCCCCCACTGTCAACCCCAGCATCAATCTGAAGTACCTCAATGAGCATCTGTTCGAAATTCCTGAAGAGGGTAAGAACATTGTCTCCGCCACCAACGAGGCCTATCGGAAGCTGGGCGCACAGCTTACCTTTAACTGCACGCCCTATCTTCAGCAGAATGTCCCCGCATACGGGGAGGTCATCGCTTTCTCCGAGTCCAGCGCCACTCCCTATGTAAACTCTGTCATCGGCGCACGCACCAACCGCGAGGGCTCCAACAGCGCCCTTTGCGCGGCGATCACCGGGATGGTCCCCCATTACGGCCTGCTTCTGGACGAAAACCGCAAGGCGGAAATCCTGGTGGATGTACAGGCAAACATCGAAAATGACTTCGACTATCAAATTCTGGGCTGGTGCTACCCCGAAAAGTACAAAGGATTGGAAATTCCGGTATTCCGGGGAATCAAAAAGCGTCCCACCCCTGAGGGATTCATGAACTTCGGCGCCCAGCTGAACACCTCTGGCTGTGTATCCATGTATCATATCGAGGGAATTACTCCCGAGGCTCCCACTCTGGAGGCAGCCGTCGGGAACAAGAAAATCAAGCACACCATCACCATCACCGAAAAGGATCTGGCGGAGACTCGTGAACGCCTGTGCCGTGGGCCCAAGAAAATTGATTTTGCCATGTTCGGCTGTCCCCACATCACCATCAACCAGGTGGCTACTATCGCCAAGGTCTGCGACGGGCGCAAGTTTAAAGTCCCTGTGTGGCTGCTGGTCAGCTCTCTGACCAAGGAGCTGGCAGTCAGAATGGGGTACAACGCCATTATCCAGCGGGCCGGCGGTCATATCGTCTCCGACACCTGCATTGATGTTCCCCCCTGCTGGCAGCCCTATTACCACGGTGTGGGCGTCACCGACTCTCCCAAATGCGCCTACTATAACGAGATCCGGGATATTGAATTCATCATCCGCCCCATTGAGGAAGCGGTAGAAGCAGCCATTATCGGGGAGGTATTGAAATGAGCAAGGTGTTTTCCTGCAGCAAGATCACCAAGGGTAAGGTGGAGTGCGCGGAAGCTCTGGTCTCCAAGGACGCCATCTGCTTTTACCTGGTGGAACCGGAAACCGGCATTGTCAGGGAGCGAAACCACGACGCCCTGGGCAAAACCGTAGTTGGCAAGATTCTGATCATGCCCTCCGGTAAAGGCAGTTCGGTGGTTCAGCTGGATGGACTCTACAAGCTGATGATGCGCGACAACGCCCCGGCAGCCATTGTCGTGCAAGAGGCGGATACCGTTTTGGTGGCCGCCGTGGCAGCCATGGAAATGCCCATGGTCCATCGGGTAGATCCCGAGTTTTTCCAGGAAGTGCAAACCGGTATGAAGTTATCTTTGGATGCCGACAACGGCACAATTACCATTTTATAAGATCGGCATCCAAGGTTAACAAAAATGAGGAATACTTAGTAACGAAAGGAGAACCATGAAATGAAGCGAGTCTTGAGCGTACTTTTGACCCTGGCCCTGGCCATGAGCCTGACCGCCTGCGGCGGAGGGCAGTCCTCCAGCGGCAGTTCTGCCTCCAGCGGCAGTTCCACCTCCGGCGGTTCCGCCGCCAGCACAAGCGACAGCGGCTACACCGGCGGAAGCTACACCATCTCTCTGGGACACATTTGTTCCGAGACCCACTCTCTGCACCGGGCCTGCCTGGAATTTGAGAAGTTCGTGGAAGAGCAGTCCGGCGGCGCCATCTCCGTAGAATTGCACCCCAACGGTGTTCTGGGCGGCGACGAAGCCATGCTGGAGTCTGTCGCTCTTGGCACCCTGACCATGGTTGTTCCCTCCGCCAGCGTCATGAATGTCTATGTTCCCGCTTACGGCATTCTGGCCATGCCCTATCTGTTCACCAGCACCGAGGACGCTTTCGCAGCTGTGGACAGCGGTCTGGGCGACCTTCTGGATCAGAAGCTTCTGGACGCCAATGTGGGTCTGACCAACTTGGGCTACAACTTCAACGGTATCCGCAACATGACCAACAATACCCGTCCTGTTGCCACCGTGTCTGATCTGAGCGGCCTGAAGATGCGCTGCATGTCCAACGAGATGTTCGTGACCATGTTCGATCTCATGGGCGCCAACGCCACTCCCATGAGCTTCTCCGAGCTGTTCACCGCTCTGCAGCAGGGCACCGTGGACGGGCAGGAGAACCCCGCCTCCCTGATCTATGAGTCCAAGTTCCAGGAGGTTCAGAAGTACTTCACCACCACCGAGCACATTTACGACTTCTGCACCATCATCATCAACAGCGACTTCTACAATGCCCTGGACGAGCAGGCCAAGGCCATCGTGGACGAGGGTGTTCAGACCTACCTGGTGGATTATCAGAGAGATCTGGAGGTCTCCGAGAACGACGAGTACATCCAGAAGCTGGCCGACGAGGGCATGGAAGTTACTTACCTCACCGACGAGCAGAAGGCTACCTTCGTTGACGCTGTCGCTCCCATGTACGACAACGCCGCCGAGACCTTCGGTCAGGATGTCATGGACGCCGTGGCCGAGTATCGATAAGCAGGACCTCAGCATCTTATCTGACAACCAAAGCCGGTATCAAACATTGGGAAAACCGTACCATTAGAATATACGCGCAAAGAGCATTGCTTTGCCATGGACAGGCCACCGTATGATCTGTGCGGGATTCCAGTGCTGGCTGATTTCCTGGGGTGGGTGTCCCGAATGATCGAGGACACCCACCCTGTTTTAAATTCAAGGGGTATTGAACATGAAAAAAATCGTAAAACTCTATGATACGCTGGAAGCATATGTCCTTGTCCTGGCCCTGGCGTTCTCCACCCTTTTGATCTTTGTGCAGGTCATATTCCGCTATGTGCTCAACGACTCCATTACCTGGAGTGAGGAATTGGCTCGTTATATTTTTATTTGGATGATTTGGCTGGGCACCAGTGTCTCCATGAAGACCAAAGAGCACATCCGCATGGATATGCTCATGAACAAGGTACATGGAAAAGGCAAATACATTTTGGAACTTGTCTCCAGCATTATTATGCTGGCATTCTGCATCTTTTTGGTGAAATATGGATATGACCTGGTTATGTCCATGATGTCCCGGGGCAACAAGTCGGTGGCTCTGCGCCTGCCCATGTGGATCGTATACAGCTCTCTGCCCTTCAGCCAGCTGATCGTCGCTCTGCGCCTGATCGGCAACATCGTATCGGATGCCCGTAAGCTGTTCAGCAGTCAGCCTGCCGGAGAGGAGGAGAACGCTTAATGGATATCATCACATTGTTCGGCACCTTTATTATTTTGATCGCGCTGACCGTTCCCATTGGCTATGCCATCGGCATCGCCACCCTGGTAACTCTGGTCCTGTTCTCCAACACCCCCCTGGCTCTGATCACCCAGAACTGTATCACCGGCGTCGATTCCTTCCCCCTGATGGCCATTCCCTTCTTCATGCTGGCCGGCAATCTCATGAGCAGCGGCGGCGTGGCAAAACGAATTGTAAATTTCTGCGACACCCTGTTGGGCTGGATCACCGGCGGTCTGGGCATCGTCACTACCCTTGCCTGTATGATCTTTGCAGCTATCTCCGGCTCTGCAGTGGCCACCACCTCCGCCATCGGCGGCTTTATGATTCCCGAAATGACCAAGCGCGGCTATGACAAGGCCTTCAGCGCCTCTCTGGCCGCCTCCGCCGGCACCATCGGCGTTATCATTCCCCCCAGCATCCCCTTCGTTATTTACGCCGTGGTGGTAGGTGAATCCATCAGCGACCTGTTCATCGCCGGCGTTCTTCCCGGTATCGCCATGGGCATTGCGCTGATGGTAGTCTGCGTCATCGTCTCCAAGAAAGAGGGATATCAAACGGCCAGCAAGCGCCCCACCCTGAGGGAGGTCTGGATTTCCTTTAAGGACGCCTTCTGGGCCCTGCTTACGCCCGTGATCATCCTGGGCGGCATTTATTCCGGCATCTTCACTCCCACCGAGTCCGCCGTGGTGGCAGTGGTATACTGCGTCATTGTCAGTGTGTTCGTATATCGGGAGTTCCGTCTGAAGGATCTGTACCGGGCTTTGTACGACAGCGTCAATGTCAACGGCATGACCACCTTTATGGTGGGCTTCTCCATGGCCTTTGCCGCCTATTTGACTATGGAACGCATCCCCACCCGCATTGCGGAAGGCATGCTCAGCGTTACCGACAACAAGATCATTTTGCTGCTGCTGATCAACTTCCTGCTGCTGTGCGTGGGCTGCCTCATCGATAATATCCCCGCTACCATCATTCTCTCCCCCATTCTTCTTCCCATCGTGGAGAATCTGGGCATGTCTCCCATCACCTTCGGTATCATGCTGACCATGAACCTGGCCATCGGCTTTGTCACGCCTCCCTACGGCATCGACCTGTTTGTGGCCTCTGCCATCAGCAAGGAGCCCATGAGCCGAATGATCAAGCCCACCCTGCGCTTTATCTTTGCCCTTCTGATCGTGCTCATGCTGGTCACCTTCTTTGAGCCCTTTACCATGGGTGTACTTAATCTCATGAGCGCCGCCAAGGCCTGATCCAAAAAAGGAGAGCCGATATGCCATTACTGTTAGAAGAAGACGCCAAGCGCCCCCTTCCCCAGATGTACCGGGTCAGGCAGAATTTTCAAAAGGACTGTCTGGCAGATGTGGAGGGCACTGTCCGTGCGGAATTTGCCAAGGAGGAGATCCGCTCCCGGGTAAAACCCGGCATGAAGGTCGCTCTGGGCGTAGGCAGCCGGGGAATCCGCAACCTCTCCCTCATTGTAAAGTGTGTGGTAGAGGAGCTTCAGAAGCTGGGCGCCCATCCCTTTATTATAGGAGCCATGGGAAGCCACGGGGGCGGGACCGTTCAGGGACAGCTGGAAGTGCTTCACACCTACGGCATCACAGAGGAAGCCATGGGCATCCCTGTGACCGCCAGCAACGATGTGGTGCTCCTGGGGCAGACCAGCCGGGGGATTCAGGTCTACTTTGACAAGACCTGCTTGGAAGAGGCAGACCTGATCATCCCCATTAACCGGGTCAAGTTGCACACGGACTTTGTAGACAACATTCAAAGCGGCATGTGCAAGATGCTGGTCATCGGTCTGGGACACCATCGGGGCTGTACCGCCATCCACCAGGCAGATTTCAGCTACTTCGGCGATACGCTGAAGGAAGCCACCAAACTGATCCTTTCCAAAGCCAAGGTGGGCTTCGGCGTAGCCATCATGGAAAACGCCTACGATCAAACCCTGCTGGTAGAGGCCGTGCCTGCCGAATCCATGTTGGAGCGGGAGGCGGAGCTGATTGAAGTGTGCAAAAAGAATATGCCGCTTCTTATGATCCCGGATATTGATGTGCTGGTGGTGGAACAGATCGGCAAGGACATTTCAGGCAATGGCTTTGACCCCAACATTTTGGGCAAGAGCCTGCTGCTGAACCAGTTTGTCCTCCCGGTGCCTAAAATCAACCGCATGGTACTGCTGGGGTTAAGCGAGGCCACCCACGGAAACGCGGTGGGAATCGGAATTTTTGATATTACCACCCGAAAGGTATTTGAGCACCTGGACATGGAGGCCATGTACGCCAACGACATCGCCCTGGGCTGTCTGGAGGACTGCAAGATCCCCCTGGTGGCCGAAAACGAGGAGGAGGCCGTTCGGGTGGCCATCAAGGTGCTCCGGGGAAATGACCCCAAGCGGCTGAAGATTGTCAAAATCCGCGACACCCTTCACATGGAGGAGATACAGGTCTCTGAGGACCTGCTGGATGTGGTCGCCGCCGACCCCAGGCTGGAACTGCTGGGGAAGGTATGACCTGTGCTTGAACAACTCCTTTCCCCCGCTTTTGTAGTCTTCCGGTTTGATCCGATACCAGACAAACACCAAACTGTCAGAATTATGAAAGGAAGTAGGATATGATTCTCAACGATGAACAGCAAGCCATGCTGGACGGCAAGTACGGCGAAGGCGCCGCCTACGCCATGAAGATCCAGGTGGGCATCGGCGAGTGCTTTGACGCCCCCCGGATGGTTCCCATTACCCGGGCCCATGTGGCTCTGAGCAACCAGGCGGGCGATCTGTGGTTTGCGGAAAAAATGCTCAACGCCGGCGCCAAGTGCCGCATTCCGCCCACGGTCAATCCCGGCTTCTGCATTGGCCACTTTACCGGCTCCTGCGCTCACCCGGTCAGTGAGGAGGACGCGGAGCATATGCGCCGTACCGACGCGGCCTACCGGGGTCTGGGCGCGGTCCTGTCCTATAACTGTACCCCCTACATCGCCTCCAATGTTCCCAACTTCGGTGAAATCTGTGCCTTTTCCGAGTCCAGCGCCACTCCCTACATCAACTCCGTCTGGGGCGCCCGCTCCAACCGGGAGAGCGCCAACAGCGCCCTGTGCGCGGCCGTTACCGGCTATGTGCCCGAGTACGGCCTGCTTCTGGATGAAAACCGGAAGGGCAACATTCTGGTCCATGTTGAGGCCAACATGAAGAGCGACTATGAGTACCATCTGCTGGGCATGATGGGGGATAAGATTGGGGAAGGGATCCCCGTCTTCACCGGCCTTCCCGCCCACATCAGCTCCGAGGCTCTGCGAAACCTGGGCGCTCAGCTGAACACCTCCGGCGCCTACGGCATGTATCACATCGCCGGCTTTACCCCTGAAGCTCCCACTCTGGAGGCAGCCTTCGGCGGGAAAAAGCCTCAGCGGGAAGTGGTCATCACCGATCAGGATCTGAAAGATTTTGAGGAGCGCTTCAGCGACGAGTCCGATCACGGCAAGGTCGCCTTCGCCATGTTCGGCTGCCCCCACTTCACATTGAAGGAGACGCTCTACATCGCCAAGCATATTGAGGGCAAAAAGCTGGCTATTCCCATGTACATTCTGGTTTCCAGCGACACCGTGGAAATGGCCCGGCGCATGGGTGTCTTTGATGTACTGACCGCCGCGGGCGCGGAGCTGATCTCCGACTCCTGTCCCGACCAGCCCTGCTGGCACTATCTGAAGGGCAAGGTGGGCATTACCGAATCCCCCAAGTGCGCCTACTACCCCCGCCGCAGAGGCATCAACTTTATGATCCGCGACCTGGACACCTGTATCGAGGCCGCTCTGACTGGAGAGGTGAAATAACATGGCAAAGAGATTTTCCTGTCATAAGATTTCCGAGGGCAAGGCCCAGGCCGAGGCCATTATCACCAAGGATCGCATCATGTTCTATCAGGTCCGCCCCGAGGACGGCGTGATGGAGGAGAAGAACCACGAGCTGGAGGGGCGCAGCATCGCCAAAAAGATTCTGCTGTTCCCCGGCGGAAAGGGCAGCTCCGTGGTCCAGCAGGACGGTCTGTACCACTTGGACCGCTTTCATAACATGCCTGCCGCTCTGATCATCCAGGATCCCGACCCCGTGCTGGTGGCCGGCGCCATCATCATGGAACTCCCCATGGTGGACAAGGTAGATCCCGCCTTCTATCAGCAGGTCAAGGACGGAGACATCGTGTCCGTCAATGCTGACGAGGGCTATGTGGAGATTTTAGACTGAGTATTCCTCTCTCCCAAAGAAGGGCCCCGGTGTTCCAAGTTTTCTGAACACCGGGGCCCTTCCTCTCCCCCTATACACACTCTTTCTCTGCACACGCCAAATGCGTCAAACACACCAAATATTTCAAATATTCCAAATGTGCCGAACACGCCAAATCCCCCGAGCCTTTCGGCCCGGGGGATTTGACTATAAAGGTATGAGGGGGAAGTGAAGGAAAGATTGATCAGACCTCGAACATCAGGTCTCCGTAAGTGGGTACCGGCCAGATGTCCTTGTCCACCAGCAGCTCCAGCTCATCCACGGGGACACGCAGGGCCTTCATGGCGGGGACAATCTGATCGTGATAGGCCCGGGCCATCTCTGCCATGTTCTCCATGGCGTCAACCTGGCCGGAGAGAACCTTCAGATCCTCCAGGGCCTTGCTGGCCAGGGAGAGCTGGGTGCTGACCTTTGCCAGCAGCTCCTTCTGCACGGAGACATCCGCTCCCGGGCAGGCCTCCGTTACCGAGGAGATGGACTGACCCAGGCGAGTGGCATAGGTGATGGCAGCGGGGATATAGTGCTTGGAAGCCATGTGAATCATGGTTCTGGCCTCAATCCGCAGCACCTTGGCGTAGGTCTCATAGCGGATCTCCGCACGGGCTTCCAGCTCAGACTTGGTATAGATACCGAACTTTCCGTAGAGATCCACGGTCTTGCTGACCACCAGATAGGGAACCGCGTCCACCAGAGAGTGGAGGTTGGGCAGACCCCGGCGGGCGGCCTCTTCCACCCACTCGTCGGAGTAACCGTTGCCGTTGAAGATGATTCTCTGGTGCTCGGTCATCCAGTCGTGGATCAGCTTGGTGCAGGCGGCATTGAAGTCGTCAGCCTTCTCCAGAATATCGGCGGCATCACACAGGGACTCGGCCACAATGGCGTTGAGGGTAATGTTGGCGTCAGCGATGGTGTCGGAGGAGCCCACCATGCGGAACTCGAACTTGTTGCCGGTGAAGGCGAAAGGAGAAGTACGGTTACGGTCGGTGGCGTCCTTCTTGATTACAGGCACAGAGGCTACGCCGGAATCCAGCTTGCCGGCGGCCAGCACCTGGATGGAGTCGGCATTGGAGACGATCTGATCCACCACATTCTCCAACTGGTCGCCCAGGAAGATGGAGATGATGGCGGGGGGAGCCTCCTGAGCGCCCAGGCGGTGCTCGTTGCCCACACAGGAGGCAGAGCAGCGCAGAAGCTCTGCATGCCGGTCCACCGCGCGGAGGATACAGGCCAGCACCAGCAGGAACTGGAGGTTCTCGTTGGGGGTATCGCCGGGGTCCAGCAGGTTCTCACCGGTGTCGGTGCCGATAGACCAGTTGTTGTGCTTGCCCGAGCCGTTAACACCGGCGTAGGGCTTCTCATGGAGCAGGCACACCAGGCCGTGGCGGGTGGCCACACGCTTCATGGTCTCCATGGTCAGCTGGTTCTGGTCTACGGCCAGGTTACAGGCGCTGTAAATGGGGGCCAGCTCGTGCTGAGCGGGGGCCACCTCGTTGTGCTGGGTGGTGGCGGGGATGCCCAGCTTCCACAGCTCCTGGTTCAGGTCGGCCATAAAGGAGCCCACACGCTCCCGGATCACGCCGAAGTACTGGTCGTCCAGCTCCTGGCCCTTGGGGGCAGGGGCGCCGAAGAGGGTGCGCCCGGTGTAGATGAGGTCCCGGCGTTTGAGATACTTCTCCCGATCCACCAGGAAATACTCCTGCTCCGGGCCCACCGAGGGGGTGACCTTGGTGGCCTGGGTGTTGCCAAACAGCCGCAGCACACGCAGGGCCTGGGTGTTGATGGCCTCCATAGACCGGAGGAGGGGGGTCTTCTTATCCAGAGCCTCTCCGTTATAAGAGACGAAGATGGTGGGAATGCACAGAATGGTGCCGCAAGACATCTCCTTCACAAAGGCGGGAGAGGTCATGTCCCAGGCGGTATAGCCTCTGGCATAGTGGGTGGCGCGCAGGCCTCCGGAGGGGAAGGAGGAGGCGTCGGGCTCGCCCATAATGAGCTGCTTGCCGGTGAGTTGCAGCAGGGTCTTGCTGTCCTTGGGGGCAGTCAGGAAGCTGTCGTGCTTCTCAGCAGTCACTCCGGTCAGGGGTTGGAACCAGTGGGTGTAGTGGGTAGCTCCCTTTTCCACGGCCCAGTCCTTCATGGCGTTGGCCACAATGTCGGCGGTGGCCATGGAGATGTTGCCGCCGTGGTTCATTACATCCACCACTTCATTGTAAACCTTCTTGGGCAGCCGCTCACGCATGACAGACAGGCTGAACACATTGGTACCGAATACTTCAGTAATGCTGACGCTCATAGAATCTCAGTCCTTTCCCTGAATTGGATGAAATGTAAAAAAGGAGGCAATGGTGCCCTTCGTGGACTCCATTGCCTCACATTACATTCCAATTCATACATTTTTAACTGGCTTGCGCCGAAAAAAAATCTATGTCAATACAATAGCTTATTAAACGCGAAAAAGCAAGTGTCAATATTGTTTGAATTTATCTCCTGCGCCTCTCACAATTTTGTGGGAAAGTGACGGGCGCCCTATGACAATCCTTCATATATTCCCGACATATCTTATTGGTCAACAGGGGTTGCCGAAACCTGTCCGCCCGCAGTTTTCATTGTCTTGCAGGTATCTGTTCAAATCCAAACGCTCTACTTCCGGCCCCTGGCTCATATAGTCCTGGTCCATATACATCCCTATCATCGTAATCAGCGCAGTAAGGCACGGCGTCTCCACCCCCATCTTCCGCCCCAGTCTCACATAGGGCACCAATCCATAGGGCAAATCCTCTGTAAAGTAGCGGTGATTCAGACTCTTGGGCCCCTTTGTCACCGAATATGCCTTTGTATTGTGGAGCACATCATAAATACTCTCCTGACGCTGGGGCCAAAAGGAATTCAGCAGTTCCAGCTCTGTGGGAGCCGGCAGTCCGCAGGCCCGGATCACCGCTACCCGCTCCTGGTCAATTTTTTCCATAAACCGGGTCACTCTCTCTGTGGCGCCGGTACCAAAAAGGAGAAAATCTTCCCCATTTTCAATACGGGTGATATTGAACAGAGCCAGCGGGCCGTGAGAAATGGGGTTTGCCTGATTCAGGGAGGTTTCCAACACATTGGAACCTGGACGCAGCTGCGGAAAGACAGGGGTCAAAGCCTCCAAAACTTTCTGAAGATCACTGTGGCGGATGCAAGAAAGCACCATATGTTCTTTCACTGTCTTCAGAAATACAGACTCGGGGGCCGGAGAATTACAGAGGATCAACTGCCCCCCCATTTCACAAATGGGACAATCCTTTTCCTCCGCTTCCACTCCCAGCTCCAGATCAAATTCCACCGCTCCCCAACAGCAGTTGGTCACCAGAATGATCTGTCCCGGCTGAATAAAACTTTTAAGTGCCCTGGCCAGAGGACGGTGGCCTGCCGCTACAGTACACACCAAAATCACATCACTGTCCCGGCATTCCTCCAGATCACTGGTCACAGAAATGGGAAAATTTCCCTCCACCACACCGGTGGCGTCAATCCCGTGGGTCCTGATCGGTTCCAGCCGCCCGGGATCCCGGTCGTAAAGCATCACCTGATGCCCCTGATGAAGCAAAAAAACACTGTACGCCTTCCCGGTATTTCCAGCCCCTAAAATGTAAAATTTCATTTTTGATCATCCCCTGTCCCTACTTGTCATATCATAATCAAGTCCTGTTTAGTATATCAAATACATTTAACACAGCATAGTGTTAAATTAAATAGGGAATATCATATATTTTATTAAAATCTTCAAATATCATGAGTGAATCGTCAATCCGGATTGTCTTTCTACCATTCTCATTTACAGCGTTTTGTAAATTTTTGATAGTTTGTTAGTAAAATTTTATCAGTTTACATAAATCAAAAATTCGCATATTTCCCGATTTTTTTACAGTATTTGCAGCAGCTTATACAATAAATTGATAGGACAGATACACACCGGATCTTTACCACAATTATTAAGTTGTGAAATAATACTTTATTTTGTTAGACACAATTGGGCCCCAGAAGTATGCTAAAGCTGTGCTTCGTAAAAGGGAATATTCCACAATTCCCCATTAAAATGTCGGGTTAATAAGGAGGTCTTACTATGGGAGAAATTAGGAAAAAAAGCATCATGGAACGATTTCTATATCGTGTAGAGGTCCTTGGAAATAAAATTCCAAACCCCATGCTCCTGTTCATTTCCTTGTGTATCATTGTCATTGCCGCATCCGCAATTTGCTCCTTCTTCAATGTCAGTGCGATCAATCCTGTTACCGGTGAATTGGTGGAAGTTGTAAACCTGTTCAGCCGGGAAGGCTTTATCAAAATGCTGACCAACTTCGTCACCAACTTTACCGGCACTTCTGCAATGGGCCTGACTTTGACCTGTATGCTGGGCGTAGGCGTCGCAGAAGCTTCTGGACTTTTCCATGTAGCCCTGCGTGGCCTGGCTAAAGCAAAGGGTTCCGATCTGAAGGTCATTGTGGTGTTCACCTTTGTGTGCATCATGGCCGACTGCGCCGGCGGCGCCGGTTTCGTGGTGCTTCCCCCTCTGGGTGCCATGATCTGGAGTGCCATGGGCCGCAACCCCTTTGCCGGTATGTTTGCCGCGTACGCGTCTGTTTCCGGTGCCTTCGCCTCCAACTTCATGATTACCTCCATGGATGTCATCAACATGGGCTTTACTGAAGCCGCCGCCCAGTTACTGGTTCCGGACATCACTTTGAACCCCTCCATGAACTGGTTTTTCTCCGCCGTCTCCGTTATCTTTCTCACTCTCTTCTCAGTGCTGGTCACTGTTAAGATCGTAGAGCCTCGTCTGGGCGAGTATACCGGTGATTACCGTGAAAAAGCCGACGACCCCACCCCGAACGACCAGAAAGGTCTGCGCGCGGCTCTCATTGCCTTCGTTGTATATATCGCAGTGGTGGCCCTGCTCTGCGTGACCGGTGTGCTGGCTGATGAAAACGGTTCTCTGATTGCCTCCAGCGCGCCTTTGATGACCGGTATGACCGTTCTGATCGCGTTGATGTTTGCCATCCCCGGCATTGCCTTCGGCTATGCCTCCGGCCGGTTCAAGAAGTTTGACGATGTAGCCGCCGCCATGACCTCCGCCATGGCCGGTATGGCCGGCTATATTGCCCTGTTCTACTTTATCGCCCAGTTCCTGAAGTACTTTGACTGGTCCAACCTGGGTCTCATTCTGGCCATCGGCGGCGCCAATCTGTTGGAGTCCTCCGGCCTGCCCATCTGGCTCATTCTGATCCTCTTTGTCGTCATGTGCTGCTTCCTGAACCTCTTTATCGGTTCTGCTTCTACCAAGTGGTCCATTCTGGCCAGCGTATTTGTCCCCATGTTCATGCTGATGGGCTACTCTCCCGCTCTGGTCCAGATGGCCTACCGGATCGGTGACGCCGTAACCAACCCCATGAATGTGACAGACGCCTATTTCGGCATGCTGCTTGCCCTAGCTCAGAAGTATGACAAGAGAGCTGGCTTCGGTACCCTGATGTCCAATACCATGCCCTATGTGGTCGTATTCTTCCTGTTCATGGTTGCAGAGCTGTTGATCTGGTTCTTCCTCGATCTCCCCCTGGGCCCCAACAGTCCTGTCAGCTATGTACTCCCCTCCTGACCAAATCACTTTATTAATTCCATTACCATCTGATCAAAGGAGATCCATATGAATGTTCTTGATGAAAAGCGCTCAAGCCCGGAACTGCGCGGATATGTAAAGCAGCGCATTGCCACCATGCACGCCACCATGGAGCGCAGGAATATCGATGTGGTCATCATGACCCGTCCGGAAAATATTTTCTACTTCAGCAATTTCAATCCCATTATCATCAGCCATGTCCCCTACTTCATCCTCACCCGGGACGACGCCTTTCTCCTGGTCCACGCCATCCGTCACGACCACGCGGTCAATGAAGGTGCGGTGGATAAGGTCCTGTGCTACGGCAAGTGGGGGAATACCCAGGTGGTGGCGCTGGACGCCATCGACGCCATGCGGGAGCTGTTGGGCGACGCGGCGGTGACCATCGGTGTGGAGGGCGACTACGCCAGCATGAACTTTCTCGCCCAGCTGCGCAGCAAGCTGAATGTCAGGGAATTTGTGGATATCGCCCAGGACGCGGTGAATCAGCGGCTGATCAAAGATCCCCACGAAATCAACATGTGCCGGATCTCCGGTGAGATCGTGGATCTGGGTGTGACCCGGGCCATCGAGGCTCTGGAGGCCGGGGCAAGCGAAGCCCAGGCCGCCACCGAGGGCCAGTACGCCATGCGTCAGCGCTGGCATGAGAAGTATCAAAAGTATGAGGTCTCCGGTTTCTCCAACTCGGAAACCGCCGACATCGACACCTTTGTGGTCTGGTGCATGTCCAACGAGCGGCTCAATTACGGCTGTGACTGTCCCACCGGCTATGTACCCATGCCGGGAGATCTGACCATGCCCATGAGTTGGGCCAGAATCGGCGGATACAATGTGGAAAATGAGCGCACCGTCATTGTGGGCTATGTGAATGAAGAGCGTACCCGGGCCTACGACGCCATGCTCCGCGCCCGGGACAATATCTTCAAAATGCTCCGTCCCGGCGCCATTTTTGAAGACCTCTACTTTGCCGCCATGAAAGAATATGAGGACGCGGGGTTCGGCAGCATTCTTCCCGGCCGCTGCGGACACGGGATGGGGCTCTCCACCCATGAATTTCCTTCGGTTACCAAAGGGAACAAGGCCCCCCTGGCCCCGGGCATGATCCTTACTGTGGAGCCCGGCCTGATGAGCGCGGAGCTGGGGGCGGTGCGCAACAGCGACACAGTACTGATTACTCAAGACGGTTTTGAGTTCCTGACCAATTCCCCCCGGGACAAAATCATCATCAAACACAGTTAACAGGACAGCGGCCCGTCTCACCGGAGACGGGCCGCAGTACGAAATCACCGCTCAAGGGCGGGAAAAGGAGTTGTCTTTCCATGACAAAAAAGGAACGCATCCAGGCAGCTATTCGGGGCGAAAAGCCCGACAAGATCCCGTATTCCTTCTGGACCCATATGCCGGGCACTGATCTGGACCCGGAGGCCATTTCACAAAAAACCTATGAATTCTATAAAAAATATGATTTTGACTTTGTCAAGACCATGAACAACGGGATGTATGCCATCGAGGATTTCGGCTGTACCGTTGACTACTCGGAAATCGTCAAGGGCGGTGTGGCCAAGTTGGTCTCCACCCCTATCGCCTGTGCCGAGGACTGGAAAAAACTGCGAGTCTGCCCCTGCACCCAGGGCAGCAATGCCCGGGAGCTGCACCATCTTCAGCTTGTGCTGGAAAAACTGCGTGGTGAAGAGGTCCCTGTTGTATTTACGGCCTTTACACCCATCACCATTGCGGATAAAATATGTGGTGGGAAACTGATGTCTTACATCGAAGCGGGCCACGGGGAGGAGGTCAAGGCGGCCCTGGAAGTGATCACCGAGACCACCGCACAGCTGGTTGCCGCGGCCATCGACCTGGGGGCCGACGGCATTTTCCTGGCCTCTCAGATGAGCACCTACGATAAGTGTACAGAGCAGCAGTATCTGGAATACGGAAAGCCCTACGACCTGCGGGTACTCAAAGCAGCCGAGCATGGCTGGATGAATACCATTCACTGTCACGGGAACAATATCATGTTCCATATTTTAAAAGATTATCCTGTTCAGGTGTTCAACTGGCACGCCTGGGAAACCCTCCCCGCTCTGGATGAAGCCCATGCTTTGACGGGCAAGTGCCTGATGGGGGGACTGAGCCGTACCGATATCACCCAGAAAAACCGGGGAGCCATTCAAAACCAGATCTTCCAGTGTTTCAAACTAATGAAGGGCAAAAACCTTATTCTGACTCCCGGGTGTGTCATCCGCTATCCGCTGGACGATGAAATGCTCTCGTTTATTGGAGAGGCCCGAAATGAAATTGAGGCGGTATTTGATCGGTATTGACTTCCCGATAAATATCCCGGGCCAGATTGATAAACTCCCGCCCCGCCCGGGTAAGCAGCTTGCTCTTCAGGCGGCACACAGAAATCCGGCAGGTACCCAGACTGCTGCAGTCCAGGGGATACACCGACAGGCGGCTGAGTCCCTCCTGACTGAACAGCGGGGTGTTCCCCCGGCCATACAACCGCTGATTGGGGGCAATAAATGTGTAGGGCAGCACACAGGCTCCCATTTCCTCCATACATAGAGAGGCCTCTGTAATCAGGTTCTGGGTGTAGACCACCACATTGGGGCTCATACCCGCGCTGCGGCACAGGGTCTGGAACACCTGCCCATTCATGGTCTCCGGGTTTTGCGCTACAAAGGGCAGCGCCGCAAACCGTTCAATGGGCAGCGGTCCCCGTCCAAGGCCTCTCTGCTGTCCCGGTGAGAGGTACTCCCTGATGAGACGGTTTGGGACCAGGATGACAAATTTTTCTTCAAACAGGGGAGTTACCACCAGTTCCGCGGTGTCATCCGGCTGGTAACCGATAAAAAGGTCCGCCGTGCCGTCATAGAGGGCGTCGGTGATATTTCCGCTGATCGTCCCCTCCACAAGGTGCAGCCTGATCTGGGGAAACATCTGGTGAAAGGCGGACAGCAGAGGGGGCAGCATGATGGTCCCCCGGGTGACGGGGATGCCTACCGTCAATTCCCCCTGTCTGAAGTTTTTAATGTCCTGCACTTCCCGGGCCGAGTCCTCCACGCAGTTCAGGATTCCTTTCGCATGGCGCTGGAGGGCCTTGCCCGCCTCGGTCAGAGTCATGGGATTTCCCCGGTCAAAGAGCTTGACCCCATAATACTCCTCCAGCTTTAGAATATGGTTGCTCAACGCCTGCTGGGAAATATACAGCCGTTTGGCTGCCCGGGTAAAGTTGAGTTCTTCGGCCGCCACGACGAAATACTCCAAACTGGTCAGACTGAACATGGGCTCATCTCCAATTAATTTATTGTTTGATCTCTTATATTTTAATTAAAAAGCTTGTGATTGGCAAGTCTTTGGCAAACCATTACACCAGATAGGAGCAGGATCCAATGGAACAGACACTTTATCAAAATCATCTTCAAATTCTTCAGGAAGAGCTGCTGGTGGCCCTGGGCTGCACCGAGCCCATCGCCATCGCCTACGCCGGCGCCAAGGCCCGCCAGCTGTTGGGGGTTCAGCCCCAGCGGTGCGTGGTCAAATGCAGCGGCAATATTATCAAAAATGTGAAAGGCGTCATTGTCCCCAATTCCGGCGGAATGCGGGGAATGGATGTGGCCGCCACATTAGGCATTGTGGGGGGCGACCCGGACCGGGAGCTGGCTGTACTTGAGACCGTCACCCCCCAGGATATCGAAAAGACCAAACAGCTGGTAAAGGCGGGCTTTTGCACCTGCCAGCTGGTGGAGGGGGTAGACAACCTCTACATTGTGGTGGAGCTGGAGGGGGAGGGCCACACCGCCTCCATTGAAATCCAGGAGCACCACAACAACATCACCTATATGGAAAAGGATGGCCAGGTCCTGCTGGACCGCCGGCCGGATCCCGACCGCCAGCAGAAGCCCGCGGGGGCCGACCGGATGCTTCTGAATGTAGCCAACATTCTGGAGTTTGCCGACTCGGTCCGTCTGGAGGACATCCGGGAACTGCTTCAGCGGCAGATCGATTACAATACCGCCATCTCCGATGAGGGACTGAAAGGTCGATATGGTGTGGAAACCGGCCGCATTCTTATGGAAAACGCCGGGAACGCCAGCGGACTGAACAAAGTTCGCCTTCAGGCCCGGGCAGCGGCTGCGGCGGGCAGCGATGCCCGGATGAGCGGCTGCTCCCTCCCCGTCGTCATCAACAGCGGCAGCGGAAACCAGGGAATCACCGTCACCATGCCCATCGTGATTTACGGCAAAGCCTGGAATGTAGATGAGGACCTGCTCCTCCGGGCACTGGTGCTGGCCAACCTGATCAGCGTCCACCAGAAGAAATATATCGGCAGCCTCAGCGCCTACTGCGGCGCCACCAGCGCCGCTACCGGCGCGGCCTGCGGCGTAGCCTACATGTACCTGCGCCAGAGAAATGAAGCCGGGAGGATTTATCAGATCCTCTGCGACACCATCACCAACAGCATCGAGACCCTGGGGGGCATGGTGTGCGACGGAGCAAAGGCCAGCTGCGCGGCCAAAATCGGCCTTGCGGTGGAAAACGCCCTGATGGCCCTGGAGCTGAGCCTGGCGGGCAATGTGTTCCAGCCCGGTGAGGGGATGACCATGGAAAACCCCGAGGACACCATCGCCGCAGTGGGCCGGATGGGCAGGGTTGGCATGAAGAGCACCGATGTGGAGATTTTGAATATCATGCTGGGAAACTGAAATTCCCCTCAATTTCCTATCTTAGTACGAAAGCACCTGCGCCGAGTATGGCGCAGGTGCTTTTCCTATGTTTGGGGTTTGAAATCCTAATATCCGTTCACCAGGGCGTCTAGTACCTGGGCGGCCACCCCACCGGCGGAGACAGAGCCGTCTCCCCCCTCCTCCACCACAACGGCGAAGGCGTATGGAGCGTCCTCATTGCGCAAAAAGCCGGCAAACCAGGCGCTGGGCTGCTTGCCGCCCCCAACCTCCGCGGTACCTGACTTGGCGCACACATCCATGTTCGGGAAGCGGTCAGCCCCGTAGTTTACCACCACATTGTTGGCCATCATGTCGGCCAGCCTCTGTGCCGTGTCCTTCTGGATCAGCGTCCCCGTGTGCCGGGTGAGATGGGGCAGGGAGGGCAGAGGCAGCGCTCCCTGGGTCTTCAGCACCAGATAGGGCACGGCGGCCTTTCCCTCATTGCCGATGGCCCCCATCCACACCATCATGGCGCAGGGGTTCACCAGGTCGTTGTACTGGCCCACGCCCGACCAGCCCAGCTGGCCTCCGGTGGCTCCGGTCACATCGTAGCTCCCTTTGGCGGTGGAGATCCCGCTGACCGAATAGCTGTCCAGCATCCCGGCCTTTTCCACATAGCGGCTCATGGTCTCCTCCCCCAGCTCCACTGCCAGCTGGCCGAAGACCCCGTTGCAGGAGCTGGCCAGGGCGTCGGCAATGTCCATCTCCCCGTGGGCATAGGGGCAGGTGATCTCCTCCCCGGCTACGGTGGTGGAACCGTCACAGGTGAAGCTACGGGAAAAGAGGTCGGGAATATTCTCTATGGCGGCGGTGAGGGTAATGGTCTTGAACACCGAACCGGGGGTAAAGGAGCTGGAAAGGAAGCGGTTCAGGTAAACCCCCTCGTACCGCTCGTCCCCCTCCTGAATCTCCGGTGGATTGGCCGGATCAAAGGTGGGTGCGGAGACCATACAGAGGATTTCCCCGGTCTTGTAGTTGTAAACGCCCACCGCCCCTTTGTGCCCCTTCAGGGCCTCATAGGCGATGTAGTTGAGTCGGGCGTCCAGGGTCAGGTAGAGGTCGTTGCCCTGGCCGAAGGGGTTGTCCGCTCCGGTGAGGAAATTATAGCCCGACAGCTTGTCGGCAAAGGCCACCAGAGCGCTGGTACCGATAGACCCGGACAAATCCCCCACCGCGTGGAGGGTGGCCTTTCTGACGGTGGCGTTGTCGTAATAGGCCCGGTTTCCGTTCTCATCCACCCAGGACAGCACATCCCCGTCCCGGTCCAGCACCCGGCCCACGGCCAGGGAGCCGTTGGCGTTATACAGGTGCCGGTTGGCGGCAAAGGAGGCCCAGTTTCCTCCGAAGAGGAAAAATTTCACCACAAACAGCCCCAGCCCCAACACCAGGGCCAGGGCGAGGGCCAGGCAGACCACCGTGCGTTTTTCAATCTTTTTCATGCGGGGGCTCCTTTCCGCCGGACTTGCCCTGGCTGCCCAGATTGCCCAGCCACTGAGGTCCGTGGAGTCTGGGGGCGCGGATAGCAAAGCTGGCGTTGCTGCGGGTGTCGGCTGCCTTAAGGAAGGCCATCAGTCCCCAGGAGGAGAGCATGGCGGACCCGCCGTTGGAGACGAAGGGGAAGGTGACGCCGGTAAGGGGCAAAATATCCACCGAGCCCATCACATTGAGGATGGTCTGGAACACCAGCAGGCTGGTGGCCGCGCAGGCGGCAATGGCGTAGAAGCTGGATCGGCCCGCCCGGCAGCACCGCACGGCAAACACAGCCAGAGCCACGATACACAGTACCGCCAGCACCCCGATAATCAGGCCCCACTCCTCGCACAGCATGCCGAACACCAGATCGGTGTCCGCCGCCGTGACCCGATGGAGCCATCCCTCTCCCGGGCCCACGCCGATAAGGCCGCCGGAGGCGGCGGCGGACATGGTGCGGGTCTGCTGAAAGCCACCGTCAGAGGCCTGCTCCCACACATGGCCCCAGGAGGCAAAACGCCGGAGAATATAGGGTTTGATGCTCACCAGGGTAAAGGCGCCGAATACCGCACCCCCGCAGATCAGAGCCAGGGTGGCAAAGTCCCCCGAGCGCAGATAGGCGATCACCAGGAAGGTAACAAAGAAAATAGCAGCGGTGCCGAAGTCGCTCATCAGGGCCAGACAGCCCATACAGGCTCCGGTGAGCAGGATGAACAGTCCCAGGTTCCGTTTCCGAAACAGCCGCTCCAGAGTCGCGGCCCCAGCGAAGATATAGCAGATCTTGGCCAGCTCCGAGGGCTGGAAGGAGATGCCGCCCAGGCTGATCCAGTTGGCGGCACCGTATTTCACCTGTCCCAGCACCAGAGACAGGCTTAAAAGGCCCACGGCTCCCCCGGCCATCAGCCAGCGGATCTTCTTTACCCGCTCCAGGTCCCGGAGGAAAATCCCCAGCACCAGGAAAATCACCATACCCAATATAATGGCGGCCATCTGTTTGGGCACCGAGCCCGGCGCGGAGGAGGCCGTCACAGACAGGGACAGGGTGGATAGGAAAAAGGCTATGGTCTCCATCTCAAATCCCAGGCGCCCCAGGGCCCGCATCACCGCGCAGTACAGCCACATGACTCCGGCCAGGGTCAAAAAGCAGGCGGGCACCAGAAGCATATGCTCCTCGTCCACGCTGAGCAGAAACTGCGCCGCCGTGAGCACCTGAAACAATGTCAGCAGCAGCAGGGAGCCCCAGGGGGACACGGGCCGGATGTCGTCGGTGCGCCGTTTTTTCGTCTCCTCATCAGGCACAGGGAGCAGTACAGTCTCCACTCCTCCAATTCCCAGCACATCCCCCAGCTTCACCGGGGCACCGGAGGGGCCCACCGGCGTACCGTTGACGGTGGTGCCGCTTTTGGACCCCAGATCGTACACCGTCCACCCCTCGTTGTCCTCCCGGATGAGGGCGGCATGCTGCCGGGAGACCACGGGGTAGTTGAGTACCACATCGGAGCTGTCTGCCCGGCCCAGGATATTTTCCCAGTGGGTCAGGGGCTCGCTGGCCCCATTGGGAAGGGACAGATAGGCCCACACCTCAGGCTTTGGGGCCGCCTGGATCAGCCCGCGGATGATCCTGGTGAGCATGATAACGGCCAATATGGGAAACAGGAACCGTAAAATCAGCGTATACCAGGCAAAAGCCTGGGGATACTCCAGGGGCAGCTGACGAAGGGCATCCACCCCCTCCTGAAGCCCAGTGAAAAACTCAGGCAAATCTTTCCCTCCTCTCCGGATCATTCAGGTTTGTTACAGAATACTACATTCCTCCCGCCGATACAAGGGCGGTTTTGCACAAAACAATGGATAAAAAATGTGACGGAAAACTTCCGTCACATTCCAGACATCTATTGCTTGATGGAAATCTGATTGAGCTCGGGCATGAGCTCGTCGGAGATGATGGTGAGCATCTCCTCCAGCTTGGCCACATCCTGGGCGGGGAACCGCTCTTTGATCCGGTCCATCACCGTGGACAGATAGCGGTAGCTCACATTGTAGTAGTCAATATACTTCTGAGTCACCGACAGGTGGTACTCCCGCTTATCGTCGGGAGACTGCACCTTCTTCACATAGCCCTTCTGGACCAGACTGTTGATTTTATAGGCGGCGTTTGGAGGGGAGATGTTCACAAAGCTGGAAAATTCGGCAATGGTAGGGTTGCCAAGGGCGTTGATGATCTCCATGCAGAAGGTCTCCACGGTGGTAAGGCTGGCCTCCCGGTTCTGGAAGCGGGAGAAGACCGCCCGGTAAAAATGGAGCTTGAATTTCGTATACACTTGGTTAAAGGCTTGATCCAACATAGCGCTGCCTCCTGCCACTTCTTCTGTCTTAATCAGTATAGCAAATGTACAGGCGGGAAGCAACCGTCACTGAATGACAAAAGTCAGCTCGCACCGGGCGGCAATCTTACCTTCCACCTTTGCCACCGCCTTACCATAGCCCACGGGGCCGTGCTGCTCCACCAGCTCGCACTTCAGCTCCAGCACATCTCCGGGCAGTACCGGCTGCTTAAACCGGGCGTTCTTCACCCCGCCGAAGATGGCCAGTTTGCCCTTGTTCTCCGGCAGAGACAGGGCGGCCACCGCCCCGGTCTGGGCCAGAGCCTCCAGGATCAGCACCCCGGGCATAATGGGTTTGCCGGGGAAGTGGCCCACAAAGAAGGGCTCGTTCATGGTGACGCACTTGATGCCGGTAGCCTTTACCCCGGGCTCACAGTCGGTGATCTTGTCCACCAGCAGGAAGGGGGGGCGGTGGGGCAGGATCTCCATAATCTGCTGAATGTTCAGTTCCATGTTAACCCTCCCACTTTTTGAAAACCAGACAGGTGTTGTGGCCGCCGAAGCCCAGGGAGTCGGAGATGGCCACCTTGATGTCCGCCTGACGGCCCTGGTTGGGGACGATATCCAGGTCACAGGCGGGGTCGGGCACCTGATAGTTGATGGTGGCGGGGACAAAGCCGTCCTTCAGGGCCAGAACAGAGATCATAGCCTCCACTGCTCCGCTGGCCCCCAGCAGGTGGCCGGTCATAGACTTGGTGGAACTGACCATCAGGCTCTTGGCGTGGTCGCCGAAGACCTGGTGGAGGGCGGCGGTCTCCCCGCTGTCGTTGAGGGGGGTGGAGGTGCCGTGGGCATTCACATAGTCCACCTGGTCAGGGTTCATGTCCGCGTCCTCCAGGGCCTGTCGGATACATTCGGCGCTCCAGGTGCCGTGGGGGTCGGGAGCGGTGATGTGATAGGCGTCGCAGGTGGCGCCGTAGCCCACTACCTCGCCGTAGATTTTGGCGTTCCGGGCCAGGGCGTGGTCCAGCTCCTCCAGAACCAGAATGGCCGCGCCCTCGCCCATGACAAAGCCGCTGCGCTCCGCGTCAAAGGGGATGGAGGCCCGGCTGGGGTCGCTGGCGGTGGTCAGGGCGCTCATGGAGGTGAAGCCGCCCATGGCCAGGGGGGTGATGGAGGCCTCAGCGCCGCCGGAGAGCATGACCTCGGCGTAGCCGTCCCGGATGTGGCGGAAGGCGTCCCCCACCGCATTGCTGCCGCCGGCACAGGCGGCCACCGGGCAGATGCACATGCCGTGCAGGCCCAGCCGAATGGCGATCTGTCCCGCGGCCAGGTTGGTGATGGCCATGGGAATGAAGAAGGGGGAGACCTTGTCAAAGCCCCGGCTGTTGCCCGCCTCGCAGGAGGTCTGAATGGTGGCGATACCGCCGATGCCGCTGGAGACAGACACGCCGCACCGGCCGGTGTTCTCCTGCTCCAGCTGGAGGCCGCTGTCCGCTACCGCCTCCACGGCGGCGGTGACGGCAAACTGGGTGAAGCGGTCCATCCGCTTGGCCTCCTTCTTGTCCAGAGCCACAGAGGGGTCAAAGTTTTTGACCTCGGCGGCCAGGGAGACCTTCTGATTGCTGTGGTCGTACAGGGTGATGGGGGCGATGCCGCACACACCGTCCTTCACGGCCTGCCAGCTGTCGGGAGCGGTATTGCCTACCGGGGTGACCGCCCCAATGCCGGTGATGACAACGCGTCTTTTTTCCATAGTAAGCATCCTTTCTGCGGTCAAACCGCCATACCGCCGTCTACACACAGCACCTGTCCGGTGATGTAGGCGGCCTCATCCGAGGCGAAGAAGGCTACCGCGTGGGCCACATCCTCGGGCTGGCCCAGGTGGGCCATGGGGATGGTAGCCAGCATTGCCTCTCTGGCCTGCTGGGGCAGGACGGCGGTCATGTCAGTGTCGATAAAGCCGGGGGCCACCGCGTTGACGGTGATCTTCCGGGCGGCCAGCTCCTTGGCCAGAGACTTGGTCAGACCGATGAGGCCCGCCTTGCTGGCGGAGTAGTTGGCCTGGCCCGCGTTGCCCCGCAGGCCCACAATGCTGCTCATGTTGATGATGCGGCCATAGCGCTGGCGCATCATGGGGCGGTAGACCGCCTTGCAGCAGCAGAAGGCCCCCTTCAGGTTAGTGTCCAGCACCGCGTCAAAGTCCTCCTCCTTCATCTGGAGGGTCAGACCGTCCCGGGTGATGCCCGCGTTGTTCACCAAAATGTCGATGCGGCCGAAGGTGTCCAGCACGGTTTTCACCATGTCCTGGCAGGCCTGGGGGTCGGCCACATTGGCCTGGATGGCAATGGCCCGCACGCCCAGGGCCTCACAGGCGGAGACCGTCTCCTGGGCGGCGGCGGCGTTGCCCGCGTAGTTCACCGCCACATTGGCGCCCTGACGGGCCAGCTCCACACAGATGGCCCGGCCGATTCCCCGGCTGCCGCCGGTGACCAGGGCGATTTTTCCCGTTAAACTCATGCTTTTATTCCCCTTTCAGAGCGGCGATGGCGGTCTCCAATTCCTGGGCCGTCTCCACCGGATAGCACTTGATGCCTTTCACCGTCTTTTTTACAAAGCCGGACAGGGTGCGGCCGGGTCCGATCTCCACCACAGTGTCCACACCCAGCTCGCCCAGGCGGCGGATGGTATCCTCCAGGTAGACGCTGGACTGGACCTGCCGCTCCAGCAGGGCGGGAATGGTGTCCGTCTCCCCCTTCAGATCACCCAGGCAGTTGAAGAGCACGGGCACCTCCATGGCGCCGAAGTCCACGCTCTGGAACTTCTCCCTTAAAGCGTCCCCGGCGGGGGCCATGAGAGAGGTGTGGAAGGGGCCGCTCACCTTCAGGGGCAGCACCCGCTTGGCACCGGCGGCCTTGGCCAGCTCACCGGCCTTGTCCACTGCGGCGGCGTCGCCGGAGATGACGATCTGGCCGGGACAGTTAAAGTTGGTGCACTCCACCACGCCCACATCGCTGGCCTCTTCACATACGGCCTTCAGGGCGTCCCGATCCATGCCCAGCACCGCAGCCATCCCGCAGGGGCGGCCCTGGACGGCGTCTGCCATAGCCTGGCCCCGGAAAGCCACCAGGGAGATGGCAGTCTTGGCGTCAAAGACCCCGGCGCACTGGAGGGCGGAGTATTCCCCCAGGCTCAGCCCGGCGGCGTAGTCGGGGGTAATGTCGGCTTCCCGCAGCAGGGCGGTAACCCCGGCGGCAAAGGCCACCATGCAGGGCTGGGTGTACCGGGTGTCATTGAGCTGCTCCTCGGGCCCCTCAAAGCACAGCTTTTTCAGATCAAAGTCCACCGGGGCGCTGTCCAGCACCTGGCGGAAGGTGGGGTAAGTCTCATACAGGTCCCGGCCCATGCCCACATGCTGGGCGCCCTGGCCGGCGTACAAAAAGGCAAGTTTCATTGGGAAACCCTCCATTCGTTCATCAGTTCGTCCATCAATTCCCGGACATGGACCATTTTGTTCAGCCGCCCTACATTGGAGCCGCTGAAGAAAAGCCCCTCCTCCCGGTTGCCCTTCACCGCCTCAATGAGGGCGTGGGTGATACAGAAGGGAATCTGGGTGGGAATACAACTCTTGATACACCGGGAGCACCTGGCGGGAGCCTGGCGAAGCCCCTGCTCCAGCCGCTCCACCAATGGGGTGCGTACCGCCCGGCCGGGCATGCCCACCGGGCTGTGGATAATGGTGAGATCCTCTTCCCTGGCTTGCAGGAGTACATCCTTATATCCCTGGGAGGCGTCGCACTCATAGGTGGCGATAAACCGGGTGGCCAGCTGCGCCCCGGCGGCTCCCAGCCTGGTGTACCGGGCCATGTCGGCCCCGGTGTACACCCCTCCGGCCGCAAAGACGGGGATGGAGTGTCCGTACTTCTCCTCATAGGGGCGAACCTCCTGAAGTACTCCGGGCAGCAGCTCCTCCAGGGTGGGACAGGTCCCGGCCCGCAGCTGCTCCTCGTCAAAGCCCAGGTGACCGCCGGCGTCCTTTCCCTCCAGCACGATAAAATCGGCGGTGGTGTGGTACTTCCGGTCCCAGGTCTTTAAAATGAGTCTGGCGGCCCGGGGGGAGGAGACAATGGGGGCCTTGGCCGCTCCCTCACCCACCAGCTCAGGCAGGTCCAGAGGCAGTCCCGCCCCGGACACCACAGCGTCCACGCCGGCGGCTACGGCGGCACGCACCGCGTCGGCGTACTGGACGGTGGCCACCATGGCGTTGACCGCCACCATGCCCGCGCCTTTGGCAATCTCTTTTGCTTTACCGATCTCCTGGCGAAGGGCCCGGAGGTTGGCCTCAAAGGGATTTTGCTCAAAATCTGGCTCCAGATAGCCAGCGTCGGCGGTGCTGACGGTGCCCATGCCGCCGCAAGCGGCAACCTCCCCGGCCAGGCCTCCCATGGAGACCCCTACGCCCATACCTCCCTGGAGAATGGGCAGGGCCAACTCGTACTTCCCCAGCCGCATTTACTTCTCCAGCTCCTGGAGGCGCCGCGCGCAGCCCTCCTGGAGTTCCTCGAAGATCCGGCGCAGAGGCTTGATCTCATGGAGCATACCGGCCACCTGGCCGGCCATGACACTGCCGGTCTTCACATCGCCGTCAAACACGGCCTTGCGAAGGCCGCCCAGGGTGAACTGCTCCAGCTCCATGCGGTCGGCCCCCTCCCGCTCCTTGGCGATGTAGGCGTTGGTCATCTGGTTGCGCAGGCAGCGCACAGGGGCGTCCACAGAGCGGCCGGTGACCACAGTGGAGCGGTCGGTGGCCTTCAGAACAGCCTTCTTGTAGTTCTCATGGATGGGGCACTCCTCGCTGACCAGCAGGCAGGTGCCCACCTGAGCGCCGATAGCTCCCAGGGCGTAGGCGGCCAGCAGCTGGCGGCCGTCGGCAATGCCGCCGGCGGCGATGACGGGGATGTCCACCGCGTCCGCCACCTGGGGCACCAGGGCCATGGTGGTCAGTTCCCCCACATGGCCGCCGCTCTCGGTGCCCTCGGCGATGACCGCGTCGGCCCCCCGCTTGGCCACCAGCTTGGCCAGAGCCACAGCGGGGACCACGGGGAACACCTTGATGCCCGCCTCTTTCCAGGCGGGGATGAAGCGGGAGGGGTCCCCCGCGCCGGTGGTGACCACGGCCACCTTTTCCTGGGCGGCAATGGCGGCCAGCTCCTCCACCTGGGGGTGCATGAGCATGATGTTTACGCCGAAGGGCTTGTCGGTGAGGGTGCGGCAGCGGCGGATGCTGTCCCGGAACATCTCGGGGGACATGCCGCCCGCCCCGATGAGGCCCAGGGCCCCGGCGTTGGAGACGGCGGCGGCAAACTCAGCGGTGGCGATATTGGCCATGCCGCCCTGGATAAAGGGAAACTCAATTCCCAGAAGCTCGTTTAATTTCATGGTTTTCCTCCCACATCAGCCCGCCGGAACAGCCGGGCTGTCAATATCTGTATAGGCCCTCCCCCAGGGGGGGCCACGCCCAAAGGCAGCGGAATGAATCTCCGTTTTTGGAGCGGCTTTGCCGCTTCAAAAACACATCTCAGCCCGCAAGTGTGCGAGCGCAGCGAGTGCGCGCAGCGGGCTGCAAATCTCAATGGTAAAAACCTTGGTTTTTACCATTGAAATAAAGCTCCTCCCCAGGTCAGTCCCGCCCCAAAGCCCAGGCACATGACCCACTGGCCTCTCTGGAGCAGCCCCTTCTCCACCATCTCATCCAGGGCGATGGGGATGCTTCCCGCGGAGGTATTGCCGTAGCGGTCCATATTCTCATAAAAGCGGTCAAGGGGCATTTTCAGCCGCTTGGCCACCGATTCCACAATCCGGTGATTGGCCTGATGGGGCACATACCAGGCCACATCCTCCTTCTGAAGGCCCGCCTTTTCCAGCAGCTCTTTAGCCACCTGGGGGACGGTCTTCAGGGCGAACTGGAAGATGCCCTGGCCGTCCATGTGAATGTAAGGCCTGTCCTGCCCAGGGCCCCAGGCCCACAGGATGTTCTTGTCTCCCCGGGTCCCCAGCAGACTGTACCAGCCGTCGGCGGTGGACTCCACCACTGCGGCCCCCGCCCCATCTCCAAAGAGGATGCAGGTGGAGCGGTCGTCCATGTCCACAATGCGGCTAAGAAGTTCTCCCCCCACCAGCAGGGCGTAGGGCCGGTTCATCCGGGGCAGCATGGCCGCCGCGGTCTCCATGGCGTAGAGAAAGCCGGTGCAGCCAGCCCCCAGGTCAAAGGCGGGGCAGTCCTCGGGGAGCCCCAACTCCTGGTGAATGAGGCAGGCCTGGGCGGGAGTGAGCCGGTCGGGTGTCACCGTGGCGGTGACGCAAAGGCCGATGTCTTCGGGCTTCAGGCCCGAGCGCTCCAGAGCCTGACGGGCGGCGGCCACGGTGAATTGGGTAAGGGTCTCCCCCTCCCGGGCAAAGCGCCGCTCCCGGATGCCGGTGCGGGTGACAATCCACTCATCGTTGGTATCCACCCGGCGTGCCAGGTCGTCGTTGGTCACGATCCGTTCCGGAACCGCCCGGCCGGTGCCAAGGATGTGCAGTCCGTTCATGTATCTCTCTCCTCCCGGACCGCGCCCATGGCGCGGAACTTTTGATAGCGGTGAGCGGCCAGATCCTTCTCCTTGCCCAGCTGGCTGAGGGCCCGGGCAATGGCCTTGTCCACCGCCTCATAGACCGGCCGGGGATCCACATGGGCGCCCCCCTCGGGCTCGGGGATCACCTGATCCACCACACCCAGCCGGAGCAGGTCACCGGCGGTGAGCTTCATCACCCCGGCGGCCTCATCCGCCCGGGAGGCATCCTTCCACAAAATGGAGGCAAAGCCCTCAGGGGAGAGCACTGAGTAGATGGCGTTCTCCAGCATGATGATCCGGTTGCCCACGGCCAGGGCCAGGGCCCCGCCGCTGCCCCCCTCGCCGATGACCACGGTGACCACGGGCACACTGAGGGAGCTCATCAGGGCCAGAGAGGAGGCGATGGCCTCGCCCTGTCCCCGCTCCTCGGCCTCCAGGCCGGGGTAGGCCCCCGGGGTGTCCACAAAGGTGATCACCGGGCGGCCAAATTTCTCCGCCTGCCGGAGCAGGCGCTGCTCCTTTCGGTAGCCCTCAGGGGAGGGCATGCCGAAGTTACACTTCATATTTTCTTCAAAGTTGTGGCCCTTCCGGTGGCCGATGACGGTGACCGGCTTTCCGTGGAAACGGGCGATGGCCCCGAAGATACTGGGGTCCTCCCGGACAAGCCGGTCCCCCTGGCAGACAAAAATATCGGTAAACAGGTGGTGGACAAAGTCCATGGTCCCCGGGCGCCCCGGGGCACGGGCCAGCTTCACCCGCTGAGCGGCAGTCAAATTGCTCATCGGTGCATGACCCCCTTCCTGTGAAGAAACAACAGTTGCGACAGGACCTGACGCATCTGGCGGCGGGGGACGATCTGGTCCACAAAGCCGTGCTCCTCCAGATACTCGGCCCTCTGAAATCCCTCGGGCAGCTCCTGACCGATGGTCTGCTGGATGACCCGGGGGCCGGCAAAGCCAATGAGGGCCCCGGGCTCGGCTAGGGTGATGTCCCCCAGAGAGGCAAAGCTGGCGGTGACGCCGCCGGTGGTGGGGTGGGTGAAGACAGAGATATAGAGCCCGCCTGCTTTGGAGAAGCGCTCAATGGCGGCGCTGGTCTTGGCCATCTGCATGAGGGAGAGGATGCCCTCCTGCATCCGGGCACCGCCGCTGGCGGAGAAAATGACAAGGGGCAGCTTGTGCTTCTGGGCGTACTCCACCCCCCGAGTGATCTTCTCCCCCACGGCCACCCCCATGCTGCCCATGAAGAACCGGCTGTCCAGCACGGCAAACACCGCCTGGCAGCCGTCCAGCTTGCCGGTAGCCACCACCGCCGCGTCGCTGAGGGCGGTCTTCTCCCGCTGGGCGGCCAGCTTCTGCTCATAGCCGGGGAAGTCCAGGGCGTTGGGGGCGGTAAGCTCAGGCCACAGCTCCTGGAAGGTAAAGGGATCCAGCAGCAGGGACAGGCGCAGGTAAGCCCCGATGGGCAGGTGATAGCCGCAGTGGGGGCAGACATACTCCGTCTTCACCAGGTCCTGGTTCTGGCACTCCCGGCCGCAGCCCGGGCAGATCTGGGATCCGCCGGCGGACAGATCGGTGTGCCTGGCTGCCGCCTTGACAGCGTCTTCCCGCTGGCGGCGCAGCCGGTCCAGCCGGTCCCGGCGGGAACGAAACAGTGGTTGCATTTAGTCCTCCTTATCCCAGCCCAGCAGCTCATCCTGATGGGCGGCTAAGAATCCCGTATCATACTGGCCCTTTACAAAGTCGGGGTGATACAGGATCAGGTGACAGAAATCGGCAGTGGTGGGGTACCCCTCAATGATCATCTCCTCCAGCACCCGGCGCATCCTTCGGATGGCCTCCAGGCGGGTGGGGGCGTGGACGATGACCTTGGCCACCAGGGAGTCGTAGAAGGGAGACACCTCGTAGCCGTTATAGAGCAGGGAGTCCACCCGGACCCCGGGGCCTCCGGGGAAGTGGAGAAACTTGGTGGTTCCCGGGCAGGGACGGAAGTCGTGGGCGGCATCCTCGGCGTTGACGCGGCACTCCAGGGCGTGGCCCCGGAGGACCACATCCTCCTGCTGTACCGACAGAGGCAGCCCCGCGGCAATGCGCAGCTGCTCCCGCACCAGGTCAATGCCGGTGACCATCTCGGTGACCGGGTGCTCCACCTGAATTCTGGTGTTCATCTCGATAAAATAGAAGTGGCCCTCCCGGTCCAGGACAAACTCGATGGTGCCGGCGTTCTCATAGCCGGCGGCCCTGGCGGCGGCCACAGCCGCCTGGCCCATAGCCTCCCGAAGCTCAGGGGTCAGGGCCCTGGAGGGGGATTCCTCCATGAGCTTCTGGTTCTTCCGCTGGATGGAGCAGTCCCGCTCCCCCAGATGGATCACATGGCCAAAGCGGTCGGCCAGGATCTGAAACTCAATGTGTTTTGGGTTGAGGATGAGCTTCTCCACATAGAGCTGCCCATCTCCGAAGCAGGCCAGCGCCTCGGCCCGGGCCTGCTGGAATTTGTTCTCCATGTCCTCCGGGCGGTCCACCCGGCGCATGCCCCGGCCGCCGCCGCCGGCGCTGGCCTTCACCAGCACGGGGTAGCCGATTTT
Organism: bacterium; assembly: GCA_037231075.1. Lineage (GTDB taxonomy): Bacteria > Bacillota > Clostridia > Oscillospirales > Oscillospiraceae > Lawsonibacter. The sequence goes on along the minus strand of JAXUUN010000004.1, from coordinate 61,820 downwards.
CTCAGCCACCTCCATGGCCTCCCGAGCGGTCTCCACCGCTCCGTCAGAGCCGGGGACCACGGGGACATGGTGCTTCTGCATCAGCTCCCGGGCGGCGGACTTGTTGCCCATCATCCGGATCACATCCCCTGAGGGACCAATGAAGCGCAGGCCCAGCTGGGCGCACTTGTCGGAAAATTCCGCGCTTTCTGAGAGAAAACCGTAGCCCGGATGCACGGCGTCACAGCCGGTCTCCTTGGCCACGGTCAGCAAAGCGTCCACATTCAGATAACTGTCGGCCGCCCTGGCGGGGCCGATACAAACCGCCTGGGTGGCCAGCTGGACATGGAGAGCGTCGGCATCGGCCTGAGAATAGACCGACACCGTCTCCACGCCCAGCTCCCGGCAGGCCCGCGCGATGCGTACCGCGATTTCGCCGCGGTTGGCGATCAAAACACGCTGAAACATCTCACAGCCTCCGGACCCGGAACAGGGGGGCGTCAAAGGCGGCCAGACTTCCGTTGTCCAGCAGGACCTCCTCGATGACGCAGTCCATGGGAGCGGGAATCTCGCTCATGGCCTTCATGGCCTCCAGGATGCACACCGTCTGGCCCTTCTCCACCTTGTCCCCCACCTGAACGAAGGGGGCGGCGTCAGGGCCCGCGGCGGTATAGAAGGTACCCACCAGGGGGGCCTTGATATATTCCCCTTCCTCCCGGGCGGTCTGCTGGGGGGCGGGGACGGCGGCAGGGGCAGCCACAGCGGCGGCAGCAGCCGGGGCGGTAGCCACGGCCACAGCCTTCTCAAGCTTCAGACGGGTACCGTTCTGCTCCAGCTCCAGGCCGGTGATGGAGGAGCGCTCAAAGCGCTCCATCAGCGCGTAAATAGATTCCAGTTCCATGGTATTCCTCCTCCCTGGTCAGAATTGATTAGGCCTCCTTGGACTCCAGGTAGCGGACAATGTCACCCACGGTCTTCAGGTTGGGGCGGTCCTCATCGGCGATGGACATACCCAGCTGCTCCTCCAGAGCGATATTCAGCTCTACGGCGTCCAGGGAGTCGGCGCCCAGATCCTCGGTCAGGTCGGCCTCCATGGTCACATCCTCCATCTCGCAGCTCAGGGTATCTACAATGATATCGCGCACTTTCTCAAACATGGGAAGTTCTCCTCTCGATCGTTCAATTTTTTAATTTAAAATATTTTAGTTAAAATTATTTAATTAAAATATTTGAGCGTATTGTACCTGCTGGAGGTGGAAAAGTCAATATAAAATTTGAACAAACAGGAAGATTTTGGTCCGCTCTTATTTGATCAGGCGGCAAGGATACCGGTAAAACCCGCCCTTTTCGACCTTTTTCTCTAAAAAAGGTTCTGCAATCTCCCCCTCTTGCATTTTCATATATTTGGATGTATGATTAGGTCCCCGAAAGAGGGATCCATTCCCCATTTTTCCCAGGAGGAACTGTTATGAGAGTATTTGACACCCACGCCCACTACGACTCCGGCGCCTTCAACGCCGACCGGCTGGAGGTACTGGCTTCCATGCCCGGGGAGGGCGTAGAGCTGATTTTGAACCCCGGCTGTGAGCTGGACAGCTCCCGCACCGCTGTGGAGCTCTCGGAGCGGTTTCCCTTTGTCTACGCCGCGGTGGGAGTTCACCCCTCCGACTGCGGGGAGTGGCAGGACAGCTGGCTGGAGGAACTGGAAGCCCTGGCCGCCCATGAGAAGGTGAAGGCCATCGGAGAGATCGGCCTTGATTACTACTGGAAGGAAAATCCTCCCCGGGAATTTCAGCAGCAGGTCTTCCGCAAGCAGATGGAGCTGGCCCAGGAGCTGGATCTGCCCGTCATCATTCACGACCGGGAGGCCCATCAGGACTGCCTGTCCATCGTCCGGGAATACCCCGGAGTTCGGGGCGTGTACCACTGCTACTCCGGCAGTCTGGAGGACGCCAAGGTGCTGGTAAAGCTGGGGTGGATGCTCTCCTTTACCGGGGTTGTCACTTACAAGAATGCCCGGAAGTCTCTGGAGGTCATCCAGTGGCTGCCTATGGACCGCATCATGATCGAAACCGACTCCCCCTACCTCACTCCCGAGCCCTTCCGGGGCAAGCGCAACGACTCCGGAAAGGTCCACCTGGTGGCCGAAAAGATCGCCCAGGTGAAGGACATGGAGGCGGAAGAGGTGGCCCGGATCACATTGGAGAACGGCAAGCGGTTTTTTAATATTTAAGGAGGCGTGAAGGCTATGACCATCACCTATGAATATGAGGGCGCGCTGTATGTGAACCTCACCAACAAATGTAACTGTAACTGTGAATTCTGTCTGCGCCACGGAAAGGCCAAGGGCTCCATCTACACGGAGGACTCCCTGTGGCTGGAGCGGGAGCCCACCCGCCAGGAGGCTTTGGGCAGCTTCCTCAGCCGGGACATCCCCTCCTACCGGGAGATCGTCTTCTGCGGCTACGGAGAGCCCACCTACCGGCTGGAGGATCTGCTGTGGCTGGTGGACGAGCTGAAGGCCCTTTACGGGACAAAGCTCCCCCCGGTGCGTATCAACACCAACGGACACGCCAATCTCATCAACGGCCGGGATGTGTGCCCCGATCTGAAGGGCCGGATCGACACCTTGTCCATCTCCCTCAACTCGGACAACGCCAAAGATTATGCTGCCCTGTGCCACCCCATTCAGGGGGAGGAGGCTTATCAGGCCATGCTGGACTTTGCCGAGGAGGCCAAGAACTATGTCCCCCATGTGGTCCTGACCATTGTGGACAAGGACAAGACCCCGGAGGAGATTGAGCACTGCAAGCAGATTGCAGAAAATCTGGGGGTCAAGCTGCGCATCCGCAGCTTCATTGACTCCTGAGCGACCTGTTACATTTTATACAGACCAACAAAAAACACCGCCGGGGATGTTGTCCCCGGCGGTGTCTTCCTTTTTTGCTTACAGCTCCTGGTACAGCTCGATGATGGCTCCGTCCTTCCAGACAAAGGCCAGCCTGGCATCGTCTCCCATGGACATGGGGCCGCAGATGACGCTGTCCGCGTCGGCGATGTACTTGTCCAGATCATCCACCTTATAGGCCACATGAGGATTGCGGTGGATCTCCTCAGGGAAGGGGGTACCCTCCTCAAACTTCAGATACTCGATTTTATAGTCGTAGTCATCCACATTGCTGACCCAGAACTTGCCTCCCTCATTGTAGGTCATGTTGGGCTTGCGGTTGGTGATGGGAATGCCGATGTGCATATACTCAGCGGACATATTGTTTCCTCCTGTACGATTTGTATTTGATTTAACCCCGTTTTACAGTCTCATACACCTCAAGGGCCTGCCTGGGGGTATATCCCTCGTGGACTACCTTGCCGATGGCCTGGGCCATGCCTGCGGGGCAGTCGGACTGGAAAATGTTCCGTCCCATATCCACTCCGTGAGCGCCCTCCTGAATGGCCCGATAGGCCATCTCCAGCGCCTCCAGCTCGGGGACCTTTTTGCCTCCGGCGATGACAATGGGCACCGGGCAGGCGGCGGCCACCCGTTCAAAGCCCTCACAGTAGTAGCTCTTCACCACATTGGCCCCGTTCTCCGCCAGCACCCGGGTAGCCAGCTGGAAAAACTTCTCCGTGCGGTCCATATCCTTTCCCACCGCCACCACGCCCAGGGTGGGAATACCGTAGCGGGCGCCGGCGTCAGCAGTACGGCACAGCAGCTCCAGGGAGCGGCTCTCTCCGGCCGAACCCAGGAAGGTCTGCACCGCCACGCAGTCGGCATTCATGCGGACGGCGTTTTCCATATCGCATGCGATCCCACCGCCGTTGGACATATCGTCAAAGAGAACCGTGGTGTCGTAGGTGACCCGGACGCACTTGGCCACAGGGGCGGCCGGTGAGATACAGGAGCGCAGAATGCCCCTGGTGCCCATGAGCACATCCACATGGGGAATGAGGGGCGGAATCACCAGGTCAATACGCTCCAGGCCGGCGGTCGGCCCCATGATATACCCGTGGTCGAAGGCCAGCATGACGGTATTCCCCGACTTTGGATTGAACATCCGCCCCAGCCGGTTTTGAAGGCCCCAGTCACAGTGGGCCGCGCCCTTGACATAGAAGCCGTCCTCCACCGGTGGAATATCCAAATGGTAGTCGTGGGCGGCTTTGTTTCCAATGTTGTCAGCCATAACTTACTCCTTACTATATGCCGGGGTGTGGCAGGGGGAATTCCACAGGCGGAGGATCTCATCGTCCCACTTGGCGATGTTCATCTGGAAGCCGCCCGCCTCCTGCACCGTGAGGATCTCCCCCACCATGCTGGCCACCACATTGACGCCTTTTGCCTTCAAAAACTCTACGGTGTCCTTAAAGAGGACCAGCATTTCCATCATAGTGGTAGCGCCGCAGCCGTTGATCATCACAAAGACATTGTCCCCCGCCTTCAGCTCCAGCTTTTTGCTTAACGCCTCGGCCACAGTGGCAACAGTGTCCTTGGCGGACATCATGGGCACCCGGACGCCGCCGCCCTCCCCGTGCTGACCGGCGCCGATCTCCATAAGGTCAGTCTCGCCCAGGTCGCCGAAGGACATCCCGTTCTGGGGGTGGGTGGCGTCGGTGGATTTTACGGTGATGGAGGCCATATTGTCGGCGTAGCGCTGGGCAATGGCGGCCACCTCATCCAGGCTCTTGCCCTCCCGTGCGGCGGCGGCGGCCACATGATAGAGCGCCACTGCCCCGGCCAGGCCCCGCTTGTTGTCCTCGCCGTTGGGGTCGAACTGGATCTCCTCCCCGGTGACCACCTGTCGGAAATTGAGCCCCGCCTTCTGGGCCAGCTTGATGGCCTGCTTGCCCGCCAGCTGGTCGCCGGCGTAATTCAGGGTGAGCAGCAGCACCCCGTGGCCCTTGTCGGCCAGCTTCATGGCGTCAAAGACCAGCTTGCCGTTGGGGGCGGCGAAGATGTCGCCCACCGCCTGGACATCCAGCATGCCCTTGCCCACAAAGCCCGCCTGGGCGGGCTCATGGCCGGAGCCTCCGTAAGTAACGATAGTGACACGGTCGGCAGTTGCCAGGTCCCTGCTGATGACCAGGTGCCCGTCTACCTCCAGAATATCGGGGTAGGCCAGTCCCAGGCCGACAAGCTCCTCGTCGGTGATGGTCTCGGGGGCGTTGATAAACTTTTTCATTTTCATACGGGGTGCCTCCTTATCATTCAAATTTTATGTTATACTCAGGCCTTGGCCAGTCCCTGGAAAAAGCAGGCCATGGACATGGCCCCGGCGTCGGGCGTCCCGATGGTCTTTTCTCCGTAGCTCTTGGCCCGGCCAAATTTGGAGACAAAGTTTTTGGTGGCCTCCGCCCCCTGAAGGGCGGCCTGGGCGGCGGCGTCAAAAAGTCCGTTCTCATCTCCGGACCAGGCGGCGATGGCCTGGCTGGCGGGAATGAGGGCATCCATCATGGTCTTGTCCCCCACCTTGGCTCCAGACATATCCTCCAAAGCCTCCAGAGCGCTGGCAAACATGGCCTGAAGCGCCGCGGTATCCGCCTGGTCCCCCTCAGGGGCCGCCTGCTGCAGCCCGTCCAGCCAGCTGTTCCACAGGGGAACGGCGCTGCCGCCGTTCAGGACCATCACAGCCATGGCGGCGTCGTCCAGCATGGACTGGATGCCGCCCTCCGACTCTTTCACCGCCTGGGAAATGGCGCCGGCAATCTTGGTCATGGTAAGGCCGTGGTCGGCATCTCCGAATTTGGAATCGATCTCCGTGAGCGTCTCTTCCGCCTCCACCACCTGTTCACAGGCATGCTGCAGGCGCGCAGCCAATTCTTCCTTCCTCATCGTTGGCATTCCTTCCTTTCATTCCATGTTGCAATGCCGCGCTTCGTTCAAATCGCATTGTGAAAAGTTACTTCTGTTCAATTATTTTATGCCAGGCCATTACATAAGTCAATTATATTGTTATATTTTCCCCGTTATACACAGTTATCTTTTAAAAAATTATGTATAATTAACAGTTTCATTCTTTTTATCGGGTGTTTCTCAGTCTAATTAAGTTACATATGTAACTATCGCTCCAAAATCTCCCGGGCCAGCTCCCTTCGGGCCACAATGTGGCTGAAAATTCCCGTCCTCAAAGCCCCGCGCAAAGCCCGGGGGCTGGTGTTGGCAGAGCACACGCCGATCAGATTGGGACAGCGCCGCAGCGTATCCAGTGGGATCTGGATGGCAAAGTCCTGCTCCGACTGGATCACCTTGCCCTCCTCATTGAAATAGTAGACCAGCAGCCGTCCGCAGGTGTGCTCTTCCTGGAGCAGGCTCCCATATCGCACCAGGGAGGCAAAGTCAGGACTGGACGGATAGTTGCCGATATTCACCAGAGCGGTATCCATTCTGGCCCACTGAAGCTGAATTTGCCGGTAAACTTCCGTGGAACATAAAAGCCGCTTCTCTTCCAGGCTGTCCGGCAGGGCCGGGAGATACAGGAAGTGGGGCGTCGCCCCCAGCTGTTGGGCGATCCGCCGGACATTCTCGTTGGACTGATAATTCCGGGCGGGAATACTGGCGTTGCCCACCAGAGGGCAGAGATCACTGACCGTGCTGTTGGGTCTGGGGTTTTCCTCCAGCCAGGTCACCAGCTGGCCGATCAGGTGCCCCCAGCCGATCCCCACACGCCTGGCCCCCAGTTCCTCCAGCAGCTCCACCGCTCCCCGGGACAGGCTCTGGTTGGTCTGGCCGTCATCCCCTCCGTCCGGGGCCAGAACCCCGCCCCGGAGCCCATAGGTCCCGCGCAGGCGATCCATGATCTGCCTGTCCCCCTCCCCCGGCTCATGGACGACAATCTCTACAATTCCCAGTTCCCGGGCTTCCCGGAGCATTCGGCTGACCATGGGGCGGGATACGCCCAGCTCTCTGGCAATGTCGCTTTGTTTCTGGTCCTCCAGATAATACCGCCTGGCAGCCCGGGCCAGCCGCTGTGCCTTTTCTGCACTAATGTGCACGATCCTCACCTCTTCCCGGTTACATAAGTCAAGTGTATCACATTTTTCAACAAATTCAAACTCTATTTTCAGCTTTTTGTTGTCTTTTTTGCCGATATTTATTGTGAGAGACGACCGGTACAACCCGACGCAGCGGTCTGCTCTCTTTTTCCCATCCATCTTTCTCTTGACTTTTTTCATGCCAGGATTACAATAAGCCTTATTATAATAAGAAAGCTTATTATTGGAGGCTCAATATGGAATCCCTGCATTATCTGCTTATGAAGGCCAACACCCGTGTGAACCGCTGGGTCCTGGCCGAGGCAGCCGCTCTGGGTCTGTCCCCCGGGCAGCCGAAAATTTTGGAGTGTCTCACCCACCTGGGTGAGAGCAACCAGAAGGCCATCGCCGCCTACTGTGAAATTGAACAGGCCACCGTGGGCAGCATTCTCTCCCGCATGGAGCGGGACGGTCTGGTCCGCCGCAGCCAGCGGGAGGGCAACCGCCGCAGCCTCTATGTCTCCCTCACCCCCAAAGGAGAAGATTTGGGAGCAAAAATGGAGGACATATTCCGCCGGGCAGATGAGATGCTCAGCGCCCCTCTGTCCCCAGAGGAACAGCATGAGCTGGCCGGTCTGCTGACCCGTCTGTGCGGCTGTAATTCCCGGAAAAAGGAGGATAACTCATGAGTTCCAAAATTTTCAGTCAGTTGAAGCGATACCTGCTGCTTGCCGTGGGGTTGGCCATCATGGCCTTCGGCGTGGCTTTTTCCATCAAGGCCGGCCTTGGCACCTCCCCCATCTCCAGCCTCCCCTATGTGCTCAGCCTCCTGTTCCCCCGCACCCTTACTGTGGGTACCGCCACCATCGCCATGCATGTCGCCTTTATTCTCCTTCAGATCCTGCTGCTCCGCCGGCAGTATGACCCCATTCAGCTGCTCCAGCTGCCGGTGGCACTGTTCTTCGGCGTTCTCACCGACTTCAGTGTCTGGGTGCTGCAGGGCGTGGTTCCGGACTCCTATTTCATGCGCTGGATCCTGTGTATCATTGGAATTCTGCTGGTGGGAGTCGGCGTCAGCTTTGAGGTCACCGCCAATGTGGTCACCCTGGCCGGCGAGGGGCTGGTATTGGCCATATGCAAGGTCTTTCCCGTCCCCTTCGCCAAGGCAAAAATCGGCTTTGACATTACCCTGGTGGTCCTGGCCAGCACACTGTCCCTGATTTTCCTGGCACATCTGGCCGGCGTCCGGGAGGGCACCGTGGCCGCCGCCATCTGCGTAGGGCTCACCGCCCGCCAGGTCAACCGGCTGATCAAGCCCTTTGCCCAGCGCTGTCTGGTGTAAACGCCACCAAGGAGGCCCCGCTATGGAGTTCACTTACTGCAAGCTGGAAATTTTTCTTCCCGAGACCCACCTGCCTCAGCTGCGTCAGGCCCTTCAGTCGGTTGACGCCGGACACATCGGAAATTATGACAGCTGTCTCTCCTTCTCCCCCGTCACCAGCTGCTGGCGGCCCCTGGAGGGGACCCACCCCTACCTGGGCACAGCGGGAGAGCTGTGTACTCAGGAAGAGATCAAGGTGGAAGTCACCTGTCTGACATGTCATCTGACCCAAACTCTGGCCGCCATCAAAGCGGTCCATCCCTACGAGGAGCCGGTGATCAATGTGATCCCCCTCTATGCCGTGGGTCTGTAATTCAACCAATAACGAAGAACGCCGCCGGAACCGTAAAAGGGGTCCGGCGGCGTTCTATGCCAATACGCTATGTTAAAGATAGGAGAGAATCTCCCGCTTGTAATCAGCAAACGCGTGGGTAAGGGCGAAATCCTCCGGTCTGGGACGAGGGGGCTCGATCTTCAGCTCGGTGATCATATGCCCGGGCTTCCCGCCCAGAATGTAGATCCGGTCGCTGAGAAGGATGGCCTCGTCAATGTCGTGGGTGATAAAGAGGGTGGAAAGCTGGATCTCCTCCATCACCTGGAGGTACCACTGGTGGATCTCCCGCTTAGTCAGGGCGTCCAGGGCCGAGAAGGGCTCGTCCAGCAGAGCGACTCCCTCCGACCCCAGGTAGGTACGCAGCAGGGCGGCCCTCTGACGCATCCCCCCCGAGAGCTGAGCGGGATACATCATCTGGGTGCCCTCCAGCCCGAACTGGCCGAAGAGGGCGGAGGCCTTCTCCCGGGCAGCGGCCTTTTTCTCGCCCCGCAGAATGAGTGGCAGCGCCACATTGTCCACGATGCGCTTATGGGACAGCAGCAGGTCCTTTTGGAGCATATAGCTCACCCTGCCGGGCCGGCCGGTAATCTCCTCTCCTCCCAGGTACACAGTACCCGCTTCCGGGGTGGTGAGTCCGGACAGCACATGGAACAGGGTAGTCTTTCCCGCTCCGGACACCCCCAATACGCACACCAGCTCCCCCTGCTCCAGGTGGAGGGAGATGTCCTGGATAATGGTAACCCCGTCATAGACCTTGGTGATTCCCCGGGCCTCCAGCACAGTTCCCGTCATGACAGATAGTCGTTGGAGAATCCCACACCGGCCCCAATGGGGATCTCACACAGGCCGTTGTCGCTGAGCCACTGGTAGAAGCCGTCCCAGCGGGCGGGGTCGATGTAGCCCCACTGCTCCACCTCAGCCTTGTACTGGTCGCACATCCACTTCTGGCTGGCCACTACCAGCTCCTCAGAGCCCTTCAGGGACCCGGTAGTATCTCCGTCAATGAGCATCTGGGCAGCCTCTTCAGGGTTTTCAATGGCGTACTCATAACCCCGCTTGGTGGCCTCCAGCATACGCTTGGCAACATCAGGATTGGCGGAAAGGAAGTCATTGTTGGCGATGATCACAGGGGTGTAGTAGTCCAGCTCCGGGGCATAGTCTCTGAAATAGAAGAAGTCAAAGGGCACGCCCCGCAGCTCCGCGTTGATACAGCCCCAGCCATAGTAGACCCAGATGCTGTCGGCCTGGCGAGTCTCAATGGCCCCGGCCTCGTCGGTGATGCTGTTGGGAATGAGCTCCACATTGGAGAAATCTCCCCCGTCCTGGGCAACGACATACTCCATCATGGCCAGCTCAATGGGGCTGTTCCAGGTGGCGTAGTTGTGGCCCTCCAGCCCGGCGGGGTGGTCCATTCCCTCACCGGCCACAGCGATGATGCCCGAGGTGTTGTGCTGAAGAAGGGCAGCCACAGCGGTCACAGGCAGGGGATCGGTCCGGGAAAAGGCAGAGGCCAGAGAGTCCTGGACCGTGATGGCAAACTCACACTGACCGGCGGCGCACAGAGCGGTGGCCCCGTCCTCGGGGGGCTGAACGATCTCCACATCCAGGCCGTTCTCCTCATAGTAGCCCAGAGCCTGGGCCACATAGAAGCCGGTGTGGTTGGTGTTGGGAGTCCAGTCCAGACAGAGGGTGATCTTCCGCGGCTCTCCACTCTGGGCAGAGCCGTCCTGGGTACTTCCGGCCTGCTGAGAGCCGCCGGTCTGCTGGGAGCCGCTCTGGCCGGTACTCTGGCCGCAGGCGGCCAGGCTCAGACAAAGGCAGGCGCTGAGCAGCAGGGACAATGTCTTTCTCATGGGATTCAATCCTTTCTCTCCAATTTCTCATATTTCTCCCAGGGCATGGCCACCTTGCGCAGCAGGGCCACGCACAGCATGAGCAGCAGGCTCACCGCTGTGATGAACACGATGACCGCAAACATCTTGTCAAAGGCGTATGCCTTCTTCACCCGGGTCATGTACACACCCAGGCCCTCAAAGCCGCCCAGCCACTCGGAGATCACCGCCCCTACCACCGCATAGGAGACGGATACCCGCAGTCCGGAAAAAAAGTGGCTGAGGGAGGCAGGCAGCTTCAGATGCCAGAAAATCTGGGCCCGTCCCGCTCCCATGGAGCGCAGAAGCTGGGCCGCCTCCCGGTCGGCAGAGGCGTAGCCGTCCAGCAGACCGATGGTGATGGGAAAGAAGGTGGTAATGGCCACCAGAGTGACCTTAGGGGCCATCTCAAAGCCCATCCACAGCACCAGCAGGGGGGCAATGGCCACCGAGGGGATGGTCTGGGTGATGATCAGCAGAGGGTACAGGGCCTTATACAAAATGGAAAACCGGTCCATCAGGGTCGCCATTACAAAGGCCACCGCTACCCCCACTCCCAATCCCAGGGCCGCCTCAGTCAGGGTGATGCGGGCGTGCTGAAGCAGCAGAGGGAACTCCGTCCACAGAGCGGACAGCACCTGTCCCGGGGAGGGAAGCATAAATCCGGGCACCAGCCCGAAGGTACAGACCAGATGCCACACCAGCAGCAGCCCCAAGATGGCCACTGCCGCGGGCAGCTTACTGGTGATGCTTTGTGACTTTTTCATCGATGGTCAGCACACCTCTGGCGGGACTGTAGTTGTACTTCACATAGGCGGACACCTTGGGCGCGCCGGCCTTCTCAGCCACCAGGATGCAGTTGTGGACAATTTCCACCAGCTGCTCCAGGCTGTCGCCCTCCACAGCGGTCTCACAGGGCCCCACATAGTAGTGCAGGCCGGTACTGCGGATATAGTCGATCACTTCGTCCACAACCCGAATGGCCTCGGCGCTGGTGGGCATATTGGGCTCGATCTGAATGGCTACGGATGCTTTCATACTGACATGACCTCCAAAGTAAAAAATAAACGCCGCCCATCGGGCGGCGTTTTTCACGGAACATAGCTTCCTCACAAACTCCCTACGATGGCATTATCCAACAGGTTTAAAGGGTCAAGGACCGCTAAATTGTCCTAATCTCAGCCGGGTTTCGCCCCAGCCCCCCTGTCTGTTCAGTTGTCGTAGGGAATTATAGCATAATTTTTATCATTTGCAAGAGGCAATTTTCTTTTTTGTCTCTTCTTTCCCCCCAAGGCTTCCTCCCGTCAACATTTTTGGTCAAAATACCACCGTCAGCAGCATTTTGAAATCTTCTTCTCCCCGGACGGCATGTGGGTGCTCAGCGGGCATAAGAATGGCCTCTCCCTCCCGCAGCATGTAGTCCACACCATCCACCGTGATTCTCCCCACGCCCTCCAGGCAGGTCACCAGAGCATCTCCGTGGGAGGTGTGGGTGCTGATCTCCTCCCCCTTGGAAAAGGAAAACAGGGTCAGACTGACCGCGTCGTTCTGGGCCAGGGTCTTGCTTACCACCTGTCCGGGCTGGCAGGCGATCTGTTCTCTGAGCACTACCACCTCAGCGGGATCCATATTTTTGATTTTTACACTCATTGTGCTCTCTCCTCTCAGTCCAGAATCTTCCCGTCCACCGAAATGGTCACCACCTGCCAGGGAATAAACTTTCCGCTCTCCTGAAGGGCCTTCTTGGCCGCCATCTCCAGGCCGCCGCAGCAGGGCACCTCCATGCGCAGGATGGTAAGACTTTGAATATCATTTTCCCGAAGGATTTCCGTGAGCTTCTCACTGTAATCCACACTGTCCAGCTTGGGACAGCCGATGAGGGTGATTTTTCCCCGCATGAACTCCTCGTGGACATTGGCGTAGGCGTAGGCGGTGCAGTCGGCGGCGATCAGAAGCTTGGCGCCGTTAAAATAGGGGGCCCGGACGGGGACCAGCTTGATCTGACAGGGCCACTGGCCCAGCCGGGAGACCGCCCCTCCTGCCGCTGGAGCGGCAGGGACATCATTCCGGCCCAGGGTCATGGCCCGCTGGCCGGGGCAGCCGCCGGTGGGGACCTTTCCCAATTCCCGCTGGCGCTCCTCCACCGCCTTCTGGTCATAGGCCGCCGCCTCCCGCTCCACAAAGGTGATGGCCCCGGTAGGGCAGGCGGGCAGGCAGTCCCCCAGACCGTCGCAGTAGTCGTCCCGCAGGAGCCTGGCCTTGCCGTTCACCATGCCGATGGCCCCCTCGTGGCAGGCCTGGGCACAGGCTCCGCAGCCGTTGCACTTCCCCTCATCAATCTGAATGATCTTGCGAACCATTTGAACATTCCTCCTTGTGTTTCTGGACACAGTATAGTACACTGAGGAAAAAAGTATGTGGTTATAACCACGGAACGGAGTTTTTATGGATTTGTTTCAAAATCCGATCTTTCAGGGGATCACGCCAGAGGAGTACAGCGATATGGAGGCCCGGGGAGCCCTCCATGTCCGGACCTATCCAAAGGGCACCGTCATTTTCCGCACCGGAGACATCACCCGCCGGTTCGGCCTGCTCCGCAGGGGCAAGGTCCACATTGAGAGCATCGACGCCTGGGGCAGCCGGCTCATTCTCCACCACATCTCCCCCGGGCAGGTTTTCGCCGAAACTTACGCCTTCTGTCAGGCCCCTTTGATGGTAGATGTGACCGCGGTGGAGGACAGCCAGGTCCTTCTGGTGGATCTGGGGGCGCTGCTTCCGGAGACAAACCGAAGCTGCAGCTGGTATACCAAGATCCTCTATCATCTGCTCCTTCTCACCGCGGAAAAAAACCTGGCCTGGTCAGGCCGGATGTTCTGCATCTCCCCCAAAACCATCCGTGGACGGGTCATGACCTTTCTCTCCGCCCAGGCGCTCCAGCAAAACAGCCGGAGCATCACCATCCCCTTTGACCGGCAGCAGATGGCCGACTATCTCAATGTGGAACGCAGCGCCCTGTCCAAGGAGCTGGGCCGTATGAAACGGGAGGGGATTTTATCCTTCCGGAAAAACCATTTTCAGCTGCTCCAGGACCCCAGGCAGGACCATCTCCCGCCCCTCACAGGCGAAGTCCCCGGTAGCGGTTAAAGCAGGCAAAGATCTCCTGTTTTCTGGGTCTGGCCAGGAATGGGACGCCGGCCCGGCTGCCCAAAAGGGCCTCCATGCCCCGCTGGTCCATGAGCCGCTCCAACTCCTCTACCACCTGTCCCATCGTCCGTCTGCCGTCCATCAGATTTTTCTGGGCGTAGAGCATACAGTAACCCAGGGCGGCAGACTGCTCCCCGTCCCGCAGCTGCTCCACATACCTCAGGTCGATGGTCTCCCGGTTCAGGGACACCCCGTCCCGGCCAAGAGATTTCAGCTTGACCCGCTCCTCCTGAAGCTCCGGAGTGGGTCTGGGCCGCCGGTCCGGCTTTGCCTGTTCGATGGGCTTTAGAGAAACACGGTCCATCGGAAAAGCCTTGGCCTCCTCCTTGGCCAGGGCAGTGATATCCCTGGGCACATACCGGTCCATCTGGATCACAGTATCCGCCACATGGAAGTAGGCACCGGAGCTTCCCGCCACCAGGATGGTGGAAATCCCCCGCTTCTCATAGAGCTCCCGGACCCGGTCCAGGAATGGGGTGATGGGCTCCATCTCCCGGTGGATAACCCGCTGCATCAGAGCATCCCGGACCATAAAATTGGTGGCGCTGGTGTCCTCATCGATCAGCAGCAGCCCAGCGCCCGCCTCCATAGCCTCCACCACATTGGCGGCCTGGGAGGTACTGCCGCTGGCGTCCTCGGTGGAGAAGCGCACCGTGTCCTTGCCGTTTGGCAGATCGTTGATAAAGGGGGAAATGTCGGCACACCGGATGCTCCGGCCATCCTCAGCCCGGATTTTAACGGCGCTTTGGTCGGTAATCACATACTCCCGGCCGTCTCCGGCGATGTGGTTGTAAACTCCCAGTTCCAGGGCCTTCAAAAGGGTGGACTTTCCATGGTAGCCGCCTCCCACCACCAGGGTGATTCCCCGCTTGATTCCCATGCCGGTGATCTTCCCCCTGTGGGGCAGGTCCAGCTCCACCGCCAGCTCTCCGGGGCTTTGGAAGGGTACCGCCTCCTTCATGGGCAGTTGGGAGACTCCCGAGGCCCGGGGCAGGATGCTGCCGTCTGCCACAAAGGCGCAAAGGTTCAGCCCGGGCAGCGCGTCCCGGATGTACTGCTGGTCCTCCGCCAGATCGGCCACCTTCTGAAGCTCCCCCTCCTTCCAGCTTTTCCCGTACAGGGAGCCTGCCACACATTGGGGCAGCAGATCAAAGAGGATCTTCTCCAGCTCCCGGGCATTGATGGTCCGGCCATTGGCCGGGAACCCCACCTCCAGCCGCAGCAGCACATCTCCGCTGCCCGGATCCACCTCACAGGCGGTGCGCTCCAGTACCTCCTGGCCGCAGCGGCTCACGGAAATCAGACCGCTGTGCCCCGACCCTCTGGCCTGGAAAGAGGCCCCGGCCGCCAGGCGGCCAAACCGGCGGGTCAGGGCGTCCTGAAGGGCAACGCGCTGGTGGGGCGTCCCATACAGCGCCCGGGGAAGGGCCGCCTGCCTCCCCTCCACATGGACGCTCACCCTGGAGGGGGCGGCAAAGGGGTCCCCCTGAACATGGTCAATGGACAGCACATAGCCGGGGAACTGATACTTTCCCCTGGTATCTTTATAGGCCGGATAGCTCCGGTGGTCAATGCGGGCCAGAAGCTGCTTCAAATCCGCCGATGTCTGCATCACACTCTCCCTCTCATCACTTGATTCCATACCGCCGGGCCAGCTCTTCCAGCTCCTCGGGGCCGACCATCCGGACCTCTTCCTCGTCCAGAATCATGGCTCCCAGGCCGGAAAACGCTCCGGCAGACAGCTCATCTGTCAGCTTCCGCCGCAGATCTTCCCATTGCTCCTGCTTCTCCACGCCTTTCTTCCTCCCCTCGCTGAAGACCTCCGGGTATTTATTCCCATTATAACGGCAATGGCCAGCCTTTACAACGAAAATTCCGCCGCCGTTTTCCCGCTCTGCCCTTGCTTTTCCAACCGTTCCATGATAAAATAAAGACAATTTTTGAAATTTATTTTTATTTGAGGGAGGTGCGCCGGATGCCGAAGGTTTCCTACTCTTCGGAGGAGAGGGAGCAGATCCGTGCTTCCCTTGTGGCCGCCGCCCTTGACCTGATGGCCAAACAGGGGATCCAGCATACTACCGTGGAGCAGATTTACAGGGCGGTGGGCATCTCCCGCACCTTTTTCTACGCTTTCTTTCCCACCAAAGAGGATCTGATCGTGGAGACGCTCTATCTCCAGCAGCCCAAGATCCTGGCCTACGCCAAAGCCCTGATGGACGCCCCCGCCCTTACCTGGCGGGAAGGGGTGATCCGCTTTCTCCACAGCTGCTGCTATGGAGAACGAAACGGAATCGCTGTGATGACCATTGAGGAACAGCAGCTCCTCTTCCGCCGCCTTTCCCCTGAGAGCTACCAGACTTTCCGGGAAAAGCAGGCTCGCCTGTTCGGCCAGCTTTTGGAGTGCTTCGGCGTACAGCCGGACAGGGCCAGGATCCAGCTTTTTACCAACATCTGCCTGTCCGCCATGGTTATGCGGCGAGCCATCCCGGATACGCTGCCCTTCTTTGTGCCTGAGACCGCCGATGAAACGGTATCCTTTCAAATCAACGCCATTGCGGACTGTCTGGAAAAATTACGCGATCTTCCCGGGCATCCCATCCAATCCGTCTGACACGCTGGCTGTCCCCTTCAGGCGGATTTCTTTTTTCCAGTAATAAAAACATTTTTTAAAAATTATCTTTATTTGTCAGGTTCCCGGGAGGGTTTCTCCCGGGCTAAATAAAAATATTTGGAGGAACATCATATGGGATTTTTCAGCAAACTGTTCAAAGGGCCCGAAGTGGACATGGAAAAAAGCAATGCCAACGCAAAGAAGATGCGTCTGCTCTTTAACCAGGTGGTAGAAAGCGGAGACAACTATCAGCTGATCTTTGGCTACACCGAGGATGTCGCCCGGTTCAATTATGGCTTTGTCCACGGCAGCAAGACCAAAATCGGCAACCTGATTGTGGGCTGGAACGAGGCCGCTGAAACTATCGTGGTTGTTCCTACCGTTCCCGATCTCTCCGGCTGCGGAGACCCCACCTACTACCGCCGCTCGGAAATCCTGAAAGCTTACCGGAACAAGTATCCCACCGACGCCTTTGTCATCTATCCCGACCGGAAGGGGTATATCGCCATCAACGCCTATGACTGGCTGGAGGACGAGAGCCTGTATGTCTATGTCTCGCAGGAAAAGGAGCTGGCTGCCTTTACCGATTTCTTTATGAATCGCTTTGCCACCAAGTGAGGCCGGGATCATGGTCTGGAAAGAAATCGGCATCATTTTCCTGCTTCTTCTTGGAGTGGTCGTCTTCGGCAACCTCTGGTTTCATTTTGTGGAGTCTGTTTTGGGTAAAATCAAAGGTCTTTTCCTCCGCCGGCAAAAGCCTCCGGCCTGGCACCCGCTCCCTGAGGACACAGATCACCCCAATGACGACTGCCATACATAACCTTTGGCGCAGTGTTACCCTCCCTATTTGCGGGTATATGTTAAGCGGCACTTTTCAAGGTGAAAAGTGCCGCTTTTTATATCTTTATCCGGTTGAAACTACTTTGAGATCATATGTTGGGGTATCACAGCGTCCCTTCGGCCGCGTATGCCTGTCCCAGCGCTTTGTACTCCTGGTCGGATACAGGCTCCAGCCACTGGTTGGAACAGTTCTCTCCCGGAACCTCCAGGGCCAGGTGGGAAAACCAGCTGTCCCCGGCGGCCCCGTGCCAGTGCTTGACCCCCACAGGGATATTCACCACATCGCCGGGGTGAAGCTCCCGGGCTTCTTTCCCCCACTCCTGATACCAGCCTCTTCCGGCCACACAGAGCAGGATCTGTCCGCCACCCTGATCGGCCTTGTGGATGTGCCAGTTATTGCGGCAGCCCGGCTCGAAGGTCACATTGTACACCCCAACCTGACTGACGGAGAGGGGGCACAGATAGCTCTGCCCCACAAAATACTGAGCAAAGCCGTCGTTGGGCGCCCCGATGGGGAAAACCATCTCTTTCTGATGCAGGCTTTTTCCATCCTCTCCGCTCTCCTCTGCCCAGACCTCCTTGGCCATGCGGAATGCCGCCCAGGCCTTGGGCCATCCGGCATAGAAGGCGGCATGGGTCAGGATCTCGGCAATTTCCTGCCGGGTGATGCCATTTTTCTTCGCGGTGGACAGATGGTACTGGAAGGAGCTGTCCACCAGGCCCTGGGCCATCAGAGCCACCACCGTGACCAGCGAGCGGTCCCGCAGGGAGAGCTGATCCTCACGGCTCCAAACCTCGCCAAACAATACATCGTCGTTGAGCTGGGCAAATTTCGGGGCAAATTCCCCCAAAGAATCTCTCCCAGCTGTCTGCTTTACTGCCATATTGATCCCTCCAATGTTGAAAAAATACCAAAGTTTTCAGATGCTCCTGCCCATTTCATAGGCCTGCTTCAGGGCGGGATGGCCCTGAATGTCACCCACGGAGGTCACGCCCCCGGCAAATACTGTTCCGGCCAGTCGTGCCTTTTCAAAGCATTCGATCCATCCCTCCAGACCGGTCACCGCTCCGTCCACGGTATGTTTCTCCTCTTCCGCCGCGGCGGCCAGAAGATAAATATCCCGGAACCGGTAATCGGCGGGAAAGAGGGGATTTGCCCGATCCAGCAGGGTCTTCATCTGGCCGCACATGCCGTAGTAATAAATGGGAGTGGCAAAGGCGATGACATCGGCCGTGAGCATCTTCTGAACAATCTCATCCCCGTCGTCATGGATGACACATCTCCCTGTGTTCTGGCAGGTCAGACACCCTTTGCAGAAGGCGATGGACTTATCTGACAAGGTGACCTTTTCCACATCATTCCCGGCCGCCTGGGCGCCCCGGAGAAATTCCTCCGCCAAAGTGTCCGAATTTCCGCCCCTTCGGAGGCTGGTGGAAAGGATCAAAACTTTCTTGTTCACAACATTTCCTCCCCCGCTGATGGTCCTTGTCGGTTCTCTTCTGTCCAGGATACCATCCATATTTTAAAATTTGTCATGAGCTCGTACGCCCAAACGCTTTCTGGTGTCATTGTATCACCGGCAAGCCAAGATAACAAATACCTATACAGAATACCTTACTATGCTTTAAAACCATATTTACTCTATGGAGGCACGCAATAATTGAAGGCAAAAAGCTGACAGGCTCATTTCAAAACCTGTCAGCTTACCTTGTCTGATCAGATATCAACCGGCCCTTCTGGGCCGCGCCGCGAGTGCGGCGTAAATTCGGAGCGTAGCGGAGAATTGCGCAGGGGCGGCTTTGCCGACCCCGAGCATTTAAATCTCCGAAGGGTGGAGGCAGCCTTTGGCTGCCGCAACCCAAAAAGAAGGACACGCTTTTCCGCTACTCCTGATAGGGGTATCTTGAAGCGTGTCCTCGGATTAGGCAGGCAGTGCAGTTGCACTGTCTGCCTTTTCTGTTGTCTCCCCACAGAGAATCACATCATCTGTTTCGTTGAGGTTGAAGTCCCGGAAACAGATTTGAATTTTCTGCGGTGCATGCTTGGAATATTTGACCTCTTTTTCATACACGATGATCTTTGCTACGAAGGTGCGGAGCAATTCCGGGGTCAGTTCCGTCATGTCGGTAAACTTCCTGGCCTTGGCGATGAAGTTCTTGGCATTGGCCATGCTGCTGCGCAGTTTCTCCAAGCGCTCCTCCGTGGCGGGGATGGCCTCGGCCAGCTGGGCTTTCTCCTTAGAATATGCCTCAGACAGCAAGCGGAACTGTTCATTGCTCACCCGTCCCAGGGCGCTGTCCTCGTACATCCGCTTGAATACCACATCCAGTTCTCCATCCCGTTTCCGCATCGTGGACAGCTCTCGCTCCAAGCCCCGGATCTCCTTTGCCACCTCATTGGATTGTTTCTGCTGGATGTATGCGGCGAACCGCTCCGGATCGCTTCTGGCAAACTCTGTGGCTCTGCGGATCGTTTCCAGCACGATTTCCTTCAATGCCACTTCCCGGACATAGTGAGCACTGCACACTTCTGCCCCATCCTTCTTGTAGGTGCGGCAGGTGAAATTGTTCTGTTCCGGCTTCATGGTGTGCGCCCGATGCAGTACCATAGGTTTACCGCAGTCCGCACAGTACACTAATCCAGAGAACATATCCTGCTCATCCATATTTGTCCGGCGGCGTTTATGGGACCGTACCTCCTGTACGATATCCCAGGTTTCCTGATCCACCAGCGCTTCATGAGTATGCTCAAAGATAAGCCACTCGGATTTGGGGCGTTCGCACCTCTTTTTGTCCTTGTAGGACTTGGTGCTGTAGCGGAGGTTGACCGTGTGTCCAAGGTAGACCATGTTCTGAAGCATATCCGCCACCATGTCGCCGGTCCAGTTGTAGGGCCGCTCTGTATTCAGCCCGGAATGGGATGTGCCGAATTTCGTATAGGCGTACATGGATGGGCTGTAGATATGCTCTTTCTTAAGCTGCTTTGCGATCTGGGATGGTCCCATTCCACCGGCGCACATGGCGAAGATGCGTTTGACGACAGCTGCCGCTTCCTCGTCCACCAGCAGAGGAGAGTCTTTTGTTGCACCCTTTCGGTAGCCGTAGGGAGCTCGCGTCCCTACCCGGATTCCCCTCTGTGCCTTGGCATTTACCACATTCCGCACCTTGCGGCTGCAGTCCCGCACATGTCACTCATTGAACAGATTTTTGAAAGGCATCAGTTCGTTGCTGTTTTCATACTTGGTGTCCACATTGTCGTTGACAGCGATGTAGCGCACATCGTTGGAGGGGAAGATCTCCTCAATATAAAGGCCGGTGTGAAGCTGGTTTCTGCCAAGGCGAGAGAGATCCTTCGTAATGATGACAGCGATGTCGCCGTTGCTCATGTCATCCATCATCTGCTCAAAGGCTGGGCGATTGAAGTTTGCTCCGGAATAACCATGGTCCACATAAAATCTGGTATTCTGGAACCCATTCTCATCGGCGTACTTTTGTAGGATGAGTTTTTGGTTCTGGATGCTATTGGAGTCACCCTCCAGATTATCGTCTCGGGACAAACGGCAATAGAGTGCCGTGATCTTTTGGTTTGGCTGTAACATATTGACCTCCTTCATAAAATGCCAAACCGATTGAGAGATTGCAACCATACAATACCCTCAATCGGTTTGTTTGTCTATGGGAACACACTTTTCAGGCGGAAATATTTTTTGCGTCTTCCTCCAGATCAATGACTTGCTTCAGAAGTTCGACCGTAGACTGCGTTCCTCCGAAACCAAATTCCGCAAGCACAATGTACTCTCTGCCGCATACACTTTGCCGTCGGCTTTTCACAACCTTACCGTTCCGTTCTTCCACTGCGGTATCCTGCACCGCCTTGGCGGAGGGAATATCCTCCACGCCATGATTTTCTTCATTATTGAAGTGGGGACGCTCATTGTATTTGAATTGATACTCCATATTGTTCCTTTCCCCTGACCTGCGGTCAGGCAACAAAAATAGCAGACCGTCACATGGTCTGCTGCCAAGTTGGTTCTTCTTCGTGATCGTCCTCCTTGTGACCGAGGGCGATTTTCATTTGCCGTTCCCGACGGAACGCTTTCCGGTCCGTGTGCTGGTGCATGGTGGTGGCATCCCTTATGGGAGCAGCAGCTTGATCACGCTCCAGAGAGCGGCCAAGCCGAACCAGATCACCTGCAAGACCACCATACCCACCATAGTCCCCAACAAAATCAGGGCCAGCCATATCATCACTGATATTGCAGTACCCAGACTGGGCGGAGAAACAGAAATCTCTTTCTTCTTCCCAGCCTGTCGCAGCAGCCGCTGTACTTCCGCCATATCCCGCGTCAGTGCCTCCATCTGCGCCTGGATGGGGCACGGCTCCCTCCGGCTGGAAGCCTCCCGCAGAATGGCTGTGTGGGCCGCTGTGTGCCGCTCCAGCTCGTCCAGTCGATGGAGCACTTCCTGCCATTCCTCCTTGCTGGGACAGCTCTGCGGTATCATACTCTGCGGAGCGTTCCTCCGCTTCAATTCCTCCATGGGCAATCGCTGCCCGGATTCTGAACTCATGTTCCATAACCTCCTTTGTGTACTTCTCCTCGTGGAGCCGGTCGTCCCGACACTTCATTCCCGTGGGCGTGGTGTAGGTGATACTCTTCCGGCTGTCCGTCCACCGCACCTGATACCCCTCGCTCTCCATCAGGGAGATAAATTCCTCCTTGCTGGCAGCGTACCGCATGCACTGGTCGATGGTGTTCATGAGACGGAATTTCCAGCTCTCGCCCTTGGCGGCGGAGCGGTACTCTCTGGCGCTCATCCGCTTTTGCTTGACCTGCTTCTGCGGCGGCGGAAGGATCTCCAATCCACGGGCAGTACATATTTCATCGTTGGACATCCGGTGGGCCTGCAGATCGGCGGCACTCTGGTGGAGTTTGCGGCCATCTTGAAAGCTCACACTGTTCACCACCAAGTGATTGTGGAGATGCTCTGTGTCCACATGGGTAGCGACTAACACCTCAAAGTTTGGAAACTCACGCTGGGCCAGTTCCAGCCCCATAGCGTGAACTTCCAGTGGGGACAGGTCATCCTGCTTGTCAAAGGACTGCACGAAATGATAGTACTGTCTGCCATCTGTCTTATGGAACCGCTCCTTGGTGAGCTGCATTTCGGAGCAGACACTTTGGGCGGTGCAGTTCCAGCCGGAGACCAGCCGACGATCTTCCCATGTGGTTTTCTCCTCCTGCTGGACATAGCGCAGAACACCGCCCAGAGCACCTCTGCCACCGCCACGATTTTTGATTGCGGTGAAGGTTGCCATCTCAAGTCACCTCCCGCAGCAGCTCCCGGAGCTGTTCATAAATTTTTCCGTAGTTTTCTGCCAGTGCGTCACCCTTCAGAACTGTTACCCTCCCCATGTTGGCCAGGGTTGTGAGCTGATTCAGATTTCGCCCCTGGGCTTTCAGTTCAGACAGCACCTGTTCTAACCCTTCCACCCGCACGATCTCTTTTCCCAGTCCACTGTAGCACAGGTAATCGGTGACTGTCAGGCCAGCGGCCCTGGCTCGTTCCCGGATAGCTTCCTTCACACGGGGCGTCACCCGCAGGGTGATGATCTCGCTCTTTTTTACTCTCTGCATTGCTCCTCCTTCTCCCCCTCAGGGGCCGGGTACGGGGCAGCGCCCCGAAACTGTGCGCGGCGTATAGCCGGGCGCGATGCTTGCCCTCCCCAAAGGGAGGAATCCGCATCCCCAGCCTCCGCCGCGCCCTCTCCAGACGGTTGGTCAACGGCAGCAGGGTCGATAGGGACGATTTCTCCGGCACCCTCCAAATCGACACTATCGGCACGATTCAGCTCGATCACTCGTTTTCCATTACTGCGGCGAACCGTCACTTGAATCCCGGTTTTCCTTAGAGCCTCAACGCTTTGCAGGATCAGTCTTGAAATCTTTTTGGGCGTTACTCCTTCGGCCTTATCAGGGTCGATCTTTTCGGAGAGCTCCGTGGGAGTGCCGATAAATACTGTTCTGGTGCTCATAAATGCAGAGAGGAGAACGACAATCCGATCCTCATGAAACACGAGTTCTTCTCTGCTGTCTGAAACCAGCTCCCACACATTTTCTTCGCTGCGTCGAAGCTCCAGCTCCCGGTATTCGATGTCCCGGCCCACGCAGGTCAGTCTGGCCCTGCCGCTGCCCCTCTTCTCTTCCACCAGTGTGAAGCTGGAATCCACTGCGCCGCTGATGGCAGTGGTGCCGGAGATCCGGTGGAACACATCTTCCGCCTTTTCTTTCCGCAGATGGTGGATGAGCAGGATGGCAATGCCGTGCTTGTCCGCCAGCCGCTTGAGCACAGACAGATCCCGGTAGTCATTGGCGTAGGTGGCGTCGTGGATCGGACGAACCATCTGCAGGGTGTCAATGATGACCAGCACGGTGTCGGGATGTGTGCCGACGAATGTGTCCACCTGTTCCTCCAGCCCCTGACCGATGAGAGCGCACTCGGTACAGAAGTGGACGCTGCTTGGTGCGTCCTCCGTGATCTCAAACAGCCGGTTCTGGATGCGGAGGACGGAGTCCTCCAGACAGAGATAGAGGGTGGTACCCTGCCTGGTGGTCATGTTCCACACCGGTTCTCCCTTGGCCACTGTCACGGCCAGCCACAGAGCCAGCCAGGACTTGCCCACCTTTGGTGAACCTGCCAGGATGTGCAGGCCCTGCGCAAGCAGGGTGTCCACCACAAAATTGGGCAAGTGAAGTGGTTGGCTCATCAAGGTCGCTCCATCCACTGTGCGAAGCGGTGCGTTGTTTTTTCTCATAGTCGATTCCTCCTTGTTTTGAATATGAAAAGCGCCCACCTCAGTGAGCGCTTCCGGGAAAGGGATTTTTCCTTTCACTTGATTATTCTGGGAGTTTTGATAAAATGAGAATATCACAAGACAGGGCCAAAATGGATATAGGACAGGAGGGGGACACATGCCGCTGGGGATCAAGCAGAACAACAACCTGCTGTACCTCACACTGGACGTGTGGCAGGATTTAGTTTTTCTGAACGAGCAAGCCTATCCCGCCGGATATTTTGCGGCCAATATCATGAACCAGGATCAGGCAACCCTTCAGGCCCTGATCCATTACGGCGGTGCCATCAGCAAAGAGGCGGAAGCACTCCTGAACGCAGATCGGGACACCTTTGCCCGTCTGCTCCCACAGGTGCGCTCAGATGTGTCCGCCCTGCTGGATGTGCTGTGGACATACCCGCCCTTCTGCTTTCTGGACAAGTCTGGAGAACTGGAGGTGCTGGATCAATATTGCCGCGAGAACATGGTGGATGCCCTGATGTCGACCGAGGCCCCGTATCGGGATTTTTTCTTGCACTACCTGGCCGCCGCCTTTGCGATCCCCCTGGGGATCTATCATTTTGTTGTAGCGGCGGACTACTTTGAGCGGGGATATCTCTACCGGCTCAAGGAGCGGAACGAGACCTTCTTTGCCATTGCCGCCCACGACTGTTTCACCAGCGACGACTTCTGGCATGTGATGGACGCCCTCCCCTTGCCGGATATTGAAAAATTTACGGTGTCCCCAGTCATGGAGTCCACATACATCTTTGCCAGGAACCCTACCCAGGAAGAAAAGATGGTGTTTGTCCAGCGCGTCCGCTTTCACAGGATCATGTCGTTCTACTGCTTCGACCTGATGAACGGGCTGCATCATGGCCACGCCCCCTGCGTGTGTCAGAACTGTGAGAGGTATTTTCTTACCCGCAGCGGGCACAAGCCTAAATACTGCAGCGGCATAGCTCCCCAGGACAGCCGCCTGACCTGCCGCCAGTACGGAGCCATGATGCACCAGAAGGAGCAGAACAAGCAACACCCTGTCTACCGTCTGTTCAGTACCCGCACCAACACCATCCGCAAGCATCACCAGAGAGGAAAAATTTCCGACGAGTTGCGGCGGGAAGCGCTGTATCTTGCGGAGACCTATCGGGACCGGGCGCTTATGGACAACGACTATGCCGCTGGAGACTATGTCCACGACATGGAACAGGAGACGCTTTATGCTCAGGCGAGAGCGCGGCTTGCCCAGGAGGACAAGCCATGAGTATGTACCTCTGTGACGCGCCCTGTCCCAGCAACGAGGAACTTGCCCGGCGCATACAGGAAGGCGATCCAGAGGCCGCTTCTCTTCTGCTTTCCCAGAACGAGGGATACCTGACCATGCTGGCCACAAGCTACTGCGAACAATTTTCTCAGGATTTTCTGGTGGACGATCTGAAGCAGGAGGGTGCGCTGGCACTGCTGGACGCGGCACAGCGGTTTGATGCATCCATGGGAACCAGGCTGCTGACCTACGCCACTCCCGCCATTGAAACGGCCACGAAGGACTGCGCCGCCCAAAGTTCTTTTTCTCTGTCCCTACCGCTGGATCGCTACTACCAGCTGCGCCAGGTGGCGTTCCTCTATGCCGCACACGAGCAGGACACCGAAGCAAATCTTCTGACCGCCATTCAAGCGAAGCTGGAAGTCTCCGTCAAAGTGGCCAAGCGTCTGCTGGAGGAATATCGCACTGCGTTCCAGATCGAGTCGTTGGGTGAGCGTGTCTTTGATATTAGTTTTGGCGGTGATCCCGCCAGAGCCTATGACCATTTCATGCGCCGGACGCTGCTCCTCCAGCGCATGGAGGAGGTGCTCAAGCCCAGAGAGTTGAACTTGGTACGCTGTTATCTGGGGATCGGCCAGCCCAATGAGCAGAGCATGACCTTTCAGGAACTGGCCATCCGGCTGAACTACAACGGCCCCAGCGGGGCGGAGAAGGCGTATAAGAGCGCCATCCGGAAACTGAGAAAGCAGTTGAACGGTGGTACTTACGGTCAGTGGCTCTCCATCCAGAAAGCGATTCAAGCCGCACGCCGGGAGGCCAGCAGAGAGATAGGGTACTGTTCACCCCAGTCCATATGGCTGGATGAACAGAAGCTGATTCGGGGATTTTTGTGTAAGACAGCGGCGTTAAGTCGTGTGTATCATATCTTTCGCACAGTGGACGAGGCAAGCCATGAGAGAATAAAAATAAAGCTTGCAGAGTGGAATTAGACGTTCCGATCCAGCCATTCTTTTTAATGTGCTCTTTATACAATTTTAGGACAACGCTTGAAATAAATGGAGAAAGTCTAGAGACAGGATGATTTGTGCGCAAAATCACCAAATGTGTTTTTTGAAAGATTGTGTAAAACCTCCTTTGAAAAATGCACAATTTTTAGATATACTTATTGTATAATAATAACAATTCGTATAGGTTAATTGTCATTCCAAGGGAGGGTACACATTATGAAGCGAATCAAAGCGGCCTGCATCTGTCAAACACTGCACTTCATGCTGAAGGAAGATGCAGAACACGACTGGGCGGTGAAACAGGTGGAACAGGAGGTGGAGCAGTACAAGAAGGCACTGGATCGTAATCGTACCCAATACAAGATTACGGAACAGACCGTTCAGCCTGACGGCTCTATTATCATCAAAGTCATCAAGCAGTATAACAGCTCCCCCGTTGGAGATTACCTAAACTGAGAAGCAGAAGCCTGTGAGACGGTTTTGACAGACTGATTTTGGGAGGGTAATATGGCAACAAAAAGCGCTCGACCCAAGTCACAACTCAGGTCAGAACTGCTGCTGGAACAGAAAATCCAGGAATGTCAGCAGCGTATCAACGAGGGCCAGCAAATCATCGAGGCACTCCGTTCACAACAGAATGGTATGTGTGCCTCGGATATTATTGGCATATCGGTAGAACATAAATTGTTTGGAACAGGAATCATTACGGAGCAAAACGCCACATCGATTACCGTCAGATTTGACTCCGGCAGCAAACGATTTGTGATGCCGTCGGCTTTCCTGGACGGTTTTTTGAAGACGGAGGATGCCTCCATAAATGAACGCCTTTCGGAATACCAGCGCATGCAGCAAAAGATTCAGGAGGCAAAGGATGATATTTCGGCCTCAAACCGGGCCATTTTTGCTTTGGAGACAAAAAAACATCCCCATCTCCGTTGAGAAAACCTGCCGGACTCCGCTTTGGAACCCGGCAGGTTTTGTGTGCCTGTCCGCCCGGAACGGCTTTCTATGCGGCTTTGATCAGAGCGTGTTCCTCTGACTATCATCCACAATCCATCGCTGTATATATAAAAAGCATTTGAAATTTCGGATGATATCTCATATAATAATCAGGTAAGATATATGTAACTTGTTTTCTGACTGAGCTCATTACAGTCTTGATGAGTCTCTTTTGAAAATTGAAATAATAAAATTCAGAGTAAAATCGTGTAGCAGAAGTGCGTAAGTCCGGATTTGGGCTTGCGCACTTTATTTTTTGGAAAGAAAGGTGATCCAAGTGGACACAGCAAATCAGTTTTTAGGCAGCGAGAAAATCGGAGTCCTGATGCGAAAGTACGCCATCCCCTGCATCATTTCCTTAGTGGTGGGCGCCCTTTACAACATCGTGGACCAGATCTTCATCGCCAATGCCAGCTATCTCGGTTCTTACGGCAATGCCGCCAACACGGTGGTTTTCCCCTTAACGGTGGTGGCGTTGGCCATCGCCGTCCTGGTGGGAGACGGCTGCTGCGCCTTTGTCAGCATCAGCCTGGGCAGGAGCGAGGTGGACAAGGCGAAGCACAGCGTGGGCAATGCGGTTGTTCTGGCCGTGGCCAGTAGTCTTGTTCTGACCGCGATCTACCTTCTCTTTGCCGACGCCATCATTTCCATGTTCGGCGGCACAGTTAACGAGGAGACCTTCCGCTATTCTCAGGAATACTTCTTCTACATTACCCTGGGCATCCCGTTCTACATGTTCGGCCAGGCCATGAACCCCATCATCCGGGCGGACGGCAACCCGAAATTTGCCATGGCCTCCACCCTTGCGGGTGCAGTTATCAATATCATTCTGGACCCGCTCTTTATTTTCGGCTGCAAGTGGGGCATGATGGGTGCGGCGGTGGCCACCGTCATCGGCCAGATCGCCACTGCCGCTTTGTCGGTCTGGTATCTGCTCCATATGCGGATCATCCGGCCTGGACGCGGTAATTTTGCCCTGAACAGAAAGATCTGCGGGCGGATGCTGGTCCTGGGGATCACCAGCTTCCTCTCCCAGATCAGCCTGGTGGCGGCTATGGCGGCCATCAACAATATGCTGCGCAAATACGGCGCTCTGGACCCGGTCTTCGGTCAGGCGGAATACGCCCAGATCCCCATGGCGGTGGTGGGCATCGTCATGAAATTCTTCCAGATCGTCATTTCCATCGTCGTGGGTATGGCGGCGGGGTGCATCCCCATCGTGGGCTACAATATGGGTGCGGGAAAGGCCCGGCGCGTCAGAGACCTGTTCACCCGGCTGCTGATCGCCGAAGCGGCTGTGGGCGCGGTTGCTCTGATTTTTGCGGAGGGCTTCCCCCAGCAACTCATCAACATCTTCGGCGCGGCCAATGAGAGTAGCTATTACACTGAGTTTGCCATTAAAGCGTTCCGCACCTATCTCTGTATGATGATCCTGGCCTGTGTGAACAAGGCCTGCTTCATCTTTTTGCAGGCGGTGGGCAGTGCTCTGGCCTCTACCATGCTCTCCCTGTTCCGCGAGGTGGTGTTTGGCGTTGGATTTGCGCTGCTGCTGCCAGTGTTTTTCGGGCTGGACGGCGTGCTGTACTCCATGCCCGTGTCCGACATCCTCACCTTTTTGATCTCTGTATTTATCATCCGGGATACCTATAAAAAACTCAATACAGAAGGAGCTGAGATCGCATGAAAAATCGTATTATTACCATCAGCCGGGAATTCGGCAGCGGTGGACGCACCATCGGCAGACAGGCTGCGGAGAAGCTGGGCATTCCATGCTACGATGCGGAGCTGATCCAGAAGCTGGCGGAGGAAAGCGGGTTTTCCGAGAGCTATGTCAAAGAGGCCGGAGAATATACGCCCCATAGTTTTTTGTCCTTTGCCCTTTCCAATCGCACTCAGGGACCGACCAATGAGGATGTCCTGTGGGATTTGCAGTACCAAGTGATTACGGAACTGGCTGAGAAAGGCCCCTGCGTCATCGTGGGCCGGTGCGCCGATTACATCCTGCGGGACAAGGCGGACTGCCTAAAAGTCTTCATCCACGCGGATATGGCCTTCCGGGCGGAGCGGATTGTCAAAGTATATGGCGAGCGGGAGCAGTCTCCCGAGCAGCGGCTCCGGGACAAGGACAAGCGCCGCGCCGCCTACCACCGCTTTTATACGGATATGAAGTGGGGCCACGCCCAGAACTATCACATCACCCTGAACAGCGGAGTTCTGGGGATCGACCGGTGTGCGGAGATCATCTGTGAGCTGTTCTAACCATCAAACGAACGGGTGGAAGTCGAGAAAGCTTCCGCCCGTTTATCTTTACCGGCAAGGCTGCGTTCTCACCAATCCTCTCTGTGAGAGCTGGATGCTGTCATGGAGGAGTTCTGTTTTATTTTCACAGAATTAAAGTCCAGTTAATCTTCAGTATGGTATGATGGCTCCACCATAAAAACAGGAGGCACTTTTATGGATTTGAAAAAAATTACCACATTGCTGCTCTCTCTGTCCCTGGCGGCAGGGTTATGCGCCTGTGGTCAGGAAGCGTCGGGAACGGAAGTAGAAGAGACTGCTTCCGCTGTGGCAGATGCTGAAAAGAAAGCCTATATCGAGGAAACTCTGAATCTGGCCAACAACGCCGATCTGACCTGGACTTACAGTGCGGACACCGACGCCTGGGTCATGTCCATCGTTTCGGCGGTGGCCTATCCGGAGCTGCCTGATCAGCAGGGCGTTTCCGTCTGCGTGCCCGGCGCCTATGTCACAGGCATTGACACGGACGGGAACGGTGCCGCCGACATGACAAGCGCGGATGCCGGTGAAGAAGCCGTCAGCGGCTCGCTGGTCATCGACTATGAGGCGGAAATCACCAGCACCAACGGCCAGACCTACACTGCAGCCATCGCCCCCGTCATTCTGAACACCGGTGCGGCCGGTTATAGCTCTCAGAACAATGCTCTGGCTTCCACCACCTATGCCGCTGACGGCTATATCAATGTGTCCTGCGGCAACCGTGGCAAGCAGGATACCGCTACCGATGAGGACGGGAATACCTATTATATCGGCGACGCCCCCTCCTGCCTGGTGGATCAGAAGAACGCCGCCCGGTTTGTAAAATATAATATCCTGCTGGGCAACCTACCGGGCAGCGTGGACTATATGGTCTCCACCGGCGGCTCCGGCGGCGGAGCCCACGCGGTGATGTTCGCCGCCACCTCCAATAACCCTGATTTCTACGATTATGAGATTGCCGCCGGCGCGGTGGGCGTCTACTACACCGAGGACGGCGGCTACTCCACCGCAGTCACCATCGATGGCACAGACTACGAGATCTCCGACGGAGCCTGGGGCTGCATCGCGTACAGTCCCATCACCTCTCTGGCGGAGGCAGATATGGCGATGGCTTTCGAGTATGACCTGGACGCCGATTACGATTTTTCCACCGCGTTTCAGGCCCAGCTGGCGGAATATCTGTCTACGGCTTATATGGAATATATCAACGAACAGAACCTCTCCGTCAACGAGGCTGATGTAGGCTTTGACCTCAACGACGACGGGGATCTGGAGGATACCATCGCCCTGACCATCGAGTATGATCCCGAGGCCTATCCCGAGACCAACGGCTATTACGGCACCTATCTGGACCTGTATCTGGCCGAGTTCCAGCAGAATCTCCAGTGGTATGTGGACAGCCTGGATTACGCCGAGGGCTGGACCTGGTTTGATGCAGACGGCAATGCCCTCAGCGATGAGGAAGTGGCCTCCATGACCAGTGCGGAGAAGGCGCAGGCGTTCCTGGAGGGCCGCTATGCCAAAGGTTCCACCGGCGGCATGGGTGGTGGTATGCCGGGCGGCGACAAGGCGGGCGGCGGCCCCGGTGGCGCCATGGGTGAGCTGCCGGATGGTGAACTGCCCGCCGGCCTGGAAGACGGTCAGTTGAACCGGGACAATGGCGGAAACCGTGAGATGCTCGTGGGCACTCCCGACGCAGGCACTACCCAGGCTGCCGGAAGCAGTGTGGACTCCAACAACTACGCCACCTATGAGGAAATGTTGGAAGCTTACCGCACCGACATTGAGAGCCTTGAGTCCGGTGATGCATACGGCAATAATCTGGTGGAACTTTACAATCCCCTGAACTATATCAGTGCGGACGGCACAGAGAATCCCACCTGGGTGAGAATGGTCTGCGGCGCGGCAGAGGGAGATATCTCCATGTTCAACTCCCTGAACCTGCAGATCGCCATGCTCAATTCCGGTGTTGACGCGGAAATTGAATGGCAGTGGGACGGCGGCCATGTGCCCTCCGAGGTGTTGGGTGACTCCTTCAGCCTGTATGTGGATCAGATGTACGGCGAATATGTGGACGGCGCTGCCACAATCACCAAGGCTGCCGCTGAGGCCCAGACCACCAACGGCACCGCCACGGAGGCCACCGGCACTGATCTCACCGGCTGGGTCAGCTATGAGAATGGGAAGATATCCTTCTCCCTGGCCGATGCGGCTGCTTACCGCACCGCCGGAGCCAGCAAGGCCATGCCCGGCTTCGATGTCATCGACTACGGCCAGGAGGACTATGTGTTCGGCAGCAGCGAGCAGGATGCCCGCCACTGGGACAGCGTCCTGCTGGAGATTTTCGAGACCTACACCGATACGCTCACGCCGTTGTTCAACAACGGCGCAGCAAAATAAAATTGAAGGGGAAAGGAGAACTCACACCCCACACACGGATAATAAAACCCGATCCGCGCCAGCCGTAAAGCAAACTGGTGCGGATCGGGTTCATCGTATTTTCAGGCTAAGTTGGTGATACGAGCGTTGATCGAACGGGCGTTACCAGCCTCAACGCTCCTCTGACCGGGGCAGATCGTGAGTCGTATCCATTTTGATGACCACATTTCCCGCATGGTCAACATCGGCGGCTGTACGGATTGCTTTTTCAAGATCGCACAGCGAAAACTCATGGGTGATGATGGACTCTAAATCCCATTTTCCGCAGCGCATGATTTCCTGCACATCCCGGACATCCTCCGGCAGATAGCCGCCGGAGCCAATGATGCTCTGCTGGGCATAGGTCATGTGGAGCATGTCGATGGTGCGGGGCGCATTGTTGACCGCAACGGAAACGAACCGGCTCTCTATTTTCCCAAAGCGGAGGAAATCCGCGAGAATCGTTTCCGCACCGGCGGCATCCAGCCAGCAGTCGATATTGGCTGTATTTCCAGTGATTGAATGTGCGTTACCGAAGTATGCTGCCGCGTGGGATGAAAAATCTTCCTTTGCGGAATTGCAGGTTTCAAAACCAAGTCCTTGTGCCAATTTCAGGCGGAAGTCCGAATGATCGCACACCATCACCTTTTCCATTCCAAAATGCTTAAACGCAACCGCGGCGGCGATCCCGATGGTTCCGCATCCAAACACCACGGCGTTTTGGCCGGAAACATATCGGCGCTCTCCCGCCGGGATCATTCCCCGCCTTGCCGCCCGGCAGCCAACCGTAAAAGGCTCGATCAGGCTGGCAAGACGGTCGGAAATCGCATCATCCACAGCATACAGGGAGTGATCCCGCTTGGCCTGCGGGATCAGAATGTATTCCGAAAAGCCGCCGATCGTCCCTGCGCGCCTGGTATCGTTTTTCGCATAGCGGGGATAGGGATAGACCCGCTCTCCGGGCAGGAACTCCGTGACATTTCTTCCTGTCTTTACGACGCGGGAGACGGTTTCGTGTCCGAATTCTCCCCCCACATCGATCTTGTGGCCGGTGTTGGGGCCGTGGGTGAACACAGCCACATCGGTTCCGCAGATGCTGGAGTAGAGGTTCTGCACCAGAACATCATCATCCCCCACTTCGGGCAGCTCCAGTTCCCGGATCTCAACCGCTTCTTTTCCTAAATAAATGCCAGCTTTCATTTGGCTTCCTCCTGTTTTCCGCGCTCGCCCATAACGCACTGCTCCATTACAGCGCATACATCAGGGATAGAATCGGCGCAGTCATGTTTCAGCCATTCGGAGAGAATGGCCATAAGGCCGTGAATATAAAAGGCCACCATGTAGGGACGATCTGGTTCCGCAATCTGAAAACGCTTCAGGATCGGGGTGAAGACATGACGCATCATCCGGCTGTATATCCTGTCCAGCCCGAGAGAGCCGGAATTTTTTAATGCCGTTCGGAACAGGCGTTTATTTTGTGCGATATATTCAAGGTACGGCGTCAGATACGCAGGCGTGACCAGATATAATTCGTCCAAGGGGCAATCACGGATTCTGGAAACAAAGACCTCCCCACGCAGCTTCATGTGTTCCAGAAACTGTTCGTTCATATACTGTACGCTTTCTGCAAGCAGCTCTCCGATGGTTTCGTAGTGCAGGTAGAATGTGGAGCGGTTGACGCCCGCGGCTTCACAGATTTCCTTGACCGTGATATACTCCATGTCCTTCTGCTCCAGCAGTTTCAGAAAAGCCTGGTCCATCCGAAGCGCAGTGTTAAAGTATCTGCTTTCGGATTTCTTCATTGCGCTCCACCTCCTTTTTGCTCTTTGACGATCGGACCACCATGACGGCCACCGTCACCATAACGATGAAAAATACGACGCCGCCGGTAATGGCGTTCATCATTTTCCTGTAACCCTCTCCATTGTTGGAAAAGCGTGTGATCATCGCCGTCTGCAAACCGAGGACGGACATCATGGCGGATACAAAATTCAGGATTTTGGCCGCAGACAGAATGGGGCTGTCCATTTTCCGGAACCTCACAAGGTTTATGACAGACAGTGTCATCATATACAGTGTATATAATGCGGACAGATAAATCAAATATCCCGGATAACTGAAACCGGAATTGGTCTGCACCATGAGGAC
The DNA here is from genome assembly GCA_037231075.1 of bacterium. Classification (GTDB taxonomy): domain Bacteria; phylum Bacillota; class Clostridia; order Oscillospirales; family Oscillospiraceae; genus Lawsonibacter. The sequence continues at coordinate 27,689 of JAXUUN010000004.1, read as the reverse complement.
GATCATGCCGCCCATGGGGATATTCAGTATGAAAAGCATACCGGCGGTCCTGCGATAACACCGAAGTTCATAGGATGCCCCGTTGCTTTCCCTGCGGCGGTACCCGAATGCCAAATATGCTCTCATGATGCACAGCACCATGTAATAGATCGCCATGGAAAAGAACCAGACAGAGGCATACCGGACTGCGGTCATAAAGCGGAAAAGCATATACAGGAAATTGACGGCCATTCCCTGATAGATGCTGACACTGCTTCGGAACAGCTGGTCATTCAAATACCGCCCGCCAAATGCCGTGGATGATATTTTCCGGACCAGTCTGCTGCGCTCCCAGAAACGGAGCTTTAACTGAGCCAACCGCCCTGCCAATGCTGGCAAGGCGGCAAGCAGGATCACCAGGGAATATGCTGACAGCAAAAAAATCGGATACGCCGCAGCGCTTTCTTCCCTGTGAGAGGCAAAGATGAAAATGAGTGCCGCAAAAGAGGCCGGCGGGACAGTGCATACGATCCGCTTAGGCGGATGCAGAAACCTGTCCAGAAGCTCCCTTGCGCGCTTATTCTCCGCTGATCTCTTTTGCCAGTTCCATGATCTCAAAGGCATACTTCTGCTTACCCCTTGCCAGCATTTTCTTGTAAACGGGATAGTTGATGCCCATGCCCGCCAGACCGACAAGTCCGATGATGACGCCGAGCACAAACGAAACCGAACTTCCGTTTCCGATCACATTCATGGACAGGCACATACCGACCCCGGCGATCAGCGCGCTGATCATGCCGACAGAGTAGGTAAATACCGTTGCCGGCAGTTTCGCCCTGGCATCCAGTTTCCGGAGTGCGATGACCTTGGAGTCATCCTTCGGGGCGTATTCGTTTGCAAGGTGTTCGGCGTAAATTTTATCTGTGTTCACAGCTATGAACCTCCTTGATTTGATGGTTTTATTTTATCAGAATCAACATGGCGGCGGAACAACACAGACCGGGCTTTGTGTGGAGTTATGTGTGGAGTCAAAAATCAATATTGGAGAAAACCACTTCTGTTGCACAACACAAAAAACAAAGGGAACGCTTTCTTGACGAATCTCTTTCAAAACAAGCGCAGGCAACTCCCTGACAACGGGGAACTGCCTGTGCTTGTTTCTTCATATTCATCAAAAATATCTGCCGGAGGTGGTTCCCGACTGATCATTTATTATATTATGCGGCGGGGCGGCTTCCTCGCCAGCCCGGCTCCGTGATCCCAGTCGGCTGGGTAGTGCTGGAGCTGGTCTGGGACAAATCCGTGGTCTGGGTCATCAGCTGGGAAATGAGCTCCGCCACACCAGAGATGGGGATGGAGTAACCCATGCCCTCCACATCGGTATCAGACAGCTTGGCGGTATTGATGCCGATAAGCTCCCCGTCCAGATTCAAAAGGGCGCCGCCGCTGTTGCCGGGGTTGATGGCGGCATCGGTCTGGATATAGGTGGAAGTAGTGCCGCTTTCATTGGTCAGGCTGCGGTTCAGAGCACTCACAATGCCCGTCGTCACGGACTGGCCATAGCCCAGGGCATTGCCGATGGCTACCACCTGCTCCCCGACCTCCAGGGCGTCAGAATCGCCCACTTTGATGACCGCGATCTGGGACAGCGTGTCAGAGGACAAATTGGAAACCGCTACTTTGATCACTGCCAGATCGGCATCCTCATCGACGCCGCATAGCTGGGCGTCATAGACGGAATTGTCCACAAAACTCACCGACAGAGTGGTGGCATCCTCCACCACATGGGCGTTGGTCACCATATACAACCATGTGCCGTCATTGGCGATAATAACTCCGGAGCCGCAACTGGTGGTCTCCTGCAGCTGGGTCTGGCCGGCGCCGTTGGGGCCAAAGCGGTTGAAGAAGTTCTGCACCTCCTGGACAGAGATGTTGGTGATGGCTACCACGCTGGGCAGGGCTTCGGCCGCAATATCCGACACATCCATGCCGTAGCGGGTGCCCGAATAAGAGGTGCTGGCCAGGCTGGTGAGGACCGCTCCGCCGGATGTGGCACTGACGGAGGCCGCGCTGCTGTCCTCCTGGGGCAGGAGGGCGTTCACACCGTAAAATGTGCCCGCCGACACCGTCCCGAACAGGGCCGCACTCAGGGTGAGCGCCGCAACCCGCCGCAGGAACCCCTGTTTCTTTCGCCGGGTGCTGCGAACCGGCGCAGGCTCACCGTGTTCGAACTCTTGTGTACGCTCGTTCCGATCCATATTCTGATTCATGTAATTCATATAGCAGTCTCCTTTTCTTGGTTGTGCGATTACATTGGTTTGACTTCAGGTTTCTGCTACAAGAATAAAAAGCGAACCATAATTGGAGTTAAAAGGATCAAAATTTTTAATCTGGAAAAGAGACGACCACCGACAGGGTCGCCCCGTCGGGGCTCTCCGCACGGATCTTTCCCTTATGGGCCAGCACGATGCTCCTGGCAATGGACAGGCCCAGGCCGTAACCGCCGGTCTGACTGTTTCGGGACTGGTCGGAGCGGTAAAAGCGGTCAAAAAGATGGGACAGCTTATCCTTCTCCACAGGCTGGATGGTCGTATTCGTCACCGTGAGCAGGATATTCCGGCCCTGCTTTTCCAGCCGCAGCTCCAGCTGCCCGCCGGCAGGCGAATATTTTAACGCATTATCCAGCAGGATGGAGATCAGCTGCCGGATGGCCTTTTCGTCCCCGGTGAAGGAAAGCATAGGCTGGATGTGCAGGGCCAGCTCCTTCTCCTGGCTCTTGGCGGGTGCCAGGAAAGGCAGGGCCATTTCCTCCGCCACGTCGGAGAGCGGGAACTCAATGACCTGGAGCGGGGGCTGCTCCTCCTCCATGCGGGAGAGGTAGATGAGGTCGTTGGTCAGGCCGGTGAGCCGTTCCGTCTGACGGCGGATATCGACGAGCCATTGGTTTTCTCCACACTCCATCTCTGCCAGCTCCGCATCGGCGCTGATGATGGTCATGGGCGTTTTCAGCTCGTGGCCGGCATCGGTGATGAACTGCTTTTGTTTTTCATAGCTCTCGGCCACAGGCCGGACAATGCGGTGGGACAAAATCAGCAGCAGCACCAGCACCGCCAGCAGGCCCAGCAGGGATAGTGCCACGCTGGCCAGCAGAGTCGTGCGGAAGGAGGACAGGCTCCGCCCGCAGTCCAGGAAAATGACGCGAGTGTTCCCTTCCTCCGCCAGTACCAGATAGCGGTAATCATCCAGGAATCCGGCGGTGTGACCAGATTCGACCGCCGATTGGGCATACAGCTGTGCCGACTCCTCATCCACAGCGGCAATCTGAGCGATATCGGTCTGGAGTGCTTGGCCGTCTTCATTTAGAACGACAGAGAAAAAGCGGGATTCGTAGGGGGTCTCCAGCGACAACCCCTTTGTACCCAAGAGATCTCGTTTGCCTCTCCCTCTGTCCATGGGGACCCCACCATCCGGCGGGGTCTCCGATCCGCTGTGAAGTTTGGGGAATTCCCCATCGTTGTTGCCCAGCAGGGTCAGCACCGTATCGGCGTCGGCCACCACCTTCTGATAGCTCATCAGGTTGACGCCGCCCAGGATCACGGCAAGGACGATGGCCAGTGAGATCATGCAGGCGGCAACGAGCTTGCGGCGCAGTCGTTTGATCATGTCTGTTCCTCCAGGGAGTAGCCGGCGTTCCGGGTGGCTTTGATCTGGATGTTTGCCTTCAGGGCGGTGAGTTTTTTGCGCAGATAGGAGATATAGACCCACACCACATTGAGTTCCACATCGCTGTCATAGCCCCAGATCCGTTCCACAAACCGCTCGGTGGGAATGAGCTGCCGGGGGTTGCGCAGCAGCAGCTCCATCATTTGAAATTCCTTGTTGGCCAGACGGAAACTACCGTGGGGGGAGGAGAGTTCAAAGGTGGTCTGATCCAGGGTAATGTTGCCCAGGGTGAGCTGGCTGGTCACTTGGCCTCCGGCCTGGCTGCGGGTCATGGCCCGGATGCGGGCCATGAGCTCGGCGGTGGAGAAGGGTTTGGTCAGGTAGTCGTTGGCGCCCGAGTCCAGTCCGGTGACCTTGTCCGCCACCTCCGACTTGGCGGTGAGCAGCAGCACTGGAATGGAGTTGCCCGCCTGCCGCAGCCGGCGCAGCACCTCCAGCCCGTCCAGTTTGGGCATCATGATGTCCAGGATCAGGGCATCGTAGTTGCCCGCGTCCAGATAAGCCAGGGCCTCCTCGCCGTCGTACACTGGGTCCACGGAGTAGTTGTTCTTTTCCAAAAGAGCCGTTACCGCCCGAGACAGGGAGCGTTCATCTTCTGCAAACAGGATACGCATACGATTGATCCTTTCTGTTTCTGTTTTTGAAGCCAGCATACCGCCGCTGCCTTAACCTTAATTAAAATCATAGCACAGTGTGCGCGTCCTGTCATGTTGCCATGTATCCAGCGGTAAATGCGGCCACAGGCTTTTGGCTCTGGTGTAAAATTTGCAAAACTGAAAAAGCGTTCACTTTTTGTTCACGAAAAAAACCGCCGCAATTAAAGTCCAATTATGTTTTGGTTTTTACACTGGCATCACGATATTCAAACAAGGAGGCCCCGTCTGTGAAAAACCAGATGATCTTTCAACGATACGAATTCAAATATTTGATGGATCGCCGCCAACTGCAAGCCGTACTGACCGCTATGGCTCCTTACATGGTGCCGGACGAATACAGCCACAGCTCCATCCGCAACCTGTATCTGGACACGCCGGATTACCGCCTGATCCGCCACAGCCTGGAACGGCCTGTCTACAAAGAGAAGCTCCGCGTGCGCAGTTACGGCCAGGCAGGAGAGCAGGACCAGGTATTTGTAGAATTAAAAAAGAAATACCAATCGGTGGTGTATAAGCGCCGCATCTCCCTCCCGCAGGAACAGGCGCTGGCATGCATGGACGGGCGGCAGCCCTGGCCGGACAGCCAGATCGGCGCGGAGCTGGCCTACACCATGGAGTTTTACAAAGCCCTGCGCCCGGCGGTGTTCCTCTCCTACGAGCGGGACTCCTTCCGCGGCGTGGAGGACGAGGAGTTTCGGGTGACCTTTGACAGCCAGATCCGATACCGGCAGGAGGAGTTGACATTGGACTCCGATACCTGGGGTACGCCCATCCTGCCGTCCGGCCAGGTGCTCATGGAATTGAAGGTGGCCGGAAGTCTGCCCCTGTGGATGGCCCATGTTCTTTCGGAGCAGAGGATCTTCAAGACCTCTTTTTCTAAATACGGCGCCGCCTATCAGGACATCATGCTCAACAGACAGAGAGGAGAAAGAAAATATGCTTGACACTGTATTCCGCGGGCTGTTTGATACCGCCCTGACCGACACCATCTCCCCCGGAAACTTTCTTATCTGCGTGGCCGTTTCCCTGGTCTTGGGTCTGCTGCTGTGTGCCATGACCGGCTGGCAGTCCCACAGCAGCCGCAGCTTCGCCATTACCCTGGCCCTACTGCCGGCGGTGGTCTGCGTGGTCATCATGATGGTCAACGGCAATGTGGGCACCGGCGTGGCGGTGGCCGGTTCTTTCAGCCTGGTGCGCTTCCGCTCGGCTCCCGGTACCGCCCGGGAAATCTCGGCCATCTTTGTGGCTATGGGCACCGGTCTCATCACCGGTATGGGCTATTTGGCCTACGCCGCCCTGTTTGCCCTGATCCTCGGCGCGGCCACTATGGCGTATACCGCATTCAGCCTCCGCCCCCACAGCGGCGGTCCCGTCTGCCGCACCCTTCATGTCACTGTTCCCGAGGATCTGGACTATATCGGTGTCTTTGAGCCGGTGCTGGACGAATATACCCGGCAGTACAGCCTCACCCAGGTGAAGACCACCAACATGGGAAGCCTTTTCAAACTGACCTATGATGTAACTATGAAGGACGCCGCCCTGGAAAAGAAATTCATCGACCAGCTGCGGCTGCGCAACGGCAACCTGGAGATCGCCCTGGGGCATCAGGACAATGCCGTGGCAACACTCTAAAATAGGAGATGACAACACGATGAAACAGACAAAGCGCAAACTTACCGCGATTTTGCTGTGCGGCCTGCTGCTCCTCAGCGGCTGCGGAGCACAGAACGCAACGGAGGACGCTTCCAGTACGGATACGGAAACCGCTTCCTCCGGGGATATAACGGCCACCACCGTTTCTGCCATCGACACATCCGGCGTGTTCAGTGACCGGGATCTTGAAGGCACCTATGATGAGAGCGCGGCCATTCCCATTACGCTGAATGGGGACAGCGCCTCCTGTGATTCCAGCTCCGTTGTCATAGACGGCAGCACGATCACCATTACTGCCGAGGGGGTCTATCTCATTTCCGGTACCCTGAATGACGGCCAGATCATTGTAAACGCCGGCGATACTGAGAAGGTACAGCTGGTGCTGGCGGGAGCGGACATTACCAGCAGCACCTCCGCCGCCATTTATGCCCTGGAGGCTGACAAGGTGTTCGTCACCCTGGCGGAGGGCACGGAGAACACCCTAACCAACGGCGGGGAGTACATTGCTATTGACGACAACAACATCGACGCGGTGATCTTTGCCAAGACCGATCTGACCCTCAATGGCTCCGGCAGCCTAACCATCAATGCACGGGCCGGTCACGGTGTGGTGTCCAAAGACGAACTGGTCATCACCGGCGGAAGCTACACCATTACCTCCGCAAGCCACGGCCTCAGCGGTAAGGACAGCATTGCCATCGCTGACGGCACCTTTGTCATCACCTCCGGCAAGGACGGTATCCACGCTGAGAATAGTGACGACACCTCCCTGGGCTGGCTCTATATCCAGGACGGCAACTTCACCATCACCGCTCAGGGGGATGCCATCAGCGCCGTGGGAGCCCTCCAAATCGACGATGGTACCTTTGACCTATATACCGGAGAGGGCAGTGCCAGCGTGGAGATGACCAACAGTGACCAGTTCGGCGGCGGCCAGCATGGAGGCTGGACGAACCAGGCCACCGCTCCTGACACCCAGACCACTTCCACCACCCAGACGGAGGAGGATTCCACCAGTCAGAAAGGTATCAAGGGCGAGAGCACCTATGCCATCAACGGCGGCACCTTTACCATCGACAGCGCGGACGACTGCCTCCACGCCGGAGGAGCCATGACCATCGCCTCCGGAGAGTTTACCCTGAACAGTGGAGACGATGCCGTCCACTGTGACAACGCCCTTACCATCCAGAGTGGCACCTTCACCATCCCGTACTGCTACGAAGGCATTGAGGGCCTGTCCATCACCATTGAGGACGGTGTGTTTGACATCACCTCCAACGACGACGGCCTCAATGCCGCCGGCGGTGCCGATAGCTCTGGCTTTGGCGGCTTTGGCAACCGGCAGCAGGATACCTTCGCTGCCAGCTCCGACAGCTTTATCCTCATCAACGGCGGCACCTTCACCGTCGTATCCATCGGTGACAGTGTGGACTCCAACGGCAGCCTAACCATCAACGGTGGTACATTGAATCTCACCTGCAATAGCAGTGGCAACACTGCCATTGACTGCGATGGCACCTATACCAACAACGGCGGCGACATCACCACCAATGACGGCTCCGAGAGCAACCCCGGCCAGATGGGCGGCGGCAAGGGAAGCCGGGCCGGTATGGAGGGACAGACTGGAACTGCCCCAAGCGGTAAGCGCGGTCAAGATGGTACAGCGCCCTCTGGAGATATGGGGCAAACGCCCGGAGCATAATCCCGCGAAGATCCAGTTTGTTTTTAGGGTTTCCAGGTTTTCGCTCAATCGGTTATTCCTGTATTAATCTCAAGCTGCTCTTATGAGGAATAGACCTTTAGTAATACAGAAAATGCTGTTGCTCAAAGCGAAGAAGTTCAGAAATGAAAAGATTACAATATGCCCCGCCTGACCGCATAAAAATCAGGCATCTCTCTCCGCTTCTTCCGTTGGAAAGGGATGCCTGTCCGTTTCAAAGTGATTCAGTTCGTATGCCAGTTTCCATGCCAATTGGAACCCGCAGAAAAAACTGTCCATGGAGCGTTCTTCCGCAATCAGACTCTGGTTGTCCATGATCCGCAGCACCAGTTTTCTCTCTGGTTTTTCCAATCGCTCGATGAGCTGCTTGTGACAATCTTCAATTTCCTGCTCAGCCTTTGCTATGGGCAGTGGCGTGTAAAATCTGATGTAGAGCTCTTTCAGTGCGTCGTTCATGTGTCCTACCTCCTTGCAGCAAGACACCATATCACAGGTCATCTGAAAAAGCCACTAAAATATTTGAATGGTTTCTAATCGTTTGGTCGCTTTGAAAGATTGACATAAAAAATAGCCGCAAGCCACTTTTCGTGACTTGCGGCTATTTTCCCCATTTTCGTCTGGGGTGACACCCCAGGGCCTCTCTCAATCGATCATTCTTGGGTTCATCTCAAGATGTCCTTATGAGGAGTAGCCCTTAGGTGTGTCTTTCTTTCTGTCTTGTCCGCAAAGTATAGATGCTACTGGATCCGTAAACTGGCCCTTCTGGGCCGCGCCGCAAGTGCGGCGTAAATTCGGAGCGTAGCGGAGAATTGCGCAAGGGCGGCTTTGCCGACCCCGAGCACTTAAATCTCCGAAGGGTGGAGGCAGCCTTTGGCTGCCGGAACCCAAAAAGAAAGACACGCTTTTCAGCGTGTCTTTCTTTTTGGAGGTGCCACCCAGATTTGAACTGGGGAGTGGAGCTTTTGCAGAGCTCTGCCTTACCACTTGGCTATGGCACCTTATTAAACACGGAGCAAAGAGGACTTTGCTCCGTTGATGGAGCGAGTGACGAGGCTCGAACTCGCTACCTCCACCTTGGCAAGGTGGCGCTCTACCAGATGAGCTACACTCGCATTTGGGTCCCCCGCAGGAAAACCTTGCGGGGGATGGTGCCTCCGGTCGGAATCGAACCAACGACACGAGGATTTTCAGTCCTCTGCTCTACCAACTGAGCTACAGAGGCAAGTGGCGACTCGGAAGGGGCCTTTGCCTCATCCTGCGGATGAAGAAAGGTAACAAACGAGTCAGAAAAATGTGGCGACTCGGAAGGGACTTGAACCCTCGACCTCCGGCGTGACAGGCCGGCGTTCTAACCAACTGAACTACCGAGCCAGGTAGTCATGGGGAGTGGTGGGAACAACAGGGCTCGAACCTGTGACCCCATGCTTGTAAGGCATGTGCTCTACCAGCTGAGCTATGCTCCCAAAGGATCCGCCATATGCCGCACTTGCGACGGCTTGATTATTATACTAGAGGAACTACCCCTTGTCAACAGGAAAAATTAATTTTTCCATGAAAATTTTTTGGTTGCCTTATACCGGGCGCCATGAACTTTTTTGTGTTTTTTACCGGAGCCCGCTGTTCTTGACAATATAGTGGAATAATGACATAATGAAGCGACCTTATCACCGTTCAAATTGAAGTAGTACAGGCTTGTCCTGATGAGTCAAAGGAGGGTTCCCATTATGAGCGATCATGTAAAACGGATCGGAATACTGACCAGCGGCGGCGACGCCCCCGGCATGAACGCGGCTGTCCGGGCGGTCGTGCGTACGGCAATCGGCCACGGGATCGAATGTATCGGCATCCGGCGTGGTTGGAGCGGACTGATTTCCAACGACTTTGTCCGGCTGAACAGCTCCAGCGTCAGTCACATCATCAACAAAGGCGGAACCATCCTCTATACCGCCCGCAGCGAGGAGTTCATGGACCGGAAGGGCCGTGAGAAGGCCATCGGCACCTGTAAGCTGCTGGGGCTGGACGGCATCGTGGCCATCGGCGGCGATGGAACCTTCCGGGGGGCCCTGGCCCTGTCCCGGCAGATCGCCGAGAGCGGCCATAATCTCAGCGTGATTGGCATTCCCGCCACCATTGACAACGACATCGGCTGTTCCCACTACACCATCGGCTTTGACACCGCCTGCAACACCGCCATTGAGTGTATCGACAAGCTTCGGGACACCATGCAGTCCCACGAGCGCTGCTCCGTGGTGGAGGTCATGGGCCGCCATGCGGGCTACCTGGCCCTCTATGTGGGCATCGCCGTGGGCGCCACCGCTGTGCTCATCCCTGAGCGGCCCCTGGACTTTGAAAATGATGTGGTGGAAAACATCCGCCGGGCCCGTCTTGCCGGCTCCACCCACTATATGGTCGTCACTGCCGAGGGAGCTGCCAGCGCCTACGAGATTGCCAATCGGATCAAGGACGAAATCGGCATCGACCCCCGGGTCACAGTGCTGGGACACATTCAGCGGGGCGGTTCCCCCTCGGCCCGGGATCGTGAGACGGCCAGCCGTATGGGCTATGAGGCGGTGCAGGTCCTTCTGGCGGGCAAGGGCAACCGGATCGTGGCCACCCGGGACGGCCGTATCGTGGATCTGGATATGGAGGAGGCTCTGGCCATGACCAAGGCCTTTGAGATGGACCGGTACGATGTGCTGGAGGCGCTGACCAACAATGACGCCTTTGGATACGGAAAGCAATAATATCTGAGATAAAAACCGGGTGGATTTACTCCACCCGGTTTTTTGTTACATGTCTTTCAAAATCTCTTCCAGTTCCTCTTTGGAATAGCGATACACCTTGTCGCAGAACTGGCAGGTGAGTTCCGCCTTGCCCTGGTCCCGGATGAGCTCGCTCAGGTCCTTGCGCCCCATGCTGATCAGCGCCCTGGTCACCCGGTCCCGGGAGCAGTAACACCGGTATTCCACCGGGTGCTTTTCCAAAATTTCCAGGTCAAAGTCCTTCAGAACAGCCCGCAGAAGGCCCTCACCATCCAATCCGTCGGCCAGGGCATGGCTCACCGACCCCATGGCGTGGACGCCCGTCTCAATTTTGGTGATGATCTCTTCGCTGGCTCCGGGGAGCAGCTGAATGAGATATCCCCCCGCCGCGGTCACGCTCTGATCCAGCCCCACCAGCACCCCAAGGGCGCAGGCGGTGGGGATCTGCTCACTTTCCACAAAGTACATGGCCAGATCGTCGGCGATCTCCCCGGAAAACAGGCCGATGGACCCCACATAGGGCTCTTTCAGGCCGATGTCCTTGATAACGGTAAGGGTCCCGTCCAGTCCCACGGCCGCTCCCACATCCAGCTTACCCTGGTACTTTTCCATCAGCTCCACCTGAGGATTCTGAACATAGCCCCGGACATTTCCCTCCCAGTCGGATACCGCCAGAATTGTACCCAGGGGGCCGCCCCCCTTGATCTGAAGGGTCAGAGAGCCCTTCTCTTCTTTCAACATATCCCCCATCATGGAGGCCCCCAGCAGGGCACGCCCCAGAGCGGCGGTGCCCATGGGCAGAAGGGTGTGGATGTTCCGGGCCCGCTCCACCAGGTCCCGACCGGTAATGGCCACTGCCTTGACCAGGCCGTCGCCGGTGATTGCTCTTACGATCTCGTCGCGCATAATTTAGATGATTCCTTTCTTGCTGTGAAAAAGATACGCCCTTCCCCTGGAACAGGGGGACGCATTTTCAGTGTACCGTAGGTTTTGATCTCCTGAAACCCCGCCTTCTCCAGCATGGTGGTAAGCTCGGCGGGGGTGTAGGCCCGCTCCTGATGGAGCTCCTCCCCCCGTTCCCACAGACCGGTCTGCTGATCCAGGCGAAAAATATCCATGAAGTAGGAGCAAAGACGGCTGCGGCGGGAGAATTCCCCCCGCCATACACAGTAGGTGTCCTCCGTCTCGTCCAGAAAGACCTGCCCGTCCATAGCCGCCAGCTTCTCGGGGGTGTTCACATCAAACAGGAACAGCCCTCCCGGCATGAGAAAAAGATGGACCCGCTCAAAGGCCTTTTGCAGCTTTTTAGGGCTGGTCACATAGTTGATGCTGTCCAGGCAGCACACGCAGGCGTCGATGGTGCCGTACAGGTCCAGCCGGTCCATGCTCTGGCACAGGAAAATCGGTTCGATGGGACCGACGCCCCGGTTTTTTTCAGCTGCTTCGGACAGCATCTCCGGGGAGAGATCCACCCCGATCATCTCATATCCACGCAGCGCCAGCTCCCGGGTCAGGGAGCCGGTGCCGCAGGCCAGGTCTAAAACAGTCTTCCCCGGCAGAGGATGCCGGGCGAAGTGTTTTTCTATATAGTCCGCCCAGGCGGCATAGTCCACATCATAGGTCAGGCGGTCATAGCAGCCGGCCAAAAAATCATAGCTGTTCATTCTTCCTTCTCGCGCAGGCGGGGAATTACGGTCCGGTATCCATCCGCCCCATAATGAAGGCAGCGATTGACCCGGCTGATGGTAGCGCTGGAAGCACCGGTACGCTCCAGAATATCACTGTAAATCAGCCCTTCATCCAGGAGCATGGCTACATCCATCCGCTGCTCCATGGCCTTCAGTTCAGATACGGTACACAGATCCTGAAGGAAACGGCGGCATTCATCCTCATTTTCCAAGGCGGCAATGGCACGGTACAGGGTATCGCTGGCAGGTTTGTCCAAAAATTTTGACATGGTGTCATCCTCCTCAATTTGCAGTATGGCAAGCCATAAAATGCCAATCTTCGAACCGCTTACATTTTAGCACTGTGCCATATAAAAGTAAACAACAATCTGTGAATTTTTGCCTCTGATTTCCCGCAGGAACGCCTTTCCATTCCCCGGGCATAGAATGGAGAAACGGAAAGGGGGCGGACCGCTGTGAAGGAGAAGCGGGAAGTGCTGGTGCGTTGGAAGCAATCCCATCAGGTTCTAAAGCTGGAGGGGGAGCCGGTGCTGGAGTATACCATCATCTGGCCTGAAATCCAGGGGGCAGGTCTGGGCGGATGGTGGATCACCCGGTATTACGCCCGTCTGGCCCGGCTCTGGAAAAAACGGTGGGATCAGGAGGTCTACTGTCAGGCGTGCCTGGATCTGGGAGTACGGCGGCAGGCGTCGCGCCCCTTTGTCCCCTGGCAGGGAGAACTGAAGGGAGAGACGGCTCTCCTGGAGGACGGACTGCTGAGCCTGCGTTTTACAGGCTGGGAGACCAGAGGGGACGGACGGACCAGCCGGGTGCGCTGGGGAGATGTGTGGAAAGTGAAGGAGGGTGCCCCATGCTCCCTGCAGGAGCTGCTCAGGGAGGAGCCGGGGTGGAAAAAGCGGCTCTGGAGCGAGCTTGTGGCCCAGGGGGAGCGCCGCCGGGAGGAGGGAGAGTGTTTTCTGGACCAGGACTGGCAGAAAAAAGCCCGGGCTGCCCGGGCCATGGGGGCCTGCTGCCTGACCCGGGAGGGAATCGAAGTCTCTCTCCCCCAGGGAGCGGCGGCCCCAATGGCCGAAGGGTGTCCGGTATTTCTGCTCAAGGAAAAACCATCTCAGGAATAAAGGCCCGCCGCGGGGCATCCCGCGGCGGGCCTTGCCGTTAATCCCGTCATTACAGTCTTGTTTCCAGGGGGGTGCCTATTACAAAGTGGTCGTCGGCCAGATTCCACAACAGGGTGGACAGGACCCGGGCGCCGTTTTCGTCTCCTTCCAGGGTGAGGTAGGTCACCAGATTGCGTCCCTCCAGGCGGTTGAGGATCCCTCTGCAAAAGGCCGACACCCCCACTGTATCGCTGGGGGCCAGGAGCAGCGTCTCCTCCCAGCAGACCCATCCCGCCTGCTCCACCCCGTCCCGCTGTTCCTCGGGGACATAGGCCAGCGTGGTCCTTGTCAGGGCCATCTGCTCCAAAAGCCGGTTGCCCCGCTCCAGCAGCTGAATGGTTTCCGTCTCATCCCCGCCCTGAGCCAGGATCCCCACGCTGTGGCCCGTTCCCAGCATTCTGCGGACCAGGTCACTCTGAGACTCCAACAGCTCCGGCGTAAGGAAAAACACGGCATATCGTCCGGCGGTATCCATGGTGTCCAGAATGGACGAGATGCTCTGCCCATCTTCACACCGGACGGCAAGATAGGTGGGGATGTTGGTCGGGGTGACCTCTTCCTCTTCCTGAATCGTATCTCCGGGGACGGTGGTGCTGGGGGTGGTGGTCTCACCGGGGTTCAGACTCTGGGTATAGGTCTGGAGACGGCGCTCCAGCAGGTAGCCCGCGGAATCTATAAAGGTGGCGTCATCCAACACCACATCGGAATTCATGATGCGGACCAGGTAACCCTGGGGAATATCGGACAGGGCATTGTAGGACCATGTCAGGCCAAAGAAGCTGCACACCATTTCCAGGGGGAGGTAGGGCTTTCCATTTCGCATCACGGCCCGGTAGGGGTAGGTCTCCCCGGTCAGCTCGTCCCGGCAGGTCCCGGAGTTCAGGTCAAAGGTCAGCATCTGCTGGCGCAGGTTATAGAGTGTGACGGTGTTTTTGGTCCGGCTGTTATAGCTTACATTAATTCCCAGGTCCACTTTGGTATAATTCCGGCTGCTGTCAAAAAAAGAATAGGGCACATAGAGCACGCCGCCGGACCAGAACGGCATGGAATCTGAAGTGAGCAGCTCTACACTTTCATTCAGCGCCGTAAAGTAGAGGTCGGCCGCCGAGACCCGGGCAGGCAGGAACAGCCCCAGGCAAAGGGCTGCTGTGAGAAGAACCGCTGCCGCCCGGCCAAGTCGTTTCATTGGGGCTTCCTCCTTCCCTTTTTATTGCGGAAAACATTATATCATAGTATAATCGGATGGGCAAGCGCTCTGTCAGCCCGGCCTTTGGGTGCTTTTAATGGTTTTTTAATGGGAGCTCAACGGTCTTTCAAGCAGAGAATGGTATGCTTTTCTAAACGGGAACAGTACAGGCCGGGAAAAGGGGGCGCGGGACATGGAAGTCACATTGGAAATGGTGGAACGGCTGCGGGAAAAGGCGCCTGTGACCTATGCACAGGCCAGGCAGGCGCTGGAGTACAGCGGCGGTAATTTACTGGACGCCCTCATTTATCTGGAGGAACAAGGGGCGATCCCTCGGGAGGAGGGGGCTTATTTCTCCACCCGGAACGAAGCGCCTCCGCCGCCCCCAAAGGAAGAGCCGCTCCCTGTTCCAACGAAGGAAAAAAAGGCCAAAAAAGAGAAAAAAGGAAATCCATTCAGCGGGATCAGAGTGGCGGTGGTTCCTCCCAAAGGAGAGGGGAAGCGCTGGCTTTCCACACTCCGCCGGTGGCTGATTGACAATGAGCTGGAAATCTGGCGCAGGGACCAGCCCATCACCGCCCTGCCGGTACTGATTGTGGTGCTGCTGCTGGTGTTTGTCTACTGGCTGATGATCCCGGCTTTAATTCTCGGACCGTTTCTGGGCTTTCGCTATCGCTTTTCCGGGCCCGACCTGGAGCGGGACGATCTCAACGATATGATGGGCAGCGTGGCAGATACCGCCTCAGATCTGGGGCGTCAGGTAATGGATGAGCTGAGAAACCAGCATGAAAAGCATGAAAAAGAGAAGCATCAGGACGGCAAAAAGCCGTAAGGAAGATACGAGGTGACACAGGGATGGGAGAACACATCCTGCTTGTGGAGGATGAAGAAAAGCTGGCCCGCATGGTGGAGATGGAGCTGAAATATGAGGGCTATACGGTGGAAAAGGCATTTGACGGCCGCAAGGGGCTGGACCGGGCCCTGAGCGGGGAGTTTGACCTTATTCTTCTGGACATTATGCTGCCCCAGCTGTCCGGGATGGAGGTCCTTCGCCGGCTGCGCAAAGAGAGCCAGGTGCCCGTCATCATGCTCACCGCCAGGGACAGCGTCATGGACAAGGTGTCCGGTCTGGACTCCGGGGCGGACGACTATGTGACAAAGCCCTTCGCCATCGAGGAACTGCTGGCCCGGATCCGGGCGGCCCTGCGCGGTCAAAACGCAAAAGTGGGCAGCGGGGCGCTGACCGCCGGGGAAGTGTCCATGGATGTGGATCGCCACCAGGTCACTGTTCGGGGAGAAAATGTGGAGCTGACCAAGAAGGAGTTTGATCTGCTGCGACATCTGCTGGAGAATAAGGGGCGGGTTCTGTCCCGTGAAACCCTTCTGGACGCGGTATGGGGCTTTGACTTTGTAGGCGAGACCAACTCTGTGGATGTGTATATCCGCTTTCTCCGTGGAAAGCTGGACGACGCCTTCAGCATCAAACTGATCCACACGGTCCGGGGCGTGGGCTATGTGATCAAGGACGATTAGGGAGGAACAAGAGATGGTCATTGTATATCGCTCCAATACCGGCTTTACCAGGGAGTACGCCGAGATGCTGGGGAAGGCGGAGAAGCTGAAAGTATATAGCCTCTCCCAGGCCAACGGAGAACTGGCCCCCAACAGCGATGTCTTTTTTATGGGCCCTTTGATGGCCGGACACATCACCGGGGTGGATCAGGCGGTGAAGCGCTACCATGTCAGAGGGGTATGCGGCGTGGGCATGTCCCCCGCCGCAAAGCAGGTACTGGATTCCCTGATCAAAGCAAACTATGTGCCGGACGCCCCCATTTTTTACCTTCAGGGTGGCTGGGCCCCCAAAAAAGTGGGCTGGATCAAGCGCAGAATGGTAAATATGGTCACCCGGTCCACCCGGGAGAGCCTTCAGGACAAGGGCAGCCGCCGCACACCCCAGGAACAGCGGCAGCTGGACTTTCTGATAAAAGGCGGCAGCTATGTGGCCTTTGAAAATCTGGAGCCCATTCGAAATTGGATGAAGGAGCAGCTGGGATAGGGCCCTGTGCGGGACAGTGTCGGTGAAAGGAGGAGAGCGCCATGGGGAAAAAACACCATAGATTTCAGTCTCCTCCCCCGTCGGATCCCATTTCCGCGGCCAGGGACTCCTCTCTGGCCTTCCGGCTGAACATCGGATTTTTCCTGCGGCAGCTGGGTGTCTTTCTGGTGATGGATCTGCTCCTGCTGCTGATGATCACCCTGGGGATGGTCCTCTACGCCGAAAACCGCTGCGCCGGGGTTGCCGCTCTGGTGGAGGAGCGGGGCGTACCCACCCAGGAGGCTCTGGCCTGGATGGAGGCCAGCGACTACACCATCACGCCCCTGGACCGGGAACCGGAGGGCTATCTGACTTCCGAGGATCATCAGGCCGAGGGGCACACCTCCCTTGCGTTTCCCTTCATCGGGGAGCACCCGGAGACGGCGGACGGCCTGCGCTCCTGGGACCTGGCCTCCTATTACACCATCGAGCTGCCCAACAACGGGAACCCCTACGCCATCACTGTGGACCTGAGCGGCATTGCCCGCACGGTCTACTGGGCAGGGATGGTGCTGCTCATCTGTCAGGGGCTGTCTCTGCTCACAAACCTCTTTCGCAACAACCGCTCCATCCGCAAGGTACTCCGTCCCATTCAGGAGCTGGCCGCCACCGCCGCCCGTCTGAACTCCATGACCCACATGTCCCGCCGGGAACTGGAAAATCTGGCCGGCGAGCTGGAGAAGATTGACGCCAAGCATCTGGACAGCCGCATTGATCTGCCCGCCACCCAGAAGGAGCTGCGCTCGCTGGCCCGGGCCATCAATGAGATGATGGACCGTGTGAATCAGGCCTACGGGGCGCAGATGCGCTTTGTCTCTGACGCCAGCCACGAGCTGCGCACCCCCATTGCCGTCATCCAGGGCTACGCCGCCCTGCTGGACCGGTGGGGCAAATCCGACCCGGAGGCCCTTCAGGAATCCATCGACGCCATCCGGGCGGAGGCCGCCTCCATGGAGCGTCTGGTGGAACAGCTGCTCTTCCTGGCCCGGGGCGACAACGATTCCCAGCCGGTGAAAATGGAGCGGGTAGAGCTGACCGCCCTGGCCGGAGAGGTGCTCCGGGAAGAGGAGATGATCCATCCTCAGCGGATTTTTCTGCCCCGGTGGGATGAGACGCCGGTGTTTGTCCACGCCGACCCCGGCCTGCTGAAGCAGGTGCTGCGGATCCTGATGGACAATGGTCTGAAGTACAGCCCGGAAGAGGGAAAAATTTTTCTTCGGGTGAACCGGGGGCAAAGTTATGTCCGCCTTACCGTGCAGGATGAGGGAATGGGCATCCCACCCCAGGCCATTCCCCACATCTTTGAGCGCTTTTACCGCGCCGACCAGTCCCGGGATCGGAAAACCGGCGGGACAGGCCTTGGCCTGTCCATTGCCCGGTGGATTGTGGAGCGCCACGGAGGATGGTTTGAGGTGGTGTCCCGGGTGGATGTCGGGACCAGAATCACGGCAGTATTGCCATTTATTAAAGAGGATGTGTCTACATGAAACTTCGTATGGCCAGTCCCCTGGATGGGGAAAACCTGTTGTCCGTTTACCGGCCCTATATTGGGACGACGATCACTTTTGAGTACGAATGTCCCAGTGTGGAGGAATTTCAGAGTCGGATCGCCCATACCCTCTCCGTCTACCCCTATCTGCTTGCGGAGGAGGAGGGGCAGGTGCTGGGCTATGCCTACGCCCACCGTCTGGCCCAGCGGGCAGCCTACAACTGGAGCGCCGAGCTGTCCATCTATCTGCGTGAAGATACCCGGTACGGTGGCCTTGGCCGGAACCTCTACGGGGCCCTGATGGACCTGATTGCCCTTCAGGGGGTGCGTACGGCTTATGCCCTCATCACATCTCCCAACCCGGCCAGTCAGCGGTTTCATGAGAAGCTGGGATTTCAGCTCTCCGGGATCCAGCACAACGCCGGCTATAAAAACGGCCGCTGGCTGGGCGTGGCCGTCTACGAAAAGCAGGTCGGTCCCTACGGCCCGGAGCCAGGGCCGGTCATTCCTGTCGGCCAGCTTTCTCAAAATGAGATCGATCAGATTCTGGAACGGTATTCCGGATGATAAAGAATCCCGCGTGGCAAAGCCCCGCGGGATTCAGCTTGGTAGAAACAAGTGATTCAGACCTGGATCCGCTCAATGCCGTCCACAGCGTCCCGGACCATCGCTTCGATGTCCAGCACCTGCTCGGCGGCCTCAATCTCCTCCAGGGTGGGCCGCAGCCGGGGGTGCCGGGGAGTAAAGACCGTGCAGCAGTCCTCATAGGGTAGGATGGAGGTGTCAAAGGTACCGATCTTCCGGGAGATCTGGACAATGTCCTCCTTGTCCATTCCTACCACCGGCCGAAGGATGGGCAGTTTGACCACGGCCCCGGTGACGGCCATGGCCTCCATGGTCTGGCTGGCCACCTGGCCCAGGCACTCGCCGGTGACCAGGGCTTTGGCCCCGCACCGCTGGGCCACCCGCTCAGAGATGCGCATCATGAACCGGCGCATGATGAGGGTAAAGAGCTCGGGGGGACAGGAGCGGCGCAGCTCCTCCTGGATGGCGGTGAAGGGCACCACATGGACGGTGAGATGTCCGCACCAGGGGGTGAGCAGACGAGCCAGCTCAATGACTTTCTCCTTGGCCTCGGGAGAGGTGTAGGGATAGGAGAAAAAGTGGACCATCTCCAGGGCAACACCCCGTTTGGCAATCATCCAGGAGGACACCGGGGAGTCGATCCCGCCGGACAGGAGGGACACCGCCCGGCCGTTGATGCCCACAGGCAGGCCGCCGGCGCCGGGTTCCGGGTCGGCATGGACAAAGGCGGCGTAGTCCCGGATCTCCACATGGACAGTGAGCTCCGGATGGTGGACATCCACCTGGAGGTTGGGATAGAGGTCGTCCAGCTCGCCCCCCACATACTGGCTGAGCTGGATGGAGGTCATGGGGAAGGTCTTGTCGGCCCGCTTGGTCTCCACCTTAAATGTCCTGGCAGCGGACAGTTTGTCGTCCAGGTAGTCCCGGGCGGCAGCCAAAATGGCATCCTTGTCCTTTTCACAGGCCCGTGCCCTGGACAGACCGACAACGCCGAACACCTTGGTCATGGCCTCCCAGGCCCCGTCCATGTCGCACTGGTCGTTCATGGGCTCCACATAGGTGGTAGATTGGCGGGTATAGACCCGGAACTGACCCAGATTGTTCAGTCGGCGGTAGATGTTGGCCTGGAGCTTGTCCTCAAAGCTGCGGCGATTCAGGCCCTTGAGGACCAGCTCACCCAGCTTGAGCAGTATCATTTCGTTCATGTCTATGATCCTTTCTTCTGCGGTATCGTCTGCGGCGCCTTGGCCCGCCCTTGCAGAGGTAATATTTTCCTGTTCTGGCCTTGCCATAGTCCTCCAGCAGGGACTGGGTAAGGTCGGGAATCTCCTGGTGTCCCTGCCACTGGCCGTCCCCCGGGGCCGAAAGGGTCAGGCGGGCAATAAAATGGCCGTGAGAGGGGCAAAGAATGTCGGAATAGTAGGTCCCCTGTTGGTGAGAGTTCCAGCCCTGAATCCAAATTTCCTCTCCACACACGGGGCACAGAGCCTTCCGGGCAGTGCGGCTGTTCAGGGCCGAGGAGAGAGAGGGACAGGGCCCTACGGTCCGGCTGGGCTGGGGCGGATAGGGCCGCAGGAGATATCGCAGGGTCCACCGGGGCCGGGCAGACAGCTCCATCAGCTCCTCCGGCACCCAGGCGGAGGTGAGGGCGGTGTACATGGCATCGTGAAGGGCGTTATGATAGGTAAAGCACTGGGGAATCCGGCAGTAGTCCACCGCCCACCACAAGGCGATGTTCTGCATGGTACCCAAAGTCAGGGAAAAGGCAGTCTGGAAATCGAAAACAGCCCTTGGTTTTAATAGGGGAAGCTTCCAATACCTGGCGTTTTGCTCCAGTGTGTCAAAGTCGTCGGCGCCCCAAGCGGCAAACGCTCCATCTTCTCCGCACCACTGGAGAAACCGGTGGTACGCGGTAGGAAAGTCAAGGTCGGAGGACAGAGAAGCATCAATTTCCGGCAGTGCTTTTGCGGTGCGGTTCAGACGCTTATGGACCCGTGGCTTAATGAAGACAGAGAAAGTGTCCACGATTCGCCCGCCCGGTCGGTCCAGTCGGACCGCGCCGATCTGCAATATTTCGTCCAAAGGCGTCTTATCATATCCCCGGTTCCATTCCAGATCCAGAACGATCAAAGCCTCTCCTCCTCTTAGCATACTATATAGGACGATAACACATCCTTGCCCCTTCGTCAACAAAAAGCGGGATATTCTGCACTTTATATCGGAAAGGGAAGGAATCTCTTGCATATTTATTTAAAATGGAGTATACTCCCCTTGTCTCCCCATAGGGCGGGATAAATTTGCGCTGCATCCATATGATCGGAGCGGCAGCAGGAGGAATTGAATATGAAACGCAAGACCAATGTACGCTACCTGTCGGAACTGGCCCTGTTGACGGCCCTGGTCCTCATCATGGCCTACACGCCATTGGGGTATTTGAAAACCCCATGGGGCGTGGAGATCACCTTCATTGTCATTCCGGTGGCAGTGGGCTCCATTATTTTGGGCCCCATGGCGGGAGGATTTTTGGGCCTGGTGTTTGGCTTGACCAGCTTTTTCCAGTGTTTCGGCGCAAGCCCTCTGGGTGCCATGCTGCTGCAGGTCAACGCTTTAGGCACCTTTTTCTGCTGTGTGGTCAACCGGGTACTGGTAGGCGTGATCCCCGGACTGCTCTATCTGCTGCTGAAGAAGTTTGACCGGACCAGAGTGGTTGGAATCGCACTGTGCTGCTTTTTGACCCCGGTGCTGAATACGGTACTGTACATTGCCGGAAACTGGGCCATTTTCGCAGACACCTGGCTTAATATTTCTGTCACCACCTACGGATACAGCGGGGAAGGCGGCTTCAGTCTGCTGGCCTTTATGATGGGCCTTGTAGCCGTCAACGGTCTTGCTGAGGCTGCTGCCTGCCTGGTACTGGGCACCGCCGTATGCAAAGCACTGCAAAAAACCATCAACCGCAGAGAGGTGGAACTGGTGTGAACGAGATCGGCATTATGGAGGTAGGCGGTTTCCGGGTGGGGCACGCCCAGGATTTTGAGGCCGCAACCGGTTGTACTGTGATCCTCTGTGATAAAATGAGCCCTGCCGGGTTGGATGTCCGGGGGGGTGGTCCCGCCTCCCGGGAGTCCCAGATTCTGAATCCGGTGGCTGCGGCCGAAGGGATCAACGGGGTCCTGCTGTCAGGGGGCAGCGCTTTCGGGCTGGATGCCGCCGGAGGAGTCCAGCGGTATCTGGAAGAGCGGAATATTGGATTTGATGTGGGCGTAACCAAGGTCCCTCTGGTCTGTCAATCCTGTCTCTTTGATCTGACCGTAGGCAGCAAGGATGTGCGTCCCACAGCCCAAATGGCCTATGAGGCATGTAAAAATGCCTCCTATGAAGCTCCGGAACAGGGAAATGTGGGGGCCGGGACCGGCTGTTCCATCGGTAAATACCGGGGAATGGACCGGGCCATGAAGTCCGGATTTGGTACCTGCGCCTTTCAGGCCGGTGGATTAAAGGTGGGCGCTCTGGTGGCGGTAAATGCCCTGGGAGATGTGTATGGGCCTGACGGGAAGCCGGTGGCCGGATTACTGAACCAGGAAAAGACCGGACTGTCCAGCACATTGGACGAGATGTTCTCCGATGTGACATTGGCAGAAAACCTGTTTGCTGGCAATACGACCCTCGGTGTAGTTGTGACCAACGCCACCTTCCAGAAGACCCAGCTTTGCAAAATTGCCGGTATGACCCACAACGGATATGCCCGGGCTATCCGGCCAGTCCACACCACAGCTGACGGAGACAGTATTTATGCTCTCTCCCTGGGCGATGTCCCCGGCGATGTGAATGTAGTGGGTGCGCTGGCTGCCAAAGCTATGGAAACGGCTATCCTGCGGGCGGTCCAGTCCGCAAAGAGTGCCTATGGCCTTGCAGGCTGGGACACTCTATATGGAGATTAGAATGATACAGCGGCGGGAATCTCCCGCCGCTGTTAATAATTGACCGTCATTAAAAGCATGAAATAAAAAGTTCCCTTTGGGGATTGTTTTCCTGAAAGTCCTCTGGTATACTTACTGAAGTGTCCATCATATGCTATGTACAGGGTTTTCGCTTTTCCAGGACAGTACATGTGTTTTGGGAGAATACGCCCGGGCCACCCCACAACTTCATATCCGGGTGTAGCGCAGTTGGTAGCGCGCCTGCTTTGGGAGAATACGCCCAGGCCACCCCACAACTTCATATCCGGGTGTAGCGCAGTTGGTAGCGCGCCTGCTTTGGGAGCGTGAGGCCCAGGTTCGGGCCACAGCCCTTAGAAAACCCGGAAAGCCTTGGAACACTTGGGCTGACAGCACTTTCCCTCTCGCCGGTAACTGGTCAAAAATCGGCGTTGACCACATGTTTGACCACAATTGGAAAATTCTATAACCGGGTGTAGCGCAGTTGGTAGCGCGCTTGCTTTGGGAGCAAGATGCCGGGAGTTCGAGTCTCCCCACTCGGACCAAAATCCGTCAAAATCTTGTGATTTTGGCGGATTTTTCTTAACTTTTGCAGCAAAACCACCCCATTAAATTTCACTATCTATTTTTGCTTTTCTTGAGGTGCCGAAATATGGTAATAGAGACAAACCGGCTGATCCTGCGCCCCTTTTTAGAAGGTGACACGGCGGATGTTTACGAATATCTGAAAGAGCCAGCGGTCAACTGCTTTGCCAGCATGAAACTGCACTCCCTGGACGAGGCAAAAGCGGAAATGAAAAAACGGCTCGGCGAGACGGAGTACTATTTCGCCATCACCCTGAAGGACGGCGGCAAGGTGATCGGAGAGATCGACGCATATCCGGAGGCGGGCGGGCCCCACGCAGGCGAGGATGCCGTGCGGGACACTTTCAGCCCCTGCTGGATGCTGAACGGGGCCTACCAGGGTAAGGGGTACGCATTCGAGGCGGCCCAGGCCTTCTTCGACTATCTCTTTTCCCAAAAGGGCGCACGGCGCATTTACGCCTATACGGAGGACTACAACCTTGCCAGTCAGCACCTGTGCGAAAAGCTGGGCATGCGCCGGGAGGGCGTGTTCCTGGAATTTATCTCCTTCGTGACCAATCCCGACGGCACGCCCCGGTATGAAAATACAGTGCAGTATGCCATCCTGAAAAAAGAGTGGGACCGGCAGCAGTCCCAATAGGCAGTTGGAGGTATGATATGGGCGCAGCATCTGTTTCCGAGTATGTGGCGTCGCTGAACGAAGAGCAGCGGCGGCATGTCAGCGCATTTATTGATTTTATGGGGGCGGAACACCCACAGTTGATCCCCAAAATCTCCTTTTCCATGCCCATGTGGCTGCTGGGAAAAAAGATGTATGAGGGATATGTGGCGGTTTCCGCCGCAAAAAGCCATTTCTCCATTCATTTTTCCGACGAAGAGTTTCTAAATCGTTTGGCAGATAGTCTGCCTGCCTGTAAAAAGGGAAAACGATGCATCAATATCAAATACGGCGATGAGCAGTCCATTCACGGGGTGGAAAAAAACATCCGCGATTTTCTGGAGATCTACCATTTTGAAGGGGGCGCGCCCCGATGAACGGTACAGAGGAGATCGGCTGCGGCGGCGCCTACTGCGGGACCTGCCGGGAGTATTTGAAAACCTGCAAGGGTTGCAAGCCGGGGTACCTGGACGGCTCCCGGGATCTGAGCCGGGCAAAGTGTAGGATGAAGAAATGCTGCCTGGCCAGAGGCCACATCACCTGCGGGGACTGCGGGGAGTACGAGTCCTGCGAGATCATTCAATCATTTCTCAACCACCCCGGCTATAAATACGGGAAGTACAAGCAGGCGCTGGAGTACATTCGCGCCCATGATTATGCTGCTTTCATGAAAGCGGCTGAAAATTGGAAAAACGCCTATGGTAAATACCCCGAACAGGACAACTGAAAAGGCAGTAGCGCCCGCTGAACATCCACAGATTTCAGCGGGCGCTATTCTTTGTTTATAGCTTATTAAATACTGATACGCCTAATGCGAGAGCAAAGCAGAATTGGGGCAACAGCCAGTTGCTTTGCTTTTTGCTCCCGCTGTGGTACAATCCGGGCAAGGTGGTGATCAACATGGATACCAAAGAAATCCTTCTGGAACTGCGCACCAAGCGGGGACTCTCCCAGGAGCAGCTGGCGGAACAAGTGCATGTGACCCGTCAGGCGGTTTCCCGCTGGGAGACCGGTGAAACGGTGCCCAACACAGAAACTTTGAAGCTGCTCTCCAGGCTGTTTGATGTCTCCATCAACACCCTGCTGGGTTCGCCCAGGCAGCTGATCTGCCAGTGCTGCGGCATGCCCCTGGAGGACGCCAATATCAGCCGGGAGCCGGGCGGTTCCTTCAACGAGGAGTACTGCAAGTGGTGCTATGCCGACGGGAAATTCGTTTACACGAGCCTTGAGGAACTGCTGAATTTCCTGGAAAGTCATATGTCCAATGAGACCTGGCCCTCGGAGCAGGTCAGAGCCTACTTTGAAGCTCAGCTGCCAAAGCTGAACCACTGGAAACAGCCCGAGATGTGAATACATCCCTCTGGAATCTGTGGTTTCCAGAGGGATGTATTTTTTATTGTGTCATTCGGATAGGGACAGCCCGAACTTTACGACAAAACAGGTCATCTGATTTGATCCATTTGTCCTGATTGAATGGCATCCAGATTGGCCCGGATCCGCTCCTCCGGCCACTCCCACCACCGCAACTCCAGCAGCGCGGCAATTTTGTCCTCGGAAAACCGCTTTCGGATCGGCTTAGCCGGGACACCGCCCACAATGGTATATGGCGGTACATCTTTTGTTATGACGGCCCGGGCACCGATAATGGCTCCGTCACCAACCGTCACCCCCGCCAGGATGACCGCCTCGTAGCCGATCCACACATCGTTTCCGATGACAATATCACCCTTGTTATCCCAGGCTTTGGCCACCTGACTCCGCTCCAGGCCCCACTCCTCGAAGAAGATGGGAAAGGGATAGGTGGAGAGGGATTGCAGGCTGTGGTTGGCGCTGTTGAAGAGAAACTTCGCCCCACAAGCGATGGAGCAGAACTTGCCGATCACCAGCCGGTCGTGGTTGACGGGATAGTGATACAACACATTGTTCTTCTCAAAATCAACGGGGTCATGGACAAAGTCGTTATACATGGTGTAGTCCCCTACAAGGATACTGGGGTCCGTCACGACTTGGTTGAGATAGACGGTCTGAGTATCTCCTGTTCGGGGATAGATGTTGGATGGATTCATATTCTTTTCCTCCTTTTATTTGTTTCGGCTGCCCTCTCTCGAAGGCTCACGCACCAGCCTCTTCCGTTCCCAAACTCTGCTTTTGAAGTAGATGAGCCCAACCAGAGCGGGCAGAATGGGCGAAAGGGCTTGGCCCAGATAGATTCCGGGAAAGCCCATGGAAAGGGAAAAGGCCAGCAGCCACCCCACCGGCAGACGCACCACCACCGCGTCCAGAAGGGCATTGATCATGGCCACATGGGCCGCGCCCACGCCGATAGCAAAGGAATCCAGCGTGTACATGGCAGCATAGACCAGGCTGTTGACTCCACAGCACAAGCGCAGGTATAACACGCCCACCCGGATCATTTCCGGACTGGTGCTGTCAAACAGGCGGATGAGAGGTTCTGCCAGAAACTGGACCGTCACCACTACCGCCGCTGTGACGGCGAGGTTTAGCAGCAGACCGGATCGCACCACCTGGCAGGCCCGCCGGATCTGACCGGCTCCCACGCACTGGCCCACCATGGCGGTGATGGCCTGCCCAATGGCCCAGCAGTGCATCCCGGCAAAGGTGTTGATCTTCAGTCCCACGCCGGAGGCGGCGGCCACCGCGGTGCCGAAGGGATTGAGCATTCCCGTCACCAGCAGATAGGCCGTGTTTACCACCACCATCTGGGTTGCGGTTGGCAGGCCCACCTTCAAAATAGCCAGTAGGATTTCCCGGCGAAGTTCCATTTTTACGTGGAAAAAACTCCATTGACGCCGCCGCAGATAGACCAGCGAACCCGCAAAGGAAATGCCTTGGGCAGTGATTGTGGCCCAGGCCGCACCGGCGGTGCCCATGGAACACGGCCCTACCAGCAGTACATCCAGCAAGACGTTGAGAATCGTGGCGGCACCTACGAAAAAGAGCGGCGTTTTAGAATCGCCCAGGCCCTTCAGAATGGAGCAGACTGTATTGTAGCCAAAGACGAATACGGTCCCCCAGCAGATGATCTCCATATAGCCGCAGGCATCCGGATAGGCCTCCGCCGGAACATCCAGCGCCCGGAACAGAGGCTCATAGACGGCAAGACCGAGCATGGTAACTACAACGGAGGCCGCCAATGACAGGAGAAACAGCATTCCGATGGTGTCATGCTGTCCCTTTTGGTCGCCTGCCCCCTTGTACTGGGCAACCAAAACGCTCCCGCCCATGGTCAGGCCGATACAGAGAGAATTGATGATAAAGCACAGCATGGAGGCGTTACTGATAGCGGCCAGGCCGGTCTCGCCCACCATTTTCCCCACCACCAGCATATCCACCACATTGTAGAGAGCCTGCAGCAGGTTGGCCAAAAACAGCGGGAAGGCAAACCGGATCAGTTTTTTGGGTACGCTCCCGGTCAATAAATCTTGTTCTTGGGTCATGTAATATCTTCCTTTCAAAAGGGCAGAGGGCAGCACAATGCTGTGCGCCCTCTGTTCCATCGCCCCTGAAATGGGCATAACAAAAGGCCGCGGACAAAACATCGTCCGCGGCCCAAAATAAACTATCTTGCCCTGTCAGTCTGCAAAAAGGGTACAAAAACCAAAGGCAGAGATGTTCTGCCCCGGCCTCCCGGTTTTACAACTTGACAGTCCGAAAAGGCTCCGCACAATGTTTTGTGGTATCCATTTGTACGGAGCCGAAATCAATGCAGAATTTTCCGAATAACATCGTGCTCACCTCACTATTACAATATATTTACGGTTGAAGGCACGGCAGCCAGCCGTGTCTTTTTCCGC
>JAXUUN010000003.1:0-100530 GCA_037231075.1 bacterium | reverse complement strand
GAAAAAGACACGGCTGGCTGCCGTGCCTTCAACCGTAAATATATTGTAATAGGAGAAGAAATGATATGCAGCTGAAAGAACAGCTTTGGGAATTGACAAGAGAGCGGTTTGGATGCCCGCCGGATCAGTGTGATGACCACCAGATCTATGAGGCGCTGCTCCTGCTGTGCAGCCATTTGGCCGCCCAGCGCCCGGCGCCCAAAGGGGAACGGAAGCTCTACTACTTCTCCGCGGAGTTTCTGGTGGGCAAGCTGCTCTCCAACAATCTGCTGGCCCTGGGGATCTACGAACAGGTGAGAGAGCTGCTGGAAAGCATGGGCCGGGAACTGAGCAGCATCGAAAACATGGAGCCCGAGCCCTCTCTGGGAAACGGCGGACTGGGCCGTCTGGCCGCCTGCTTTTTGGACTCCATTGCCGCCCTGGAACTGCCCGGGGACGGAGTGGGACTCAATTACCACTACGGATTGTTCCGCCAGCAGTTTGAGAACAACAAGCAGGTGGAACTGCCTGACCCCTGGATTGAGCCGGACAGCTGGCTCATTCCCACTGGGAAGACCTTTACGGTGCACTTTGGAGGCTTTGATCTCCAGGCGGTACAGTATGACATCGCCGTGCCCGGGGCGGGGAATCAGAGCGCCAACCGACTGCACCTCTTTGATGTGCCCCAGCCTGCCCAGGAGCCCTGGAACGGAATCCGCTTTGACAAGGGGGACATTGTCCACCACCTCACCTCCTTCCTCTATCCCGACGACAGTGACGAGGCCGGACGGCTTCTGCGGGTCTATCAGCAGTATTTTATGGTGTCGGCGGGAGCACAGCTCATCTTGCAGGAACTGGAGGAGCGGGGGTATGGCATTGACACGCTGGCCGACCATGTGGTCGTCCAGATCAACGATACCCACCCCTCCATGGTCATCCCGGAGCTCATCCGCCTGCTGGTGGAGCGGGGAATGTCCATCAACCGGGCCATCGACCAGGTGAGCCGCACCTGCGCCTACACCAACCACACCATTCTGGCGGAAGCACTGGAGAAGTGGCCCCTGTCCTTCATTGAAAAGGTGGCTCCCGGGCTGGTGCCTGTGATCCGGGAGCTGGACCGCCGGGTCAAGGAGGCCCACCCGGACGGCCGGGTGTCCATTCTGGACCAACAGGGTCTGGTCCACATGGCCCATATGGACATTCATTACGGCTTCTCTGTCAACGGTGTGGCGGCCCTCCATACGGAAATTCTGAAAAATTCCGAGCTGAAGCCCTTCTTTGACCTCTATCCCCGGAAATTCAACAACAAGACCAACGGCGTGACCTTCCGCCGCTGGCTGGAGGCCTGCGATCCCAGGCTGTCCGCCCTCATTGACGACTGCATCGGGACCTCCTGGCGTAAGGATGCCCGCAAGCTGGAGGGACTGCTGGCCTTCCAGCAGGACGACAACATCCTGGGACGGCTGCTCCAGGTGAAGCGGGACAACAAGGATGATTTGTGCCGGGCCTTTCTCTCCAGACAGGGGGTGGAGCTTGACCCCATGTCCATCTTCGATATCCAGATCAAGCGCCTTCATGAGTATAAGCGCCAGCAGATGAATGCCCTGTATATCATCCACAAGTATCTGGAGATCAAGAGCGGGCGTCTGCCCCGGCAGCCGGTCACCATCATCTTCGGGGCCAAGGCTGCTCCCGCCTATGTGATGGCAAAGCATATCATCCACCTGATCCTGTGCCTACGCCAGCTCATCGAAAACGATCCCCAGGTCAGACCCTGGCTCCGGGTGGCCATGGTGGAAAATTACAATGTGACCTGGGCTGAGCGGCTCATTCCCGCCTGCGACATTTCAGAGCAGATCTCCCTGGCCTCCAAGGAGGCCAGCGGCACCGGAAACATGAAGTTCATGGCCAACGGGGCGGTGACCCTGGGCACCATGGACGGGGCCAATGTGGAGATCGCCCAGCTGGTGGGGGAGGAGAACATCTACACCTTCGGGGCCTCCAGCGATCAGGTCATCTCCCTGTATCAGGGCAGCGAGCCCGACGGCCGGAGCTACCGCCCCCTGGACTACTACCACCGCCCCGGTGTGGAGCGGCTGGTGGATTTTCTGGTGTCCCCTGAGCTGCTCAGGGTGGGCGACCCGGCCAGCCTGTCCGCTTTGTGGCACGACATGAAGACCAAGGACTGGTTCATGGCTCTGCTGGATGTGGAGGAGTATATCGCCGTCAAGGAGCGGGCCGTTCAGGACTATGGGGACCGCCTGTCCTGGGCCAGGAAGATGCTGGTGAATATCGCCAAGTCCGGGTATTTCTCCTCCGACCGCACCATCAGACAGTATAATGAGGATATTTGGCATTTAAAGTAAGAGAACCATAGGCCCTGTCATCAGAACTGCCCATGACAGGGCCTGCTTTTTGTCTACTTTTCCGTAAAAAAAGGCTATCTTTTTCCCAAAGCCTATGATAATATGATTCCCGAACGATTTTGACCATACGAAAAGGAGCAGCCTATGATCACCGTTACCGATTTGAGCTTGAATTACAGCGGTACCCCGCTGTTTTCCCATGTGGACCTGCAGTTTCTCCGTGGTAACTGCTACGGTATCATCGGCGCCAACGGCGCCGGAAAATCCACCTTTCTGAAGATTTTGTCCGGGCAGCTGGAGCCCACCACCGGTGAGGTGAGCATCCTCCCCAACATCCGTATGTCTGTCCTGAAGCAGGACCAGAACGCCTATGACGCCTATAATGTAATGGACACGGTCATCATGGGCAACCAGCGTCTGTACGACATCGGAAAGCAGAAGGAGGCCCTCTACGCCAAGGAAGAGATGACCGATGAGGACGGACTTCTGGCCTGCCAGCTGGAGGAGGAGTACGCCGAACTGGGGGGCTGGGAGGCCGAGAGCGACGCCAGCCGCATCCTCCAGGGCCTTGGAATCGGCACGGAGCTTCACTATAACGACATGGCCACTCTGGACGCCCGCCTGAAGGTAAAGGTGCTGCTGGCCCAGGCCCTGTTCGGCAACCCCGATCTGCTGATGATGGACGAGCCCACCAACAACCTGGACATTGACGCGGTGAACTGGCTGGAGGATTTCCTGCTGGACTTTGAGGGCACCGTCATCGTGGTGTCCCATGACCGCCATTTCCTGAACACCGTGTGTACCCATATTGTGGACATCGACTACAACAAGATCAAGATGTATGTGGGCAACTACGACTTCTGGTATGAGTCCTCCCAGCTGGTTCAGCAGCTCATCAAGAACCAGAACAAGCGAAACGAGGAGAAGATCAAGGAGCTGCAGGACTTTATTTCCCGCTTCTCCGCCAACAAGTCCAAGAGCAAGCAGGCCACCGCAAGAAGGAAACTCCTGGACAAGCTCACCGTGGAGGAGATGCCCGCCTCCTCCCGCCGCTATCCCTGGGTGGGCTTTACCCCCGACCGGGAGGTGGGCAAGGACATCCTCTTCGTCACCGATGTGTCCAAGACCATTGACGGGGTGAAGGTACTGGACAAGGTGTCCTTTATTGTGGGCCACGGGGACAAGATCGCCTTTGTGGGTGACAACGAGAACGCTCACACCGCCCTCTTCAAGATTCTGGCCGGCGAGATGGAGCCCGACGAGGGAACCGTGAAGTGGGGTCAGACCGCTACCTTCTCCTACTTTCCCAAGGACAATACCCCCTACTTCCAGGACAACGACGACAACCTGGTGCAGTGGCTGCGGCAGTTCTCCCCCGACCCCCAGGAGCAGTATCTGCGGGGCTTTTTGGGGCGGATGCTCTTCTCCGGAGACGAGGTGTATAAGCCCGTAAAGGTCCTCTCCGGCGGCGAGAAGGTGCGGTGCATGCTCTCCCGGATGATGCTCTCCGGGGCCAATGTGCTGATGCTGGATCAGCCCACCAACCACCTGGATCTGGAGTCTATCGCCGCCCTGAACAAGGGCCTGGAGGCTGTGAAATGTAATGTCCTGGTGGCCTCCCATGACCACCAGCTCATCCAGACGGTATGTAACCGGGTCTTTGATTTTACTTCGGAGGGCAAACTCATTGACCGAAAGATGACCTACGACGAATATCTGGACAGCCAGAAAGAGACCAACTGAGAAAAACGGCCAGCCGTGAGTAAAAAGCGGCTGGCCATTTTTGGGTAAAAGAGGGAAAAATGAGAAAACCGGTTGACGAACAAAATGTTTTAATTATAATGAAAATGGAGACATTTCGAGCTATACCAATGAAATGCGGGATTGACGCAGAAGGGAAATAGGAAGGTATGGGTATTACAGACATATTGGCCCTGCTGGGCGGACTTGCGCTGTTCCTCCATGGCATGCAGATGATGAGCTCCGGCTTGGAAGCTGCTGCCGGCAACCGGATGAAAAACATTCTGGAGCGACTGACCGCCAACCGCTTTTTAGGTGTGCTGGTGGGCGCCGCCATTACGGCAGTGATTCAGTCCTCCTCCGCTACCACCGTCATGGTGGTGGGCTTTGTCAACGCAGGCATGATGACCCTGAACCAGGCGGTCTGGATTATCATGGGCGCCAATATCGGTACTACGGTGACCGGTTTACTCATTGCCCTGGATGTGGGAGAATTGGCCCCCTTCTTTGCCTTTGCGGGCGTGGCGCTGATGGTATTTGTGAAGGATCCCAAGCTTCAGCATATCGGTCAGATCCTGGCCGGACTTGGCGTACTGTTCCTGGGAATGGGAATGATGAGTGACGCTATGGTTCCTCTGCGGGAGTCTGAAAGCTTTATCAGTCTCATGTCCACCTTCTCCAATCCCATCCTGGGTATTCTGGCGGGCGCTGGATTTACGGCGATTATCCAGTCCTCCTCTGCCTCGGTAGGCATCCTTCAGGCCTTGGCCAACAGCGGAATCATTGGACTGTCCAGCGCGGTTTTCGTCCTGTTCGGACAAAATATCGGTACCTGTATTACCGCCGTCCTGGCCTCCATCGGCACCAACCGAAACGCCAAGCGAACCACGATTATTCACCTGATGTTCAATGTTATTGGCACCATCATTTTCACTACGCTCTTCCTGATTTTCCCCATTGCCCATGTCATCGACGGCAGCCTGGTTCTGAGCGGCCCTGTTGGAAACTTCCTGTCCGCTGTGCTGCCAGGGACGCCCGCCGGTCAGATCGCCCTGGTTCACACCAGCTTCAACATTTTGACCACCATACTTCTTCTGCCTCTGGGCAACTACCTGGCCAAGCTGGCAGTCCGGATTCTGCCCGAGCATGTTCAGGAGCATGAGGAAGGCACGATGCACCTGGAATATCTGACCCCTGTTTCCGCCAGTGGTAAGGAGGGCGGCCTGGGTGTGTCCGCCATTGTGGTGGACCAGCTTCGAAACGAGCTGCGCCGGATGCTGAATATGGCCAGGGACAATGTAGAGGCCGTATTTGAGTCCGTTTTGGCCAGGGATCCGGACAAGCTGGAGGATGTGGAGCAGCGGGAAGAGTATATTGACTTTCTGAACCGGGAGATATCCCGGTATGTCTCCCACCTGATTTCCATCGAGACCAACGAACAGGATTCCAGGGTGGTCAGCAGCTTCTTTACCATTTCGGGCAATATTGAGCGAATCGGCGATCACGCCGACAACCTGGCCGGATATACCAGAATGCTGGTGGCCAAAAATGTCAAGCTCTCCCCCATTGCCCAGAAAGAAGTGGAGAAGATGCGGGATGTCTCCCTGGAGGCAGTGAGCACCCTGTTGGACCGGGAGGCCGGCGGGCCTGAGTGGCTGGCGGATGTGGCGCAGATCGAACAGCGAATTGACGACATGACCGACGAGTACCGCCGCAGTCAGCTGATCCGTATGCGGGATGGCATTTGCTCCGACGAGGCCTGCATCCTCTACGCTGAGCTTTTGACCGACTTTGAGAGAATCGGCGATCATGTGCTGAACATTGCACAGGAGTTGACCAAGGCCAGAACCAACCTCTATTAATCGAACAGCAAATAACAGTGCCGCCGGATTCTCCGGCGGCACTGTTAGTGTCAGCCCGGGGCTTGACGAAAATTGCCGGGGGCGCTATGATTTGAAAGAAGTAATAGGAGGGATATTTTATGACCTATCAGGAAGTGTTGGAAAATGCCCGCACCTGCAGCGGCCCTTACTGCAAGGCGTGCCCTGTATGCAATGGCCGGGCCTGTAAAAATACCATGCCCGGTCCCGGAGCCAAAGGGAGCGGAACGGTGGCCATTCGTAATTATGAGGCCTGGCAGGATGTGTGCCTCAATATGGATACCATCTGTACCAACGGCCCCGTAGACACCCGCTTTACCATGTTTGGGCAGACCTATGACCTGCCGGTATTTGCCGGGCCGGTGGGGGCGGTAAAGCTCCACTATGGGGAGAAGTACACCGACCAGGAGTATAACGACATTCTGGTTCCCGCCTGCGCTGAGGCCGGCATCGCCGCCTTCACCGGAGACGGTACCGACCCCGGGGTGTTTGCAGCTGCCGCCAAAGCCATTGGCGCAAACGGCGGGAAGGGGATTCCCACAGTAAAACCCTGGGACCGGGATACCCTGTTTGCTAAGCTGGACGCCGCAAAGGCCTCCGGGGCTCAGATGTTTGCCATGGACATTGACGCAGCCGGTCTGCCCTTCCTGAAGGGACTCAATCCCCCTGCCGGGTCCAAGACCGTCAGTGAACTGCGGGAGATTATTGAGTATGCCAAGGTTCCCTTTATTATCAAGGGGATTATGACGGTGAAGGGGGCCAAGAAGGCCCTGGAGGCCGGGGCGGCCGGCATCGTGGTGTCCAACCACGGCGGCCGGGTCCAGGACGGGGTACCCGCCACTGCCGAAGTACTGCCCGCCATTGCGGAAGCGGTGAAGGGGCGGATGACCATTTTGGTGGACGGCGGCCTGAGAAATGGTGTGGACATTTGTAAAGCCCTGGCCCTGGGGGCTGACGCCTGCATTCTGGCCCGCCCCTATGTGACCGCCGTATACGGCGGGGGAGCAGAGGGTGTGCAGATCCTGACCCAGAAGCTGAAGGGAGAGCTTCAGGATACTATGGCCATGTGCGGGGTCCACTCCCTGGCTGAGATCAGCCGGGATATGGTTTTCTGATTTGACCGAACAAAATTTAAGGCCTCGGCCCCAATTGGAGCCGAGGCCTTAAATTTTAAATCCCCGGCTGTCCTGTGGAACAGCCGGGGATTGAGCATTTATTTAGTCGGTCACATAGGGCAGCAGAGCGATCTGACGGGCACGCTTGATGGCCTCGGTCAGCTGGCGCTGATGCATGGCGCAGGTGCCGGTGGTACGGCGGGGCAGGATCTTGGCCCGCTCGGAGATGAACCGGCGCAGCTTGGCGGCGTCCTTGTAATCGATGCACTCCACCTTGTCGGCGCAGAAGGCGCAGACCTTGCGGCGCTTGCGGCCGCGGGGAGCTCTGTTATCACGTTCCATAGCCATGGATTTAACCTCCTTCTTACGACCTTATCTGGTCAAAGTCAAAACGGCAGCTCGCCGTCGTCGTCGGAAAGCTCGGCAAACTGGTCGCCGTCCGCAGGGGGGGCGCCGTAGCCGGAGGGGGCAGCGGGAGCGGAGTAACCGCCGGCAGAATAGCCGCTCTGGTTAAAACCGGTGGAGTAGCTGCTGCCACCGTCGCCGTCTCGCTTGGAGTCGCCGAAGTAAATGTTGTCCGCGATGACCTCGGCGCTGCGGCGCTTGCCGCCCTCCTTATCGGTCCAGTCACGGATCTGAAGCCGGCCCTCCACCACGGCCATGCGGCCCTTGGTAAAGTAGCGGCTGACAAACTCGGCAGTCTGGCGCCAAGCCACCACATCGATAAAATCGGTGGTGCGCTCGCCGGTGGTCTTATCCTTGAAATCCCGGTCGACAGCCAGGGAGAAGGAGGCCACCGGAGTACCCGTCTGGGTGCGCCGGAGCTCGGGATCACGGGTCAGACGACCCATGAGGAAGATCTTGTTGAGCATCTCAAAGACCTCCTTACTGGTCCTTGCAGACGATCATGGAGCGCATCACGCCGTCGGTGATCCGGAAAATACGATCCAGCTCAGCGGGGATGGCGGCAGCGGCGGTGAAGGTCATCAGGACATAGTAGCCCTCCATCAGGTCCTCAATGGGATAGGCCAGACGGCGCTTGCCCCACTCATCGACCTCGGTGACAGTGCCGTTGGCCTCGACCACGGCCTTGAACTTCTCCACCAGGGCGGCGATCTGCTCCTCGCTCATATCGGGCTTCAGGATGTAGACAGCCTCGTAGTTCGCATTGATTTTTGCCATGTTTTTTGCACCTCCTTATGGACATATGGCCCCCGGATCTCTGCCGGGAGCAAGGAAACACTGTCTCACCATAGAGACAGGCTTAATTATTATACCGGAAAAGGACAGAATGTCAAGAGAAATACCATAAATTTGATATCTTTTTTTCTTGCTATTATGAGAGAAATTAATAGAAATTTATGGTTTCTTGTCATTTGCACGGCAAGTACTGATAAACTCTGAACTGGAATATTCCGATAAAGCGTGTAAAATGAGGTTTGTGAACTAAAGTCGGTATATTGCGAATAAAAGGGAGATGAGCGGGCCTGCTTTTAGACAAACAGGCAGTTTTTTAAATTTTATGTGTGTAATGGGAAAACGGAGGAATTTTTGTGGTTGAAATTTCATTTGATGTAATGCAAAGCGCGGCGATTGCCGCCTGTGTAGCCATGATCGGCCGCGCAGTTGTCAAGCGGGTCAAATTCTTTCAAACCTACTGTATTCCCGGCGTCATTGTGGCAGGTTTGGTAGTCAGTTTCCTTCTGGGAATTCTGCGGGAGATTGGTGTGCTTCAGGTGACCTTTGATGTTGCCGTTCTGAAGGAGTGGTTTATGGACATCTTCTTCACCGGTGTCGGCCTGACTGCCTCCTGGAAACTGATTAAGAAGGGCGGCAAGGTTTGTGTGGGCATTGCCGTCACCACCATCGGCCTCATTCTCGCTCAGGATCTGCTGGGTGTGCTGCTGACAATCCCTCTGGGACTGCACCCTCTGCAGGGAATCGGTATGGGCTCCCTGTCCCTGATGGGCGGCGTGGGCACCTCGGGTGCCATTGCCCCCATGTATGAGGATCTGGGAGCGGAAAACGCAGTGGTTATGGCCGTTATGTGCGCCACCTTCGGCATGGTTTTCGCCAGCTTGTGCGGCGGCCCGGTGGCCCGGGCGCTGATCAAACGCCACAACCTGAAAGGTGAGGTAACGGAAAATTACGGCGGAAACGGAGATGGCTCCGGTGAAAAGGTCGCCGACAGCAAGGTAACCCCTCTGGATGGGAAGAGACTGCTGAGCAGTGTGTGCCTGATCATTATTTCCGCCGGGTTGGGATCCTACATTGCCATTCTGGCCGGATATGTGCCTTATATCGAATTTCCGTACTTCATTGGCTGCATGATCGGCGGCGTCATTATCCGCAATATCCTGGACGCCGTCCATGTGGAAGTGCGGACGGAAGAGCTGGATGCCTTCGGCGACCTCTGTCTGGAAATTTTCCTGGGCATGACCATGATGACCATTGATGTGACCAAGCTGGCAGACGCCTTCGGGCCGTTTGTGATCATCTTTGTGGCCCAGGTACTCATGACCTGCCTGTGGGCTTATGTGGTGACCTTCAAGACCTGCGGGAGCAACTATGACGCGGCGGTGATCGCCGCGGGACATATCGGCATGGGCCTGGGCAATGGTCCGAACACCATGGCAAATGAAAAAGCCGTTATGAAGGAATTCGGATTTTCCAAGGTCGGCTGGGTTGTATATCCCCCGTTTGGATTGCTGGTGTTGGACATTTTCAATCCCATTTTCTGTTCCATGATTGCAGAGCCCCTTTGCAGTTGGTTCGGACTGTAAGCCGCGAACCGTCGCAGATTGCCGATTTTAGTGCTACTAAAAAAGCCCCCGGATGACAGCTCATCCGGGGGCTTTGAAATTTTGGTCAGGGCAGAAGCAGATCCCCCTCTTTGATCCACCCCAGCTTCCGGCAGATTTCGCAGAAGAACCAGGACAGCAGGGCGGGCAGGACAAAGCAGATGAGAAGCATCCCAACCCAGTCAAAGGCCGTAGGGGAAATGGCCACGGCCCCCTTGGACAGGGCCTCCTCACCGGGAGCCAGCCAGCCAGTCCACACCCCGATGGGGCCGCACAGGCCGCAGGTGCCCATGCCCGAGTTGATGGGGGCGCCGTTCATCTGAAGGCCGAAGACACAAGTGGCGATGGGGCCGGTGATGGCGGAGGCCAGGGTGGCGGGGATCCAGATCAGGGGATTTCGGACGATATTGGGCATCTGGAGCATGGAGGTTCCCAGACCCTGGCTCACCAGGCCGCCCCAGCGGTTTTCCCGGAAGGACATCACCGCAAAGCCCACCATCTGAGCGCAGCAGCCTGCTACCGCCGCGCCCCCCGCCAGGCCGGTAAGACCCAGCACAGAGCAGATGGCGGCGGAGGAGATGGGCAGGGTGAGGGCAATGCCCACCAGCACGGAGACGGCAATCCCCATCCAGAAGGGCTGGAGCTTGGTGGCCTGGTCAATCATAACACCAAAGGCGGAAGCTCCGGCTCCGATGGGCGGGGCGATGAGTTTGGCCAGAGCGACGCCCACCAGAATAGTGACGCCGGGGGTAACCAGAATGTCGATTTTGGTCTCCTTGGACACCGCTTTGCCGCATTCCGCGGCGATGATGGCAATGATCAGGACGGCCAGCGGTCCGCCCGCCCCACCCTCGGCGTTGGCGGCCCAGCCCACGGCGGCCAGAGAGAAGAGGACCATGGGGTCGGCCTTCAGAGCGTAGCCGATGGCCACCGCCATGGCGGAGCCGGAGACATTGGACGCGTAAGTACCGATATCCACCAGGTATTGAATGGACAGCTGCTGGCCCAGGGTTTTAATAATCGTGCCGATGAGCAGGGAGCAGAACAGACCCTGGGCCATGGCGCCCAGGGCGTCAATTCCGTAGCGCTTAGCGGAAATTTCAATGTTTTTCCGCTTCAGGAACTCTTTCATAGGATCACCTTTACCACACAAAATTTACGGAGTGTACAGGTGTCAAGACACCAACGCCGTCTATTATACCCCAAGAATTCCGTTTGTCAAGAACAGGATAAAAAGTTGCCCCACCCTCCGGGAAAACGGAGGGTGGGGCAGAGCAAATCAGGCATTCCACTTGCTGAAATCAGTAAGACACAAATCCAGGTCCACATTTCCCTCGATGCCGGGGACGGAACCGGTGCTGGAGTACTGCCACATATCATAGTGATAGCGGAAGCTGGTAGGCTCCCAATCCTTGGTATAGTGGGCCAGCCAGAAGGGGTAGTTCTGAAGATATTCCAGCTGGATGCCGCCGGCGTAGATCTTGGAGGGGCTGCCATAGGTCATGGGCAGATAACCGGCGTCCTCAATGATCTTGCAGAAAGCCAGCGCGCACTTGGTAACCGTCTCACCGTCGGTGTTCTTGGTGCGGGAGTCCTCATTGTTGACGCTCTCCCAGTCGAAGACCACCGGGTAGGTGATGTCGTACTTCTGGATGATGTCCAAGAGATAGTAGGCCTCCTCCTGGGCCTCCTCCACGGTGACGGCCTGGGAGAAGAAATAGACCCCTACCTGAAGGCCGTTGGCCAGGGCCTGGCGCATATTATAGTCAAAATAGGCGTCCTTGTTGAGGGTGGGGTTGTAGTAACCACGGTAACCGGCCCGAATCATGGCAAAGTCCACCCCGGAGGCAGCCACCTGGGCCCAGTCGATGGCCTTTTGGTGGGAAGAGACATCCACGCCGATGTAGCTGGCGGCGTCGCCCTGATATGTGAGGTAGGTGCCGTTGGAGACAAAGGCGGCGTTGTCGTAGGTGTTGAGGGCAATGGGGCTGGACTCCATATCAGGGTCGTCTGCGGGAAGGTTGACAAAAGCCTTGTCATAGGCCCGGAGGATGGCAGCCCCCTCAGCCCGGGTGGTATAGCCGGCGTAATCAAACATGCCGTCGTCCCGGCCGCTCATCAGGCCCACATACCAGACCCACTCGATGGCGTTGACGGCCCAGGAGGAGGCCTGCTTCAGGTCGGGAAAAGGAGCGGCTTTTTGGGAGAGCTTTTTACCCTGGGCCTGCCAGAAGATGGCGGCCATCTGCTCCCGAGTGATAGGGGTGTCTACGCCGAAGGTGCCGTCATCGTAGCCGGCAATGATGCCCTCCTGCCAGGCCCAAAGGATGCCGTCGGCGTAGGGGTGGTCAGGGTCCACATCGGTGAAGGGGTATTCGTCGGTGGGGGCGTCCTCCATGTCCACGGAGATGGAGCCGCTGTCATAGTCCTTCCCCTCCAGGGTCACCACAGGGCTGCCGGCAAGGCGGTACAGGGCCTCCGCCAGTACGCCCCGGGTCATCAGATCGTCGGGGGCAAAAGAGGAGCTGGTGATGCCGTCCATCAGCTCGTTTTGCCAGCAGTATTCCACAGCGGACATATACCAGGCATCCTCGTTAAGGTCCTGATAGGGAAGATTAGCTGCCAGGGACATTGGGGTGGTCAGAATCAAAGCTGCGGCCAGCGCGCCGGCCGTGAGGGCCCTCAGCCCCCGGAAGGATAATTTCATATTGGGAGTCCTTTCTGTTTTGAATAAGTAAGTGCTTAACAAGTATAACACTTTATGGAAACCAAACTCAACCGTTTTTTACTGGAAAAGCAAAAAAAGTCAGGGACTGTCAAATTCCGGGAATTTGACAGTCCCTGTGGTTTAAGGGAGAAGTTCCAAAGCGGAAGTCAGCGACCGGCGGTAGGCGGCCACAGCTTCTTTTGGCGCTGTGATGGTAAGACTCCCGTCCAGACCCATCAGCCAGCCGAAAAACTGGGGACTGACCACCACGGGGAGGGTGACGGTAAAGTGCTCCTCTCCGTCAGGGACCAGGATCACATCCTGGCCAAAGCGGTCCCACACAAGACCGGCCTTGTCACGCCGTCCCCGGAGAGTGACCTTCAGCTCCGGTCCGCTGTACATACCAAAATGCTTCTGTCCATATTGGGCCAGCTGAAAGTCGGGGTACTTTTCCTTCCCCTCCCTGGCAAGACAAGTGACGGCGATTTCGGTCATTTTATCCACCCGGTAGTGGCGCATATCCCGGTTGCTGTGGTCAAAGGCCACCAGATAGTAGTTTTCGCTGTTCCAGATCAGCCCGTATGGGGAGACCACATACCGCTTGCCATCCCGGCGAAAGACCTTTTGCCGGGCGATATCGTAGTCAAAGTATTTGAAGGTGATGGCCTTCTGGGCCGCAATGGCGGTGTGCAGCTTGTCCACATTGTAGTAGATGCTCTCATTCATCACCTTGATCCGCCCCGACACATAGACCTGGCGCTGGAGCTGTCCCGCCTGGTGAATGCTGGCCAGAGATTCCAGCTTGCGGATGAGAGCGTCGCTCTTCTTCTGGGTGATGAACCGGGAGGACTGGACGGCATCCATCAGGAGCTTTACCTCGGGCAGCTCAAATTCCCGGCTGCCGATAAACCAGCCCGGGGCCTTGCCTTTCCGGCACTGAATATCCAGTCCGAACAGGCGAAGGGCCTCCAGATCGTCGTAGATACTTTTGCGCTCGGCCTTGATGTCCTCCCGGGCCAGTGACTGGATGATCTGCGCCACGGTGAGAGGGTGATCCTCATCGGTCTGGCGGAGAAGCATACGGGCCAGGTGGAGCAGCTTTGTCTTTTGATTAGGGCTTTTTGCCATATCATTTCCTCCCATCCCTTTTTCCTTCTCTCATCATACCAGGGGAGCAGACCCATAAACCGGACTTTTACTTCCAGTCGGCCCAGATATCGGGGCAGTAGCCTACGGTGGCCTGTTTCCCGTTGCGGACAATGGGGGTGCGCAGGAGGGTCGGGTCCTCATAGAGCTTTTCCAGCCGGGCCTGATCTCCCGCCAGGTAGGACAGCAGCACCGCGTCGGGATGGCCCGGGTCAATCATGTTGTCCAGACCCACGGCGTTTTTCACACTGGTGAGTTCTCCCAGGCTCATGCCGTACTTTTTCACATCCACTGCCTGGAATTTGATCCGGCGTTCCTTAAACCAGCGCTCGGCCTTTTTGGTGTCAAAGCACTTGTTTTTTCCAAAAATCTGAATGTTCATTTCTCTTCCTCCGGTACAAAGCGTGGGCCGGAATAGCCGTCACGCTCCACATGTTCACTCCACATGGACGCAGGGCGGACCCACAGTCCGCCGTCTCCGTACAGGGCCCGGTAGACCACCATGGGTTCCCTGGTCTCGGAGTGAAGGGCCGTGCCGATGACCTGGTACAGACCGCCCTTAAAATGGCGGTAGCGGCCGGGACGAATCTCCATACGATTTCCTCCTTGGGTAAGATAGATGCCTGGGGAAAGTTATGAAAAGTATACCATATTCTCCTCTCCCGGACAAGAGAAGGGAGAATGAAGCCGCTGTGGGAAAGACATACTATGGAAAACTCACGGGAAGGAGCATATGGGGATGTGGGGACGCGTATGTACGATAAGGAGGAGCGTGAGATGAGGTCGGGAGAGGAAATCCAAGAAAAGGGCGGACAGGGGGAAAAGGCGCTTGCCTTTGGTGACGGCGGGGTCATCCAGGGGGTGCTGGGAGACAATCTGGGACCGGAAGACCTGGTGGTTCTGGGGGGCGTTCTCGGGTCGGAGGGGAGGCTGGGCATCGGCTGCTCATGTACCCCCGGGGCCCGGATGCTGGCCCGGGCAGCGGCGGCAGGGGCCACCGCTGTGGGGGGCGATGGAGTGACCCACGATTTGGAGAGTCCCGTCCAGGGGGCCGGAGGGGGAGTGATGCTGGGACTGC
The DNA here is from genome assembly GCA_037231075.1 of bacterium. Classification (GTDB taxonomy): domain Bacteria; phylum Bacillota; class Clostridia; order Oscillospirales; family Oscillospiraceae; genus Lawsonibacter. The sequence continues at coordinate 85,718 of JAXUUN010000003.1, read as the reverse complement.
CGGCCTCTCTGTTTGTGGAGGAGCGGGAAGGCCGGGTCTATCTGCACATATTTGACCGGGAGGGCCTGCGTCCCAATGAGAAGTGGGCGCAGACAATCCAGCGGGCCCTGAGGGAGGGAAATCTGCCTCTGGTCCGGGGGAACCGGGTGGGGCGGCTGATCCCGGGGGAGCTGACAGCCGGGGACTGGGGGCTTTGGGAGGCCCGACGCTCCGGGCTCCACCGCCCCGCGCTGCGGCGGATCACTGCGGCTGTGGCAGGGGATGCGCCGGAGAACCGGGCGCTCAGGGAGGCCCTGTCCGCTCTGGGCTGTATTCTGGAAGAAAAGTGGAGGCCTGGAATTCCCGCGTTTCGGAGTGAAAAGGGGGGCTTCCAGCTGGTGGCTCAGGACGAAAAGGGCGTCCTGGTGGACGACGGCCAGCTGCTGACCCTGGTGGTGCTCATTGAAATGGAAAACGGCGCAGGCAGAGCGGCGGTACCGGCGGGAGCCAGCGCGGCGGTGGAACTGGTGGCTGCCGGGTACAGGGGAGAGATCCTGAGGCTGGGACGGGACAAGGAGGAGGCCCGGAAATTGTACGCCGCCCAGCCCTGGCTGCGGGAGGCCCCCGCGGCGGCGGTGCGGATCTGCTCCAGGATGGGGGTGTCCGGGCAGAAGCTGGAGAGTCTGGTGGCCAAGACCCCTCGATTTTCCGCATGGAGGAGGGAGATCCCTCTGGCATCGGACCGGGGACAGGTGATGCGGGAATTGGCCCAGGAACAGGCATTCCGCTCCGATGGAAAGGGGATCCGGGTGCGGTCAGGAGGAGGTTGGGTGTACCTCAGACCTATGGTCCGGCGGTCCGCTCTGCGGATTCTGGCGGAGGGGCCCGACCTGGAGCTGGCCGCGGAGCTTTGTGACCGATATGCGGATCGGGCGGCAGAACTGGACCGGAAAATTTCTCAGCAATGTGCCCAAGCGCGGGACAAAAAATGACACATTCGTTCTTCTGAAACGGATAGTATACTTTTGGAGAAAAATGTGATATACTAAACCAACTATATTGTTTTGGTTTATGCGCGATGAGGCCGGGCAGCAAGCCCGCCCCGCGTCTAAATAGATTCCGGAAACCTGAACCGTATCACAGGCGGGGACGGAACCGGGCACAAGTGGACAGAAGACACCAGGGCGAAGGGGACAGCGGTTCCATCCGGCGAGGCAGGGCCGGGATGGAACATGGTCCTTCGTCTTGCCGCTGTGCGGTGAGCACGGCTCCTTTGTTATGGGTTTTTCTGTCCGGATACATATCGGCTCCGATTCTACAAGGAGCGGAAGAAAAACACTGTTTGAGTATAAGGAGTTATTATGGCAGAAAAATTAAAAATCATTTCTCTGGGCGGCCTTAATGAGATCGGCAAGAACCTCACCGTCTATGAGTATGGAAATGACATCGTGGTAGTGGACTGCGGAATGGGCTTCCCCGATGACGACATGTACGGCATCGATGTGGTCATTCCCGATGTAAGCTACCTGATCAAGAACCAACAGAAGATCCGGGGCATTTTCATTACCCACGGACACGAGGACCATATCGGGGCCCTGCCCTATGTGCTGCGCTCCGTTAACGCGCCCATCTATGCCACCCGTATGAGCGCCGGCCTTATCCGACTGAAGCTGGAGGAGCACCGGCTGCTGGACAAGACCAAGCTTATCACCTGCGAGGCGGGGGATGTGGTGAAGGCGGGGCGGTTTTCGGTGGAATTTATCCATGTGAACCACTCCATCGCCGACGCGGTGGCCTTTGCCATCAAGTGTCCGGTGGGTACCTGCGTCCACACCGGCGACTTCAAGATCGACACTACCCCCATTCAGGGTGGAATGATGGATTTGGCCCGGCTGGGCGAGCTGGGCAAGGAGGGAGTGCTGGCCCTGCTGGCCGATTCCACCAATGTGGAGCGGCCCGGCTACACCCGCAGCGAGCGCAGTGTGGGGGCCTCCTTTGACGCGCTGTTCCGGGGCTGTGAGGAGCGGATCATCGTCACCACCTTTGCCTCCAATGTGGACCGGATCCAGCAGATCATCGATGTGGCCGCCCGGTATGGGCGGAAGGTGGCCGTCACCGGCCGGAGCATGGAGAATGCCATGAAGGTATCCTCTGAGCTGGGCTATATGAACATTCCCGACGGAATCCTCATGGACCTGAACCACATCAAATCCCTGCCCAAGAACAAGGTATGTATCATCACCACCGGCAGCCAGGGCGAAACCATGTCCGCCCTGACCCGGATGGCCTTCAATACCCACCGGCAGGTGGACCTGCTCCCCGGGGACCGGGTGATTATCTCCGCCAGCGCCATTCCCGGCAATGAAAATGCCATCGGCAATGTGGTCAATGAGCTTTACCGCCGGGGCGTGGAAGTGATGAACGAGCGGGAGCGGGCCCTCCATGTGTCCGGCCACGCCTGTCAGGAGGAGCTGAAGATCGTTCACGCTCTGGTCAAGCCCAAGTATTTCATCCCGGTACACGGAGAGCAGCGGATGCTCCAGATCCATGGAAAGCTGGCCCAGGAGATGGGCATGTCCCCCAACCACATCATCATCAGCGACATCGGAAAGGTGATTGAAATCTCTCCCAAGGGGGCCAAGATTACCGGCTCGGTCACCGCCGGCCAGGTCTTTGTGGATGGCTACGGTGTGGGCGATGTGGGCAGCGTGGTTCTCCGGGACCGGCGGCACCTGGCCCAGGACGGCGTCATTGTGGTGGTCCTCTCCATGTCCGGGGAGGACGGAAGTCTGGTCTCCGGTCCGGACATTATCACCCGGGGCTTTGTCTATGTGAAGGAGTCCGAGGGGCTGCTGGAGGAGCTGCGCCAGGTGGCCCTGGAGGCAATTGAGAGTGTGGACAGCCGCTATGCCACCGACTGGTCGGCCATCAAGAGCGCCATCAAGGGCGACCTGTCCGGCTACCTCTATAAAAAGACCAAGCGCTCCCCCATGATCCTGCCTGTCATCATGGAGGTCTGAGGAGTATAAGAAGCCCCTGCCCTTGCCTTCGGCGAGGGCAGGGGCTTCAATTTTGAAAATGTGGCCGGGGCGGGAGAAGTGAAAACTCCTCCCGCTATGCCTGCGGACACGGATACCGAAAATAAAAGCCCCCGTCTTTGAGAGGAACAAAGACGGGGGCGATACAATATCCTCATGCTGCCTGGGATGTTGGCACAGAGGAAAGAAGAGAGGGGGGCGCGGGTCAGGACAGGGGCGCTTACTCCAGAATAGCGCCCTTGTCGGCGGAGGAGACCAGCTTGGCATAGCGGGCCAGGTAGCCGGTCTTGATCTTGGGCTCAGGGCAGACCCACTTGGCCTTTCGGGCGGCCAGAGTGGCCTCGTCCACATTCAAGGTAATGGAGTGGGCGGGAATATCGATGGAAATGATGTCTCCTTCTTCCACCAGACCGATGGGGCCGCCGGAGGCCGCCTCGGGGGAGACATGGCCGATGGAGGCCCCCCGGGTGGCGCCGGAGAAGCGGCCGTCGGTGATGAGGGCCACATCCTTGTCCAGGCCCATACCCGCGATGGCGGAGGTGGGGTTGAGCATTTCCCGCATACCGGGACCGCCCTTGGGGCCCTCGTAGCGGATGACCACCACATCACTGGCCACGATCTTGCCGGCATAGATGGCCTCAATAGCCTCCTCCTCAGAGTTGAACACCCGGGCGGGGCCCTGGTGGACCATCATTTCGGGGGCCACAGCGGACTGCTTGACGACGCAGCCGTCGGGGGCCAGGTTGCCCTTGAGTACGGCGATGCCGCCGGTTTTGGAATAGGGGTTGTCAATGGGGCGGATGATCTCAGGGTTGCGGTTGACCACGCCTTCGAGATTTTCCGCCACGGTCTTGCCGGTGCAGGTCATGAGGCTGGTGTCCAGCAGTCCCGCCTTGGCCAGTTCGGCCATGACGGCGTACACGCCGCCGGCCCGCTCCAGATCCTCCATGTAGGTGTCGCCGGCGGGGGCCAGGTGGCACAGGTTGGGGGTCTTTTCGGAGATCTCGTTGGCCATGTCGAAGGACAGCTCGATGCCGCACTCGTGAGCGATGGCGGGCAGATGGAGCATGGTGTTGGTGGAGCAGCCCAGAGCCATGTCAATGGTCTCGGCGTTATGGAAGGCGGCAGCGGTCATGATGTCCCGGGGACGGATGTCCTTTTCCACCAGCTCCATAATCTGCATGCCGGCGTGCTTGGCCAGGCGGAGACGGGCGGAGTAGACGGCGGGAATGGTGCCGTTGCCCCGAAGGCCCATGCCGATGGCCTCGGTGAGGCAGTTCATGGAGTTGGCGGTGTACATGCCGGAGCAGGAACCGCAGGTGGGGCAGGCGTTGTTCTCATATTCCTCCACGCCCTCTTCGTCCAGCTTGCCGGCATAGTAGGCGCCTACCGCCTCAAACATGTGGGACAGGCAGGTGCGGCGGCCGCTGTTCATGGTACCGGCCAGCATGGGACCGCCGGAGACAAAAATGGTGGGGATGTTCACCCGGGCGGCAGCCATAAGCAGGCCGGGAACATTCTTATCGCAGTTGGGGATCATCACCAGACCGTCAAACTGGTGGGCCATGGCCATGGCCTCGGTGGAGTCGGCGATCAGGTCCCGGGTTACCAGGGAATATTTCATACCTACATGGCCCATAGCGATGCCGTCGCACACGGCGATGGCGGGAAACTCTACCGGGGTACCGCCGGCGGCACGGATGCCGGCCTTGACGGCCTCGGCGATCTTGTCCAGATTCATGTGGCCGGGGACGATCTCGTTATAGGAGCACACCACGCCGATGAGGGGGCGCTCCAGTTCCTCCTTGGTATAGCCAAGGGCATAGAGCAGGGAGCGGTTTGGGGCGGCAGGGATGCCTTTTTTCACAACATCAGAGCGCATGGGTATGACCTCCTGTAAATTTTAAAGAGTTGTCTGACAACTATTGCAATGTCTGATGTTATGCTATATCATAAAATCAGAAATGTCAAGAGGGGGAAGGGAAGATGGGAGGAAATTTGTCCCGCCAGACGGCAGAAAAATTATACCGGATGATCGTGGCGGAGGGGAAACTGACGCCGGGGGACAAGCTCCCCAATGAGATGGAACTGTCCCGGGAGCTGGGGGTGAGCCGGGCTACCCTCCGGGAAGCTATTCAGGCGCTGACCATGCAGGGAGTGCTGGAGGTCCGCCGGGGCCGTGGGACCTTTGTCTCACAGCGGATGGAGGAGGTGGACGACTTCGGCTTCGGGACCCTGGACGGGGTGAAGGGGGAGCTGGGGGATCTCTTTGAACTGAGGGCTATTTTTGAGCCCCGGGTGGCGGCCCTGGCCTGTGCCCGAGCCAGCCGGGAGGAGCTGGCGGACATTCTGTCGCTGGGAGAGAAGGTGGAGGACTGCATCCGCTCCGGGAGGGACCGCACCCAGGCGGACCGGGATTTTCACGCCGCCATTGTCCGTGCTACCCACAACGAGTTTATGATGCGGCTGCTGCCCATCATCGGTCAGGCGGTGGAGACGGCCATCGTCTCGGGAGAGCATGGGGACAAGCTGGCTGAAGATACCCTGCGGGATCACGCTCTGCTGATGGAATTTTTTGAAAAGCGGGACCCGGTGGGCGCGGAGCACGCCATGGCCATCCACATGCGCCATGCCATGGATGAGATGGGGCTGGGACGGGAGCTTTAGGTCGGCTTTCCTGGTGAAAAAAACCGGGAAAAGCCGGTTTACCTTGCTTTTTTCCACAGCTTCAGTTATACTGAAGCCAACAGGCGCGGCTACCATTTCGCGCACCCATGGAGGTAATATTATGGCTTACTGTAGACGATGCGGAGCTCCGATCAGTGACCAGGCGATGGTCTGCCCCTCCTGCGGCGAGCCCCAGTACTCCCCGCCCCCGGTGCAGGATGACGGCGGCATTGGCTGGGGAATCCTGGGATGCTGTATCCCGGTGGTGGGGCTGGTGCTGTACCTGGTATGGAGGGATCAGAAGCCCAGAACGGCCAAGGCGGCGGGAATCGGCGCGCTGGTGGCGGTGGGCCTGTCCTTCTTCTGGTATATCATTGCCCTTGCGGGCGGAATCAGCTTCGCGCTGCTGTGATTTCCTGGCTGTATAAATGGCTGCCCATTGTATTTGGATGCCACTGCTTGGACAGCCGCTCTTTTCACTATAAAGGCCGGAGGTTTCCCTTATGTGCCCGGTGTACCGGGGAGCTTCTGGGGATCCTGGCGGGACTGATTACCTGCCCTTTTTGGCACCCCTCTCTTCCGGTACTTCTGGCGCTGATGATTCCCATGGTGCTGGACGGCGGGATTCAGATGCTGACCGCCTATGAAAGCGGAAACCTGAGACGCCTTGTGACCGGAGCGCTGTTTGGATTCGGCCTGGCGGAGCTGTTTCTTCTGTCCACCGCGGCGGTCTTTCGCTGTGGAGTGGAGATCGGAGAAAAATTTTTGGTATAAAAAACACCCGGAAAACCTGTGTTTTCCGGGTGTTTTCTCATGTCGGAGAAAAATCAGTTGGAAGCGGTGTCCAGATCCTTATCGCCGCCCCAGATCATGTTCTTGCGCAGCTCCTCGCCCACGATCTCCATCTGGTGCTTGGCCAGCTGGGCGCGCTTGGAGTTGAAGAAGGTGCGGCCGTTCTTGTTCTCAGCAATCCACTTGCCGGCAAAGGTGCCGTCCTGGATGTCGGAGAGGACCGCCTTCATGTTCTTCTTGGTCTCCTCGTAGGGCAGGACACGGGGGCCGGAGACATACTCGCCGTACTCAGCGGTGTCGGAGATGGAGTAGTTCATGGCAGCCACGCCGCCCTTGTTGATCAGGTCGATGATCAGCTTCATCTCGTGGATGCACTCGAAATAGGCGTTCTCGGGCTCGTAACCGGCCTCAACCAGGGTCTCGAAGCCGCACTTCATCAGGTCGACCACGCCGCCGCACAGCACGCACTGCTCGCCGAACAGGTCGGTCTCGGTCTCGTCGTGGAAGGTGGTCTCCATCACACCGGCACGGGCGCCGCCGATGCCGGCGATGTAGGCCAGGGCGATCTTATAGGCGTCGCCGGTGGCGTTCTGCTCCACAGCCACCAGGCAGGGCACGCCCTTGCCGTTGACATAGGTGGAACGGACGGTGTGGCCGGGGCCCTTGGGGGCAGCCATGAACACATCCACGCCCTTGGGGGGGACGATCTGCTGATAGCGGATGTTGAAGCCGTGGGCGAAGGCCAGGGCGTTGCCCTCCTCCAGGTAGGGGGCGATGTCCTTCTTGTACACATCGGCCTGGACCTCGTCGTTGATGAGCATCATCACGATGTCGCCCCACTTGGCGGCCTCGGGGATGGTCATGACCTTCAGACCGGCCTCCTCGGCCTTCTTCCAGTTCTTGGAGCCCTCACGCAGACCGACACACACATCGCAGCCGGAGTCCTTCAGGTTCAGAGCGTGGGCGTGACCCTGGGAGCCGTAGCCGATGATGGCGATCTTCTTGCCGTCCAGATAGTTGATGTCACAATCCTTCTCATAATACATTTTTGCCATAGTTATATTCCTCCTTTAGTTTGTTGTCATCATATATAGTGCTGCGCCCTCTTTCGATGGCGAGAGTACCCGTTTTTGCGATTTCCAGAATTCCATAGTCGGCCAGCATGGCAGTGAGGGCCTGAGTCTTGTCCTTGTCTCCAAAGATACCGACAGTCAGGGTCTCACGGCTGACATCAATGATCTTGGCCCGGAAGATATTGGCCATCTGGATGACCTCGTCCCGGGCGTTCCGGTCTGCCGCCCGGACCTTGATGAGGGAAAATTCCCGCTGGATGGAGGTGCTCTCCTCCAGGATCTTCACCGCCAGGACGGGGATCAGCTTCCGGCACTGGGCGGCGATCTGGGAAATCATCAGCTCGTCGGCCAGCAGTACGATGGTGATGCGGGTGATGCCGGGCTTGTCCGTCTCACCGGAGACAATGGACTCGATGTTATAGCCCTTCCGGGAGAACAGCCGGGCCACCTGGCTCAGCACCCCGGGAATGTCCCGGACCAGGATGGCCAGGGTGTACAGTTTTTTCTGAGAATCAAACTCTTTTTTCATCCTGTCCACCCCCTTATTTCAGCAGAAAGTCGGTGATGTGGGCCCCGCCGGCCACCATGGGCCGGACCATTTCATCCATATCCAGATGGCAGTCCAGCACACAGCCGCAGCCCGCCTTCAGAGCCTGGGAAAAGGCCTCCTCCATCTCCTGACGGTTGGTCACCCGGAAGCCCTTCAGCCCGTAGGCCTCAGCCAGCTTCACAAAGTCGGGGCCCCGGTCCAGAGTAGTCTCGGAGTAGCGCTCGTGATAGATGAGATGCTGCCACTGGCGGACCATACCCAGTACCCCGTTGTTGAACACCACGGTGATGATGGGCAGATGGTAGTACTGCACTGTGGCAAGCTCGTGGCAGTTCATCCGGAAGCAGCCGTCTCCGGTGGTATGGACCACCACCTTGTCCGGGTTACCAACCTTGGCCCCGATGGCGGCGCCCAGGCCGAAGCCCATGGTGCCGAAGCCGCCGGAGGTGAGCAGCTGGCCGGGATAGTCAAAGTGGAAGTGCTGAATGGACCACATCTGATGCTGGCCCACATCAGTGGACACGATGGTGTCCTGGGGGGCCAGACGGCGGATGACCTCCAGCACCTGCTTGGGGGTGAGCTGCTCGCTGTCCCGGGGAATGGAGGGCTCCCGCAGGGGGAGAATGCGCTCCTTCCACTCAGGGTGGCTGTACTGGGGCAGCCGCTGGTTCAGAAGCTCCAGCACCCGCTTGGCTGAGCCGATGATGTGGTGGTCGGTGAGGACATTTTTGTCGATCTCCGAGCGGTCAATGTCGATCTGGACGATCTTGGCCTGGCTGGCAAAGGAGCTGGGATCCAGGGCTACCCGGTCAGAGAAGCGGCAGCCCACAGCGATGAGCAGGTCGCACTCGTTGCAGGCCACATTGCTGGCCTGGGAGCCGTGCATACCCACCATGCCGGTGGTAAGGGGGTGGCCGCCGGGGAAGCCGCCGCCGCCCATGACAGTGATGGCCACCGGGGCGTCCAGCTTTTCCGCAAAGGTACGGAACTGTTCGTGGGCCCGGCCCCGGACCACACCGCCGCCGCAGATCAGCATGGGCCGCTCTGACTGGGAGATCATCTCTACAAGGGTGTCAATGTCACCCAGGTTGGGCTCGGGGGCCTTCAGCTCATGGCTGGTGGCCAGGGCCCGGATGGAGTTGCAGGAGCGGTTCTTGCTCCAGGGGACAAATTCATAATCAATTTCCACATTGGGCGCGGTGACATTCTTTAAAAAGTCAATAAGCACCGGGCCGGGGCGGCCGGTGGCCGCCACCGCAAAGGCCTGACGCATCACATCGGGGATGGTATTGGCGTCCCGGACCAGGTAGGTGGCCTTGGTAATGGGCATGGCGATTCCGGTGATGTCCACCTCCTGGAAGGAGTCCTTGCCCAAAAGAGGCTCGGTCACATTGCAGGTAATGAAGACCACGGGGGAGGAGTCCATGTAGGCGGTGGCGATGCCGGTGGTCAGATTGGTGGCCCCGGGACCGCTGGTGGCGAAGCACACCCCCACCTTCCCGGTGGAGCGGGCGTAGCCGTCGGCGGCGTGGGCAGCCCCCTGCTCGTGGGCGGTCAATACATGATGTATTTTATCTTTATAGTTATACAGTTCGTCATAGACATTCAGGATGGTACCGCCGGGATAACCAAAGACGGTGTCCACCTCCTGCTCCAGCAGGCATTCCATGATGGCCTGAGTTGCTCTGATTTTCATAGATTCAACTCCAATTAAATTGTTCCGTTAGATACGGTATCACGCTGCGCTTTGGGCGCACGGATGGGTGCGATCTCCACACCTCGGCATATCACGCTTTGCCTGCGCCCAACGCGCGGCTTCCCTCCGATTCGGGACACAAACAGTCGGGCCTTGCCCGCCTTGGTTTGTATCCCTCACTCCAGTCCATCCGCGCTGGGCGCAACGGCTCAGACGCTTAAATTTTGCCCCCGCCTTTCTGCACCGCAATGACGCCGGTGCGGGCGACCTCCAAAATGGAGAAGGGACGCATCATGGCCTGGAAAGTATCCAGCCGGTCGGGCTCCGCGGACAGCTCCAGGGTCATGGAGGTGGGGGAGATATCGTCCACCTTGGCCCCCATGATCTCACAGATGGTCATGATGTCCTGGCGGGTCTTGTTGTTGGCGTTGACTTTCAGGATCATCAGTTCCCGGCCGATGAGGTTGTTTTCCTCCAGCGTGCGGACCTTGATGACCTCGATGAGCTTATTGAGCTGCTTTTCCACCTGCTCCACCATGTTGTTGCCGCTGTCCACAATAATGGTGATGCGGGAGATGGTGGGGTCGTCGGTGACGCCCACGGCCAGAGATTCAATGTTAAAGGCACGGCGGGAGAAGAGTCCGGTGATGCGGTTCAATACGCCGGCCTGGTTTTCCACCAGAACGGAGATGGTCTGTTTCATCGTTCTCTCTCCTTTCAATCGGTTGTGCTCACGCTGGGGTGGACTTCGCAGATCATCAGGCAGCAGCCCGGCTGGGCCAGGAAGCGGTCAATGGATGCGTCCAGCTGGTCTTCCTCAGAAACGGTAATGGTGGGAATGCCGTAGGCGGCGGCAATGGTCTCAAAATCCGGGGAGCCGTCCAAGTCCACGCCGAAGGAGCCGTGGTAGGGAGCGGCATTCTGAATCTGATGGACCAGACCCAGAGTGTGGTTGCGGAACAGAAGAATCTTGATGTCCAGATTGCCGGCCTTGATGGCGGCCAGCTCGTTCATGGACATCTGGAAGGAGCCGTCGCCGCAGACCACGATGGTCTGCCGGTCCGGCAGAGCGGTCTTGGCGCCGATGGCGGCAGGCAGGGCGTAGCCCATGGTACCCAGGCCGCCGGAGGTGAGCAGCCGCCCGTGCTTCTGGGGCAGATATTTGCAGGTGAAGATCTGGTTCTGGCCCACATCCACACACACCACGGCGTCGTCGTCCAGTTTGGCCCCCAGTTTCCGCACGGCTGTCCCGGGGAAAACAGAGCCCGGACGATGGGGGAAGACCCGGTTCAATTCCGCCTTCCGATAGTCCCGAAGACTGGCCAGCCAGTCAGCGGAGTCGGATACGGGGATGTCCAGATCCAGAAGCTGACGCAAAATGACCTTCACATTGCCCACCAGGGGGACGGCAGCCTGCATGTTCTTGCCGATCTCCGCGGGATCCACATCGATGTGGATGGTAGCCATCCGCCGCTGGATCTCGTCAGGGGAGGTGATGGCCCGGTCGGCTGCCCGGGTGCCCACCATGATAAGCAGGTCGGACTTGGCCAGGGCCTGGTTGGCGCAGTGGTTGCCGTGGGCGCCGATCATTCCCATGTTCAGGGGGTGATCGGTGGGCATCAGAGAGATGCCCATCATGGTTTTCACCACGGGAATATGGGCCCGCTCGGCCAACTCCAGCAGTTCCTCTCTGGCGTTGGCCAGCCACACGCCGCCGCCGGCGCAGATCAGGGGCTGTTTGGCCTTGGCGATGGTGGCGGCCACCCGCTTGATCTGCAGGTCGTTGCCCTTGACGCTGGGCTTGTAGCCCCGGATGTTTACGGTCTCAGGCCACTCAAACTTCTTCAGCTGGGCCTGCTGGATGTCAATGGGAATGTCAATGAGCACGGGGCCCGGCCGGCCGGTGGAGGCGATATGAAAGGCCTCCCGGACGATCCGGGGGATGTCGTTGACATTTTTCACCAGATAGCTGTGCTTGGAGAAGGGGGCCACGGCGCCGGTGATGTCCACTTCTTGGAAAATATCCCGGCCCAGCAGGTGGCTGGGCACCTGGCCGGTAATGGCCACCATGGGAATGGAGTCCATGTAGGCGGTGGCAATACCGGTGATCAGGTTGGTGGCGCCCGGGCCGGAGGTCACCATGCATACCCCCACCTTGCCGCTGACCCGGGCATAGCCGGAGGCCATGTGGCCGGCGTTCTGCTCGGTGCGGACCAGCGTATAGGAAATTTCGGGAGCGTCTTTCAACGCGTCTGCCGCGGGGCAGATGGTCGCCCCGGCGTAACCGAAGATCTGGGTCACCTGTTCACGCTTTAAACATTCAATCAACGCCTGTGCTCCGTTCATGGAACGACACCTCCGATATCTGTGAGTTGGGAGGGGCGGACAAACAAAAAACGGCCCGCCCTATCTCAAAAGTAAAGATAGGACGAAGCCGATTGCTCCGTGGTACCACCTAAATTCATGGCCGCCCACAGGCTCTGCCATGCGCTCATTGCCCCGATAACGGTGGGAGGCCGTTCCAACCTACTGGGGCGAAATGCCGGTTCAGGAGGACTGCTCACGGGTGAGGTTCGGGGGAGGTCCTTCACGGGAGCTTACACCAGCCGCTCCCTCTCTGCGCATTCAGACAAGCCTACTATCCCGCTCATTGCGTTTTTGAATGATTAGTCATCATCATACCCTAAGCCTTTCAATTTGTCAATTCTTTTTTTTCATCCGTTTTGAGAAAGATGGGGCGGCCTCTGTGCAAGAGGGGAGAAGTCTGATATAATCATTAAAAACACCCTGAAGAGGGAGGACCGGACTGTGAGAGGGAAGAAACACTCTGATTTGGAAAAAGTGGGGATTTATATTCACATCCCGTTTTGCAAAAGCAAATGCGACTACTGTGACTTTTATTCCCTGGCCGGGGCGGAAGGGCGGATGGACGCCTACCAGAAGGCCCTGCTGGCCCATATGAAGGAGACGGCCGCGGTGGCGGGAGAAGTTCCGGTGGATACCATTTATTTTGGAGGCGGGACGCCCAGCTACTATGGGGATAAACGACTGCGGGAACTGCTGAAGGCGGTAAAAAAACTGTTCCCGGTGGACAAGGATGCGGAGATCACCCTGGAGGCGAATCCCGACAGCGTCACATTTAAATCCCTGCGGGCGCTGCGCAAAGCGGGATTTAACCGCCTGTCCATGGGGATGCAGTCCGCCAGTCCGGAGGAGCTGCAGGCCATTCACCGACCCCACAGTGTGGAGCAGGCGGAAGCGGCGGTGGTGGCGGCCAGAGCGGCCAAATTTGAAAATCTGTCCCTGGATCTCATTTACGGGCTGCCGGGCCAGAGCGAAGAGAGCTGGAAACGGACCGTAGAGCGGGCCTTGTCCCTTGCTCCGGAGCACCTGTCCTGTTACGGACTGAAGGTGGAGGAGGGGACTGCCCTGGCCAGACGGGTGGAGCAGGGAGAGATCCTGCCGGACGACGACACCCAGGCGGAGATGTACCTGTGGACCGTGGAGCGGCTTCATCAGGGGGGATATGAGCAGTATGAGATCTCCAACTTCGCAAAGCCGGGCTATGTGTCCCGGCACAACCTGCGCTACTGGCTCACCCGGCCCTACATCGGCTTTGGCCCGGGGGCGCATTCCGACTTTGGGGGGCGGAGGTATTCCTGGATCCGGGACCTGGATGGGTACATCAAAGGGGTGCTGGAGGGGGGCAGCCTGTTGGAAAGTGAAGACCTCATCCCCCAGCGGGAGCGGGGCGGGGAGTATCTGATGCTCCGACTGCGCACGGCGCGGGGAATTGAGGAGTGGGAGTACCGGAGGACCTATTTTATGGATTTTGCCCCCATTGAGGCCCGTCTGCGGGAATTTTCCGACCAGGGCTGGGCGGAGAAAACACCGGAGGGGAGATGGCGGCTTACTCCGAAGGGATTTCTGGTCTCCAATCAGCTGATCGGAGATCTTCTGGAGCGCCAGCGGGAGATCAGCCTGTCTGAGCTCCTGCCCAGGGTGAAACGGCTGCAGCAGGAGCAAAAGGAGACATAATTTTCTAAAAACTGGATGGCGTTTCGGGCTATCCGGACAGGAATTTTGTGGTCAGGGGAGCCTTGTCCGTCTTTTTTTACAATTCGGCAAAGGCAATGTAAAATTTGTTGCCAGGTGGACATAATAGTGCTATAATGTATGCGGTTTACCATGCCTTGCCATAGAAAAAGATGGTTTATTTGATATTACATATGGCAGATTTGCCGTATATTTCCGATAGATTCTAAAGTTGTGAATCAAAGAGGGTGCCTTATTTGACCAAATATCTGATTTGCGGGGGAAACCCCCTCCACGGAACTGTGCATATCAGCGGCGCGAAAAACGCGGCGGTGGCCATTATCCCTGCCGCTCTGCTGGTAGACGGGACCTGCCGCATTGAAAATATTCCACAGATCAGCGATGTGACTCTGATCCTCCAGATCCTTCAGGAGCTGGGGGCGGATGTGCGTACCATAAACCGGACTACTGTGGATGTGGACTGCTCCCATGTCCGCAACCGTCAGGTTCCCTATGAGCTGGCGCGGAAGATCCGGGCCAGCTATTATCTGGTTGGCGCCCTGCTGGGCCGGTTTGGATGGGCGGAGGTGCCCCTGCCCGGCGGGTGCGATCTGGGCGGACGGCCCATCGACCAGCACATCAAGGGTTTTCTCGCCATGGGGGCCGAGGTGGATGTGCGCAACGGCCTGATTTATGCCCGCGTCCCCGACGGGGGACGGTTGGCCGGCGGTCAGATCTACCTGGATATGGTGTCTGTGGGCGCCACCATGAATATCATGCTGGCCGCCGTATTGGCCAGCGGCATGACCATCATTGAGAATGCCGCCAAGGAGCCCCACATTGTGGATCTGGCCAACTTCCTCAACTCCATGGGGGCCAATATCATGGGCGCCGGCACTGATGTGATCAAGATCCGGGGCGTGGAAAAGCTTCAGGGGGGGACCTATTCCATTATCCCCGACCAGATTGAGGCGGGCACTTACATGGCCGCCGTCTCTGCCGCCGGAGGCGAGTTGCTCATCAAAAATGTCATCCCCAAGCACCTGGACTGCATCACCGCCAAGCTGGTGGAGATGGGGGTGGAGGTGGAGGAGCAGGACGACGCCGTCCTGGTCCGCCGCAATGGCCCCCTGAACCGGGTGAATGTGAAGACCATGCCCTATCCCGGCTTTCCCA
Organism: bacterium; assembly: GCA_037231075.1. Classification (GTDB taxonomy): domain Bacteria; phylum Bacillota; class Clostridia; order Oscillospirales; family Oscillospiraceae; genus Lawsonibacter. The sequence continues at coordinate 70,712 of JAXUUN010000003.1, read as the reverse complement.
CCGATATGCAGCCCCAGATCGCCGCGGTGCTGTGCCTGGCCCGGGGGACCAGCGTGCTCATCGAGGGAGTGTGGGACAACCGGTACCGGTATGTGGACGAGTTCCGCCGGATGGGAGCCCGGATCCAGGTGGACGGCAAGGTGGCCGTCATTGAAGGGGTGGAGGGCCTGACCGGCGCCCCCGTTCACGCCTGCGACCTGCGGGCGGGAGCGGCTATGGTGATTGCCGGACTGGCCGCCCAGGGAACCACCGAGATTGACGGGATCCACCACATTGAGCGGGGCTACGAAACGCTGGTGGAGAAGTTGGCCTCGGTGGGAGCGGATATCCGCACCGTCTATGTCCCCGATGAGGACAGCCAGAGCCAGGTGGGCTGAACAGAAAATTTCTTTCGCCGTCCGCCGGGGCGGCGAATTTTTTTGGAAATGGAGCGATGGTTGTGCTGACATTTACCACCCTGGCCAGCGGGTCCAGCGGGAACGCTGCCCTGGTATCCTGCGGAGACACCCATATTTTGCTGGACGCGGGGATCTCCGCCCGGCGCATCACCCTGGGTCTGCGTACACTGGGGGTGGAGCCGGAACAGCTGCGGGCCATTCTGGTGACCCACGAGCACAGAGATCATGTGAGCGGTCTGTCGGTGCTGACCAGAAAGCGGAAGATCCCTATTCTGGCCACCGGCCCCACCTGCCGCTGTCTGGCGGAAAAGATGCCGGAGCTGAGCGGCCTGCTGCGGGAACAGGAGGCGGGGACCGGGGTACAGGTGGGGGAACTCTGGGTGGAGTCCTTCCCCACCCCACATGACGCTGCCGCCAGTGTGGGATACTCCCTGTCAGGAGAAGGCGGGCGCATGGTCCTGTGTACCGACCTGGGGTATGTGACACCCCAGGTGAAGGGAGCGGTCCGGGGCTGCGACCTGCTGGTATGTGAGACCAACCACGACGAGGACTGGGTCCGCTCGGGTCCCTACCCCTACTATCTCCAGCGGCGTGTTCTGGGAGATTGGGGTCACCTGTCCAACGAGGCGGGGGCGGAGCTGGTCGCCATGGCGGTGGAAACCGGCGCCAAACAGGTGATTCTGGCCCACCTCTCCCATGAGAACAATACCCCTGCCCACGCCCGGGAGGCGGTCTGCCGCCGACTGAAAGCCATGGGATGTGATCCCGAGCGGGACATCTCCCTTACGGTGGCCCCCCGGAGCGAGACGGGGCCCAGCTTCCGGCTGGGGGAGGCAGGGGTGCTGCCTCGCAGGGGGGCGGCGGTATGCTGAGCGTCTATCTCATCTGTGTGGGCAAGCTGAAGGAGAAGTTCTATCTGGAGGCCTGCGGTGAATACATCAAGCGCCTGTCCCCTTACTGCAAACTGACCCTGTTGGAGCTGCCCGAGGAGCGGCTGCCCCAGAATCCCTCTCAGGCCCAGATTGATCAGGCGCTGGAGAAGGAGGGGCAGGCCATCCGGGGAAAGCTCCCGCCGGGGACCAGCCTGGTGTGCCTGTGTGTGGAGGGGAAGCTCTGCTCCAGCGAGGAGCTGGCGGGGATGATCCGCACCTGGGAGACAAACCCCTCCAAGCACCTGGCCTTTGTCATCGGCGGTTCCTACGGTCTGGCGAAATCCCTGAAGGCGGAGGCATGGGTGCGTCTGTCCATGTCCCCCATGACCTTCCCCCACCACCTGGCCCGGGTGATGGTGCTGGAGCAGATCTACCGGGCGTTCAAAATTAACGAGGGGTCTAGCTATCATAAATAGTGAAAAAACCAGCCGCTGCAGCGGCTGGTTTTTGTGTTTAAGCCTGGGGGAGCTTCAGCTCCTGGCCTGCATAGATAAGAGAGGGATTGGAGATGACAGAGCGGTTGAGCTGGTAGATCTCCTGCCAGCGCCTGCCGGAACCCAGTTCCCCGGCGGCGATGCGCCAGAGGGAGTCCCCCTTCTGGACGGTGTAGAGGCGGTACTGGAGTTCAGGCTGAGCCGCTGGCTTGGCCTCAGGCTCCGCTGCCGGCTCTTCCACTGGCTGAGCAGAGGAATTGAGGATGGTGATCCGGCCCTGGCCGGCGGGGTCCTGATAGTCGGTCCCTACCTGGCCGTTCAGGCCTTCCGTAACGAAGCTGATCAGGGCCTGATTGTCCAGGATCACGCTGTCCTTGAGCAGGGTGTTGTCCTGGAACATGGTGAAGCCGTCGCCGCCGGACTTGATCATATAGTCGTGGGAGGCGACAGTGTACACCTTGTCCAGCTCCAGCGGCTGGCCGTCCACCTTCACATCAGCGACCCGATAGGGGCCGTCCACGCCCAGAAAGGCCCCCTGGTGGGAGAGAGAGACGGAGGAGGGGATGGAGGCGTCCACCGTAAAGGTCAAACCGGAGACCTGGAGGAAACCGCCGCTGCTCTCGGGGTAGAGGCGCACGCCCATTTCCAGGGCATCCAGAACCTCCTGGCCGGTGGCCTCCACCAGACACAGCTCATTGCCGTAGGGCTGAACGCTGAGTAGGTCCTGATAGGTGATATCCCCCACGGGGATGTCCGCCCGGATGCCGCCCCCGTTACACAGGCCAATGTCGGCCCCAAGGGCGTACCGGTAGGCGTCGGCTACCAGGTCGCCCATGTTGGTCTCACCCACACGGACGGCCCAGTCGTAGTTATTTTCCGCGGTGGCCTTCAGAGAGACGGAGGTGCTGCCCACCACCTGCTGAAGCTCCGCTTCAAACTGGCTGTTTACCCCATCCAGATAGGCCTGGGTGTTGGGATCGGTGGGAACATCCGCTCCCTCCAGGGAGAAAAGCTGGGTGGTGATATCCCCGGTGGCGGGATCCAAGATAACGCAGCCCAGATTGGCCAGCTGGGTGCCAGTCTGAACCAGCTCCACCGGCTCTCCGGACTGGTTGGACACCTCCTGCTGATAGGCCTCGTGGGAATGGCCGTCAATCACCACATCAATGCCGGTGGTGTTGGCGATTACCGCGGAGGAAGTCCACTGGGAAGTAATGCCCTCCATGCCCAGGTGGGCCAGTGCCACCACACAGTCCGCTCCCTCCTCCCGGGCGGCGTCCACGGCGTTCTGAACGGCGGCATAGAGTTCCTGGCCCTCTCCACCCTCGCAGAAGGAGTAGATGTAATTGCCGCTGCCATCCTGAAAGTGGGTGGGGTTGGACTTGGTCAGAGTTTCCGGGGTGGAGATGCCTACATAGGCCACCTGCACATCCCCATAGTCCTCCAGAGCGTGGGGGGCGAAGACAGTTTTGCCGTTCTGGTCCAGCAGATTGCAGGACAGATAAGTATACTGGGCCCTGTTCTGGGCCAGATCTAGCAGCACATCCATGCCGTAGTCAAACTCGTGGTTGCCGGGAATGGCATAGTCATACCCCACATGGTTCATGATGTCTACCAGGCTGGCGCCCTCAGTGAGGGTGCCGATGGGGCCGCCCTGAATGGCGTCGCCGGTATCCACCAGGGTGACCCGGTCCTGACCATACTTTTTTTCCATCTCTGCCCGGTAAGCGGACACGGAGGCGTAGCGGTCGGTAGCGGTATGGACATCGTTGGTGTGGAGGATGACTACCGGGGCAGGGTCAGCCGCCATGGCCGGAAGGGCCAGCCCCAGCAGCAGGGCGGCGGTGAGCAGGAGACTTGCAGTTCTTTTCATACAATATTCCTTTCAGTTACAGGCCGGTGAGGTCAAAGGGCGGGGTATATTCCTCCCTGGCGCTGGTCCGCTCCTGAGTAAAGCCTGCCAGACCAAGGTTTTCCATATATTCGTTGGCTGTGCGCATCTCCCCGGGGCGCAGCCTCCGGTTGATTTCAGGGAAGCGGGCGGCCAGATCTCCCCAGGGGGTATACTGGCTCATCAGGGAGAATAAAACAGTTCCGGGTTCAAATTCGTGGGCTACCCAGTCCATGACGGCCTTGGCCTGAGAGACCTGACCGGGGAGAATCAGGTGGCGGACAATCACCCCGCGGGTGAGCAGGCCGTTTTCATCAAACCGGCAGGGGCCGGTCTGGCGGACCATCTCCCGGATAGCGGCGGCGGCCACCTGGGGATAGTCGGCGGCGCGGGAATACCGGCGGGCAGTCTCGCCATCCAGATATTTCAGGTCGGGGAGGTAGATGTCCACCAGTCCTTCCATCCCTTTTAATGTCTCCACTGTGTCATAGCCCCCGGTGTTCCACACAACGGGGACGGACAGGGGATGGCGCTCCAGGAGGCCTTTGACCACATGGGCGTAGTGGGTGGGGTTGACGAAGTTGATGTTGTGGGCCCCCTGGGTGATGAGGTCATCGCAGATCTCCACCAGGCGGTCCAGAGAGACGGCCTTGCCGAAATCCTGGTGGCTGATTTTCTCATTCTGGCAAAAGACACAGCCCAGGCTGCACCCGGAGAAAAAGACGGTGCCCGAGCCCCGGCTGCCTGAGATGGGAGGCTCCTCCCACATATGGAGGGCGGCCCGGGCCAGAATGGGAGTCTCCGGCATCCGGCACAGGCCCTCTCCGCGGTCGGCGGTGCGCAGAGCGCCGCAGTTTCTGGGACAGAGATGACAGATCATGGCCGCACCCCCTTAAAACCGGCCCAGATGGTCGGCCACCGTCTGGGAAAAGGCCTGAAAGGCGTTGGGCAGGGCGTAGCGGTCCCGCAGGTCGGCCCGGTCGGCCCACACCCAGCCCTCCGGCAGGTAGGGGCGGTCCAACCGGGCGGAAAAGGCGGTCATGCGCCACTCGATGTGGGTAAAGATATGCTTTCCCGTCCCCACCTTTTCCAGCCCATTGGGAGACAGGCCCCAACGGGCCGGCCAGTCCGATTCAGATGAGAGCTCGTTGGGGTACTCCCACAGGCCCGCAAGCAGGCCTCGGTCCGGCCGCTGGCGGAGGGCGACGCTGTTTTCGTAATAAAACAGATAGACGGTGCGCTCCTCCACCCGGCGGGCCTTCTTGGCCGCCTTGACCGGCAGCTGTCCGGTTCGTCCCTCCTGAAAGGCGCGGCAGAAAGAGACGGCGGGGCACTGTTCACAAAGGGGAGCCCCGTTGGGCAGGCACACAGTGGCGCCCAGCTCCATCATGGCCTGATTGAAGTCCCCGGGGGCGTCCAAGGGGATCACCTCTGCCAGGGCCTGGGTGACTTTTTTCTTCATGGCGGGGGTAGAGATGTCGCCGCTGTCTCCGCAGATTCGGGCGCTGACCCGCAGCACATTGCCGTCCACCGCCGGCACCGGCAGATGAAAGGCGATGGAGGAGATGGCCCCGGCGGTGTAGTCCCCCACCCCGGCCAGGGCCCGGATGTCCTCATAGGTGTTTGGAAATATCCCGCCGTGGAGATCCATAATCTGCATGGCAGCCTTCTGAAGGTTCCTGGCCCGGCTGTAGTAGCCCAGCCCCTGCCACAATTTCATCAGCTGTTCCTGGGGCAGGGCGGCCAGATCGGCCACTGTGGGGGCGGCCTCCAAAAAACGGCGATAGTAATCCAGAACCGCCGCCACACGGGTCTGCTGAAGCATAATTTCCGATATCCACACATGGTATGGGGTGGGATCGCTGCGCCAGGGCAGGACCCGGGCGTGTTCCCGGTACCAGAGCAGCAGGGGAATGGGTAAATACTGAAGCTCCTCCAAACAGGGGCCTCCTCTCGGTAAAAGTTTTTTCTATCATACACTGTTTCCAGGAAAACCGCAACCACGGCATATTATAATCAAATACTAATAATTTGCATAACGGATTTGGGGATGGTATTTCCATAGAGGGAGTGGTAAAGTCTTTTTCAGAGAGAAGGTTAAAAATTTAACGATATACCGGCTGCCGCTCTTGTCGGTGTATTGGGAAACCATTAACCCACATCTCCATCATTCCTTTTTCATCCATCCTTCCAGATCAAACCAACAAGGGACGCCCAAAGGGCGTCCCTTGTTGGTTTTACTGCTTTTCTTTGTCTAAAATGTATTCCAGCGCCTGCACCAGTTCATAGACCAGATTGTCGCAGTGAGGCTTGCGCTCCTCTCCCCGCTCCTTGGCGGTGCGGAGCAGGGTGGCGCAGTCGGTGGCCCCGTGCTTCTCCTTAAACTGCCGCAGCAGGGCGAGAGATTCCTCCTCCCCCCGGCCGGTCATGCCCAACACCATCATGGCTCCGGACAGAGCGCCGCAGACGGAGCCGTGGCGCATGCCGGCGTTGAAGTAGGTGCCCAGAGCGTAGGCCTCCTCCCGGGTGAGGCCCATTTCCTGGGCGAAGGTGAGCAGCACCGACTGACAGCAGTTGTAGTGTACTTTGGTGTCCGCCCGGAGAGGACGGACCAGTGCCATGTGATCCATTTGACAAACTTCCCTTCTCTTTATTTGCTTTTATCAATGACCATCTGCTCATAACGCAGATACTCATAGCCGGCCTTTTCGTACAGGCGGACGGCCCCCTGGTTGATCTGGTTGACCTCCAGACGGAAACGCCGGGCGGTAGGATACTGTTTTTCGATCCAGGTGAGAATTTCAATCCCCAGGCCTCTGCCCCGAAACTCCGGACGGAGATAAATTTCCTCCAAAAATACACACCGGCCCCCCACCTCGGCGGAGTAGCACAGGGTAATATAGAGGTAACCCGCGGGCTGGCCATCTACCAGGATGAGAAGGCCGCGGAGCAGGGGCTCGGTGGAGTCGGCGGCGTCCCGGAAGGAGCGCTCCAGGATTTCGGGATCCACAGGGTGCAGGACTGCGTCTCCCTGATAAAAGTCCTCCACCATGGGGAGGATCAGATCGTGGTCTGCCAAGGTGATGTCACGAAAGGTAAGCATGATGATTCTCCTATCAGTTAAAAATATCCGGGGTATCGGCAAACAGCTGCCGTACCCGCTGAAGAACCGGGCGATTTTCCGGCTGGGACAGAGCGGGGTCCTGGGAGAGCAGGCGGTTGGCGGCCTCCTGGGCCTCGCTGAGCAGGCGCATATCCCCGGAGAGGTCGGCGATTTTCATCTGGGGCAGACCATGCTGCCGGTTGCCGAAGAAGTCGCCGGGGCCCCGGGCCTTCAAATCCTCCTCGGAAATTTTAAAGCCGTCGGTGGTGGAGGCTAGGGTGCGCAGGCGGGCCATGGCCTCGGCGCTTCGTGTGGCGGTGATCAGGACGCAGTAGGACTGGTGCCTGCCGCGGCCCACCCGGCCCCGGAGCTGATGCAGCTGGCTGAGGCCGAAGCGCTCGGCATTTTCTATGATGATGAGGGAGGCGTTGGGGACATCCACCCCCACCTCTACCACGGTGGTAGCCACCAAAACCTGAATATCCCCACGGGCAAAGGCGGACATAGTGGCGTCTTTGTCTTTTGACTTCATTTTCCCATAGAGAAGCCCCAGGGTCAAATCGGGGAATACCTGGCGCTGGAGGTGCTCCGCGTAGGTCTTCACCGCCTTCAGCCCGGCGGCGGGGGAGGGGGCGGACCAGGAGTCCACGCCGGAAGGATCCTCAGCGGCCTCCTCCACGGCGGGGCAGATCATATAGACCTGCCGCCCCTGGGCTACCTGCTTGCGCACAAAGTTGTACATCCGCTGACGCTTGTCCTCCCGGATCACATAGGTCTCCACCGGAGTGCGGCCCGGAGGGAGCTGATCGATGACGGAGATGTCCAGATCTCCGTAGATGATCAGGGCCAGGGTGCGGGGAATCGGGGTGGCGGACATGACCAGCACATGGGGAGGCGGCATGCCGCCGCTCTCGGATTTTCCGGCCAGGGCCGCCCGCTGGGCCACGCCGAAGCGGTGCTGCTCATCGGCCACAATGAGGGCCAGACGCCGGAACTCCACACCGTGGGAGATTAGGGCGTGAGTACCCACCACAAAGTCGATTTCCCCGTCTGCCAGCCGGGCCCGGACCTTTTTCTTCTCAGTGGGGGTGAGGGAACCGGTGAGCAGGCCCACCTGAACCCCGGCGGGGGACAGCAGGTCGGTGAGAGAGCGAAAATGCTGCTCGGCCAGCACCTCGGTGGGGGCCATAAGGGCGGCCTGGTATCCGCTTTTGGCACACAGCCACCCGGCAAAGGCGGCCACCGCGGTTTTGCCTGAGCCCACATCCCCCTGAATGAGGCGGTTCATCGGTCTGCCTGAGGCCATGTCAAAGGCCACCTCGTCCATCACACGGCTCTGGGCGTCGGTGGGGGCGAAGGGGAGCAGGGAGAGAAACTCCTCTTTGGACTGGAAAGGGATAGCACAGGCTAGGCTGGCGTTTTCCCGCCGCCGCTTCAGAAAGCTCAGGCCCACGGACAGGTAGAAGAGCTCTTCAAAGGTGAGCCGCCGCCGGGCCAGATCCAGGGCCTGTTCGTCCTCCGGAAAATGGATGTTCCGCACAGAAAATTCCAGAGCGGCCAGGCTGTGCTCCTGGCGAATATGCTGGGGCAGGGTCTCGGGCAGGGAGGCGGCGCAGGGGAGCGCCTGCCGGACCAGAGAGGCCATCAGGTGGTTGCTGATACCGGCGGTAAGGGGGTAGATGGGCATGATGCAGCCGGTGAAGCTCTGCCTGCCCAGGTGTTCAAAGACCGGGTTGACCATGGCCCGGCGGCGGCCCTGTTCCTCCACGGTGCCAAAGAAAATGTAGTCCTCGCCGCTGGAAATGGCCCGCTCCACATAGCCCTGGTTGAAAAAGGTCAGATGAAGCGCGCCGGTGTGGTCCACCACCTTCACCTGAACCAGCTCCAGCCCCTTGCGGATCCGGGCGCGCCGGGGATGCTCAGCGGCCATGGCGGAGATACACACCCGCTGGCCCACAGGAGCCTGCTGGATGGCATAGATCTGCCGCCGGTCTTCGTAGTCCCGGGGGTAGTGGGTGAGCAGCTCCCGTACCTGGGTAAGACCCAGCTTTTCCAGCTTTTTATACCGCTGTTCGCCCACGCCAGCCAGCTCCGACAAAGGCGTGTCCGGTGTGACAACCATGGAAGTACCTCCCTTCCAACTCGCTTGTCCCATTGTAGCACAGCCTTTGACGGGAGTAAAGGCGAAAGGGCGGCCTTGCCAGGGGAGGGGAGAGAGGATATAATGATACAATCAGAATAAAGGAGGAGAGCGCATGTCCCAGTATATTTTGAATCTGCTCCCTGTGAAGGAGGAGGAGAAGGGGGAGTTTGAAGCCATCGCCCCCCACGCCGTCCATGTGTACGCCGGGCGGCGGACGGTAACCCCGGAGCAGCTGGCCCAGGCCACGATTCTGTTCGGCTGGCCCCGGCCCAAGGATATGAAAAACGCCAGGAGCCTTCAGTGGTTTCAGACCATGTGGGCCGGGACGGAGGAATATGAGGGAATGCTGCCCCAGGGGGTTCTCTTCACCTGCTCGGCAGGTACCAACAGCCGCTCGGTGGCCGAGCACATGCTGGCCTCTCTGCTGGCCGTGTGCCGCCGCCTGCCCACCTACCGGGATTCCCAGAGGGCCCACAAGTGGGAGGATGAGGGGGCTATGAAGACCATCCTGGGGGGAACTGTCCTGGTTCTGGGAGCGGGTCATATAGGCAGTGACTTTGCCGCAATGTGCCAGAGCCTGGGAGCGAAAACTGTGGGACTTAAGCGGACGGTGCGGGGCTCGGTGCCCGGCTTTGACCAGGTTTACACCATGGAGGAGCTGGACCGGTGGCTGCCCCAGGCCGATGTGGTGGCCATGGCCCTTCCCCACTCCCCGGAGACCGCCGGGCTGATGGATGAGCGGCGGCTGAGGCTGATGAAGGCGGACGCTGTGCTCCTCAACGCCGGCCGGGGCTCCGCTCTGGACCAGCAGGCCCTGGCAAAGGTGATGGGAGAGGGACACCTGTGGGGAGCGGCCCTGGATGTGACCGAGCCCGAGCCCCTGCCCCAGGACAGCCCCCTGTGGGACATTCCCAATTTACTCATTACCCCCCATGTGGCGGGGGGAATGCGCCTGGAGATCACCCGCCGGGCCTGTATCAAGCTGGCCCAGGACAACCTGCGCCGGTATCTGGCGGGGGAGCCGCTGGTCAATGTGGTGAAATAATACGGTTTATTTCGCAACCTGAGCCTGCCTTTTGCGTCTAAAGGGGTAGAAGGGAAAGGAGGGGTTCCATGAAACGGAAAAGAGTGGTGCCGATCCTGGCGATCCTGCTGCTTCTGGGCGGCGTCTGGTGGTGGACGGGGCCCCGGTACGCCCTGGACGGTCCGCCCAAGCTGACCGTGTCCGCCGGAGAGGAACAGACCCAGGTGGGCTTTTGGAGCGCCGACTGGGCAAGCCCTGCCGCTACCTTCAACGCCTGCGGTGCCGCCCCTACCGACCCGGCCGCCCGTTCTGATCAGACGGTGGTGTATGTCCGGGAGGGAACGGAGAACCTCACCCTGTCCTACCCCGTGGCCCCCAGCCATGTGACAGTGTCCTTTACCCCGGACAGGGGAGGCGAGACGGTATCCCTCTACGATGGAGGAGGAAAGCGGAAGCTGTCCATCCCTCTGCCGGAGGATTTCAGGGGAATTTATGAGGTGAGCGAGGGCTGGAAGACTGTCCCGCCCGCCACAGGGAACGCTCAGCGGGGCTTCCTAGTGGTGAGGGAGGGGGAGAGCGGGGGAGACCCAAAGCTGGCTGAGCCCCCTGTTCTCACCGTAGTCAAGGCGGACGGCACAGCGGTCACCGCCCAGCTGGGATCTTACTCCTGGTGCGTGTGGCTGGGCGGGGATGAGATGGAGGGCACCATTGCCGACGCCGCCCATCCCCTGGACATGTCCGATCTGCCTACCCTGTCCGCCGGGCCCGGGGACCGGCTGGAGCTTCAATTCTCGTTCCCGCCCGGCCAGATGTCGGTGTGGGCCTGGCCTGTTGGGGCGGGCTTAGAGCAGGAGCCAATGGAGGTGGACACCCAGTCCGGTGATGGGGTTCTGGTCCCGGAGCTGGAGGGAGCCACAGTGCTCGAGGTGCGGGGTAGCTGGTCCCTGGCCGGAGATGCCGGGGGAGAGGCAAGCTATTTGTTTGAACTTTCATAAAGACAGGGCGGACGCCGAAGCGTCCGCCCTGTTTCGCAATCATTAGAATTCAGCGTTTCCTACGGTACGGGGGTGGAGTTCCACATCCCGGATGTTGTTCACGCCGGTGAGGTACATGACCATCCGCTCAAAGCCCAGGCCATAGCCGGCGTGGCGGCAGGTGCCGTAGCGGCGCAGGTCGCAGTACCACCAGTAGTCCTTGGGGTTCATGCCCAGCTCCTGGATGCGGTTTTCCAGAATCTCCAGACGCTCCTCACGCTGGCTTCCGCCGATGATCTCGCCGATGCCGGGTACCAGACAGTCGGCCGCGGCCACGGTCTTGCCGTCGTCGTTGAGGCGCATATAGAAGGCCTTGATCTCCTTGGGGTAGTCGGTGACAAAGACCGGGCGCTTGAAGACCTGCTCGGTGAGGTAACGCTCATGCTCGGTCTGCAGGTCGCAGCCCCAGTAGACCTTGAAGTCAAACTTGTCGTTGTTCTGTTCCAGAATTTTCACGGCCTCGGTGTAGCTGACCCGGCCGAAGTCGGAATTGGCCACATGCTCCAGACGCTCCTTCAGGCCCTTGTCCACAAAGGAATTGAAGAAGTTCATTTCGTCGGGGCAGTGCTCCATGACATAGTTGATCACATACTTGATCATGGCCTCGGCGTTGTCCATATAGTCGCCCAGGTCAGCGAAGGCCATCTCCGGCTCGATCATCCAAAACTCGGCGGCGTGGCGCTGGGTGTTGGAGTTTTCCGCCCGGAAGGTGGGACCAAAGGTGTACACATTGCCGAAGGCCATGGCGAAGTTCTCACAGTTGAGCTGTCCGGACACGGTGAGGTTGGCCCGCTTGCCGAAGAAATCCTTGGTGTAATCCACGGTGCCGTCCTCGTTCTTGGGCACATTCTCCAGGTCCAGGGTGGTCACCTGGAACATCTCACCGGCGCCCTCGCAGTCGCTGGCGGTAATGATGGGGGTGTGGACATAGACAAAGCCCCGGTCCTGGAAAAAGCAGTGGATGGCGTGGGCGGTGGCGGAGCGGACCCGGAACACGGCGGAAAACAGGTTCGTCCGGGGGCGCAGATGCTGGATGGTGCGGAGAAATTCCACACTGTGGCGCTTCTTCTGCAGAGGATAGTCGGGGGCGGAGGGACCCTCCACCATGACAGTGGCCGCCTTTACCTCCAGAGGCTGTTTGGCCTGGGGGGTGAGCACCACGGTACCGGTAATAATCAGGGCGGCGCCTACATTCTGACCGGTGATCTCCTTATAATTGTCCAGAACATTGGCGTCCAGAACGATCTGCAGATTTTTAAAGCAGGAGCCGTCATTGAGCTCCACAAAGCCGAAGGTTTTCATGTCCCGGATGGTACGGGCCCAGCCGCAGACGGTAACGGTCTGACCGCCAAAATGCTCCTGGTCGGCAAAGATGGCGGCGATGGTGGTGCGTTCCATAAGAATCCTCTCCAAATCTTGAATAATGAGAAATGCGGCCCCGGAGGGCGGCCGCTCAGTTGGCCCCTATTATAATGCTTTTCTTCCCTCTTTGCAAGGGTTTGCACAGAATTGCGCCGGAATTTACGGCAGGAGGGAAAAATATAAAACGGGATGGCGGCGGCGTAAATGGGCTTAAAAATGGTGGAAAATCACAAAGAGGGGGAGAACAGCCGGGGAGAAAATGGTAGCGACTGACGGTTTTCTTTTGGGAAGTAAAGTGATATGCTCTATATTTGGAGAAAATCGGGCGGAAAGGGCCGCCCGGCAGCATATTCCACAAAAGTGAGGAGACACGGATGAACATCGGAATCGTAGGCCTGGGCCTTATCGGCGGGTCCATGGCCAAGAGCATCAAAAAACGGACCGGACACAGCGTGTATGGGACGGATCTGGACCGGGAGACCATGACCCTGGCCCGGATGTGCGGGGCCATTGACGGGGACCTGACCCACGAGAACCTTGCCAAATGCGCCATCGTCCTGCTGGCCATCCGCCCCGGGGCGGCAATCGAATGGACCCGGGAGCACGCCGCCCGGATGAGCAAAGATACGATTCTGGTGGATCTGTGCGGCGTTAAGCGGGTGGTGGTGAAGGAGCTCACCCCCATCGCCCGGCAGTACGGCTTTACCTATGTGGGCGGGCACCCCATGGCCGGCCGGGAGAGAGGGGGCTTTGCCTCTTCCTTAGAGGACCTCTATGTGGGGGCCTCCATGATCCTCACCCCGAACCAGGGGACGGACCCGGCGGTGATGGAGCAGCTGAGATCTTTCTTTTTGGATATCGGGTTTGGGGGAATCACCCTCTCCGACCCGGAGGAGCACGACCGGATCATCGCCTTTACCTCCCAGCTGGCCCATATCGTCTCCAGCTCCTATGTGAAGTCTCCTGAGGCCCAGCGCCGCCGGGGATTTTCCGCCGGGAGCTTCCAGGATATGACGAGGGTGGCGCGGCTGGATGAGAATATGTGGACAGAACTCTTTCTGGATGACGCCGATTACCTGACCGCAGAGCTGGATGCGCTCATCGGGCATCTGGAGGAATATGCCCGGGCCCTGAATGACCGGGACGAGGAGGGCCTGCGGGCGTTGCTTCGGGACGGCAGAGAGAAGAAGGAAGCTGCCGGCGGATGCTGATGGGTCCGGTGGGAAAACAGGAGGTTGAGATCAGAGTATGGAGCTTTCAGATATTCGAAACAGGATCGATGAATTGGACGACCAGATGCTGGCGCTTTTTCTGGAGCGGATGGGGCTGGCGGAACAGGTGGCTGCCTATAAAAAGGAGCATCACCTGCCCATTATGAACCGGGGCCGGGAGCGGGAGATTCTGGCCAAGGTGGGCCGGCAGGCGGGGGAGAAGGAGAAATACGCCCACCACCTGTTCACCACCCTCTTCCAGCTGGCCAAGGCCCGGCAGGCGGAGCTGCTGTCCGGGCCCTCTCAGGTGGCGGAGATAATAAAGACGGGCCTGAATGCGGGAAAAAAGGTGTTTCCCAAGACCGGTACAGTGGCCTGCCAGGGGGTGGAGGGAGCCAACTCCCAGGCGGCCTGCGACCGGCTGCTGCCCAGAGGCGAGCTGAAGTATGTGAAGACCTTCGCCGATGTGGTTCAGGCGGTGGAGTCGGGAGAGTGTGAATTTGGAGTGCTGCCGGTGGAAAACAGCTCCAACGGGTCGGTTCGGGCCTCCTATGACTTGCTGCAGAAGCACAGCCTGTCCGTGGTCCGGTCCATCCGTCTGTGCATTCGCCACGAGCTGCTGGCCCTGCCCGGCACCCGCCTGGAGGACATTAGGGAAATCTATTCCCACGAACAGGCCATCGGCCAGTGCAGCCGTTTCCTGGGCGGCCTGGAGGGGGTCAAGGTGATCCCCTGCGGAAACACCGCCATGGCGGCCCAGAAGGTGGCGGAGGGAGGAAATCCCCACATTGCCGCCATCTCCTCCCACCCCTGCGCCGAGCTCTATGGTCTGGAGTGTGTGAAGGACGACATTCAGGACAGCGACAACAACTATACCCGGTTTTTCTGCGTGGCCAAGTCCCCGGCCATCTACCCGGGAGCAAATCGCATCAGCCTGGTTGTGGGCTGTGACAACCGCCCCGGCGCCCTCTACGAGATTCTTGCCAAGCTCTCCGCCCTGGGCATCAATATGACCAAGCTGGAGAGCTGTCCGGTAACGGGACGAAACTTTGAGTTTGTCTTCTTCCTGGAACTGGAGGCCTCTGTACTGGAGGAGGGCGTACTGGGCATGCTGGAGGAGCTGGAGCGGGAGTGCGCCACCTTCCACTTCCTGGGCAATTACGCGGAGATTTAACCAGATGATCCCGCCCGGACCTGTGCCGGACGGGATTTTTTTGCCTGAAAGAAAATAGGGAAGAAGGTTGTTATCCCCACAGGCGTCCTGTATAATGGGGCTGAGAATGAGTAAAGGAGTTGGCGGTATGGTGAACTTTGATCCGGAACGGTACGCCTATCCCTCCCGGCGAAATGTAGTCTATGGCCGGCACGGCATGGCCTGTACCTCGGTGCCTCTGGGGGCCCAGATCGGGGTGGATGTGATGAAGGCGGGGGGAAACGCCGTGGACGCGGCGGTGGCCATGGCGGCGGCCATGCCGCTGCTGGAGCCCACGGGGAACGGCCTTGGCTCGGACTGCTTCGCCCTTGTCTGGATCGAGAAGGAGAAAAAGCTCTATGGCCTCAATGCCAGCGGCGTGGCTCCGGCGGCCCTGAGCGCCGGACAGGTGCGGGCCATGGACTTTGAGGAGATGCCCAAGGCGGGATGGATCCCCACCATGGTACCGGGGGCCCCTGCCGGCTGGGCCGAGCTGAACCGCCGCTTCGGACGCAAGTCCCTGAAGGAGCTCTTTGCCCCCGCCATCTCCTATGCCCGGGAGGGGGCCCCTGTGACGGTGAATGTGGCCAAGCAGTGGCGAAAGGACATCCTGCGCATTGCCAAAGCCATGGAGCAGGACCCGGACCCCCACCGCTACTGGTGGAAACATTTTGCCAAGGAGAACGGACAGCCCTATGAGGCGGGAGACCTCTTTTTCTGGGAGGAGTATGCCCAGACCATGGAGGAGCTGGCGAAGACCGGGTGTGAGAGCTACTACCGGGGCCCCATTATGGAGAAGATTGTGGCCTTCAGCCAGGAGACCGGGGGCTATTTCAGCCGGGAGGACTTTGAGCACTACCGCCCCATGTGGGTGGAGCCCATCACCGCCGACTATAAGGGCTATACGGTGTGTGAGATCCCTCCCAACGGCCACGGCCTGACGGTACTTATGGCCCTGAACATCCTCAAGGGGCTGGAGCTGCCCCGGGAGAAGGAGCAGACCGACACCTACCACAAAATTGTGGAGGCCATCAAGCTGGCCTTTGCCGACACCAAGACCTATGTGGCCGACCCCCGGTACATGAGGACCAAAGTGGAAGACCTCCTCTCCGAGGAGTATACCGCCCGCCGCCGGGCGCTGATTTCAGACAAGGCACTGGAGCCCCAGGCGGGGGACCCCTCCTGCGGCGGGACCATTTACCTGTGTACCGCCGACCCGGAGGGGAATATGGTCTCTTTTATCCAGAGCAACTACACCACCTTCGGCGCCGGGGTGGCCATTCCGGGCACCGGCATCTCCCTGCAAAACCGGGGAGCCAACTTCTCCCTGGATGAGAACAGCGACAACTGTCTGGCGGGGGGCAAGCGCTCCTACCACACCATTATTCCCGGATTTCTGATGAAGGACGGGGAGGCGGTGGGCCCCTTCGGGGTGATGGGGGCCTTTATGCAGCCCCAGGGCCATGTGCTGGTGGTGGTCAACACCGTTGACTACCATATGAATCCCCAGGACTGCCTGGACGCCCCCAGAGTCCAGTGGATCGGCGGAAAAAAGATCCAGCTGGAGGAGAGCGTCCCCGACCACATCGCCCGGGAACTCCGGGAGATGGGCCATGAGGTGGAGGTCATTTCCGACTCCATCGACATGGGCCGGGGAGAGATCATCTGGCGCACGGACAACGGCCTGCTTGTGGGGGCCACCGAGCCCCGGTGCGATGGAACGGTGGCGGCATGGTAACGGCGGGGTAAACACCACGGTTTTTCACTACGAAGAGGAGCGGATTTATATATGTATACCGCGCGTAATTATATAAAGGCGGAATCCCTGGCCCAGGCCTATGAGCTGAACCAGCGGAGAGCCAACGCCATTCTGGGCGGCGGGTGCTGGATGCGCATGGGGGAGCGGATGTACGACACCCTCATCGACCTGTCCGGCCTGGAGCTGGACCAGATCCAGGACCGGGGGGAGGAAGCGGCCCTGGGGGCCATGGTCACCCTGCGGCAGCTGGAGACAAATTTTATGCTGGACATGTGCTTTCATGGACTGTTCCGGAAGTGTACCCAGCACATTGTAGGGGTGCAGTTTCGCAACTGCGCCACCCTGGGGGGCAGCGTCTGGTCCCGGTTTTGCTTTTCCGACATTCTGACCGCCCTGCTGGCCCTGGACTGCCAGGTGGAGCTGGCGGGGGCCGGTCGGGTGAGTCTGGAGGACTATGTGAAGATGCCCCGGAACCGGGATGTGCTGGCTTGGGTCCATGTGAAGAAGGATGAGCGGCCCGTGGCCTATGAGACCGCTCGGAACAGCCAGACGGACCTGCCCGTGCTCACCTGCGCCCTGTCCAAAGTGGGCGAGGTCTGGCGGGCGGTGATCGGCGCCCGGCCGGGCAGCCCACGGGTGGTGGAGGACAGCGACTGGGACCGGCTGAAGGAAAGGGTCCTGTCCCTGGAATATGGAGACAATATGCGGGGAAGCGCCCGGTACCGCCGCCATCTGGCCGGGGTGCTGCTGGGCCGCTGCAAGGCAGAGCTGGAGGTGACCGGAGCATGACCATCAAATGGACCCTGAACGGCCTGCGCCGGGTGGATGAGGTGGAGCCGGACGAGACGCTGCTCCACTGCCTGCGGAAGGTGGGCTGCCTGTCGGTGAAGTGCGGGTGCGAGACCAGCAGCTGCGGCCTGTGCACCGTCTGGCTGGACGGTAAGCCGGTACTCTCCTGCTCTGTGCCCGCGGCCCGTGTTGACGGGCACGAGGTCACTACCCTGGAGGGCCTTCAGGAGGAGGCGGCGGAATTTGGCGCCTTTTTGGCCGATGAGGGGGCCGAGCAGTGCGGCTTTTGCTCCCCCGGCTTTATTATGAATGTACTGGCCATGGTGCGGGAGCTGAAGAATCCCTCGGTGGATGACATCCAGCACTATCTGGCGGGCAACCTGTGCCGCTGTTCCGGCTATCAGGGGCAGCTGCGGGCCATCCGGAAGTATCTGGCTGTGAAGGGAGGGGAGCAGGCATGAAAGCGGTTTCTACCGGCGTGCGGAAGAAGGACGCCATGAGCCTGGTCACCGGCAAACCGGTGTATACCGGGGACCTGGTGCCCCCCAACGCCCTGCGGATAAAATTGCTGCGCTCTCCCCATGCCAGAGCCAACATCATCAGCATCGACACCAGCCGGGCGAAAATGGTGCCCGGCGTGGCCGCCGTCTTTACCTGGGAGGATATGCCCCGGAGCCGGTTTACCACCGCCGGCCAGACCTGGCCGGAGCCCAGCCCCTATGACCGGCTGATCCTGGACCGGCACCTGCGCTGTGTGGGGGACCCGGTGGCCATTGTGGCCGCTGAGACGGAGGAGATTGCCCGGCGGGCGGCGCGGCTCATCAAGGTGGAGTATGAGGTGCTGGAGCCCCTGCTGGACTTCACCAAGGCCCTGGACAACCCCATTGTGGTCCACCCGGAGGACAACTTCCGCACCCTGTGCCAGGTGGGGACCAACGCCGGGCGGAATCTGGTGTCCACCGACAGCTTCACCGTGGGGGATGTGGAGGGGGAGTTTGCCAAGTGCGATGTGGTGCTGGAGCGCACCTACAACACCGTGGCCAACAACCAGACCATGATGGAGCCCTTCTGTACCTATACCTACCTGGACGAGTATGATCGGTTGAATGTGGTCAGCTCTACCCAGGTGCCCTTCCATGTGCGGCGGATCTTATCCAACGCCCTGGAGATCCCAAAATCCAGCATCCGGGTGGTAAAGCCCCGGATCGGCGGAGGTTTCGGGGCCAAGCAGAGCGCGGTCAGCGAGATGTTCCCTGCCATCGTCACCAGGCTCACCGGCCGGCCCGCCTATCTCTGCTTTACCCGGCAGGAGTCCATGGCCAACGGCTCTCCCAGGCACCAGATGCAGATGAAGGTGCGCATTGGCGCCGACCGGGACGGGTCCATCCGGTGCATCGACCTCTACACTCTCTCCAACGCCGGGGCCTATGGGGACCACGGCCCCACCACCATCGGACTGGTGGGGCACAAGTCTCTGGCCCTCTACGGAAGTCTCCGGGCCAGCCGCTTTACCTGCGATGTGGTGTATACCAACACCATGGGAGCGGGGGCCTACCGGGGCTACGGGGCCACTCAGGGCATCTTTGCCGTGGAGTCCGCCGTCAATGAGATGGCGGCGGAGCTGGGGATTGACCCCTGTGTCATTCGGGAAAAGAACATGGTGCGTCAGGGACAGGTCATGCCCGCCTACTACGGCGAGCCCTGCAACAGCTGTACTTTGGACAAATGTATGGAGCGGGCCAAGGAGATGATGGGCTGGGACAAGGGTCCCACCCACTGGACGCTGCCCAACGGCCACCTCCGGGGCCGGGGCGTTGCCATGGCCATGCAGGGCAGCGGTATCTCCGGTGTGGACATCGGCAGCGTGGAGATCCGCCTCAACGACGGGGGCTTCTATACCCTGCTGGTGGGCTGTACTGACATGGGCACCGGCTGCGACACCATTCTGGCCCAGATGGCTGCCGACTGTCTGGACTGCGGTGTGGACGACATTGCCGTGCGAGGGGTGGACACCGACCAGTCCCCCTACGACACCGGCTCCTATGCCTCCGCCACCACCTATGTCACCGGCGGCGCGGTGGTGAAGACCTGCGCCCAGCTGCGGGAGAAGATCCGTCTGGAGGGGGCCCGGCTGCTGGGGGTAGATCCCCAGGCGGCCCAGTTTGACGGGGCAAAGGTGTTTTTGCCCGGTACCGACAAAATGATTACCCGGGCGGAAATCGGCTGGGCCAGCTATGAGGGACACAGCAAACAGCTCTCCGCCAGCCAGTCCAACTCCTCCCCCATCTCCCCGCCCCCCTTTATGGTGGGCATGGCCGAGGTGGACATTGACCCGGGGACGGGCCTTATCCAGGTGGTGGACTATGTGGGCGTGGTGGACTGCGGCACCGTCATCAACACTAACCTGGCCCGGGTCCAGACCGAGGGGGGTATTGTCCAGGGAATCGGTATGGCTCTGCTGGAAAATATCCAGTATAACCCCCGGGGGCGGATGCTCAACGACTCCCTTCTCCAGTACCGGATCCCCACCCGCCTGGAGGCGGGGACCATCCGGGTGGAGTTTGTACCCAGCTATGAGCCCACCGGGCCCTTTGGGGCCAAGTCCATCGGCGAGCTGGTCATCAACACCCCCAGCCCCGCCATTGCCGAGGCCATCCGGGCGGCCACGGGACATATGTTCCGCTCCCTGCCCATCCGGCCGGAGGATGTGGCACTGGCCGGGGCGGAAGAATAAGCGAAAGCCGCGTTCTGCCTTGACAGGACGCGGCTTTTATGATAGTTTCGTTATGCTTTTGAAAGCATAACGATTTTGGAGGAATTTTTACATGAAGAAAAGACTGCTTTCCATGATCCTGGCCATGTCCATGGCCCTCTCCCTGGCGGCCTGTTCCAACCCGGGGGCCGCTTCCGGCGGGAGTGCCTCCTCCGCCGGTTCCGGTGTGTCTGCCTCCCAGCAGGGGGATGGCAGCAGCCAGTCCCAGGCGGCCTTTCCCGTTACGGTGACCGACGCCGCCGGGCGGGAGGTGACCATCCAGGAGGAGCCTCAGACGCTGGTCAGCGGCTACTACATCACCACCTCCATGCTCATTGCCCTGGGCCATGGGGACAAGCTGGTGGGCATTGAGGCCAAGGCCGATACCCGGCCCATCTATTCCCTGGCCGCTCCGGAGCTGCTGGAGCTGCCCTCGGTAGGTACCGCCAAGAGCTTTGATCTGGAGACCTGCGCCGCCCTGAAGCCCGACCTGGTGATCCTGCCTCTGAAGCTGAAGGATACCGTCCCCGCCCTGGAGGAGCTGGGGATCACCGTGATTACCGTCAATCCCGAGAGCCTGGAGGAGCTCAACGAAACCATTGAGCTTTTGAACGCCGCCATCGGCGATCCTGTAAAGGGATGGGAGCTGCTGGACTATAACCGGCAGACGGAGGAGTTTTTGGCCGATACTCTGGCCGATGTGGAAAAGCCCAGCGTCTATCTGGCGGGCAACAGCAGCTATCTGAGCACCGCCGGCGCCGCCATGTACCAGAATACCCTCCTGGAGCTGGGGGGCGGGGAGAATGTGGCCGCGGAGCTGGAGGATACCTACTGGGTGGACATCTCCTATGAACAGCTGCTGACCTGGAACCCTGAGGTCATTATCATGGCCTCCGACGCGGACTATACCAAGGATGAGCTTTTGGCCGATCCCCAGCTTCAGCAGCTGGACGCGGTGAAGAATGGCCGGGTGTACGCCATGCCCTCCGCCTTTGAGTCCTGGGACTCCCCCGTGCCCAGCGCCCTGGTGGGCAGCCGCTGGGTAGCCAGCGTTCTCCACGGGGAGCAGTATGGTTTTGAGCAGTTCCGCGCCGACGCGGCGGAGTTTTACCAGCAGTTTTACGGCATTGAAATCGATACTCAGCTTCTGGGCTGGTAAGGGAAAATGAAGAGCAAAAAGCGGGTGCGGGCGTGCTTCCTGGCGGCAGTCGTCCTGGCCGCGGGGGCCATTTTCCTGTCCCTGGCGGTGGGCCGCTTTCCCATCACCTGGGAAAAGCTGTGGACCGACCCCTATACGGCCCAGGTATTTATCAGTCTTCGCCTGGCCCGGACCTGTATGGTCCTGCTGGCGGGATTTTCCCTGGGCATTGCGGGGGGCGTCTATCAGATGGTGTTCCGCAACCCCCTGGCCGCCCCGGACATCATCGGGGTGGCCTCCGGAGCCTCAGCGGGGGCGGCGGCAGGGATCTTGCTGTTTGGCGGCGGCATCATGACCACATTGTGGGCCTTTGGCGGCGGATTTGCGGCGGTGCTGGCTGCCCTGGGCCTGTCCGCCATGACCCGGGACCGGGGAATCGCCAATCTGGTGCTCTCCGGCATCGTGGTCAACGCTCTGGCTCAGTCGGTGCTGATGCTGATGAAGCTGACCGCCGACCCGGAAAAGGAGCTGGCCTCCATTGAGTTCTGGATCATGGGCAGCTTTGCGGATGTGACGGGAAGTAAAGTGCTAAGCGCGGCGCCCTGGATTTTAGCGGGCCTTGCGGGGCTGTTTCTTCTGCGGCGGCAGATCCTGCTGCTGGGACTGGAGGAGGAGGAGGCCAAAATGCTGGGCGTACCGGTGGGAATTGTGCGGACGGCAATTTTGCTGCTGGCCACACTGGTGACCGGAGCGGTCATCAGCGTGACGGGCCTCATCTCCTTTGTCGGTCTGCTGGCCCCCCACATTGCCCGGCTTTTGACCGGGAGCAGCCGCTTTTCCACCACGATCCTGTCAGGCCTGTGCGGCGGTATTTTACTGCTGGCGGCAGATGTGCTGGCCCGAAGTATCGGCAGCGCGGAAATTCCCATCAGCATTGTGACATCTCTGCTGGGGGCTCCCTTCCTGTTCTGGCTGATGTGCGGAAGGGGGCGGGCGGCATGAGAGAAATATTGCAGGTGGAACAGCTTGCGTCGGGATATGGCGGCCGGGATGTGATTGGGGAGATTACCTTTTCACTGCGCAGCGGTGAGCTGTGCGCTCTGCTGGGCGGCAACGGCGCGGGAAAGACGACTCTGCTGAAGGCAGTATGTACTCTGCTGCCCAGCCGGGGGGAGCTGCGCCTTGGTGACCAGCCGCTGCGGGACATGGACCGCCGCAAGCGGGCCCGGCACATCGGCTACCTGGCCCAGGGAGGCAGGATGGCTCTGTCCCTGGAGACGCTGGATGTGGTGCTGATGGGCTTGAATCCCGTGCTGGGACTGTTGGAAGCTCCCAGCCAGGCCCACCGCCGCCGGGCCATGGAGGTACTGGAGTGGGCGGGGATTGCCCATCTTTCCAATACGCCCTTTCAAAATCTCAGCGCGGGGCAAAAGCAGCTGGTGCTCTTTGCCAGAACGCTGGTCTGCGATCCCGAACTGCTGGTGCTGGACGAGCCGGACAGCGCCCTGGACCTTCAAAACCGGGGCCGGATGTTTGGACTGCTGGGGAAGTACCTCCGCAGCGGTGAGCGGGCAGTATTGCTGTGCAGCCACGATGTAAATGCCGCCCTGGGTCATGCCCACCGGCTGCTGCTGATGAAGGCGGGCACGCTGGCCTATGACCTCTCCATGGCGGATGTGAGCCGGGAGGAGCTGGAGCGTGCCCTGGGGGATGTATACGGCCCGGTGGAGGTTCTTTGCCACCGGGGGAAATATCTGATGATGGGAGGGGATGGGCCATAAAGCTCAGATTGACGGTCAGCTTCCATACAGAAGAGGGAGAGCGTTTTTTTGGAGAAGGCCCCTACCGCCTCCTGTTAGGGGTGGAGGAGCGGCACAGCCTGCGCGCCTCCGCTCAGACTATGGGCATGGCCTATACCAAGGCCTTTCGAATTATCAAAAACGCCGAGGCCGGTCTGGGGTTTCCCCTTCTGGAGCGGTCCGTAGGCGGAAAAGGGGGCGGGGGAAGTACCCTGACCCCCCAGGCAAAGGAGTTGCTGAGACGATATGGAGCCTATCGAATATCCTGCGATCGGATGGCTGAGCAGCTGTACCAGGAGCACTTTTCTGGCTTCCTCCCGGCGGCATCTTCTGATTACCGGCGGAAAGGGGAAGGGCAAGACCACGCTCATTGAGGCCCTGCTGGAGGGGCAGAGTGTGCCTGGGCTGCGCAGCACGGTGCGGCGGGGGGAGGACGGCCTTCCCCGCCGGGTGATTCTGGAGACACGAAACGGCGGGAGCCGCTGTGTCATTGGACGCCGTGAGACGGGAAGGATGGAGCCCGTGCCCGGAGCGCTGGATGCCAGAGGGGTTGAACTGGTCCGACAGGTGCTGAAGGCCCCGGGAGTATGGGCGGCGGTGGATGAGATCGGCTTTCTGGAACAGTCCAGCCCCGCCTATCAGGCCGCCCTGTGGGAACTTTTTGAGCAAAAGCGGGTGCTGGCCGCCCTGCGAAAGGCAGACATGCCCTTTTTGAGAAGGATCAGCGGGCGGAAGGACTGTCTGCTGTTGGATCTGGACAGGATGGATTGGCGATGAATATCGGATGCGTTGTGCTGGCCGCCGGCCGGGGAAGACGATTTGGAGGGAATAAACTGCTGAAAAAGCTGGGGGATCAGCCGGTGCTGGAGCGTGTGCTGGACGCCCTGCCCGGAGAGCGGTTTTCCAAACTTGCGGCAGTGGTCTCCTCTCAAGGGGCGGAGGCCCTGTGCCGGAGGAAACAAATTCCCTGCCTGTATTATCCTGGCGGTCCCCAGAGCGAGAGCATCCGCCGGGGAATCCAGGCCATGGCTGAGCTGGACGGCTGTCTGTTCGTGATGGGAGATCAGCCCCTGTGTACCAGAAAGAGCATCGTGAACATTCTGGACGCTTTTTTGGCGCATCCCCAGGCCGTAGTTCGTCTGGCATGGGAGAATACTCCCTGCAGCCCCGTGCTGTTTCCCCAAAAGTATTTTTCTGCTCTGGAGGAATTAACCGGGGAGCGGGGCGGTATGGCCGCGCTTCGTGGGCTGAATCCGGAGGTGATTTTGGTTCAGGCACAGGATGAGCGGGAATTGTGGGATATTGATACCAGGGATGACCTGGAGAAGATGGAACAGGTACTAAAGCGAAATTTTGGAGACTGAAACAGCGGCATCCCGCTAAAGGGATGCCGCTGTTTTATGTGTGATCCCTAAAATCAGGGCCGCTTTGAAATGTGATCCGGGGCAATGTCCATCGGTAATGACTGGCCAGCACCCGCAGAACGATGACAAGCGCGGTACTGAGCGCGATAGAAAACGCGGGGATGTAAATGCGTAGCCAATAGTAGCACAGGGCGCCTGCCAGAGAGGCGAGGGCGTAGATATGTTTGCGCAGGACGGCGGGAGTGGAGCGGCTGAGCACATCCCGCAGCATTCCGCCGCCTACACCGGTGGTGAGTCCCAGGAAGACACAGAAGAAGGCGTTGTCGCCGAAGCCGGCGTTGATGGTGTTCTGCACGCCGATGACAGAAAAGATTCCAAGGCCCGCGGCGTCAAAGATATTCAAAACGGTATCATTGATAAATTGCATGGGCTTTCCCCGGCGCTGCTTGATGTAAGAGATCACAAATACCACCAGGGCGGTCAGTACGGCGAAGAGCAGATAAATATAATTGAGGAATGCCTGGGGCGGAATTTGTCCCAGGAGGATATCCCGAATGATGCCGCCTCCGATGGCGGTGACGGCGCCTAAAAAAACAACGCCGAACAGATCCAGGTTGCGTTCAATGGCCAACACGGCCCCGGAGATGGAGAAGGCGACAGTTCCTATGATCTCGGTGAGGAACGATAGAATATGGGGATCAAAAGGCAACGCTATTCCCGTCCTTTCTGTTGAAAATCAGGAAAACGAAGTTATTTTGATGGTGTGTTTGAGAGCAAATTCAGATCCTGCCATACAATTTGTTCCGGGGGGGGAGTCCGGGCGCATACCGCTCCCACCCAGCCAGCGCCGAAGTAGAGGCGAAACCAGAGCCCGTCATGGTCATAGAGCGCTTGTCCCTTTCTGGGGAGAGGCACGGAGATGGAGGAAATTGCCCCGCGAAGGCCTGTTCCGGTCTGCTTGCAGCGGCTCTCCTTCAGTGCCCAAAGGGAGGTAAATCCCTGCCAAAAGTCATCCTGTCGTTCTAACCAGTCCAGTTCCTTCCCGGAACAGACACGGCGGGGGAGGGAGGGCCGCCAGGTTTTGATCATCTGGATGTCCACTCCTACGGGAGAAGTATCCAGAACGCATAAAGCCAGCTTTCCGCTGTGGCTGAGGTTAAATTCCCTGCCCTGAACGGGAGCGAAAGCCGGCTTTCCGGTGGGAGAGCGGACAAGAGCGGGAAGGGGAGACAGTCCCCAGGCATCTGACGCGGCAAAGGCCAGCAGGTCGTAGGCCTGGCTGCGATGTTCCAGGTTGTCAGCTCCGTATAAATTCAAAGCGCTCCCTCCCATCCATTATAATTGTATTATAACAGACGGCAGAGAGCGCTGGCTAGAGCCATAATGAAATTTTAGCAGGGGAGGGGGAGCCAGGCCCCCGCGGCAGACAGGTCGGCAAACAAGATACATTGGGGAGGATATAGGGTAAAGAATGCGGTCATCAGGATCAGTACCAGGGTGATGAGTAGGCAGGCCCCCTTTTTTATGGCACCAAAGGGCTGAGAGGATAAGGTGGGAAGCCAGAAGCCCAGAACCATTACCACTACAAAAATGGTAATGTCCACCCACATGGCCTCGCCACTCAGCGGGATATGGTAGAGATAGCCTGCCCCCAGCAGGACGGCGTACAGTACGGGCAGGGTCAGAAGCCAAGGGTAGATTCCGCCAGGCCGTCCACGATTGAGCAGGATCGCGGAGGCCAGATAGGGCCAGAGAATGAGCTTCGTATGTTCCCAGAGGCTTTCGTTGATGGGGGCAAACAGGGCGGTGACCGCACAGGGAAACCATTGATAGACGAAGTGGAGAACAGTACCGGCCACCATGGCTGCCAGACAGGTCAGGATTAAGGTACGCTTGCCATAATACATGATACACACCACCTTGCTTTAATGTATGCACAGGCGGCGGCGGTCATGCCAAGGGGAACCATATATTCCAGGAATATAAAAGATGCCAACGGCTACCAAAATGCTACCCGAAATAGCCTCCAACTTCCTGAAATTTCAGTCTTTTTTCCCTCCGCCTTTTGAAACAATGGCTACCAAAATGCTACCAGCGGCACTTTTCAAGATGAAAAGTGCCGATTTTTTTCGTCTTTTTTGTATTTTCAAAATAAAACTTTCCATGTAAGAAGTGTGACACTAAGCTCCGGAGCAAAAAATCTTCTCAAAACCCCTCAATACGGGAGAAAATCCCAAGATTGGCACCTGAAAAGTTGTTTTTGGGTAGCCAAAATAAAAAAGGAGGAATTCCGAATGAGAAACCTGAAGCGGGCTCTCAGCCTGGCTCTGGCTACCGTCATGACCATGGGTCTGATGATGGTCGGCACCGGCGCGAGCTACAAGGATGTCAAGACTTCCGACAATGTGGAAGCCATTGAAGTCCTGCAGACGGTTGGCATCATGACCGGTGACGAGAACGGGAACTTCAATCCCGACAAGACCGTCACCCGTAATGAGATGGCCGTCATCATGGCAAACCTGCTGAACCTGGACTACGATTATTATCGTGGCACCAACCCCTTTACCGATGTGCCCTCCTGGGCCGCCCCCTATGTGGCCGCTTGTGCCGCTGAGGGCGTGGTTTCCGGTATCGGCAACAATATGTACGGCGGCGAGGGCAATGTGACCGCCGCTCAGGCCTCCCTGATGATCATGAAGGCCCTGGGTTACTTCCAGTACCAGGCTGACTTCGGCGATGACTGGCAGATTGCCACCATCCGTCAGGCTTCCTACATCGATCTGTTCGCCGGCATCAATGCCACTGCTGAGACCGCTCTGACCCGTAACCAGATCGCTCAGCTGGTGCTGAACGGCCTGAAGGCCAACATGGTGTCCTTCACCGGCGATGTGGGCACTGAGGCCACCATCGGCAACACCACCATCAACATCGGCTACCGTGCCGAGTACACCGCCAAGACCAACGCCAACAGCAAGTACAACTCCATCGATGTGGGCACCACCAACATTGCCCAGAACGATCAGTACTATGTCCAGTTGGGCGAGGAGCTGTACAACGGCGATCTGAAGCTGAAGAACTCCACTGATGTCTTTGGTCGTCCCGCCCGTTACTGGGAGTATGACGGCAAGGAGATCGGCACCTATGCCAAGTATGACCTGATGGTTCAGGAGTATACCACCAAGGTTACCGGCAAGGATCTGTACGATCTGCTGACTGCTTCCACCATCAAGGACTACACTACTACTGTGTATGTGGACGGCGAGACCGACTCTACCGTTCTGGGCAGTGCTTATTTCACTGACAAGAACATGATCAAGACCAACACTGAGGGTGTGGGTGCTACCGGCAACGGCGTGCTGACCCAGGTCTTTGTGGATACTCAGGCCAAGGAAATTACCATCGCCATCATCAATACCTATCTGGCCATTGCCGATGATGACTATGACGAGAAGAAGGATGAGGTTTCCTTTGAAGTTTGGGGCATCGACGAGTCTTCTGTCAAGGGTGCCTATGTGAAGAACACCGCCGAGACTGAGACCCTGCCCGCTGTTTCCGGTGAGGACTTCGACATTGAGGATATTGTAGATGGTGATGTCGTTCGTGTCACTGTGGCTGACGGCGAAATCCAGACCATCGACGCTGTCGAGATGATCGAGGAAGCTACTATTACTAAGTTCACCAAGGGCAAGAACATCACTGCTGATGGTACTCAGTACAATTATGCCTCCACCGCCATGTACGACGATGAAGTGCTGGATCAGTACGACGCCGACAACATGAAGGAGCAGACCTACAATGTGTATCTCGACCAGTATGGCTACCTGCTGGGCGTGAAGATCGTTGACAAGGTTTCCCAGTATCTGTTTGTCACCGGTATGAACGGCGGCAGCGATAACCTGGCCAACAAGAAGGGTTCTGCCAATGTCATCTTCCTGGACGGCACCATGGCTACCGTTGATGTGAACCTGACCAAGAGCGATGTTGGTGCCAATGCTCTGGCCAACACCTGGTGCAAGTACAGCGTGGACAAGAACGACACCTATACCCTGACCGTGGTCAAGAGCTCCAGCTTTGATTCCGATAAGGATAAGGCCGGCCAGAGCAAGCTGCAGGACAACACCGATATCACCCTGGGCACTTCTGCCGACTACATCAAGACCATTGACAAGAAGAATACCACTCTGCCCGGTGACGGCGACCTGAATGTCGTCTACGGCAATGACGCCTCTGTCTACATCACTGTCAGCACCACCGAGATCAACACCACTGCTCCCGGCGGCCTGGCCGTTGTGGTGGACGATGTGGAGACTGTCTCCACCGGCATCCGTAATGTGAGCCTGAAGGCCTATGCTGCTGAAAAGGCCGTCGACGAGACCGACGATGTCAACAGTGCCTCTAGATATGCTGCTACTGCCTCCAGCCCTGTTGTGGCCTATGAGGACTATGTTACCTCCGGCGTTTACACCCTGTTCAACGACGACGGCTATGTCATCGCCGCCATCGTGGTGGGTGAGGATGACGGTACCTCCAGCAACTTTGTCTATGTCACCAGCAAGGACGGCAAGGACGGCCTGAATTACGAGGGCTATGACGCCACCACTGAGGACTATACCTGGACTCGCACCGTGATCATCAACGGTGAGGAAGTGGAGCTGACTGAGGTCACCGATACCGATCCTTGGCTGGCTACCATGGAGCAGAACGAGTGGTACGAGGTGAAGTACTATGCTGACGGCAATGTCCGTGGCGTGAGCAAGCTGAACTTCACCGCCAATGCTAATGACAAGTATGAAGAGGATATTGAGAAGATTGAGGATGCCCTGAACGGCAACGGCAGCTACGGCAACTATGACACCGTTCTGCTGTTTGACGACATGACCAGCGCTCCCTATTCTCTCAGCTGCAAGGGCGATACTTTCTTTGCCACCAGCACCACCGAGAGCGGCTTTGTGGTCGCCCCCGACGCCAACATCGTTCTGGTTCAGGACAAGAAGGTTGCCAGCACTGGTAAGATCACCGCTATGGATGATATCCAGTACTTCGACAACGGCGTGGACGGCATCGAGAAGGCCTTTAAGCGCATGAACGACAACGCTAACTTCCTGGGCTACATCAGCGCCGTGTTCGAGGATGGCGTGGCCACCAGCGTGATCATCTATGACCGCACTGCTACCCTGGTGGAGGATGGCGGCATTGATCAGAATGCTGACTATGTCACCAAGGCCACTGTGGACGAGGATAACTTCCGGATCACTGTCAAGGCCCTGCCCACTGCCACCGACAAGACCGCCGCCGTGGTCAAAGCTCTGCAGAACGCCGGTTACACTGACATTTCCGTTGGCTCCGGGACTGCTGTTGGTTATAAGGACAGCGTACGGTATAACTTTAGTGTGACTACCTATAGCGCTTATAAGGTAACCTTCGACATGGGTACTACAGCTGCCGGCTATGGCAACAGCATTGCCAAGAACAAGGTTGTCTACATGGCGGAAGGCGATTCTGTGATCGTCACCATGAACCAGGGCGGCTGGAATAACGATGGCCTGACCCTGTCCATTACCGGTACCAACCTGAGCATTGCTAAGGATGGCGATAAGACCGTTAAGGTCACTGCTGATCCTGGCTTTAATGCTACAGTTGCCAGCGCCGTGATTGACTTTACCCTGTAATTTGATACAAAAAAACAACATTACCTGTTGTCAAATGGTTTAAAAGGAAAGACCCCCTGGCTTTTAGCCCGGGGGTCCCTTCTTTATGCCTCATCCGCTGCCACCAGGGCAAGGACGGGGTAAATGCTGTTACTTGAATTGCAAATTTTGTAAGCAGGGGATCCGCTCCAGGTAAGAGAATTGCTATCCCAAGAGGTATCAAGGGTTTCCCCCGCACCATAGGGAGAAATGCAATTACACGACTGCCCCTGCAGAGCGATTAGCGTATAGGCGCCTCCTGCTGTCATAACCAGAAATGGCTTTTGGGGAAATGTGATTGTGACGGATTCATCTCCCGTGCCAGTGTGCTGTATACAATATATTCGGCAGTTTCCCTTTTCTAAAATTTCTGCCGCCTGACTGGCCAAAGTTCCCTCCAGCTCCGCATCCTTATCGGCCAGCCCCTTCAGGGCGGCGTCGATTTTGCTGTTAT
Organism: bacterium; assembly: GCA_037231075.1. Lineage (GTDB taxonomy): Bacteria > Bacillota > Clostridia > Oscillospirales > Oscillospiraceae > Lawsonibacter. The sequence goes on along the minus strand of JAXUUN010000003.1, from coordinate 40,246 downwards.
CGGTGTTAAACTCCGTCCGCAGCACCTGGTCCGTGGCCTCCCACTGGTTTAATCCATAGTTACTAGTTTGATTGCTTGCCATAAAAATTTTCCTCCTGTCCTTGCAAAGACTTGTTGGGGACGAAAGGGTCCCTCTATCCTTGGTGGGCAGAGAGAAATTGTGAGACAAAATTATACATTTATTGGAAGTGAGGGCGCACTGCGCCCTTTTTTGTTTTATAACATATGTTATCGCTTGCCCTTGAGATAGGGGATCAATTGGAGCAAATATCGTAACTAAACCATAGCTTGTAAATTTGCATAAAAAACAACAATGAATTTTTAAATATATGTTAAATTTGTTGACACTCTTTTTAAAATACCGTATAATGAATACATTAGTTTGTAAAAGTGAAGAAAGTTTGTGCCAGAACGGAGGTAGTTATGGATCATAGTCTGTTGAGTATTTGGGACCTTGTTATCATTGCGGCTTATCTGATCCTGATGGTACTGGTAGGCGTCTACTCGGTCAAGCGGATCAAAAATACCGGCGACTATTATGTGGCTGGACGCTCCTTTGGCCCATTCGTGCTGATGGCCACGGTCTGCGCCACCATTATCGGCGGCAGCGGCTTGATGGGCCGAGCAGGCGTTGCCTACTCAGACGGATTTAAAGCGATCCTGACTGCCGTCCCCTATCTGCTGGGCATGTTTATTTTCTCCGGCTTGGCGGGAAAAATTTCCGACATTGGTATGGCCTATGATCTTACCTCGATTCCCGAATTGTTTGAACGGCGTTTTGGAAAACATGCCAAGCTCATTCTTTCCGTTTTGATCGCCTTTGCCATGATGGGGACGGTGGCTTCCCAGGTTACCGCCACTGCCACCATCATCAAAATGCTGGGGGGAGAATTTGGCATCTCCTACGAAATGGGCGCCTTGATCGCCTGCGTGGTATTTATGATCTACACCGCCACATCAGGCCTGTTTGGTGTGGTTTATACAGATGTACTACAATTTTACATGCTGATCGTCTTCGTTTACATCCTTATTCCGGGGGCGGCATTATTGTATGTAGGGGGCTTTGCCAATTTTACCGCGAATCTGGACCCCGCACTGGCCACGCCCTACATTAATGGCAGCATCTTGGGCGATATTGTCACCTACCTTGTCTTTACCATGGCCGGCGCGGAAATGTGGCAGCGGGCCTTTGCCGCCAGAGACCGTAGGGCGGCTAAGAAAGGTATGTTCCTGGGCACCGCTGTCTACGGCGTGACCATTGTCCTGGTGTATTTCATGGGCGTGGTGGGCCGTCAGATCATTGGGGACGATGTGCTGGCTCAGTATGGTTCAACCGACGCGGTTGTGCCCGCTCTGGCCATCAAGATTCTGCCCATCGGGCTGACAGGCCTCGCCCTGGCGGGAATGCTCTCTGTCATCATGTCAACTGCGGACAGCTATTTGCTGGTATCTGTGCAGACATGCGTACATGATATTGGAAAGACAATTAACCCCAAAATGACAGAACGCAGAGAAATTCAGCTTTCCCGGGTGTTTTCCATCGTTTTGCCTCTGGGGGCGCTGCTCATTGCCCTGTATATCAAAAATGCCTATAACATTCTTATGTTTGCCTGGAGCTTCTACGCAGCCGCTGCCGGAATTCCCGCCTTTGCGGCTCTGTTTTGGAGAAAGGCGACCAATGCGGGAATTATTGCAGCCATGCTCGCCGGATTCTGTGTATGTGTAGGCTGGAAACTTGTGGGCGAGCCTTTTGGACTTGGGTCCGCGGTCCCCGGCACCATTGCCTGTGGCGTGGCACTGGTGGCAGTGAGCCTGGCTACCTATAAAAAGTCTCCCTCTGTCTTCCTGAAAGCGGAAAAACAGTCATGAGAGGCAGGATGCTACCAAAATGCTACCCGAAATAGCCTCCAACTTCCTGAAATTTCAGTCTTTTTTCCCTCCGCCTTTTGAAACAATGGCTACCAAAATGCTACCAGCGGCACTTTTCAAGATGAAAAGTGCCGATTTTTTTCGTCTTTTTTGTATTTTCAAAATAAAACTTTCCATGTAAGAAGTGTGACACAAAGCCTGACATTTTAAGCAAAAAAATCAGTCGCCATAATGGGGGAAATTTCCCCGTGAAAATTGGTGAAAAAGCCGAAATCAAAGGAGGAATTTAAATGGAAAACCTGATTCGGGCATCCGGCCCGTCACTGACCCCCAATTTTTATGGTCTTACCAAAATCAATGAAATCACCCCGCGGCACCGGGCAAATTGTTTGCTCTCCGGGCCAAAAGAAAAAAAGGCACAGTGTGCCCAGTCCGTTTTCTTTCCCATCCCCTGCGGAGCCGGAGGCTGGATCTGTCCTTTTTTCCCTTGTGATCAACAAAAAAGGGCGCAGTGCGCCCTCACTTCCAATAAATGTATATTTCTGTCCCACAATTTCTCTCTGCCCACCAGGGATAGAGGGACCATTTCGTCCCCCAACAAGTCTTTGCAAGGACAGGAGGAAAATTTTTATGGCAAGCAATCAGACAAGCAACTATGGATTAAACCAGTGGGAGACCACGGACCAGGTACTGCGGACAGATTTCAACCAGGATAATGCCAAGCTGGACGCAGCCCTGAAAGCCCTGGCGGATAAAGAGACAGCGCTGGAGGGAACTTTGGCCGGTCAGGCGGCAGACATTGCCAAACTGGGCAACTGCAGCATTGAGCGGTTTACTTATGTGGGAACGGGAAATGGGAATGCAACGATACGCTTTAGCAGAGCGCCCCTGCTGTTTATTGTCATGGGAGGGTATGATTTAGTCATCGGATCTTGCTTGAGCACCATAGCAACCAGCATTTCTTACAGCAGCCTATCCAGCAGCAGCTATGTGGGTGATATCACAATTTCTTGGAGTGGAACCAGTTTAACTGTCAACAACTATAACTACAGAAATCAGACCTATCAGGTTTTCGGCCTGAGTGCCGGGAAAACCTGATATCTCTCCGGCAGAAAGGGAACGCCCCCGGACTTTAGTCCGGGGGCGTTTTTACTAAAGTACGAAAGCACAATGCTAAATAGCTTAAGGCTTTCTATCGGTACATAATGCTTGGTCAGAAATTAGTGAGTCCAAGTAACAGTCAAGGTCACATCGTCAGCGCCCTGGTTGGCCTGGAATCGTACTTTGGCGGTCAGTTCATTAGAGGTAGAGGTAAGAGGAGAGCCACCGTTGAGATAGAAAACAGCGCCGGTGGTACGCAGATACTCACCTACATTGAACATGGAGCCAGCCTTAGTAGTGATGGAGAACTCAGTAGAAGCATCTTCGGAGACCCAAATATATGCGGGCACATTCACTACATCGGCATATTCGCCAGCAACCACTTTAACCTTGTAATACACATCGGTATTGGTGGTAAACACATAACCAGACACAGAACCCTTAGACGCAGTCAGTTCAAACTCGTTATTAGACTTCTTGACGCCGCCTACAGTATAACCAGCCTTCTCCAGAGCAGCAATGGCCAAGTCAACAACCTGACCCTTAGTAGCAGTGGTTACAGGCACGGTCACCTGCATGGTGGAGGTGCTCACAGAAACATCGGGCAGTCCGGCGGGAGTACCCACATCGGGCTTCTGATAGTCGTTGTTGTTGTCATAGATGACAACAGTGGTGGCCATACCGCTCTCCAGAATGGCGCTGACATAGTAGCTGTAGGAAGCACCATTGTAACGCTCGTTCAGATCGTCAATGATGTCCTCCAGAGACTTGACGCCGCTCTCGAAGAAGGTTTCCAACTTGTTCTTGTTCCACTGCTGCAGGACCACCTTGACATCGTCAGAGACATAGAAGCCCTTGGTGACATCGTTGGCCACAAACAGGGTGTTGTTGATCAGCTTCAGAGTGGAGTTAATGGCGGGGTTGCTGTAGTACAGGACGGTATCCTTGCCGTTCTGAACAGTAGTAGCAATCTGGGTATAATCATCCTCGTAGTCGCTGCCGTTGGTCAGCACGCCGGTGCCGTTGACCTCATCAGCGGCAATGACCTGGCCCTGAGCGTTGTACTTCACCTGGTACCACTTGTACTGGTTCATGTTGCCCAGGTAGGTCAGGCTGTCGCTGACCTCAGTCAGGGTGATCTCCTCGCCGTTGGACACGACCTTGCGGGTCCAGGTCCACTCGCCGGTGGTCTTGTCATAGCCTTCCTGCTCCACGCTGCCGCTGTGGACATAGACCAGGTTCTTGGTAGCGGCGGAGTCCTCGCCCACCACGATGGCGGCGATCACAGTGCCGTTGTTCTTGTACAGGGTGTAAACGCCCTCGGAAGTAGCGCCGGAAGCAGCAATGGCAACACTGTTCTTGCTGTCCTCAGCCTGGGCGACAGCCTCGGTCTCATTCCACACAGCCAGGTTGGCGTTCTTAATGCCGGTGGTCACGGTAGCCACATCGTTGATGATGCCGTAAGCGGTGGGGGTGTTGGAAACATTCTTCACCAGCTCAGCCAGCTCGACGGTCAGGAACACAGTCTTATCGTTGGCATAGACGACCTTGTGGCTGGCATTCTCACCAGCAGCGGTATCCAGAGAGATGTTCTTCTTGTCGATCAGCAGAGCGTTGGTAGCGGTAGAAGCATTGTTGGTGGTCTGCTGAGTCTGAGCAATCTTGTTACCGGCAGAGATAGTACCGGTGACCTCAGCCACAGTGTACACGCCGTCATTGTTAACGGTGTAGGTGCACCAGGTGTTCAACAGGGCACCATTTCTGTTGCCGATTGTCAGAGCGCTCTTAGCCATGTTGACATCCACAACCTTGGTGGTGCCATCCAGGAAGATCACATTGGCGCTGGCAGTCTTGTTGGCCAGGTTGCTGCTACTCTGATCGATACCGGTGATGAACAGGTAGTTGTCAGCGGCCTCAACCTCTTCCACGCCGATGGCGTAGCCATACTGATCCAGATACACATTGTAGGTCAGGTCCTTCAGGTTGATGGTACCATTGACGCCGGAAGTGGTGTACACATCCAGGTCGCCATCCTTGTACTCGGCAGAGTCAGCATAGCTGTACTTGGTGCCGTCCACAGTGATGTTGGAGCCAACCTTGAAGGCAGAGATCTCAACCTCACCCAGAACCTCGGCGGAAGCGAGAGTCTGAACCTCGCCGTCAGCCACAGTTACCAGCAGAGCATCATCCTCAGCGATATCGGCAATGTCAAAGTCCTCACCGTCCAGAGTGAAGCCGATGTCATCATCGCCGGTGCCATTGTACTTGATGTACTCACTCTCGCCGGTGACCTTCTTCAGGCCATAAGCAGTGATGTCCAGCTCGTCCTTCTTGGCATCATAGTCCTTATCGGCGAAAGCCAGATAGGTGTTGATGATGGTGATGGTGATGTCCTTCTTCTCGTTGTCAACAAAGACCTGGGTCAGAACGCCGTTGCCGGTCTCGCCCACGCCGTCCTTGTTGTTCTTGTTGATGTCAGCAGCGCCGAAGATGGCAGTGTTGATCTTGGAGTCGGAAGTGCCGTCGATGTACACGGTCAGATCGTAGTCCTTGATGGTGCTGGCGGTCAGCACATCGTACAGATCCTTGCCGGTGACCTCGGTGGTGTACTCCTTGACCATCTGGTCAAACTTGGCATAGGTGCCGATCTCCTTGCCGTCATACTCCCAGTAACGGGCGGGACGACCAAAGACATCAGTGGAGTTCTTCAGCTTCAGATCGCCGTTGTACAGCTCCTCGCCCAACTGGACATAGTACTGATCGTTCTGGGCAATGTTGGTGGTGCCCACATCGATGGAGTTGTACTTGCTGTTGGCGTTGGTCTTGGCGGTGTACTCGGCACGGTAGCCGATGTTGATGGTGGTGTTGCCGATGGTGGCCTCAGTGCCCACATCGCCGGTGAAGGACACCATGTTGGCCTTCAGGCCGTTCAGCACCAGCTGAGCGATCTGGTTACGGGTCAGAGCGGTCTCAGCAGTGGCATTGATGCCGGCGAACAGATCGATGTAGGAAGCCTGACGGATGGTGGCAATCTGCCAGTCATCGCCGAAGTCAGCCTGGTACTGGAAGTAACCCAGGGCCTTCATGATCATCAGGGAGGCCTGAGCGGCGGTCACATTGCCCTCGCCGCCGTACATATTGTTGCCGATACCGGAAACCACGCCCTCAGCGGCACAAGCGGCCACATAGGGGGCGGCCCAGGAGGGCACATCGGTAAAGGGGTTGGTGCCACGATAATAATCGTAGTCCAGGTTCAGCAGGTTTGCCATGATGACGGCCATCTCATTACGGGTGACGGTCTTGTCGGGATTGAAGTTCCCGTTCTCGTCACCGGTCATGATGCCAACCGTCTGCAGGACTTCAATGGCTTCCACATTGTCGGAAGTCTTGACATCCTTGTAGCTCGCGCCGGTGCCGACCATCATCAGACCCATGGTCATGACGGTAGCCAGAGCCAGGCTGAGAGCCCGCTTCAGGTTTCTCATTCGGAATTCCTCCTTTTTTATTTTGGCTACCCAAAAACAACTTTTCAGGTGCCAATCTTGGGATTTTCTCCCGTATTGAGGGGTTTTGAGAAGATTTTTTGCTCCGGAGCTTAGTGTCACTCCCCTTGCATAACGCTTCCAGTTTCGCCATGAAGGGGGCTTCAAAAAGCACACGGGGACAAGAAACACTCCTCAACCTCTGGCGACATTCTATCAAATGGAATTTTGAAAGTCAACGGGCCGGGGCCAAATGTAACAAAGGTGTAACATTGCCTCCTTCTGTTACAGAGGGCCCCCTCCGGGCCTGAAGCGGGTGTATATTCTATTATATATAAAGGTAGGAGGAGGGCAAATGTTGCACCCTTTCGTACAACTAAGGCCCCGGCAGCCTAAAGGCTCAGGGAGGGAAGTCGACTTCAGAAATCTTTGGATTTTGTTAATATTTCTTAAACATTGCCGGGGACTCTTTGACATTCTGCCCAACGGGGGCTATACTGGGGACAAGGTCCTTATCATTTATTTCAACGGACAGACTTAGGAGGAGTGAAGAGATGAAGAGAAAGCTGAAAATCGCCGCCGCGCTGATGCTGGGAGCCAGCATGATGGTGGGCAATGTGCTGGCAGCCAATGTCAGCTTTACCGATGTGCCCAGTACCCACTGGGCCTATGCCTATGTACAGAAGGCCGCGGGAGAAGGGCTGGTCACCGGTGTGGGCGGCGGGCTCTACGGAGTGGACAACAAGCTGTCCACCGCCGATTTCTCCACCATGGTGATCGGGATGCTGTACCCCGACGCCTATAAGACCTATGCGGGGATGTCCTCCTACTGGTGGTACCCCTATGTGGAGGCCTCCTATCAGAAGGGCCTGCTCACCGGCACCACCGCCGGCAGCCGCCGTACGGCCGATACCCGCTGGACGGCCACGGTGGTAGAGGCTGGGCTCTCCCGGTACGACATGGCTCAGATCATCTACAACGCCGCCAAGAGCCAGGGCTGGACCGAGCCTTCCAGCGCTTCGCTGCTGCTGACCATGATGGCCATTCCTGACTGGTCCTCCATCCCCGCCAGCTATCAGAACGCCGTGGCCTACTGCTACGCCGCGGGCTATCTGTCCGGCACGGACGACAAGGGCACCTTCGACGGAGAGAGCACCATGACCCGGGCCCAGGCCGCTGTGGTCCTGTGCGCCATGGTGGACGCCCAGGAGGAGATCCAGGCCCCCACCTACACCAACCGCAGCGGCAAGCTGGTCAACGGCAAGGACGCCAACGAGGAAAATGTGGAGGACGCCCTCATGGATCTCAAGCAGGAGTTCTATGAGTACGATATGTGGGAGACCGACCGTTCCTACACCTCCGCCAAGCTGGGCAGCGCCACCGGCAGCAAGGCCTTCGCCTATATGATCAGCGACCGGGTATTCGGCGCTCTGCCCGCGGAGACCGTGGACGACCCCGATGACCTGAAGCCCGGCGACCTGGTGTACCTGGACGATCAGGATCAGTATGTGGTGGTCACCAGTGTCTCTGGCGACGACTTCGACTATGTAATGTGCAACGGCTTCGGCGTTATCACCTGGCGTGAGAGCGGCAGCATCAGTGACCTGGGCAGCCGGGACGAGATCTATACCCGGTATGAGGGGGAAAATACCGGCGACCTGGATGAGGACGCTGTGCTTGACCTGATCGACCAGTTCCTGGACGAGGAATACGATGTCGGCGATACCTGTGATGAGTGTGACGACGGATATAAGTCCTCCGTGTTTTCCAATAGCACCGTGTATGATGATCGCGCCTTTGCCTACCTGCTCAGCGACTACATCTTCGATGATCGGGATGTGGAGTCCTATGACGGCGATGAGCTGGATATCGACGAGATCCGCCCCGGTGATGTGATTGAGCTGTATGACGAGGAACTCTATGTGGTGGTCACCGATGTGGACACCAGAAATGACGAGATTTCCTATCTCTACACCACCAGCAGCGGCAAGGTGCGGGAGGACTACATCGATTTTAACGATCTGGACTGGTATGACACCATCTATACCCGCTACGAAGGTGAGAGCAGCGGTAGCAACCGGAACGACGACACCCTGTCCAACGGCAAGGATGTCACCACCCGGAATGTGCAGAACCTGATCGACGAATTCCTGGAAGATGAGTATGATGTGGGTGATACCTGCAGTGAGTGCGAGGACGGCTATAAATCTACCGAGTTTTATCGCAACACCGTATATGACGACCGTGCTTTCGCCTATTATATGAGCGATTATATCTTTGGTGATCTGGCAGTGGAAGAAATCACTGGCGACAAAGTATTGATCGACGATGTCCGCATTGGTGATGTGATTTATTTGGACGATGATGAGTGCTACGGAGTGGTCATTGCCGTTGAGGAAGACGATGACTATGTAGAATATCTCTACACCAGCAGCTCCGGCCGAGTTCGTTCCGATACCACCGATCCCTATGATATGGACGAAAACGATGCCCTGTATACCCGTTACCCTGACTAAAAGATCCATGATATTGACCGGCTGGGAGCTTTTCTCCCAGCCGGTTTTCTGATCGGGGCTACCAGAATGCTACCGAAAATAGCCTTACATTCCCTGAAATTTCAGTCTTTTCCTTTTCCTCCTTTTAAAACGATGGCTACCAAAATGCTACCAGCGGCACTTTTCAAGATGAAAAGTGCCGCTTTTTTGCGTCTTTTTTGTATTTTCAAAATAAATCCCGCCATGTAAGAAGTGTGACACTAAGCTCCGGAGCAAAAAATCTTCTCAAAACCCCTCAATACGGGAGAAAATCCCAAGATTGGCACCTGAAAAGTTGTTTTTGGGTAGCCAAAATAAAAAAGGAGGAATTCCGAATGAGAAACCTGAAGCGGGCTCTCAGCCTGGCTCTGGCTACCGTCATGACCATGGGTCTGATGATGGTCGGCACCGGCGCGAGCTACAAGGATGTCAAGACTTCCGACAATGTGGAAGCCATTGAAGTCCTGCAGACGGTTGGCATCATGACCGGTGACGAGAACGGGAACTTCAATCCCGACAAGACCGTCACCCGTAATGAGATGGCCGTCATCATGGCAAACCTGCTGAACCTGGACTACGATTATTATCGTGGCACCAACCCCTTTACCGATGTGCCCTCCTGGGCCGCCCCCTATGTGGCCGCTTGTGCCGCTGAGGGCGTGGTTTCCGGTATCGGCAACAATATGTACGGCGGCGAGGGCAATGTGACCGCCGCTCAGGCCTCCCTGATGATCATGAAGGCCCTGGGTTACTTCCAGTACCAGGCTGACTTCGGCGATGACTGGCAGATTGCCACCATCCGTCAGGCTTCCTACATCGATCTGTTCGCCGGCATCAATGCCACTGCTGAGACCGCTCTGACCCGTAACCAGATCGCTCAGCTGGTGCTGAACGGCCTGAAGGCTGATATGGTCGCTTTCACCGGCGATGTGGGCTCTCAGGTCACCATCGGCGGCAACAGCGTCAACATCGGCTACCGGGCCGAGTACACCGCCAAGACCAGCGCTGCTGCCAAGTACAACTCCATCGTGGGCGGCAAGACCGATATCGCTCCCCAGGGCCAGTACTACATCCAGCTGGGCGAGGAGCTGTATAACGGCGACCTGAAGCTGAAGAGCGATGTTGATGTCTTTGGCCGTCCCGCCCGTTATTGGGAGTATGACGGCAAGGAGATCGGCACCTATGTGAACTACGACCTGATGGTGAAGGATTACACCACTGAGGTCACCGGCAAGGATCTGTATGATGTGCTGGGCGCCAGCACCATCAAGGATTACAGCCTGACTGTGGTTATCGACGGCGTGACCGACGAAAAGACCCTGGGCGACGCTTACTTTGATGCCGCTGATATGAACAAGAACAACAAGTCCAATGTTGGCAACACCGGCAACGGCGTGCTGACTCAGGTCTTTGTTGACACCGAGAACAAGGACATCACCATCACCGTCATCAACACCTATCTGGCTAAGGCCGACAAGGACTATGACGAGAAGAAGGATGAGCTGGATGTCACCGTCTTCGGTCTGGACAAGAACGGCACCGAGTATGTGAAGGTCAACAACAGTTGCAGCAACGACAATGACGACAGCGAGGGCTTCACCATCGCCGGCGAGGACTTCGATGTGGCCGATCTGGTGGAGGACGACGCTCTGCTGGTCACCGTGGCTGACGGCGAGATCCAGTCCGTGATTTTGCCCGAGATCGTCTCTGATGTGGAGATCTCCGCCTTCAAGCTGGGCTCCAGCGTCACCGTGGACGGCACCAAGTACAGCTACTCCGACGCCGCTGAGTACGACTTCGAGGTTCTGGATCACTATACTGGCGCTGCTGGTTCCAACCTGAAGGATCTGACCTACAATGTGTACCTGGACGCCTATGGCTATGCCATCGGTGTTGACCTGGTGGAGACCCCCAACAACTATGTCTTTATCACCGGTATTGACTCCAACTACAGCTCCATTGCCAGCAAGACTCTGGATGCCAACGCCATCTTCATTGACGGCACTTCCAAGGTTATCTCCGTCAAGGGCGACAAGGGCGATGTGCCCACCGCCGGCGCCCTGGTGAACTCCTGGTGCACCTACACCGTGGACAAGGACGGCGTGTACACTCTGACCGAGGTCGATGGCAAGATCAACACCGCCGACGGCGTGAAGGTTGCTCAGTATGCTGCTGCCAACCACAACACCGTGATTGATCAGAAGCACATCTCCCTGCCCGGCGCTGCTTCCGGCAGCTACTCCAAGGTCTACGGCAACGACGCCACTGTCTACCTGACCGCCTCCATCAAGGAGATCATGACCAGTGGTTCTCGGTCCGACATCATCATCGACGGTGTGGACTCCGTAACCACCGGTATTAAGAACGCCAACATCCAGCCCTGGAATAAGGCTGACGCCAAGGCCGAGGCTGAGAATGACATCAAGAGCGAGACTTCTTCTGACAACGCCTCCGGCGTGTACACCCTGTACAAGAGCAACGGCTACATCATTGCTACCGTAGTGGTTGGCGAGGATGCCGCCGCCTCCAAGAACCTGGTGTATGTCCACAGCAGCAATGTGGAGCAGGAGGGCTACGACAAGACCGCTGACGAGTGGACCTGGACCCGTAAGGTCATTTCCGACGGCAAGGAGATCGAGCTGAAGGAAGTTGGCGATGCTCTGACCTACATTGGCTCTGCCGCTGGTGAGGGCAACATGAAGCAGTACAACTGGTATCAGGTGAAGTACAATGCCGAGGGCGAGGTCATCAGCGTGGAGCTGGCTTCTTCCGCTCTGAAGGGCAACGAGTATGTCACCGACATCAAGAATGTTGAGACTGCTGTCAACGATAAGGACACTGTCCTGTACACCCAGAGCTTCACCGCTGATCAGCCCAGCATGATCGGCAGCACCCTGTTTGTTTCCACCAAGGATAAGACCGGCTTCTTCGTGGCCGAGGATGTGAACATCACTCTGATCCAGTATGTGAAGAACAAGCAGGAGACCACCTTCGAGACCGGCGTGGATGAGCTGGAGAAGATCGTCGACGATCTGAACAAGGAGAACGGCAAGTTCGACTACACCATCAACGCCATCCTGGAGGACGGCGCCGCCACCTCCGTGGTCATCTATGACCAGGCCAACAGCTACAACGACAATCCCAGCAATCCCGACCTGAAGCCCGGCGAGTTCCTGCCCGCTTCCTGGAACGGAAAGGCCATTGAGCTGCGTTACTATGGCAAGCCCATGACCGATACCGAGGTCAAGGCCGCTATTGCTGACCTGCTGGGTGAGCCTGTTGCCCGTCTGAACAAGATTCTGAACTTTGTTGAGATGGAAAATGGCGACATGTATCCTGTGGACTTCACTCAGAAAGAAGTCGTTGCCATGAAGTTTGACGGCAAGATCCTGGCCTATGCCGATAAGGATGGCAAGGTCCACACTGTTGAAGGTATCCCTGCTGGCGACTATATGGACATCATTGCTAACTCCACCGGTGTCGCTACTAAAGTTTCCACTGTTGCCAAGGACGGAAAACTGGGTGTGACGGCTAATGGTGACCGCGAGTTTGTGACCGCCTATAAGGTTGATCTTCCTGCCTCTAATGTTACTGCCAAGTTGAACGATAAGGATGCCACTGCTGTCAACGACAACAGCTATGTTGCCGCGGGCAAGACTGTGGTTCTGACCTTCACCGAGAATACTGGCGACTACACCGTAAACGGCAACCTGGTCCGTACTGCTGGTGAGGCCAAGGATGTGGTGTACGAGATCGAGGCTACTGAGGCCATCACTGTTGCTACTGTCAGCAACTACATGACTGCTGATGAGATCGCTACCGAAGTTGCCAAGTATGAAGTTCCCCCTTCTCCCGCTCCTACCGGCTGCACCATCACTGTGGACGGCACTACTCTGAAGATCGTTCTGGCCAATACTGTCACCGACATTTCCGATCGCTCTCAGGTTAAGGACACTGGCCTGGTAGATCTGGCTACTGCTCTGATTGCTAAGGGCAACACCGTCCAGATGACCTTTGCTGATGGTCAGGGCCTGAAGCTGACCGCTTCCAATGTTGCCACCATGGCTCAGATGCTGAAAGATAACCTTGGCACTCTCCCCATGGGTGACAAGACCTCCACTGTGACCGTCACTGTCACCAACACTGCCAGCGGCGAGAGCATGAACTACTCTGTGGTAATTAGCCAGGCCGCTAAGTAAGCTGTCTAATATAGACATCTTCCTTACATCTGGTGTGATGTGACCGCAATAAGCCCCCCGGACTTTGGTCCGGGGGGCTTTCCTTATACAACAGTATTGATTTACTCTGAACAACTCAATCCAAAGACCTGATAAAATTGATTTTTCTTATCCATACGAGGGACGGAAACGGTGTTGCCTGACCAGGAAATGGTGACTGAATTCATAAAGGTACTATGTGCTCCCTGATCATAGGAAATTGATGTGGCTTTTGTACTAAGTGCCGAGCCGAGCACTACATCATCGCTGCTGATAATGATAAACAACAGAGGCGCCTTTGAAAAAGAAACGGTTGCGCTGTCATCATCCGCTCCAGTGTAGGTAAACCGCTCAATGCTGCAGTTGCCCAGTTTGGCAATGTCCGCCGCCTGACCGGCCAAAGTACCCTCCAGCTCCGCATCCTTATCCGCCAGCCCCTTCAGGGCGGCGTCGATCTTGCTGTTGTCGGCATTAAACTCCGTCCGCAGCACCTGGTCCGTGGCCTCCCACTGATTTAACCCGTAATTTTCAGTTTGATTGCTTGCCATAAAAATTTTCCTCCTGTCCTTGCAAAGACTTTTTGGGGGACGAAAGGGTCCCTCTATCATTAGCGGAAAAAGAGGAATTGTGAGACAAAATTATACATTTATTGGAAATGGGGGCGCACTGCGCCCTTTTTTCTTTTCTCAAAAAAATCAGCTCCCCGGAAAACCGGGGAGCTAAAAGACAGATGGTCTCAGACCATAATAAAACGCCCCGGGGATGAGCCGGGGCGTGGAAGGACTTACTGATGCTGTTTGGCAGCGGCGATAAAGGCACGGAACAGGGGATGGGCCTTGTTGGGACGGCTTTTCAGCTCCGGGTGGAACTGCACGCCCACAAACCAGGGGTGGTCGGCCAGCTCCACGATCTCTACCAGGCGTCCGTCGGGGGAGAGGCCCGCCAGACGCAGACCGGCCTTGGTGAGCTGCTCCCGGTAGTCGTTGTTGAACTCGTAGCGGTGGCGGTGGCGCTCCTGGATTTCCTGAGTCTCATAGGCCCGGAAGGCATTGCTGTCCTCCGCCAGGTGACAGGGGAAGGCTCCCAGACGCATGGTACCGCCCTTGGCGGTGATTCCACGCTGGTCGGGCATCAGGTCAATGACCGGATAGGGGGTGCGGGGATCCAGCTCGCTGGAGTGGGCCCCCTCCAGACCGCACACATGCCGGGCAAACTCGATCACGGCCATCTGCATGCCCAGACAGATCCCTAGGAAGGGGACCTTGTTTTCCCGAGCGTACCGGATGGCGGAAATTTTGCCCTCAATGCCACGGCTGCCGAAGCCGCCGGGCACCAGAATACCGCTGACGCCGCCAAGCAGCTCCGGGGCGTTCTGGTCGGTAAGCTCCTCGCTGTTGACCCAGCGGATCTTTACCTTCACATCGTTTTCGATGCCGCCGTGGGTCAGAGCCTCCGCCACCGAGAGATAAGCGTCGTGGAGGGCCACATACTTGCCCACCAGAGCGATTTCCACCTGGCCGGTGGGGTTTTTGGCCCGGTGGACCATGGTGGCCCACTCGGTGAGATCCGGGGCGTGACAGATGAGCCCCAGCCGGCGCACCACCACATCAGCCAGGCCCTCCCGTTCCAGCATGAGGGGTACCTCATAGAGGATGGGGGCGGTAAGGTTGGGGATCACATGGTCGGCGGGGATGTTGCAGAACAGGGAGATCTTTGCCCGCATATCGTCGGAGATGGGGCAGTCGCTGCGGCAGATGATCACATCGGGCTGGATGCCCAGGGAGAGCAGCTCCTTGGCTGAGTGCTGGGTAGGCTTGCTCTTCAGCTCCCCGGTGCCGGGGATGGAGACGATGAGGGAGACATGGAGGAACATCACATTGTGGCGGCCCCGCTCGGCGGCCACCTGACGAATGGACTCCAGGAAGGGCTGGCTCTCGATGTCGCCTACGGTGCCGCCGATCTCCACGATGGCCACATCCGTGTCCGGAGTGTCCAGAGCGTAGATATTGGCCTTGATCTCATCGGTAACATGGGGGATGATCTGGACGGTGCCGCCTAGATAGTCCCCCGCCCGCTCCCGGTTGAGCACATTCCAGTAGATCTTGCCGGAAGAGACGGAGCTGTGCCGGGTAAGATTTTCGTCAATAAAACGCTCGTAGTGGCCCAGGTCCAGGTCGGTCTCCGCTCCGTCGTCGGTCACGAAGACCTCGCCGTGCTGGTAGGGGCTCATGGTCCCCGGATCCACATTCAGATAGGGGTCCAGCTTCTGAACTTTTACCCGCAGCCCGCGCTGCTTCAGAAGCCGCCCCAGGGAGGCAGCGGTGATGCCTTTGCCCAGACCGGAAACCACACCGCCGGTTACAAAAATATACTTTGCCGCCATGATCTGTTTCTCCTTCTATAAGTTAAGTGGTAGTAATAAAAGCCCCTCTCCAAGGGCTGTACCGTACGATATAGAGTGCCGCGGCTGGATCAGGAGGCTGGCCTGGTATGCTGCAGAAGACGAATCATCACCTGGTTGTAAGCGTCCTCTATGCAGCCCAGATCCAGGCGAAAACGCTCTTTATCCAGCTTTTCCCGGGTTTTGACATCCCACAGACGGCAGGTGTCGGGGCTGATCTCATCAGCCAGCACCACGGTTCCGTCGCTGAGTCGGCCGAACTCCAGCTTAAAGTCCACCAGGGTAATTCCGCATTTCTCCCACAAGTTTTTCAGAAACTCGTTGATAGCCAGTGCGTACCGGTGCATGGTCTCCAACTCCTGAGGGGTGGCCAGTCTCAGGGTGATGGCGTGGGAGGTATTGAGCAGAGGGTTGCCCAACTCGCCGTTTTTATAGAAAAATTCCACGGTGGGCTGGTCCAATACCACGCCCTCATCCACACCATAGCGCTTGGAGAAGGAGCCGGCGGCAATGTTACGCACAATCACTTCCAGAGGGATGATGGTTACCCGCTTGACCAGAGCCTCCCGAGCGTTCAGCTCCCGGATGAGGTGGGTGGGGATGCCCTGCTGCTCCAGAAGGGTCATGAGCAGATTGGTCATATGGTTGTTGATGGCTCCCTTGCCGCCAATGGTCCCCTTTTTCAGGCCGTTGGAAGGGGCGGCATCGTCTTTGTAAGAGAGGATCAGCTGCTGGGGGTCATCGGTTTCGTATACCTTTTTGGTTTTCCCTTCGTATAGAAGTGCAGTATGCTCCATGGTGATCTCTCCTTACTCAGATCCCGCTGGCACCGTAGTTGGCCAGCACACGGGCCGAAGGATCGTTGACATCACAGCCTGCCCAGCTCTTGTTGGGCATCCAGAAGTCAACCACCATTTGACTCTGACCAGGATAGTATTTCTCAAAAATCTCCCGATAGAGGAGCGATTCCTTGGTGAAGGGCTGGGCGTGGGTATACTTCTTGCGCAGCGCTTCAAACTCTTCGTCGGTGTAGAAACTCTCGGCATATTCCTTCAGGTCGTCTACCATGGAGTGGCCCACCGCGTCGGAGAAGGCGGCCTTTTCCCGCCACAGAATGGACTCGGGCAGGTAATCCCCCTCAAAGGCACGGCGCAGCAGATACTTGCCCTTGCCGTAGGTGTTCACCTTCATGGCCGGATCAATGGACATCACATAGCGGACAAAATCCAGATCGCCGAAGGGAACCCGGGCCTCCAGGGAGTTGACGGAAATGCACCGGTCAGCCCGGAGGACATCGTACATATGCAGCTCCCGCACCCGCTTGACCGACTCCTCCTGGAAAGCCTCGGGGGAGGGGGCAAAATCGGTGTACTTATAGCCGAAAAGCTCGTCGGAGATCTCACCGGTGAGCAGGACACGGATGTCGCTCTGCTGGTGGATGGCTTTGCACAGAAGATACATGCCCATGCTGGCGCGAATGGTGGTGATATCATAGGTGCCCAGCACCTCAATGACGGTCTCCAGAGCGGAGAGCACATCGTCCCTGGTGATGATGACTTCGTGGTGATCGCTGCCCAGATAGTCCGCTACCTGGCGGGCGTACTTCAGGTCGATGGCGTCCACATCCATGCCGATGGCATAGGTCTTGATGGGAGCGGCGCTTTTCCGGGCGGCGATGGCGCACACCAGAGAGGAGTCCAGTCCGCCGGACAGAAGGAAGCCCACCTTGGCGTCGGCCACCAGCCGCTTTTCCACACCGGCAATCAGCTTTTCCCGGATGTTCCGGCACACGGTGTCAAGGTCGTCATGACAGACCCGGGTCACTTTGGTGATGTCCCGGTAGCAGACAAACTGCCCGTCCTTATAATAATGTCCGGGAGGGAAGGGCATGATCCGATCGGTGAGCCCCATCAGGTTCTTGGGCTCGCTGGCAAAGATGATGGTTCCCTGGCTGTCGTAGCCGTAGTAGAGAGGACGGATGCCGATGGGGTCCCGGGCGGCAATAAATTCATCGGCTTGGGCGTCGTAAATGATGCAGGCGAACTCCGCGTCCAGCATCTCAAACATATCTGTGCCGTATTCCCGGTACAAGGGCAGCAGGATCTCACAGTCGGAGTCGCTCTGGAAGGTGTATTTGCTGCTCAGAGACTGCTTGAACTTCTCAAATCCGTAAATCTCTCCGTTGCACACCACAAGGCTGCCGTCCAGAGAGAAGGGCTGCATGCCGGCGGAAGTCAGGCCCATGATAGACAGACGGTGAAAACCCAGCACGCCCCGGCCGGCTTGCTCAACCCGGCTGTCGTCCGGCCCACGGGACAGGGTGCGCCAAAAGGCGGTCTGAAATGCCTCAGGATCCAGTACAGGGCCGCAATAACCAATAATAGAACACATAAAAATTACCTCCAAAATTCCCGGCAAATAGGCAGGGGCCAAAATGGCGCATTATGCCCTCCGGGTATGAAATATGTGTGGGTGGAAACGATCTGTTTCCGGCAAAAAGAGCAGAAGCTATATTCCGGAAACGATGAGACCGCCCGCCAGTCAACAACAAGAGAATCCGGCCGGAGGTTGGGGCTGGCAGGTGGATACATTCAGACTGCTGCCCCGGTTTCGCTCGCCGGAGAAATAGGGGGACAAATTGGAATTTGCCCCCGTGCCATTCAGAACCTGGCATCCGAAGCGTTTCGGTACAGCTGCCATTTGTATTCACCCTTTCTCTGTTAGAACATTAGAACATGAAAAAGAGGCAAAGACTCCTTCAGGGAAAACCTGAAAGACGCCATTGCCTTTACGGCCCGCATTATAAACCGAAATCACCGGAGTTGTCAAGAGGAGGGACCCCCTTTTTTCAATTCCTGTCTTGGGCACCAAAAATGGTCTCCGGTAAAAAAATTGATTCTGTCTGAAATAAACAAATTGTATGGCACGGGGAAAAATCCGTGGAAAAAGCCCGGAGGGCGTGATATAATTGGCCCAAAATCCACCGCCGGAACAAAAGGCGGAGAAAAGTGGGTGAGAACAATGAAATATACGGCGAAAGATGTCATTCAGTATATCAATGAAGAGGAAATCAAGTTCATCCGTCTGGCCTTCTGCGATGTGTTCGGACGGCAGAAAAATATCTCCATTGCGGCCACGGAGCTGCCCCGGGCCTTTGAGTACGGCATTGCCTTTGACGCCTCGGCCATTGCCGGCTTTGGAGACGAGACCCACTCGGATCTGCTGCTTCGCCCGGACCCTGAGACATTGATTCTCCTGCCCTGGCGGCCGGAGCAGGGCCAGGTGGTTCGGATGTTCTGCAAGGTGGTCTATCCTGATGGACGGCCCTTTGAGTGCGACTGTCGGCAGCTTTTGAAGGATACTGTGGCCATGGCCAGAGAGCGGGGCCTGGAGTTCCTCTTCGGCGCGGAGCAGGAGTTCTATCTCTTCAAACTGGATGAGAAGGGAGAGCCCACCTCAGAGCCCTATGACCGGGCCGGCTATATGGATGCGGCCCCCGAGGACAAGGGGGAGAATATCCGCCGGGAAATTTGTCTGACTCTGGAGCAGATGGGGATTTGGCCCGAGAGCGCCCACCACGAAGAGGGACCGGGACAAAATGAGATCGATTTTCGCTATTCTGATCCCATTACCGCCGCCGATAACGCCATGACCTTCCAGGCCATTGTAAAGACCGTGGCCTACCGCAACGGGCTGTACGCCGATTTCAGCCCCAAGCCCCTGGAGGGAAAGCCGGGAAGCGGGTTCCACATCAACCTCTCTGTCCGCTCACAGGATGGGGAGGACCATCTTGGTGAGGTGATGGCGGGAGTGCTGGACAAGGTGGAGGAGATGACGGTGTTCCTCAATCCCACCGAGGGCTCCTATGCCCGCTTCGGCAGCAGCAAGGCCCCCAGCTATATCTCCTGGTCCAGAGAGAACCGGTCTCAGCTTGTCCGGGTCCCGGCGGCTATGGGGGAGTATCGAAGGGTGGAGCTGCGTTCCCCCGATTCCATGGCCAACCCCTACCTGGCCTTTGCCCTGATGATCCAGGCGGGACTTTACGGCATCGAAGAAAAACTGGAATTACCGGCCCCGGCGGACATAAATCTATATCAGGCCGATGGGGAGACCTTGTCCGCCTTCCGGCGGCTGCCCCAGAACCTGGCGGTGGCCCGGAAAGTGGCGGCAGACAGTGAGTTTATCCGAAATTGTCTCCCGGAGGGGATCCGCGGCTGTTACTGCAAGGAATAAAGTGGCGGAACAAGGAGCATACGGGAAAGGAGGGGAGCGCGCATGGGACTGAAGGAGCGGGTATACAGCATCCTGGTGGTTTCGGCGTCGGAACGGTTCAACACCGCGCTCAAGGAGCTGCTGGCGGATCAGCCCTTTGATCCGGTGTGTGTGGCTTCCAGTGTGAACGCCGCGGAGCGGCTGGCATCAGAGCGCAGCTTTGACTGTGTGCTGGTCAACTCCCCCCTGCCTGACGACCCGGGCGTGCGCTTCTCCGTGAGAAGCTGTGCCAACCGGGAGACTGTGGTGCTGCTGCTGGTCCGCGGGGAGCTTCATGATCAGGTCAATCACCGGGTGGCGGAACATGGGGTGTTTACCCTGGCCAAGCCCGCTTCCAGGGGGATGGTGCTTCAGGCGATGAGCTGGCTGATCAGTGCCAGGGAGAGGCTGAGAAAGGTCGGAGACAA
Organism: bacterium; assembly: GCA_037231075.1. Taxonomy (GTDB): domain Bacteria; phylum Bacillota; class Clostridia; order Oscillospirales; family Oscillospiraceae; genus Lawsonibacter. The sequence goes on along the minus strand of JAXUUN010000003.1, from coordinate 19,963 downwards.
GATCCAGCCTCTGGAGAAGCGCATGGAGGAAATTCAGCTGGTGAACCGGGCGAAGTGGCTGCTGGTGAGTAAACTGAGCATGAGTGAGCCGGACGCCCACCACTATATTGAACGGCAGGCGATGAACCGGTGCCTTCCCAAACGAAAGGTAGCCGAGGAGATCATCACGCTGTACTCATAACATATAAGAAACAAGGAGGAGGCCCCCTGGGGGACCTCCTCCTTTTATATACAGGTCGGACGGAAAACAGCCGTTTCAGCCCAGCTTCATTTCATCCCGGGCATACCGTGCCAGTTCCTCCCGGAAATCCGGGTGGGCGATGGAGACCATGGCACGGGCCCGCTCCCGGAGGGACAGGCCGGACAGGCATACCACTCCGTACTCGGTGGCCACATACTGGATCATGGTCCGGGGAGCGGAGACGACGCTGCCCCCGGAGATGAGGGGGACGATGTTGGATTTGCGCACTCCGTCCTTGGTCACCCGGGAGGAGTTGAGGCAGATAAAGCCCTTTCCGCCCTGGGAGCGGTAGGCCCCCTCCAGAAAGTCCATCTGGCCGCCGATCCCGGAAAGCTGCCGGTATCCGGCGCTCTCTCCGTTCTCCTGGCCCATCAGGTCCAACTGCACGCCCCCGTTGATGCTGATCACATTGCTCATACTGCCGATGCGCTGGGGGCAGTGGACATAGTCCAGGTCCCCCGGATGGAACAGACCAGGATTGTCGCCCAGCCAGTCGTAGAGTTCCTGAGAACCCATGGCCAGGTTCCAGGTGCTCAGCCCGCGGTCAAATTCCTTTCGGGCGTTGGTCAGCTTGCCGGCCCGGTACATGGCCAGATAGGCGTCGCTGATGGTGCCGGTATGACAGCCCAGATCCTTTCGATCGGACTGGGCCAGCATGCTGGCCACGGTGAAGGGGACGCCGCCCACCCCCAGGGACAGCACCGCCCCGTCGGGGATCTCCTCCACCACCAGCCTGGCGATGGCCATATCGGTGGGGGAGGGGTCCTTATAGCTGCGAATGGGCAGGGGTTCGTGGACGCCCTCGACGATGTAGTCCGCCTCGGACAGGTGGACCCGGTGGGAGCCGTCCACCCCCTGAAGGGTGGGGAGATGCTCGTTGATCTCAAAAATCACTGTCCGGGCATGTTCAAAGATAACCCGCCAGGTGTAGTTGGAGATACCCAGACCGCAGTAGCCGTCCTTGTCCGGGCGGGAGACGGGGACAAAGGCCACATCGGTACGGATCTGCCCCCGGTAGAGGACGGGAAGCATCCGCAGAGCCACAGGGAGAAATTCCACCAGGCCCCGGGACTGAAGCTTTCGCTCATAGTCGCCGATGTGCCAGCTGTAGTAGTGGAAGCTCTCCTGCTCCGTATCACATTCCACCGCTTCGATGCGGGGGCGGATGACCAGTCCGCCCCGGATCTTTACATCCTTCAGCTTGCCCTTTCGCCCGGCCAGAGCCTTGTCCAGAAGCTCGGGAAAGCCGGCCCCAAAGCCGTAGTCCACCCAGTCCCCCGAGCGGACAGCCTGTTCTACCGCCGCTTCGGGAGTCAGGAATTTGTGCATATAGTTTGTTGTCATGGAGTGTTCCCCCTGAAAATAAGATTTTAGCATATGAGCCAGAGTGATTTAATTATACTGTCTGATTCCGCGGACTGCAAATAAAGATAAGGGTCAGAGGCATGAATTTTTGAAAAAACCAGGCGGGGGTGAGTTAGAAGGTAATGCGGGGGAGTTAGCGGAGATATGGTGGCGGATGGGGCAGACATCACCTGGAGGGATGGTGAATGCCCAATTTCTGGGGAAGGCGGCGTCTGAACCGCTGGCTGGAAAATGTGTGAGGATGAGCCCGATTTTAGTCGGAGGACGATTTTGGCTGCCCACAGCGATTCAAAAGCTGTTTTGAAAAGTGCCAAAATGAAAGCAGGCAAGAAGCGGAAATTAGGTAAGGTATACAGAGTTTCTCTGGCGAAACAGAAAGGGTTGACTTCCTTTAACTATTTCGCTATTATGATAGAACACTAAAGAACACGGAGGTGACGCTAAGTTGAACAGTTTAAACAACACAATCGACCGGCCGAACCTCCCCCGACGGATTCAGGAGGTCAGCCTTCCGGGGGAGCGACTGGCGGCGTACCAGCTCTCCCGACACCATCGCCATGGGGAATACGGGCGTAATTGCCCCATGACAAAGGAGAGTATGGATTAAAATTAAAGGAGATACGCCATGAATCCGGAATTGACCCTGAAAGAGGATGAGTGGGCTATTTTCCGTCTGCGGATGCTCTATCGGCAGTACGGATATACCTACTATAAAATGAGTAAATTTGAGGAATACGACCTCTATGTTCGGAACAAGAGTTTTTTGGGCAGCGACAATATCCTGACCTTTACGGGCACAGACGGAAAGCTGATGGCCCTGAAGCCCGATGTGACACTGTCCATCATCAAGAATACCAAGGAGGGGAAAGGGACCCTTCAAAAGGTCTACTACAATGAAAATGTCTATCGCCCCTCCCCCACCTCCGGGGATTACCAGGAGATTATGCAGGTGGGGCTGGAGTGCATCGGAGATCTGGATGTGTGGTCCATGGCCGAGGTGGTGCTGCTGGCCGCCCGGAGCCTGGAGACCATCAGCAGCCGGTACCTGCTGGACCTCAGCCACCTGGGCTTTGTGGCCGGATTGCTGGATCAGGCCCAGGTGAAGGGGGAGGACCGGGGGGAGCTGATGGCCCTCATCGGCAAAAAGAATGTGTCCGCCCTGAGGGAGAGCTGCCGGCGGCTGGGAATGGATGAGGATATCGTCCGGGATTTGTGCCGGCTGGTCACCATGTACGCCCCGCCCGCCCAGGGACTGGAGCCGTTAAGGGAGATGGTGCGCAACCGGACCATGGCCTGGGCCCTGTCTGAGCTGGAGAGTGTGTGCGCCCTGATGGGGGACACGGGCAGCCACCTGCGCCTGGATTTCTCTGTGGTCAATGACATGAACTACTATAACGGCCTTATTTTCCGGGGCTACCTCCCCGGCCTGCCCAGCGGCATCCTGGCCGGGGGGCGGTATGACAACCTGCTGAAAAAGATGGGAAAATCCGCCGGAGCCATCGGTTTCGCGGTATACCTGGACCTGCTGGAGCAGGTGGAGTCCAAAAAGGACAGCTATGACGCTGATGTGCTGCTGCTCTATGACGCCGATACAGCCCCCAACAAGGTGGCCCGGGCGGCGGAGGAGCACCGCAGGGCGGGCCTGTCGGTGCGCACCGAGCGGCAGATTCCCCAGGGCCTGAAGTTCCGTTGGGTCAAGGAGGTGGGCTGAGATGGATCTCATCAACATTGCCCTGCCCAAGGGCCGGCTGGGAGAAAAGGTCTACAAAATTTTCGAGTCGGTGGGCTATGAGTGCCCCTCCATCCGAGAGGAGAACCGGAAGCTGATTTTTGAAAACCCGGAGCGCGGGGTGCGATACTTCTGGGTCAAACCCACCGATGTGCCCATCTATGTGGAGCGGGGCGCCGCCGACATCGGAGTGGCGGGCAAGGACATTTTGCTGGAGTACCGGCCCGATATCTACGAGCTGTGCGATCTGGGCATCGGCAAGTGCCGGATGTGCGTGGCGGGGAAAAAGGACTTCTACGACACCATGAGCCGCACTCTGCGGGTGGCTACCAAGTTTCCCCACATCGCCAAGGACTACTACAGCTCTCTGAGCCGGAACATCGACATCATCAAGCTCAACGGCTCCATTGAAATTGCCCCCATTCTGGGACTGAGCGATGTGATCGTGGACCTGGTGGAGACGGGCAAGACTCTGCTGGAAAACGATCTGGAGCCCAAGGAGACCATTGTGGAGATCAGCGCCCGGCTCATTGCAAACAAGGTGAGCTACAAATTTAAAAATCAGGAGATTACCGCCCTGTGCGGCCAGGTGGAGCAGTTCTGTCGGCTGCGGGCGGAGCAGGAGAGGAGAGAAGCGGGATGATCCGGATCTATGAACAGGACCAGCTCCCCTCCCGGGAGATCATTGCCCGGGAAGAGGAGGAGCGGAAAGCGGAAGTGTCCGCGGCGGTGAGCGGGATCATTGCCGCTGTCAAGGCGGAGGGGGATCAGGCCCTGCGCCGTTATGCCAGAGAATTTGACCGTGTGGAGGTGGAGGCCCTGGAGGTCAGCGCCCAGGAGCTGGACGCAGCCGTAGACAGTCTGGATCCGGAGTTTCGCCGGGTGCTGGAGGAGGCCGCGGAGAACATCCGGGACTTCCACAGCCGCCAGGTGCGCCAGAGCTTCCTTGTGACCGGGAAGGAAGGCGTGGTGCTGGGGCAGAAGGTCATCCCCATCCAGCGGGTGGGCCTCTATATCCCCGGGGGCACTGCCGCCTACCCCTCCAGTGTGCTGATGAACGCCATCCCCGCCAAGATTGCCGGCTGTCCCCAGGTGGTCATGGTCTCGCCCCCCTCCAAGGGGGGAGACATCGCCCCCGTCATCCTGGCCGCCGCCCGGATCGCCGGGGTGGACCGGGTGTTCCGGGTAGGCGGGGCCCAGGCGGTGGCCGCCCTGGCCTACGGTACCCAGACCATTCCCCAGGTGGACAAGATCGTAGGGCCGGGGAACGCCTATGTGGCTGAGGCCAAGCGCCAGGTCTTCGGTCGGGTGGCCATCGACATGATCGCCGGGCCAAGCGAGATCCTGGTGGTCTCCGACGGGAAGAGCGACCCGGCGGTGGTGGCCGCCGACCTGCTCAGCCAGGCGGAGCACGACAAGATGGCCACGGCGGTGCTGGTCACCGACAGCCGGGAGCTGGCCCAGGCGGTGAGGGATGAGCTGGAGCGCCAGATCCCCCTGCTGCCCCGGGAGGAGATCGCCCGGGCCTCCATTGACCGCAACGGAAAGATCATTTTGACGGAAAATCTGGACCGGGCCATTGAGATGGCCAACCAGCTGGCCCCCGAGCACCTGGAGCTGTGTGTGGACAACCCCTTCGACTACCTGGACAAGATCCTCCACGCCGGGTCCATTTTCCTGGGCCGCAGCTGCCCCGAGGCACTGGGGGACTACTTTGCCGGGCCCAACCACACCCTGCCCACCAGCGGCACCGCCCGGTTTATGAGTCCCCTGAGCGTGGACGACTTTGTCAAGCGGTCCCAGTTCACCTACTACACTCCCGCCGCCCTGGAGAAGGTCAGCGAAAAGGTGGCCCTGTTTGCCCGGCAGGAGGGGCTGGAGGCCCACGCCCGCAGCGCCCTGTCCCGGTTCCAACCGGTTTAAGAGGGGGAGCCGTTTATGAGCAGATATTTAAGCTCCCGCTTTGACAAGCTGGAAGCCTATGTCCCCGGGGAACAGCCCCAGGACCGGCAGTATGTGAAGCTGAACACCAACGAGTCCCCCTTTCCCCCCTCCCCCCAGGTCATTGCCGCCGTCAACGGGGAGCAGGTGGGGATGCTGAACCTATATCCCGACCCGGAGTGCCGCCGTCTGCGGAGCAAGCTGGCCGGGTATTACCAGGTGAAGGAGGAGAATGTGTTCCTGGGCAACGGCTCGGACGACATTCTGAACTTTGCCTTTATGGCCTTCTGCGACCAGAACCGGCCTGTGGCCTTCCCCGATATCAGCTACGGATTTTATCCCGTCTACGCCAAGCTCCACGGGATTCCCGCCCGGGAGATCCCCCTGCGGGAGGGGTTTGTGCTGGCGGCGGAGGACTACTGTGGCCTTGATTCCAACATCGTCATCGCCAATCCAAACGCCCCCTCGGGCCGGGCCATCCCGGTATCTGACATCGAGCAGATCCTGCGTACCAACCTCGACCATGTGGTGGTGGTGGACGAGGCCTATGTGGACTTTGGCGGGGAGAGCTGTGTCCGGCTGATTGACGACTATGATAACCTTCTGGTGTGCATGACCTTCTCCAAGTCCCGGTCCATGGCCGGGGGGCGGCTGGGTTTTGCCCTGGGCAGCCCGGGGCTCATTGCGGACCTCAACAAGCTGAAATTTTCCACCAATCCATACAGCATCAACCGCCTCACCCTGGTGGCCGCTGAGGCCACCTTGGACAGCCAGGACTACTACCGGGAGAACTGCCGGACCATTATGGAAAACCGGCGCTACACCGTGGAGGAGCTGGAGAAGCTGGGCTTTACCACCATCCCCTCCCTGGCCAACTTCATCTTCACCTCCTGCCCCAAGTGCTCCGGGGTGGAGCTCTACGGGAAGCTGAAAGCCCGGGGCGTGCTGGTGCGCTGCTGGGACAAGCCCGCTCTCCGGGACTATGTCCGGGTGACCATCGGCTCCCGGGAGCAGATGGATGTGTTTTTGGAACAGGTGCGGGCCATTTTGGAGGAGGGATGAGACATGCGGACAGCTGACATTTCCCGCAAAACGGCGGAGACCGACATTACCCTCTCCCTGTGCCTGGAAGGGACGGGAAAGGGGGACATTCAGACGGGTTGCGGATTTCTGGACCACATGCTCACCCTCTTCGCCCGCCACGGCCGCTTCGACCTGAAGGTCCACTGCCAGGGGGACACCTGGGTGGACGACCACCACACCGTGGAGGATGTGGGGATTTGCCTGGGGGACGCCTTTGCCCAGGCCCTGGGGGAGCTGCGGGGGGTCAACCGCTACGGCAGCACCCTGCTCCCCATGGACGAGGCATTGATCCTCACTGCCGTGGACCTGTCCGGCCGGTCCCTGCTGTGCTATGACCTGAATATTCCCACCCAGAAGGTGGGCACCTTTGATACCCAGCTGACGGAAGAATTTTTGATGGCCTTCGCCCGCCGGGCGGGGCTTACCCTCCATGTCAGGCAGCTGGCCGGACAGAACAGCCACCACATCATTGAGGGGGCCTTCAAGAGCCTGGGCCGCTCCCTGCGCCAGGCGGTGGCCATCGACCCGGAGTTTGCCGGGGAGATCCCGTCTACCAAGGGGGTTTTGTAAGATGATCGCCATTGTGGACTACGGGGTGGGCAACCTCTTTTCCCTGAAAAGCTCCTTTGGGGCCATCGGGGCGGAGGTGGCTGTCACCGCCGATGCGGAGGCCATCCGCCGCTCAGACAAGCTGATCCTTCCAGGGGTGGGGGCCTTTGGAGACGCGGCCCAGCTGCTGGAGAAAAGCGGCCTTGGGCAGGTGGTCAAGGAGCAGGCCCAGGCGGGAAAGCCCCTGCTGGGCATCTGCCTTGGGATGCAACTGCTTTTTGAGGAGAGCGAGGAGTACGGCCGCCACCGGGGGCTGGGCCTCATTCCCGGCCGGGTGGTGAGCATGGAGCCGGTGGTGCCCAGGGGGTACAAGGTGCCCCACATCGGGTGGAACGCCCTCCATTTTCCCAAAGACAGACCGGCAGACCCTCTGTTCCGGTACATTCGGGAGGGGGACTGCGTGTACTTTGTCCACTCCTACTACGCCACAGATTGCGAGGAGAGTGTGATTGCCACCGCCGAGTACGGCCCGGAGCTGACGGCGGCGGTGCGACGGGGGAATGTGATGGGCACCCAGTTCCACCCAGAGAAAAGCGGGGCCGTGGGGCTGAATATCCTGCGGGCCTTTTGTGAAATGGAGGAAGGGGTATGATCCTGTTTCCTGCCATCGATTTGAAAGACGGAAAGGTAGTCCGCCTCTATAAGGGGGACTTTGCCACCGTCCACCAGGTGGCCGACGACCCGGTGGAGACCGCCCGGCAGTTTCTGGATGCCGGGTGTACCCACCTGCATATGGTAGATTTGGACGGCGCCCGGGACGGACAGCGGAAAAACGGCGACATTGTCCGCTCTGTGTGCCAGGTGGGCCTGAAGGTAGAGCTTGGGGGCGGCATCCGCACCACGGAGGACGCCAGGGCGGTCTTTGACCTGGGGGTGTCCCGGTGCGTCATCGGCTCCGCCGCCGTCTCCCATCCGGAGCTGGTGGAACACCTGCTGAAGGAGTGGGGCCCGGAGCGAGTGGCCGTGGGCATCGACGCCAAAGACGGCCTGGTCCGCACCGCCGGGTGGGAGGAGAACTCCGGCCTGGAGGCCGTGGCCTTCGCCCGGCAGATGGAGAAGCTGGGCGTCAAGTATATCATTTTTACCGACATCGACACCGACGGGACCCTCTCCGGTCCGGCCTATCCCTCCCTGGAGCGGCTTCAGGGGGCGGTGGGCTGCTGTATCACCGCCTCGGGGGGGGTGTCCTGCAATCAGGACCTCTGCCATTTAAAGGAAATGGGCCTCTACGGGGCCATCATTGGGAAGGCCTGGTACGCCGGGAAGATCGATTTGAAGCTTGCGGTGGAGGAGGCTGGAAGACAGTGATCACCAAACGGATCATCCCCTGCCTGGATGTGAAAAACGGCCGGGTAGTGAAGGGGGTCAACTTCGCCGGGCTCAGCGATGTGTCCGACCCGGTGGAGCTGGGGCGGTTTTACAGCGACTGCGGGGCGGACGAGCTGGTCTTTTATGACATCACCGCCTCCGCTGAGGGCCGTGCCCTCTTTACCGACATTCTCACCCGGGTGGCCTCCACCATCTTCATCCCCCTCACCGTAGGGGGCGGCATCAACACGGTGGAGGACTTTGACCGGGTCCTCAAGTGCGGGGCGGACAAGGTGAGCGTCAACTCCGGGGCCATTCGGGACCCCTCCCTCATTCCTGCCGCCGCCAAGCGCTACGGGGACCAGTGCGTGGTCCTCAGCGTGGACGCCAAGCGGGTGGACGGGCAGTTCCGGGTGTTTGCCAAGGGAGGCCGGGAGGACACCGGCCTGGACGCCATCCAGTGGATCAAGAGAGGCGTTCAAAACGGCGCCGGGGAGATCGTCCTCAACAGCATCGACACCGACGGGGTAAAGCAGGGCTTTGACCTGGAGATGCTTGCCGCCGTGTGCGATGTGGTGGATGTGCCCGTCATCGCCTCGGGGGGAGCGGGGCGGGAGGAGGACTTTATCACCCTGTTCCAGACCCTGCCCAAGGTGGACGCCGGGCTGGCCGCCTCCATTTTCCACTTCGGACAGGTTCAGATCCCCCACCTGAAAGAGACTCTGGCCCAGGCGGGCATTATCATGCGGAGATAAAGGAGAACCGACATGCTTTCCATAGACGAACTGAAATTTGACGACCGGGGGCTTATCCCGGCCATTGTAGTGGACGGGGGCACCAGGGAGGTACTTACCCTGGCCTATATGAACCGGGAGAGCCTGGAGATCACCATGAAGGAGGGACGAACCTGCTTCTGGTCCCGGTCCCGGCAGGAGCTGTGGCGGAAGGGGGAGACCAGCGGCAATGTCCAGTATGTCATCGACATCACTGCCGACTGCGACCGGGACGCCCTGGTAGTCCGGGTAAACAAGACGGGTCCCGCCTGCCACCTGGGCACCGACTCCTGCTTCAACGACAAGCTCTTCCTGGGCCAGGCGGCAGAGCCCTTCTCCGTCAAGGGGCTCTACGCCCTGCTGGAGCAGCGCAAGCGGGATCTGCCGGAAAATTCCTACACCACCTACCTCTTCCAAAAGGGGCTTGATAAGATCCTGAAAAAGGTGGGGGAGGAGTGCACCGAGGTGATCATTGCCGGCAAGGCCAGGGACCAGAAGGAGACCATCTATGAGATCGCCGACCTCATGTACCATGTGCTGGTGCTGATGGTGGAGTCCGGGATCTCCGTGGACCAGGTCATGGAGGAGCTGGGCCGGCGGCACATCATCGACCACAAGGTAAAACAGGAGAAGATGACCTGATGAGACAAAATCTGCACACCCACACCACCTTCTGCGACGGGAAAAACACCCCGGAGGAGATGGTTCTGGCCGCCCTGGAGCTGGGGATGGACGCCCTGGGCTTTTCCGGCCACTCCCCCCTTCCGGGGGAGGACTGGGTCATGGGGGCGGAGGATGTGCCCCGGTACCGGCGGGAGGTGCTGGCGCTGAGGGAGAAGTACGCCGGAGCTCTGGAGATTTTTCTGGGGCTGGAGCAGGATATCCTCTCTCCGGTGACGGAGGGGGACTACGACTACCTGATCGGCTCGGTCCACGCCTTGAAGCGGGGAGAGAAACTTCTCCCGGTGGATGAGAGCGAGCAGGCCCTGCGGCAAAGCGTGGAGCGCTGGTTCGGCGGGGACATGCTGGCCTTCGCCCGGGAATACTATGACCAGGTGGGCAGGGTGGCGGAGGTCACCGGCTGTCAGATCGTGGGACACCTGGACCTAGTGTGCAAATTCAATGAGGGGGACCGGCTCTTTGATACCGGGCATCCCCGGTACCGCGCCGCGGTGCTGGGAGCCCTGGAGAGGCTGAGAAGCCGGGGAGTGATTCTGGAGATCAACACCGGGGCCATGTCCCGGGGGTATCGCACCCAGCCCTATCCCGCCCCCTGGATTTTACAGCAGGCCCGGCAGATGGGCTTTCCCATCTGCCTTACCAGTGACGCCCACAGCGCCCGGCACCTGATGTACGCCTTTGACCAGGCGGCCCGGCTGGCCCGGGCCTGCGGCTATGGGGAGGCCATGTATCTCACAAAGAAGGGCTTTGTGCCCGCCCCCTTGCCAAAAGAATGATGAAAATGGGGAGGTCCCTTTCGGGGCCTCCCCATTTCTGCGCTTAGAGGATCAGGCCGGGCACTGGCGGCCGGTGTGGTCGATGGTATACTCCCCGGTGAGGATCATCTGGGAGATGGGCACGAAGGTGTAGCCCTCCTGGAGAAGACACTGGATGATGCCCGGCAAGGCCTCGGGGGTGTGGAGGGCGGCGTTGTGGAAGAGGACGATGGAGCCGGGGTGGACCTTGCTGGTGACCCGCTGGGTGATCTCCCCGGCGGAAATGTCCTTCCAGTCCAGGCTGTCCACATCCCACTGGATGGGCTCCATGCCGATGGACCGCACGGCGTTGATGGAGCGGTCGTCGTAGTCCCCGTAGGGCAGGCGGACCAGGGTGGGCCGCACGCCGGTGACCGCCTCGATTTTGTCGTTGCAGGCGTTCAGGTCGGCCACCACCTCCTCGGCGGAGAGCTGGGGGTAGTGGGCGTGGGTGTTGGAGTGGTTCATCACCTCGTGGCCGGCGTCGTGGAGGGCCTTGACCGACTCCGGGTATTTGTCCACCCACTCGCCCACCACAAAGAAGGTGGCGGGGACCTGATACTGCCCCAGAATGTCGATGAGCTGCTGGGTGTCCTCGTTGCCCCAGGCGGCGTCAAAGCTGATGGACACCAGCTTCTGCTCCCGCTGGACGCAGTAGATGGGCAGCTGCCGGGTGGTGGCCGACGCCCCCACGGCGGCGGGGTAGTTGACAAGGTAAAACATCATGGCCGCCGCGCACAGGCAGGCCGCCCCGGTCCACCAAAATTTTCGCACCAAGAAAATTTTTACACCTCTGGTCCGTCGAAACATGGCAAGCATCTCCTGTTGATAAAGATATTTCATCTATATGTGCCATGTGGCGGGAACATACGGGGTTTTTTCGCCTTTTTTTGCCCAAAATGGCGGAGGAGGAAGAAAGCAAAGCTTCCATTGTTTGGCTTGACAAAGAGATAATTTACAGCTATAACTATATATAGTCACGCGGAACAGAGGCGGCACAAGATATAGATGCCCTTCCCGCGGAATACAGGACGGGAAGGGGTAGAGGGATGAAGGAGATCCGCAAGAGAAACGGGGAACTGGTCCCCTTTGACGAATCCAAGATCTATAATGCCATTTATGCGGCCAACAAGGCGGTCAAGGACGAGCCCATGGTCAGCATCGACTTTGAGTATCTCACCAAAAAGGTGTGCGCCGCCATCCCCGAGGACGACTGCACCGTGGAGCGGGTACAGGATATTGTGGAGTCCATGCTCATCCGCTACGACTACGAGAAGACGGCCAAGGCCTACATACTCTACCGGGCCGAGCACGCCAAGATCCGCGAGGCTGAGTCCGATCTGATGCAAATCTATGATGAGCTCACCTACTCTGAGTCCAAGGACGCCGACCTCAAGCGGGAAAACGCCAACATCGACGGGGACACCGCCATGGGCACCATGCTCAAGTACGGCTCCGAGGGCGCGAAATACTATGTGGACAACTACATCCTGCCCAAGGACATTGCCAAGGCCCACATCAACGGTGACATCCACATCCATGACAAGGACTTTTACATGCTCACCGAGACCTGCTGCCAGATCGATCTCATCAAGCTTTTTGAGAACGGCTTCTGCACCGGTCACGGCTATCTGAGGACCCCCCAGTCCATTATGAGCTACGCCTCTCTGGCCTGCATCGCCATTCAGGCCAACCAGAACGAGATGCACGGCGGCCAGAGCGTCCCCAACTTTGACTACGCCATGGCCCCCGGTGTGGCCAAGACCTTTGTGAAGGAATACTTTGACGCCATGGCCCAGATCATTGCCCTGAAGCAGGGCCTTCCCTACGACGAGGCCTGTGACATGGCCAAGAAGATCGCCAAAGAGGTGGACAAGCCCACCATCAGCAACGCTTCCACCTACGGCCAGGAGCTGGAGCGGTGGTATGACGAGGCCCTGGACCACTATGGGGTGGACCGGGAGGTCCTCCTCTCCGGCCACAGGAGCGCCGCCAAAACCGCCTATATCAAGACCGACAAGGCCACCTATCAGGCCATGGAGGCCCTGGTCCACAACCTGAACACCATGAACTCCCGGGCGGGGGCCCAGGTCCCCTTCAGCTCGGTGAACTACGGCACCGACACCTCGGCGGAGGGCAGAATGGTCATCCGGAACCTGCTTTTGGCCACCGATGCCGGCATGGGCAACGGTGAGACCCCCATCTTCCCGGTGCAGATCTTCAAGGTGAAGGAGGGGCTCAACTACAACTCCGGCGACCCCAACTACGACCTGTTCAAGCTGGCCATCCGCACCAGCGCCAAGCGTCTGTTCCCCAACTTCAGCTTCATTGACGCACCCTTCAACCTCCCCTTCTACAAGCCCGGGGACTACAACACGGAAGTGGCCTACATGGGCTGCCGCACCCGGGTGATGGCCAACCACCACGACCCCTCCAAGGCGGTGACCTGCGGCCGGGGAAATCTGAGCTTCACCTCCATCAATCTGCCCCGGCTGGGCATTGAGGCCCACCGGGACCTGGAGGTATTTTACAAGAAGCTGGACGAGATGATGGAGCTGGTCACCCGGCAGCTGCTCCACCGCTTCAAGATCCAGTGCTCCAAGAAGGGCAAGAATTACCCCTTCCTCATGGGACAGGGGGTGTGGATCGACTCGGACAAGCTGGGCCCCGAGGACAGCGTGGCCGAGGTGCTGAAGCACGGTACCCTGAGTATCGGCTTTATCGGTCTGGCGGAAACATTGAAGATTCTCACCGGCAAACACCACGGGGAGAGCGAGGCGTCCCAGAAGCTGGGGCTGGAGATCATCGGTCATATGCGGGCCTTCTGCGATCAGAAGTCTGAGGATACAGGGCTGAACTTCACCCTGCTGGCCACCCCGGCCGAGGGGCTGAGCGGCCGGTTTGTCCGCATTGACAAAAAGAAGTACGGCATCATCCCTGGGGTGACCGACCGGGAGTACTACACCAACTCCTTCCATGTGCCCGTCTACTACCCCATCAGCGCCTTTAAGAAGATCGAGATTGAGGCCCCCTATCACGCCCTCACCAACGCCGGGCATATCAGCTATGTGGAGCTGGATGGGGATACCTGCAAGAATCCCCAGGCCTTTGAGGAGATCATCCGCTGTATGAAGGAGAACGGGGTGGGGTACGGTTCCGTCAACCACCCGGTGGACCGGGACCCGGTGTGCGGCTACACCGGCGTCATCGATGATGTGTGCCCCCGGTGCGGCCGGCGGGCGGGGGAGCCTGTGAGCATTGAGCGGCTCAATGAGCTGAGAAAGAAGTATCCCAACATGCCGGTACCCTGCGACTGTAATCACTAAGAAAAGGAGATATGAGATATGAATACTCAGGTTAAGAACATCAACGGCCAGGTAGGCGAGGGTGTGGATTTTGAACGGATTCGCCGGATCACCGGATATCTGGTGGGCACTTTGGACCGCTTTAACGATGCCAAGCGGGCTGAGGTGGAGGACCGTGTGAAGCACGGGCTGAGTAAGAATGGCACCCTCACCCACTGAGCGTCTGCGTCTGTGCGGTACGGAGCCGGAGTCCATCGTGGATGGGCCCGGCTTCCGCTTTGTGGTGTTCACCCAGGGGTGTCCCCACCACTGTCCCGGCTGCCACAACCCTCAGTCCCATCCCTTTGAGGGGGGGTATGAGGTGAGTGTGGACGAGCTGTTTCAGGCGGTGGCGGAAAATCCCCACCTGGCTGGGGTGACTTTCTCCGGAGGGGAGCCCTTCTGCCAGCCCGGCCCCCTGGCGGAGCTGGGAAGGCGGGTGAAGGCCCTGGGCAAGACGGTGATGACCTATACCGGCTATACCCTGGAACAGCTCCGGGAGATGGAGGACCCTCAGATCAAGGCCCTGCTGGATGTGACGGATATTCTGGTGGACGGCCGGTATGAGGAGAAGCTTCGGGATCTGACGCTGCTCTTTCGGGGCAGTGAGAACCAGCGGCTCATCGACATGAACAGGACCCGCCAGACGGGAAAACTTACTTTGTTTGATCTGGAATACTGTTAAAAAATGTCCCCGGGACCCATATGGGTCCCGGGGACATTGACATTCGGTGGATTTATTTCCGGGTGGGAACATGCCAGATGTCGTTGGCATAGTCCCGGATGGAGCGGTCAGCGGCAAAAATACCGGACCGGGCGATGTTGATAAGGGACATCTGATTCCAGTGATGCTGGTCGTTATAGGCCTCCAGAGAGCGCTTGTGGGCGGCACAGTAGCTGTCAAAGTCGGCCAGAAGCATATACTCGTCGGCCATGCTGCCTCCGGCGCCGAAGAGAAGCCGGTTGGTCAGGGTGTTATAGGCCACGCCGTCGCTGAAGCCGGTGGAAATCTGGTCAATCACACGCTTCAGGGCGGGGTTGTGCTGGTAGATGTCCAGAGGACGGTAACCCTGGTGCTTCAGGTCGTTGACCTGCTGGGCGGTCAGGCCGAAGAGGAAGATGTTTTCATCCCCCAGCTGCTGGTGCATCTCCACATTGGCGCCGTCCAGAGTGCCGATGGTGAGCGCGCCGTTCATCATGAACTTCATGTTTCCGGTGCCGCTGGCCTCCTTGCCGGCGGTGGAGATCTGCTCGGACAGCTCGCTGGCGGGCATGAGCTTCTCGGCCAGGGAGACACGGTAGTTCTCCAGGAAGACCACCTGGAGCTTATCCTTGCAGATGGGGTCCTTGTCGATCTGAGCGGCCAGGGAGTTGATCAGGTGGATGATCTCCTTGGCCACATGGTAGCCGGGAGCGGCCTTGGCGCCGAAGAGGAAAGTCTGGGGGACAAAGTCCATGTTGGGATTGTCCCGGAGCTGGTTGTAGAGGTGGACGATGTGCAGCACATTCAGAAGCTGGCGCTTGTACTCGTGCAGACGCTTCACCTGTACATCAAAGATGGCGTCGGTGTTGAGGATGACGCCGGTCTCCCGGGCCAGATAGCTGGCAAAACGGCGCTTGTTTTCGCTCTTGATGTCTCCCAACCGCATGAGAACGGACTTGTCGTCCTGGAACTTCTCAAAGTCCCGGAGCGCTTCGGGGTGGAGCAGATATTTGTCCTTGCCGGTGCAGTCCCGGATGAGAGCGTCCAGCTTGGGATTGATCTGGGACAGCCAGCGGCGGTGGTCGATGCCGTTGGTCACATTCTTGAACTTGTCAGGCTGAGCGAGATAGGCGTCGTGGAAGACCTCCCGCTTAAGGATTTCCGAGTGGAGGGCAGACACGCCGTTGATGGCCTGACAGGCGCAGATGCACAGGTTGGCCATGCGCACCTCGCCGCCCCAGATGATGGCCATGTGGGCGATCTTGCCCATGTCGTTGCCGTAGCGGCCCTGGAGCTCCTCCTGGTACCGCCGGGCGATCTCCTTTAAAATCTGCCAGATCCGGGGGAGGAGGGTCTCGATCAGGGTCTGGGGCCAGCGCTCCAGAGCCTCAGCCAGAACGGTGTGATTGGTGTAGCACACGGTGTGGGTGACGATATTCCAGGCGTCCTCCCAGGTGTAGCCTTCCACATCCAGCAGGATACGCATGAGCTCTGGGATGACCAGGGTGGGGTGGGTGTCGTTGATCTGGATGACATGCTTCTCGTGGAAGTTGCGCAGAGTGCCGTACTGGGCCCGGTGCTGGCGGACGATGGACTGCACGGTGGCGGAGACAAAGAAGTACTGCTGCTTCAGGCGCAGGGACTTGCCCTCATAGTGGTTGTCGTCGGGGTAGAGGACCTTGGCAATGACCTCGGCCATGGCCTGCTGCTCCACCGCTTTCAGATATTCGCCCCTGGAGTAGAGAGACATGTCCACAGGCACAGGGCTCTTGGCGTCCCACAGACGCAGGGTGTTGGTGTGCTTGGTCTTGTAGCCGGCGATCTCCATGTCCCGGGGTATGGCCAGAACGGTGGTGTAGCCCACATGCTCGGGGTGGTTGATGCCGTGGTCATCCCAGTGGTCCACGATCTTGCCGCCGAAGCGGACCTCCTCGGTCTCATCCAGCTTGGGGATCAGCCAGGCGTCGCCCAGGCCCAGCCAGTTGTCGGCCAGCTCAACCTGCTTGCCGTCGATGATCTTCTGCTTGAAGATGCCCAGCTCATAGCAGATGGAGTAGCCGGTAGCGGGGATCTCCAGGGTAGTCATGGAGTCCAGGTAACAGGCGGCCAGGCGGCCCAGACCGCCGTTGCCAAGGCCCGCATCGGGCTCCAGCTCGAACAGGTCGGAAGCGGAGAAGCCCAGCCCCTCCAGAGCGTCCTGCAGCGTGCCCAGCAGGCCCAGGTTAAAGGCGTTCTTTTCCAGAGAGCGGCCCATCAGAAACTCCAGAGACAGGTAGTGGACCTGACGCTCCTGCTCCTCCCAGATCCGGTTGCTGGTCTCGATCTGGCGCTGGGACATGATGTCCCGGAGCACCAGGGCGCAGGCCTTGAACATATGCTCTGGGGTGGCGTCGTCCACCGTGCGGCCAAAGTTGCGCTGGAGCTTTCCAATGATCATCTGTGTCAGCTGGGATTTGGTATATTCAGCCATATTGGATGCCTCCTGTATTCGTTCAAGTTTTCATGGAGGAAAACTTGCAAAAGTTTATGGAAACCAAATCAATTTTAACAGATTTCCCCAGGACAGTCAATTGTAAGAACCGCTTAAGATCGCTGGGGCACAAGGAACATACCTGTATTTTGCACAAGAAAAAGCGGCCCGTGTCAGTTTGACCCGGGCCGCCTGATATGCAGGAAATATCTCCTATTCAGAGAAAATTCGGGCGAAACTCAGCCCAGAATCCGCTGATAGATGTCCAGATACTGCTTGGCGGAGTTGTTCCAGGAGAAGTCGGCGGTCATACTCTCCTTCTGCAGGCCGCGCCAGGCCTTCTTGTTGTTGTAATAGAGGTCCACCGCCTCACGCAGGACCCAGGTCATGTCTCCGGCGCTGATGTTGGCGAAGGTGAATCCCCGGCCGGTGCCCTCGAACTTGTTGTAGGGCGTGACGGTGTCCTTCAGGCCGCCGGTCTCACGGACCACGGGGATGGTGCCAAAGCGCATGGCGATCATCTGGGACAGACCGCAGGGCTCGGAGATGGAGGGCATCAGGAACAGGTCGGCCCCGGCGTAGATCATGGTGGACAGGGGGGCGGAGTAGGTCAGCTGGGCGGCAAAGCGGCCGGGATACTGGCCCTGGGCATGACGGAAGGTCTCCTCATACTGCCAGTCGCCGGTGCCCAGCACCACCATCTGCACATTCATACCCATGATGTCGTGGAGAGCGTCGGCAACCAGGGAGAAGCCCTTGTGACCCACCAGGCGGGAAACGCAGGCGATGATGGGCACATCGGGGTTTTCCTGCAGGCCAACCGCCTGCTGCAGAGCCTGCTTGCACACGGCCTTGCCCTTCACCAGCGCCTTTACGGAGAAGTTGGCGGCCAGGGTGGGGTTGGTGGCGGGGTCGTAGAGGGCGGTGTCAATGCCGTTGAGGATGCCCTCCAGCTTGAAGCTCTGCTGGTTGATGACCCCGTCCAGCCCGTGGGCATAGAAGGGGGTGCGCAGCTCCTGGGCGTAGGTGGGGGAGACGGTGGTGACAAAGTTGGAGGCCATAATGGCGCCCTTCATCAGGTTCACATCCCGGTGGTAGGCCAGCATGCCCTCGTTGAAATAGCTCTTGTCCAGGCCGATGACATCCTGAAGGACCTGATCGCCGTAGCGGCCCTGGTATTCGATGTTGTGGATGGTGAACACGCTCTTGGCCCCTGCCAGCTGAGGAATGCGGTACTTCTCCTCCAGCAGGTAGACGGGCACCAGGGCGGTCTGCCAGTCGTTGCAGTGGATAATGTCGGGCGCCCAGTTCAGATGGCCCGGGGTCTCGATGATGGCGCGGGAGAAGTAGGCAAAGCGCTCACAGTCGTCGAAGTGGCCGTAAATCTGCCAGCGCTTGAAGTAGTACTCGTTGTCCACGAACCAGTAGGTGACCCCGTCACGCTCCAGCTGGAAGATGCCGCAGTATACCTGACGCCAGGCCAGGGTGACATTGAAGTACTGCAGGAAGGTCATCTGCTCCCGCCACTCCTGACCGATCCCCTCGTAGAGGGGCAGGATCACCTTGACCTCATGCCCTGCCGCAGCCAGTGCCTGGGGCAGAGAGCCGGCCACATCGGCCAGACCGCCGGTCTTAATGAAAGGGGCTACCTCGGAGGCCGCAAATAAAATTTTCATAGTATACCTCTTTTCCAAGACATAATGTGGGGACAGACGCCTCCCCCTGGGGGAAGGCGTCTGTGGGGGGTCAGACGATGGAGTTCTTGGCGATCGCCAGAGGATAGGTGCTGTGGCCCATGAGCATGCGGCCCTCATTCACCTTCACATTTTTGTCCGTGATCACATAGGACAAAGAGGCGCCTGCCTTGATGACGGTGCCCTGCATCAGAACGCTGTTGGATACCTTGGCGCCCTTTTCCACAATGACGCCCCGGGAGATGATGGAGTGTTCCACCTCGCCCTCGATGAAGCAGCCGTCGGCCACCAGAGAGTTTTTGGACACGGAGTTGGGGCCGTAGTAGGTGGAGGGGTTGGACTGATCCTTGGTGCGGATGGGGCGGTCGGGGTTAAAGAGGTCGCTCCGGACCGATTCGTCCAGCAGGTCCATGGAGTCATTGAAATAGCTGCTGACCGAGGGGAACCGGGCAACATACCCCTTGTGAACATAGGGGATGATCTTCATGGTGTGCAGACGGGGCTGAAGCACGCCCTGGCTGAAGTGATAGATGTTGTGGGTGGTGCAGTACTCCACGATGTCCAGCAGAAGCTGCTTGGACATGATATACAGCTCCAGAGATTCCAGGCCCGAGGCGGCGGCAGGGTGGATGGCAAGGTCGTTCACCCGGCCGTTGTCGCTGATGGTAACATACTCGCAGTTGCCGGGAGTGCTGCAGTAGTGGGTGGTGCAGACCATGGTGATGTCCGCGCCGGTATCCAGATGCTGCTGGTAGATTTCAGACACGGGCAGGTTCACAGCCATGTCGCCCCAGCCCAGGATCACATAGTCCTGGCGGATATTCTGCAGGTAGGAGTATACCCCGGACAGAGCCTCCATGTTGCCCCGGTACTCGCCGCCGCCCTTGCCCTCATAGCCGAAGGGGGGCAGGATGCGCAGGCCGCCGTGCTTGCGGCTCAGCTCCCAATCCTTGCCGGAGCCCAGGTGGTCCAGAAGGGACTGATAGCTCTCGTGGACGATGATGCCCACATCGGTGATGCCCGCGTTTACATAGTTGGAGAGCATGAAGTCCACCAGACGATAGCGCCCGCCGAAGGGCAGAGAGCAGGTGTTCCGGGGACGGGTCAGTTCACCCAGGTTGGAGTTGGAGCGGTAGGCAAAGAGAATGCCGTGCAGGTCATTCATGCCTGCTCACCTCCTATTACAATATATTTACGGTTGAAGGCACGGCAGCCAGCCGTGTCTTTT
>JAXUUN010000031.1:0-31624 GCA_037231075.1 bacterium | reverse complement strand
TTATAATGGATATTAAATACAGCATTTCTCCCAGCGAACTGAAGACTATGACCACCCGGCAGATCCGGGATCAGATTCTGATCTCCAAGGTCTTTGAACCGGGACAGGCGGTACTTACCTACAGCTTTGACGAGCGGTTCATTCTGGGCGGGATCTGCCCTCTGGACACCCCCATTGATCTGGCCGCCGCCGATGAGATCCGGCAGGACTATTTTCTCCAGACCCGGGAGATGGGCATTATCAACATCGGCGGACCGGGCACCATTACCGCCGACGGCGAAGTCTTCCAGCTGGACTATGAGGACGGCGCCTATCTGGGCTGCGGGACCCGGGAGGTACAGTTTGCCAGCGACGATCCCAAAAATCCCGCCAAGTTCTACCTCACCAGTCTGCTGGCCTTTCTGAAGTACCCCAACCGCAAGATTCCCAGAGACAGCGCCCAGTTTAACCCCTGCGGCAGCCAGGAGGGCGCCAGCTCCCGGATCGTCAAAAAATATATCTACAAAGGCGGCCCTGTGTTGAGCAACCAGCTGCAGATGGGCATTAACTCCGTTCAGCCGGGCAATGTTTGGAACACCCTGCCTACCCACAGCCACAAGCGGAGAGTGGAATGCTTCATGTACTACAATATGCCCAAAGACGCCTTCTACATTGAAGTCTTCGGCGAGCCCAAGGAGAGCCGCCATGTGATCCTCCGCAATGAACAGGCCATCGTCTCCGCCGCCTGGCAGATGCACTTCGGAGTGGGGACCACCAGCTACGACTTTATCTGGGCCATGGGCGGAGAAAACCAGGACTTCCCCGATATGGATGTGATCCCCATGGAGGAAGTGGAATGAATTCTGTACACGCAGTCCCCGACTGCCCTTACTGCCAGCAGGATGAGAAGCTGCGCTCCTTTGCCTATCCGGTCTGCTCTCTGAGCGGCTCCACCCTTTACCTGTTCCGGGAACAGAGCTACCCCGGACGCTGTCTTCTGGTCCTCAACCGCCACGCGGAGGAGTACAGCCAGCTCACCAGGGAGGAGCGGCAGGCCATTCAGGAAGATTTGTATAAGGTCTCCCAGGCGCTGGAGAAGCTCTACCACCCCGGCAAGGTCAATCTGGGGGTCTTCGGCGACACGGTTCGCCATTTTCACATTCACATCGTACCAAAATATCCCCAGGGGCCCGACTGGGGCGGTATGTTCCAGATGAACCCCGGACTTCATCGCCCCGCTGATTCGGAGCTGGAAGCCACGGCAGAGCAGATCCGCCTGGCACTGGAATGATCCCCCGCAGATGAAAAAGGAATGATAGGCGGACCTCGCCCCGCCTACATAAAAAAATTATAAAAACAGGAGGAACGACCCCATGAAAACCACCATGAAACGACTGGCATCTCTCGCACTGGCTCTCACGATGGCCTTGACTCTGGCCGCCTGCGGCGGTCAGACCTCCACCAGCGGCGGCAGCTCCGCGGGCAGCTCCGGCTCCCAAGCAAGCGGCTCCGGCGAAGCGGGAAGCGATTTCCCAAATCAGACCATCACCCTGATTTGTCCCTATGCCGCCGGCGGCGGTACCGATGTGATTCTCCGCGCTCTGTGCGACTCCGCCAGTAAAATTGCCGGTGTAAACATTATTGTGGAAAATATTACCGGCGGCAACGGCGCCACCGGCGTGGTCACCATGATGGACTCTACCCCTGACGGATATACTATCTGCTCCTGCTCAGGCGAATGGGTCTCCCTGAAAGAGATGGGCCTGGCTCCCGAAGGTTTCGACTACAACAACGCCGAGCTCATTATGCACTATAATTTTGACCCCGCCTGCTACCTTGTCGCTGCCGATTCCCCCTACCAGTCCATGGAAGATATCGTCAACGCCGCCATGGCCGACCCCGGCAATGTCACTCTGGGCGTCACCGCAGCCGGCGGTGCCCACCACCTGGCCTCCCTGCTGTTCCAGGACCGCTGCGGCGCCGAATTCAACATCGTCCCCTATTCCGAGGGCTCCAGCGCCACCGTCACCGCTCTGATGAGCAACCAGGTTGACATCGCCTGCGTCACCACTGCCGAGGCCACCGCTCAGATCAAGGCCGGTCAGGTCCGTGTGCTGGGAATCTGCAGCGAGGAGCGCCTGGACAGCTACCCCGATGTTCCCACTTTGAAGGAGTGCGGCTACGATGTGGTTTATGGCTCCTGGCGCGGTCTGGCCGCTCCCAAGGGCACTCCCACCGAAGTCGTGAACAAGCTGGAGCAGATCTTCTATGAGGCCGCCCAGACTCAGGAATTTATTGATTTTTGCGCCAGCAACAACAACGAAATCGACCTTCTGAACAAGGAAGAATTTGAGCAGCGCTTTGTGGATCAGGAAGCTCTGATCAAGGATGTATGCGCCATCTACACCCAGCTCCAAAACAGCTGATCGTAAAACCGGTCTCTTCTCTTCTTTGACGATGGGGCGCTCCCGGCCTTGGGAGCGCCCCAGAGAAAAAACTCTTTTGAAACTGACATCGGGAGTCTGAAATATGAAAAAAAGGAACATTATTTATGGCAGTCTGATCACGGCATTAGGCATATTCGCCTTTATCTATGCCGGGCGATACGCCAATACCGTCAGCCTTGGCCAGGGTTCCACCGGCGGCGACTTCTTCCCGCGCATCATGTCAGGCGGTCTGATTGTGACCGGAATCATTATTGTGCTGACAGCGCTCTTGTCGAAACATCCAGAGGATGACTGTGAGCCCATCCACTGGGTAGAACTGCTTATCAATCTGGCCATTCTGGCAATCTATTATGTCCTGCTCAGACCTTTGGGATTTATTGTGGACAGCATCCTTGTCACCGCTGTTGTCATGTACCGCTTCGGCTGTCGGAACTACCCGGCCCTTGTGATCTGGTCCATTGTCATGCCGAGCATTATCTTCTGTCTGTTCTACTACACACTCTATGTAGGGCTGCCCCTGGGCATTTTAGAGCCCATCCTCCCCAAATACTGAGAAAGGAGCCGGATTCATGGAAAATATTCTCATCGGTTTTTCGAATGTCTTCAGCGTTGAAACATTCCTGATCCTTATTGCCGGCGTCCTTGGCGGCATCATCATCGGCGCTCTGCCCGGCCTCACCTCAACCATGGGCGTGGCTCTGCTGCTGCCCATCACCTATGGGATGGAGGCCACTGTGGGCATCGTGATGCTGTTGGGCATCTATTGTGGCTCGGTATACGGCGGCTCTATCTCCGCGATTCTTCTCAGCACCCCGGGAACCCCCGCCTCCGCCGCCACAGTGCTGGACGGCCATCCCATGGCCCTGAGAGGGGAGGGCGGACGAGCCCTCACCATCTCCACCATCGCCTCCACCTTCGGCGGCGTGATCAGCGGCCTGATGCTGATCTTCATCTCCCCTATTATCGCTCAGTTCGCCTTGAAATTCGGCGCCACGGAATTTTTCGCTCTGGCGGTATTCGGTCTGTCCATTATCGTCGGCATCTCCAACAAATCGATTGCCAAGGGGCTCAGCGCCGGTTTTCTTGGTCTGCTTTTGGCAACCGTCGGTATTGATGATATCACCGGTTCCGTTCGCTTCACCTTCGGTGTCAGCGATTTGAACACGGGTTTTCAGTTGATTCCCGCCATGATCGGCCTGTTTGCCATCTCCCAGGTCTTTCTCCGTCTGGAGGAGAAGGTAAAAAGTGAAATTATCACCCAGAAAAAATTCTCTTTGATTCCCTCCAAAAGTGATCTGAAGGTGATTTTCTCCACATCAGCCTGGAGCAGTATTCTGGGCGCTTTCATCGGCGCCATTCCGGGCACCGGCGGCGACATTGCCGCCTGGACCAGCTACAATGTGGCCAAACGCACCTCCAAACACCCGGAGGAGTTTGGTACCGGCTGTGCCAAGGGGATTGCCGCCCCGGAATCCGCCAACAACGGAACCACCGGCGGCACCCTCATCCCCCTGCTCACCCTGGGCGTCCCCGGCGACACCTCTACGGCAGTTCTGCTGGGCGCCTTTACCCTCCAGGGTCTCCAGGTAGGCCCCCTGCTGTTTACCCAGCACGCCGACCTTATCTATACCATCTTCGTGGGCTTCATGGCCGCCAATGTACTGATGTTCATTTTGGGTATGGGATTGATGCGGGTGTATGTAAAGGTCCTCTCGGTGGCGGAATACTTCGTGGTGCCCACCATCCTGATTCTGTGTATCGTTGGATCCTTTGCCATCAACAAGAACTACTTTGATGTGGCGGTCATGTTCATCTTCGGAATCCTGGGCTATATCCTGACCAAACTGGAGATTCCCATGTCCCCCATCGTACTTGCCTTCATTCTGGGCCCCATGGCTGAGAAGAATTTCCGCCGCGCGCTGATGCTGTCCAACGGGGATTACGGTGTCTTCTTCTCCCGCCCCCTGACTGTGGTTCTCTTCGCCGTGGCCATTATCTCCCTGCTTCTCCCCATCGTGCAAAGCAAACTTGCGCACCGCAAGCAGCAGATTTCCTCCAAGGAGTAAGGGAAAATCTTTTTCATCCATTTTAAAAGCAATTCTTTTTTCTTCAAATAAGCGGCGGCCCGCCCCATGATGTTGGGGCGGGCCGCTGTTCATTCTGTCTCCTCCAGGGCTTTCAGCATCTGTCGGGCGATGGCCACCGACAGCAGGGGCGGGACGGCGTTGCCGATCTCCAGGCGCTTCATGCCGTCGCAGCCGTAAAACTGATAATCGTCCGGGAAACTCTGCAGCCGCGCTCCCTCCCGGATGGACATGGCCCGGGAGTCCCGGGGGTGGATGCACCGGGAGGAGGAGGGGCAGGCAAAGTTGCGGGTGATGGTGGTGGAGGGCCGATCCCACCAGAGCTTGGCGTAGGTGTTTCCGTAGCCGCTTTTGGGGCGCAGCTCCGGGGGCAGATCGTCCTTGGACTGCCCGTCTCCCAGGGCCCGCATCAGGCGGATCAGGTGGGCCCCGTTTTTGGGGGACTTGTGCTCGGTGAGGACCTGGGCCCCATCCCTCCGCACAAAACGGAGAAACTCGTTGTCCGCCTCCCCCTGGTAAAAATTCTTTTCCTGGCCGCTCTCCAGAGGGGGCAGGTCCCCGATGGCCTCTCTCAGGGTCACATAGGGCTTTTTGCCCGGGCCGTGGGTGGGCTCAGGCTCCGCAAAGCGGTTCTCCCCCCGCATCCCCACCAGGAACACCCGCTCCCGGCGCTGGGGCACCCCGAAGTCCACCGCGTCCAGCACACAGTGCCTGAGCTCATAGCCCAGCTGGGAAAACTCCTCCCGCACCCTGGCAAAGAGCCTGCCCCGGTCCATGCTGAGGATACCCGTCACATTTTCAAAGACAAAGGCCCGGGGCCTGAGGATGGTCAGGATCCGCTTGTACTGAAGAAACAGATTGGCCCGGTCGTCCATCTGCCGCTTGCCCAGGGTGGAGTAGGACTGGCAGGGGGGACCGCCCACCACCACATGAACCTGCCGTCCCTCCAGGGCCTGGTCCAGCATCTGACCGGTAAGGTCGTTGATGTCGCAGTTGATCATCTTCACCTGGGGGTGGTTGAGACGGTAGGCGGCGGCAATGTCCCCCTCGATTTCGTTGGCGGCGAGGATCCGGAACTCCGGCAGCCGGGCAAAGCCGTAGCTCAGCCCCCCCACGCCGGCAAACAGATCCACAATGTTGTACTTGGCCATGTTCTTGCTCCTTGTTCCAAAAACCCGGAAAAGAGCTGACAGACCTCTATCTGTCAGCTCTCCATCTCGGGAATCATCACGATTTCACAGGGAAGGCCCCACGGGCGCTCCCCCTCAGTTCTCCCCCCGGGCCCCGCAGATGCCCAGGACGAAGGCGCGAAGGGCCTGCTGCCGCTCCTGGTCGTCCTCCGGCCAGGGGTCGTCCCCCTTGTGGTCCACCATGAGCACAGGCACCGGGGCGTTGTAAATACCCCTGGCCACATCCATCTCCACCCCGTCCGCCATGCGGTTGGGGCCGCCGTTGAGAATGACCCCCTTCACGCCGGGCAGAGCGGCCAGCTCCTCCGGGGTGATGTCATGGGGATAGAGCTCGGCCCGGACGCCCAGCGCCTGGATCTCCCGGACCAGGCGGGGGTTCTCCCGGCTGCCCAGGTCCACAACCACGATCATATCCCGCATGGGGCTGCCTCCTTCGGATTTCTAATATTATGTCAACTAAATGCCGGCCTTTTTCCGCCGGCCACCCTATTGTACCATTCCCGGCCCTCTCCCGCAAGAAAAAGGTCAGAATTCGATCCCCCGCCGGGCGCTGACTCCCCGGTCATAGGGGTGGCGCTCCCCCTCCATCCGGGTCATATAGTCCGCCGCCTCCACCATCCAGGGGGCGGGGTCCCGGCCGGTGAGGACCACCTCCCGGCCCGCCGGGCGGCGCAGCACCGCCTTCTTCACCAGCGCCTCATCCACAAGGCCGGTGCGGCAGGCGGCGCAGGCCTCGTCCAGCACCAGCAGGTCCCAGGGCTGCCGTAAAGCGGCCTCCAGCAGGGCGGTCTGGGCCGCTTTCGTCTCCTCCCGCTCGTCAGCAGTCATGGTCCAGGAGAACTTCATCTCCCCGGAGCCGGAGTAGACCCCGGCCCCCAGCTTTCTCAGCATCTCCAGCTCCCCGCTGCGGCCGTCCTTCAAAAACTGCACCACACCCACCCGGAACCCCTGTCCCAGGGCCCGGAGGGCAAGGCCCATGGCGGCTGTGGTCTTTCCCTTGCCCGTGCCGTGGTAGAGGTGGACAAGGCCCTGGCCGCTCTTCTCCTGTTCCATTCACTTCCCCTCCTTCCAGGAGAAATCTTCCCCGAAATACTCCTTGACAAAGTCCACATCCTCCACCTGGAAGCCGCGGCCGTTCAGGTGCTCCAGGGGCCCGGCGTCGGTGGTGAAATGGAAGACCAGCTTGTAGGAGTAGAGGGCCTGGCCGTGGCGGCCGTACTTCCGGTTTTCCCGCTCGCTGCCGTACTTCCCGTCCCCCACCAGGGGGTGGCCGGCGGCGGCGAACTGGGCTCTGATCTGGTGGGTCCGGCCGGTGATCAGGTCGCACTCCACCAGGGACAGGCCGTTACGGACCGCCAGGGTCTTATAGACAGTGACGGCGGTCTTGGCTCCGGGCTCCGGCCGGGAGCGGACATAGACCTGCTTTTTTACCTCGTCCTTCCACAAATAGCCCTTCAGCTGCCCCTCCCGGGGCTCCATTTTCCCCTTCACCACGCACAGGTAGTACTTGCTCAGCTCCCGGTCCTTGATCTTCTGGTTCATGATCCGCAGCCCCTCGGCGGTCTTGGCGGCGATGACGATGCCCCCGGTGTTCCGGTCGATGCGGTTGCAGAGGGCGGGGGCGAAGGAGTTCTCCCAGTAGGGAGACCACTCCTTCTTCTGGTAGAGGTAGGCCTGGATGTGGGTGAGGAGAGTGTTGACGCGCTCGTTCTCGTCGGGGTGGACCACCATTCCGGGCCGCTTGTCCAGGAGCATGATGTGCTCGTCCTCATATAAAATGTTCAGCTTGGGCTGATAGAGGGACAAAAAGGCGTTTTCCGGGGTGGGCTTTTCAAAAAACTCGTCGTTGATGTACAGCTGGAGCACATCCCCCACATTAAGCCGCACATCCCGCTTGGAACCCTTCCCGTTCACCTTCACCCGCTTGAGGCGGATGTACTTCTGGGCCAGAGGGGCGGGGAGCACCGGCAGATTTTTGGCCAGCCACCGGTCCAGCCGCTGCCCGGCGTCGTTTTTTCCAATGGTAAATTCCTTCATATGCCCCGTCCCTTCCTGTCCTGTCTGCTTATCCAAACTATTTCACCATACCCGGGGGCATCCTGTCAATAAATTTCGTGGATAAATTTGTGAAAAGTATTTGACAATCCCGGGACTTTTCATTATAATATCCTCCGTACCATTCTGCGAGTATGGGGACAACCCCCGGGGAGGAAGACCATGCGTCTGGATTTGAGAGATATCATCCATGTGCCTGACGCACGGAAAGACTTCCAATTCCAGCTGGATCTCTCCGGTCTGGAGTTTTACGGGTCCCACCCCATCGCCCACCCCGTCCTGGCCGAGGGCAGCGTGACCAACCACGCCGGCGCTCTGGTGCTGGAGGGGACGGCAAGCTCTCTGCTGGAGCTCCACTGCGACCGCTGCGGGAAACCCTTTTCCCGGGAAAAGACGGTGCGGCTGGACAGCCTGGTGGCCCAGGAGCTGGAGGATGAAGAGAACGACGACATCCTTCTGCTGGAGGGCACGGAGCTTGACCTGGACGAGGCGGTCACCACGGCCTTCGTGCTCGGAATGGATACCAAAAACCTTTGCTCAGACGACTGCAAAGGGCTGTGCGCCAAGTGCGGAGCCGACCTGAACCTCGGCCCCTGCGGGTGCAGACCTGAAGTAGATCCAAGACTGGCGGCCCTTGCGCAGCTGTTGGATAACGAAGCTGAGTGAGTACTCGAAGTGCCCAACGGCACAACCGAAGGAGGTGTCACCCATGGCGGTTCCCAAGGGGAAAGTATCTAAGGCCCGCCGCGACAAGCGGCGCAGCTCCCACTGGAAGCTGGAGACTCCCGGTATTGTGACCTGCCCCAAGTGCGGGGCTTACCGGCTGCCTCACCGTATGTGCAAAAATTGCCTGACCTACAACGGCCGTACCTTCGGCAAGGTCGAGGCTCCTGCCCAGGCTCAGCAGTAATGTCACATAAAAAAATCCGCTGTGAAGCTTCACAGCGGATTTTTTTATGCCTGGGGCGCCTTCAGCCCCTTATAAAAGTCCAGGGTGCGGAACCCCCGCTCCAGCTGGGTATGTACATAGGCCTCCCCAGCGTCACACAGGAGCCCCAGTCCCTCCCCCTCCAGGCGGAAGGAGAACAGCCGCTTTGGGTCCCCGTGGACGATGTGCTCCAGGGCAAGGAGAGCCTGGCCGTTCAGGGGCATGGAGATCCCCTCCCCCACCTCCTCCCGGCACCGGGCGCAGTGGAGGACCCCCTCCTTCAGGTGGAACCGGGGCTCCTGGGGGGGATTGCGGCCGCATACGGCGCAGCCGTCCACCAGGGGCTCATACCCCGCCAGGCACATGCTCCGCCACTCAAAGGCGGTCTTGATGAGCTCCAGGGGCTTTTGGGGCATCTTGTCCAGGGCGTGGAGGCTGTTGAGGGTGAGGGAGAGCAGCTCCGGGCTGGGCAGCCCCTCCACCGCCAGAGTCTCCGCCATTTCGGCAAAGTAGCACCCCAGGGCGAAGCGCTCCAGATCCTCCTGGACCCCCCGGAACAATCGCAGGGTCTCCCCCTCCTTCACCGACCAGCGGCCCTGGTAGTCGTAGAGCACCAGCTCCGACCAGGCCAGCAGCTGGCAGGGGGCGGCGATGGGGCTGCCCTTCTTCCGGCAGCCCCGGGCGGAGGCGGTGATCTTCCCCAGGTCCTGGGTCAGGAGGGTGAGGATCTTGTCCGACTCCTTATAGTCCACCCCCCGGAGGACCAGGGCCTTTGTCTTGGTATGCACGCTCCTCACCCCCTCAAACGGCCCGGCTGTCCGTCGGCGCTTTTTCCCGGCCGGAGCCGAAGGCCGTCCTGGCCGGCAGCTCCCAGTCCTGCCGCTCCTCCCGGCGAAGCCCCGCGATGGCCAGATAGGCCTGGGGCAGTCCGGTGGCAAAAAACAAGTTCCAAAGTCCCCGCTCGTCCATGTCCGTCTCTCCTGCCTTTCTCTGTTTAGACTGGCAGGGAAGCGGGAAGGTTATGAGCGGTAATTTTTATCAGTCCTGCGTATAGCCGAAGTTTTGGATGGCGGCGGGGTTGTCACGCCAATTTTCTTTCACCTTCACCCAGGTCTGGAGGTACACCTTGGTGCCCATGAACCGCTCCATGTCCTGGCGGGCCAGGGTGGACACCTTCTTGAGCATGGCGCCCCCCTTGCCGATGATGATGCCCTTGTGGCTGTTCTTCTCACAGTAGATGGTGGCCTCCACCTCGATGACCTCGTCGTCCCGCTCGGCGAAGCGGGTGATCTCCACGGCGGTGCCATGGGGAATCTCCTTGTCCAGACACAGCAGGAGCTTTTCTCTCAAAATCTCCGCCATCATCTGCCGCTCGGGCTGGTCGGAGGTCATGTCCTCGGGGAAGAGCTGGGGGCCCTCAGGCAGGTACTTCTCCAGCACATCCAGCAGCTCCTCCACCCCCTGTCCGGTCCTGGCGGAGATGGGCACCACCGCGTCAAAGTCGCAGGCGTGGCTGTACAGGTCTATGACCTCCAGCAGCTTCTCCTTCTGCTCCAGGGTGTCCACCTTGTTGATCACCAGCACCGCCGGGCAGCCCAGGGTCCTGATGCGCTCCATGAGCTGCTCCTCGGGCTTTCCGATGTTGGGGATGGGCTCCACCAGCAGTGCCACGGCGTCCACATCGGCCACCGACTGCTTCACCACATCCACCATATAGTCCCCCAGGCGGGTACGGGCCTTGTGCAGGCCGGGGGTGTCCACAAAGACGAACTGGCTCTCCCCCCGGGTGCGGATGCCGCAGATGCGGTTGCGGGTGGTCTGGGGCTTGTTGGTGACGATGGCCACCTTCTCCCCCACCAGGGCGTTGGTAAGGGTGGACTTGCCCACATTGGGCCGTCCGCACAGGGTGATGATGCCGGATTTTTTGATAGTTGACATAATGTTCCTCGCTTTCCTTCGGGTACGAGCAATTTCCCGTAAATTATTTGACGACCTTCTTCCAGATCAGAAGGAACAGGGCCAGGGCCCCGGCGATGGCCGCCGCCATGGCGGCAAACTCCCTCAGGGTGAGTTTCCCCTCCTCATCCTCCAGAATCTCGTCCTCCTCAATGGGGACCAGCTTGATTTTCATGGCGCTCATGGTATCCTCCCTTTCTCAGGCGTCGGCCTGCCTGACAATGCCCAGCTTGCCCAAAATAGCCTCTTCCCGCTGCCGCATCTGCCGCTTCTGGGGCCCCTCGTCCAGGTGGTCGTACCCCAGCAGGTGGAGCACCGAGTGGACCGCCAGATAGCAGATTTCCCGCTCCACGCTGTGTCCGTACTCCTCCGCCTGGGCCTTCGCCCGCTCCAGGGAGATCATCATGTCCCCCAGCAGCACCTTGTCCGTGTCCGGGTCGGCCCAGTCGGCCTGGGGCTTCTCCCCGGGCTTCAGGTCGAACATGGGGAAGGAGAGCACATCGGTGGGGGCGTCCACCCCCCGCATGTCCAGGTTGGTCTGGTGGATGCCCTCGTCGTCGGTGAGGCACACCTCGATGATGCAGGGCACCTCCACCCCCTCCTCCTCCAGGGCGGCCAGGATGGCCTCTTTCAGCCGCTCCTCCAGCTGGGGGGAGGAGGCCACCTCGGCATCAATATAAATTTCATGGTCCATGGGCTTATCCCCTTTCCCCTTTTCATTGCTGACATCATGGTCAGCCTGTCAAAAAAAGCCCTCCTGCAAGGAGTTCCGGCGCCCGGAGGCGACGGAATAAATTAAAATCCGTCATTTCCGGCGACACGCGCGTCGGAAATGACACTTCTCACGCAAAGCGGGCCGACTTTTCCGAAAGGAAACGAGGCCCATTTTGCGTGCAATTCTTCTCGAAAAAGTGGTCATACCACTTTTTCGACATCCTTCATTATATCGGCCCCGGGGATTTTTTCAAGTATATTTTCCCCGTCTTTGTCCAAAGCTACTCATAAAAACCCGGTTTGGGAGGAACAACGCTTATGACAGAAAAAAAGCTGGGGGCCCAGACTGCCGCCCTGGCCCACCCCCCGGTGCTCATGGCCTGGGCCAATGTGGTGGGCAAAAAGGAGGGGGAGGGCCCTCTGGGGAACACCTTCGACTATATCGACACCGACGACACCTTCGGAGAGACCACCTGGGAGAAGTCGGAGAGCGCCATGCAGAAGCAGGCCCTGGGCCTGGCCCTGAACAAGGGCGGGCTGGCGGCCTCCAACCTGGACTGGCTTTTTGCCGGGGACCTTTTGAACCAGTGCATCGGCTCCTCTTACGCCGCCCGGGACCAGCAGGTGCCCTTTCTGGGCCTCTACGGGGCCTGCTCCACCATGGGCGAGGGGCTCGTTCTGGCCTCCATGACCCTGGACGGGGGCTTTGGGGAGCGGGCAGGGGTGGTGGTGTCCTCCCACTTCTGCACCGCCGAGCGCCAGTACCGCACCCCCCTGGAGTACGGCAGCCAGCGCACCCCCACCGCCCAGTGGACGGTCACCGGCTCCGGGGCGGTGATCCTCTCCCGGGAAGGGGAGGGGCCCCGGATCACCCATGTGACCGTGGGCAAGATCGTGGACAAGGGGATCACCGACACCAACAACATGGGGGCGGCCATGGCCCCGGCGGCCTTTGACACCATCACCGCCCACTTCCGGGACACGGGAAGAAAGCCCTCGGACTACGACCTCATCGTCACCGGGGATCTGGGGGTGCTGGGCAGCGAGCTGCTGCTGGAGCTGCTGCGCCGGGAGGGGCTGCAGCTGCCCAACCACGCCGACTGCGGCTGCCTGATTTTCGACGGGAAGAAGCAGGATGTCCACTGCGGAGGCTCCGGGTGCGGATGCTGCGCCTCGGTGCTCACGGGACACCTGCTGGGAGGAATGACGGCTGGCAAGTGGAAGAACATCCTCTTCTGCCCCACCGGCGCTCTTCACTCCCCCACCTCCGCCTTTCAAGGCGAGTCCATCCCCTGTATCTGTCACGCCGTGGCCATCACGGCGGGAAATTAGGAGGATTTTATGGAATATGTCAGGGCATTTCTCTGCGGGGGACTGCTGTGCCTTATTGGCCAGCTGCTCATCGACCGCACCTCTCTCACCCCCGCCAGGATTCTGGTGTGCTATGTCACCGCCGGAGTCATTCTCAGTGGCCTTGGCCTCTACCAGTACCTGGCCGACTGGGGAGGGGCGGGGGCCACGGTGCCCCTCACAGGCTTCGGCCACCTGCTGGCCACGGGGGTAAAGAAAGCCGTGAAGGAGCAGGGGCTGCTGGGGGCCTTTACCGGCGGCTCCACCGCCGCCGCCGGCGGCATTACGGCGGCCATCTTCTTCGGGTTTCTGGTGGCGATTTTGGGAAAATCCAAGCCAAAACGATAAAAAAACGGACCGCAAACAATGCGGTCCGTTCTCTTTTACGCTTCTTTGTTGCCGTGGGCGTCCAGATGGATCTCCTCCAGGCGCATCAGGTCCACATTCTCGGTGATGCTCTCAATGATCCCCGAGGAGACATACTGCTTGGCCTGACGGATGGCGTTCTGAATGGCGTAGGCGTCGGAGGAGCCGTGGGCCTTGATGACAGGCTTGGAAATACCCACCAGGGCGGTGCCCCCCACCTCGCTGGCATCCATCAGTTTCTTGAACTCCCGGATTCCCCCGGCCACCATCAGGGCGGCCAGCTTGGTAAACAGGTTCTTGGTGAACAGCTTCTTGATCTCCCGGGCCAGGAACAGGCCTGTCCCCTCCATGGTTTTCAGGAAGATGTTGCCCGAATAGCCGTCGGAGACGATCACATCCACCGCCCCCTCCACGGCCTCCCGGGCCTCGATGTTGCCCACGAAGTTGATCCGCCCCTCGTCGGCGGCCTTCTTCAGCATGGGGTAGACGGTGGTCTGAAGGGAGGTGCCCTTGGTGGGCTCCACCCCGATGTTCAGCAGGCCCACCTTGGGCTCAGGCCGGCCCAGCACATGCTCGGCGTAGTAGGAGCCCATATAGGCGAACTGGAGCAGGTACTCCGGAGGACACTCGGCGTTGGCGCCGCAGTCGATGAGCACCGCTCCCCCGTTCCCCGTGGGCACCACAGGGGCCAGGGCAGCCCGGCGGATGCCCTTGATCCGCTTTACCAGCAGGGTGGCGCCCCCCAGCAGGGCCCCGGTGGACCCGGCGGAGACAAAGGCGTCCCCCGCCCCGGACTTCAGCAGGTTGAGGCCCACGGTGAGGGAGGAGTCCTTCTTCTCCCGGAAGGCGGTGGCCGGGTTGTCGCACATCTCCACCACCTCGCTGGCGTGGGCGATCTCCACTCCGGCAGGCAGATCGCTGATGCCGTTGTCGGCCAGGGTTTTCAGGATATCCTCCCCACGGCCGACCAGGATAATGTCCACCTTGTACTCCCGGTTGGCCTGGATCGCGCCCATGACCGGGGCCTGGGGGGCGTTGTCGCCGCCCATGGCGTCTACGATGATTTTCATAGCTGCCCTTCTTTCTGTTCCGTCTTTTCCATCTTCAGCGGTTTTGGGTCGTCGATGAGACCCAGGAGGTAGTCGGCGGACACATTGTAGTGCATACAAATTGCCGCCAGCTTGTCAAAGGAGGTCGCCCTGCGTCCATTTTCAATATCACTGATGGCCGCTTGGGTCGTTCCGATTGCCTCCGCTAAATCTTTCTGCTGCTCATTCCGGCTTTTCCTGAGTTTTTTGACTCTCATGCAGAAAATATCTTTATGAAGCATATCCTGCCCCCTTGACATACATATGTATTAGCGATACTATATCGCTATATCGTATATTTGTGGTGGTTATTATGGACAAATTAATAAAAGAATTATATGTGCGGGAAGTAGAACGGGCAAGCCTTGATTTTGACAGCGATCCACTTTATCACACATATTACATGCAGGCAGAAAAGTCCTGGCCGGAAGGAGATATGCCTCCGGCATGGTTCCATCTCCTGGACCGGAGCAACTTTCTCAGCTTTTCCCACGGCCTGCGCCTGGGCATGCGGATCGTTCTATGGGGTGCCGGGGAGTTTCGCCGCTCCGGCGGCGACCCACTTTGCCAACAGCGGCAAAGTGGGCAAAACGCCGTTTAAGGGGGAGATGTTTCGACTCATCTCCCCCTTAAAAATCCCCCTCTCAGCGACAAAAAAGAGGGTTGCGACCCCCTTTTTTGATTTTTCCCCAGGGGCAGGTGGAGATGTGTAAGTCTTTTCTTCTGGCGTGGATGGTCCGTTGCCAGTTTTCCACAGTGGAAGTCCGTTCTTCTTTGGGAACCCCGGCACAGTCCTTTCCGTGTGAGCGTCCCACGCCGCACCCCGCCGTGGCACAGGCCAGGCGCGCATTGGTCCAACGATCCTGCCAACAACTACTGCCAGGTCAGCGGCAGCGGTGCGAGAAGGAAGTCAGTCCAGATTTGACGCGTCGGCGGGGGTGGGAGAACCACGGAGACGGCAAAGGAAGGTTTTGGAAACCTTGGTTTCCAAACGGCGTTTTGCGTTTTCTCTCTCACGGCGAAGCCCAGCGCAAGCGGGTTCGTCGTGAAAAGGAGGAGCAAGGGAGCAAAGCGAGAAATCCCCGTTAGGGGGTTATGAGCGC
This sequence comes from bacterium, assembly GCA_037231075.1. GTDB lineage: Bacteria > Bacillota > Clostridia > Oscillospirales > Oscillospiraceae > Lawsonibacter. Next base: position 16,364 of record JAXUUN010000031.1, on the reverse strand, counting down.
AGCGGACTTTGCGACGACGCTGCCGCTGTTGGCAAAGTCACTCGCCCCGCAGGGTGAAATATCCCCTCGCCGCCGCGGCGGCAAAACCGCTCCTCACTCCAAATCCAGCTTCCCCAGCGCCTCCAGGGCCCGCCTGGAGATCTCAGCGTTCTTGTTCCGCTTGCCCTTCACCCGGTAGCCCAGCTGAGGGATGAGGCCGAAGTTCACATTCATCGGTTGAAAGTTTACCACACTTTGGTCACTAATGTAAAGAGCCATGGCTCCCATGGCCGTTTCTCTGGGGAAATTGACGGGAGCTTTCCCCTCCAGGCGGCGGGCAAGCTCCACGGCGGCCAGGCAGCCGGAGGCGGTGGACTCCACATAGCCCTCCACGCCGGTGATCTGCCCGGCGAACATGAGCCGCTCGTTCCCCTTCACCCGGTAGTACCGGTCCAGCAGCCGGGGGGAGTCCAGGAAGGTGTTCCGGTGCATCACCCCGTAGCGGATGTACTCGGCGTTTTTAAGGGCGGGGATCATGGAAAAGACCCGCTTCTGCTCCGGCCACTTCAGGTGGGTCTGGAAGCCTACGATGTTGTAGATGCTGCCCTGGGCGTTGTCCTTTCGCAGCTGCACTACGGCAAAGGGCTCCTTCCCCGTCTTGGGGTCCTTCAGCCCCACGGGCTTCAGGGGGCCGTAGCACAGGGTGTCCCGGCCCCGGCGGGCCATGACCTCCACGGGCATGCACCCCTCAAAGACCCCGGCGTCCTCAAAGCCATGGACCTCCGCCTCCTGGGCGGTGGTAAGCTCCCGCCAGAAGGCGTCGTACTCCTCCTGGGTCAGGGGGCAGTTGATGTAGTCGGGGGTGCCCCGGTCATACCGGGAGGCGAACCAGGCGCTGTCCATATCGATGCTCTCAAAGGTCACCAGGGGGGCGGCGGCGTCAAAGAAATTCAAATACTTGCTGTCGGGGAAGAGCTTGCCGATCTCCTGCGACAGGGCCTCGGAGGTGAGGGGGCCGGTGGCGATGATCACATTCCCCTCGGGAGGAATTTCCGTGACCTCCCCCTCCACCACGGTGATGTTGGGGTGGCTTCTGATCTTCTCGGTGATGGCGGCGGCAAAGGCGTGGCGGTCCACCGCCAGGGCGCCCCCCGCCTCCACCCGGTGGCTGTCGGCGCACTCCATAATGAGAGAGCCGCACCGGCGCAGCTCCTCCTTCAGCAGGCCCACGGCGTTTTCCAGCTGGTCGGAGCGCAGGGAGTTGGAGCACACCAGCTCCCCGAAGTACTCCGTGTGGTGAGCGGGGGACATTTTCTGGGGCTTCATCTCCCGCAGCTCCACGGGGATGCCCCGCCGGGCCAGCTGCCAGGCGGCCTCGCTGCCCGCAAGGCCCGCTCCAATGACGATCACAGGTTCCATCTTGTCCCTCACTTCTCCTCGCCCTCCGCCTTCTTGGCGGTCTTTTTGGCGGTTGTGGTCTTCTTCGTGGTGGTTTTCTTGGCGGCAGTCTTTTTGGCTGCCGTCTTCTTGGCGGCGGGCTTCTTGGTCGCCGTCTTTTTGGCGGGTTTCTCCTCCGTCGCCTTCCTGGTGGTCTTCTTAGCGGTCTTTTTCTCCTCCGCCTTCTCCTGGGTCCCTTCCGTGGAGGCGGCGGCGGGCTTCTTCCAGCCGCCCCGCTTCTCCTCGGGGGTGAAGTTGGAACAGGCCTCGTTGATACAGTAGGGTTTTTTCGCCCCCTTGCCCGGCTTTTTGAACATGGTCCAGCCGCACACGGGGCAGTTGTCCTTCACGGGCACATCCCAGGTCATGAAGTCGCACTTTGTGGCCTCGTCCTTGCAGCTGGCCCGCTCGCAGCAGTAGTAGGTGTACTGCTTGCCCGTCTTCTTGCTCTTGCCCGTGCGCTTGAAGAGCCGGCCCCCGCACTTGGGGCACCTGCCGGGCATCTCCACCACCAGAGGCATGGTGAAGTCGCACTCGGGCCAGCCGGGACAGGCCAGGAACCGGCCGAACCGGCCGGACTTGATCACCAGGTTCCGCCCACACTGGGGGCAGATCTCCTCAGAGACCTCGTCGGGAACCTTGATCCGCTCCCCGTCCAGGTCCTTCTCCGCCTGCTGGAGCTCCCCCTCAAAGTCGTCGTAAAACTCCTGGAGCAGGGCCTTCCAGTCGGTCTCTCCCTCCTCCACCTTGTCCAGACGCTGCTCCATCTGGGCGGTGAAGTCATAGTCCACAATGTCACGGAACTTGTCCTTCATCAGGCCCGTGACCACCTCTCCCAGGGGGGTGGGGCGCAGGGCCTTACCCTCCTTCACCACATACTCCCGGTTGAGGATGGTGGTGATGGTGGGGGCGTAGGTGGAGGGCCGGCCGATGCCCTTCTCCTCCAGGGCCCGGATGAGGCTGGCCTCAGAGTACCGGGCGGGGGGCTGGGTGAAGTGCTGCTGCCTGTCCAGGGTCTTCCCCGTCAGGGGCTCCCCCTCCTTCAGGTCGGGGAGGGGGGAGGTGCGCTCCTCCTCTTCCTCGTCCTTCCCCTCCTCGTACACGGCGGTAAAGCCGGAGAATTTCAGGCTGGAGTGGCTGGCCCGGAAGATATAGCCGCTGTTCTCCACATCGATGGAGAGGCTGTCGTAGAGGGCGTTTGCCATCTGGCAGGCCAGAAAACGGCTCCAGATGAGCTTGTAGAGCTTGAACTGCTCGCCCGTCAGATCCTTTTTGATCTCCTCGGGGACCAAAGTCACATCGGAGGGGCGGATGGCCTCGTGGGCGTCCTGGGCGTTTCCCTTGGTCTTGTAGTGCCGGGGCTGGGCGGGGCAGTAGTCCCCCCCGTAGCGGGTGCCGATGAAGCTCCGGGCGGCGGAGATGGCCTCCTCGGACAGGCGCAGGGAGTCGGTACGCATGTAGGTGATGAGACCCACGGCCCCCAGGCCGGTGAGCTCCACCCCCTCGTAAAGCTGCTGGGCGATGGACATGGTCCGGGCGGGGGACATGTTGAGCTTCCGGCTGGCCTCCTGCTGGAGGGTGGAGGTGGTAAAGGGCGGGGCGGGCTGGCGGTTTTTCTCCTGCCGCTTCACCCTGGCCACCGACCAGGCCCCCCTGGACACGGCGTCCATAATTGCCTGGGCCTCCTCCTGGCTGTGGAGCTCCACCTTCTTCTCTTTCCCGTAGAACTGGGCCTTGAAGGAGCCCAGGTTGGGGCTTACCCGCTCCAGCTGGGCCTCGATGGTCCAGTACTCCTGGGGGACGAAGGCCCGGATCTCCTCCTCCCGCTCCACCACCAGGCGGGTGGCCACCGACTGGACCCGTCCGGCGGACAGTCCCCGGCGGATCTTCCGCCACAGCAGGGGGGAGAGCTGATAGCCTACGATCCGGTCCAGAATCCGCCGGGCCTGCTGGGCGTTGACCAGGTTCTGGTCGATGGCCCGGGGGGCGGCGATGGACTGCTGGACCACATTCTTGGTGATCTCGTTGAAGGTCACCCGGTAGGTCTTGTCGTCGGGAATGTTCAAAAGCTCCTTCAAGTGCCAGGAGATGGCCTCCCCCTCCCGGTCAGGGTCGGTGGCCAGATAGACCTTGCCGCTGCGCTTGGCGGCTTTTTTCAGGTCGCTGATCACATCTTCCTTTCCCTTGATGGGCTGGTAGTCGGGGACAAAGCCGTGGTCGATATCCACGCTGAGCTTGCTCTTGGGCAGGTCCCGGACATGTCCCATGGACGCCATGACTTCATACCCCGGCCCCAGGTACTTGCCGATGGTCTTGGCCTTGGAGGGGGACTCCACAATCACCAGGTCGGTTTTATTTGCTGCTTTTGCCACGTTTGGAAACCTCCAGAGTTTAATGATACGAAACCTCCCCCCTTGGGGAGGGAACACTTGTGATAAAACGCCCCCGTGTGGGGCGAAGCATCCGCCATTTATTCTTCCAGCTCCACCAGGGCCCGGAACCGCCGCCCGGGCAGCTCCTCCACGGCGCTCTGGACCTGGAGCATGGTCAGGGCGGAGAGAACATACCTTGCGGAAATCTGGGTGCGCTCCACCACCTGGTCGGCGCTGAGCGGACGCTCCTTCAGGGCGGAGAGGATGAGAAGCTCATCGTCGGTGAACCGGGCCTTCTGCTCCCGCCGTGGGATCTTCTCCCGTCCGGGGGGCCCGTCCTGTCCGGAGGGGGCGGGTACGGAGGGCTCCGTCAAAGGGGGGCTCTCCGGCTCTATCTTCTCCTCCGGATGGCGCTCCAGTCTGGCCTGGGCCACCTGGGGCGGCAGGGGAGCGGAGGCGGCAAGCTTCAGGGGGAAGCGGTCCCAGTACTCCTCCAGAATGTCCCGGCCGCAGGTGACCAGCTTGGCCCCCTGCTGGATGAGGCGGTTGGTGCCCTCGCTCATCTGGGCGTCGATGGCCCCGGGGACGGCGAAGATGTCCCGGTTTTGTTCCAGGGCGTGGTTCACCGTGAGCATGGTGCCCCCGAATGTGCGGCACTCCACCGCCAGCACCCCCAGGCACAGCCCGCTTAAAATCCGGTTTCTGGGGCGGTAGTGCTCCCCCCTGGGCTCGGTGCCCGGGGGATACTCGGAGATGAGGGCCCCCGCCGCCGCCACATCCTGGGCGAGAAAGCGGTTTTCCCTGGGTGTGATCCGGTCCACGCCCCCTGCCAGCAGGGAGACCACCGGTCCCCCGCCCTTCAGGGCGCCCCGGATGGCCCAGGCGTCCAGTCCCCGGGCGATGCCCGAGACCACAAGGGCCCCGCCCCTGGCCAGCTCCAGGCCGAATTTCTCCGCGGCCATCTCCCCGTACCTTGAGGGCTCCCGGGTCCCCACCACGGCGATGGCCGCCTCCTCGTCAAAGCGGAACTTCTTCCCCTTCCAGTACAGCACCGCCGGCGGGTCGGCCAGCTGACGCAGCCGCTGGGGATAGGCGGCGTCCTGGAAGGTCATGATGTCCACCCCCAGCCGGTCACAGTCGGCCAGGATGCGCTGGGGGATGTCCAGGCTCTTGTCCTCCAGGCCCCGGCGCTGGCGCTGGCTCAGAGGGAGCAGCCTGTACTCCTCCTCCTCCCCGTAGTATACCCGCTCCGGGGTGACGAAATGGTCCAGAAGCATCAGGGCCCTGGTGGAATCCATCCCTGTCCGGGTGGTCAGCCACAGCCAGTATTTGAGCTCCGCCATTTTTTCATCCCCTCTGCGTAAAGTTTATATTTACAAATCTCCCGATCCAAGGTATGGTTAACTGGTAAAAGGAAAGGGAGCGATTACCATGTTAACCACACATCGTGTCCACTATGCCTGGGTCATCTGCCTGGCCGGGACACTGATGCTCTTCACCAGCATCGGCCTGGGTGTCAATGTGTTCTCCGCCTTCCAGCCCCATCTGATGGCCTACGCGGACCTCACCAACACCCAGGGTTCCTTCATTATCACCGTGCGCAGCTTCTTTCTGCTCATCGGCATGACCACCGCCAACACGCTGGTGGACCGCCTGGGCATCCGCCGGGGCGGTACCCTGGCCCTGATGATGGTGGCCCTGTCCAGTTTCCTGTTTGGAGCGGTGCGCCAGTTCCCCCTGTACTGCCTGGCCGCGGCCCTGGTGGGCCTCTCCTACAGCTGGGCGGGCATGATCCCCGCCTCCCTGCTCATCAGCCGCTGGTTCCACGACCGGCGGGCCCTGGCCCTGGGCATCGTCTCGGCGGGCACGGGATTTGCCACCATTGTGGCCCCCGTCCCCTTCACCGCCCTCATTGAAACATTCAGTCTCCGGGTAAGCTTCTGGACCGAGGCCGCCATCGTGCTGGTCCTCACCCTTTTGTACTTTGTCCTGGCCCGGAACACGCCGGAGGAACTGGGCATGTCCCCCTACCGTCTGGCCGGGCTGGAGGACACCCCCGCCCAGCCCAGGACCGCCCCCAGGGGCCTGACCCGGCCCCGGTGGTACGCCGTTCTGGCGGCCTGCTTCTGCGTGGGCGCCGCCACCAGCCTTGGCATCTCCAACACCGGGGTGCTCTACTCCACCGCCGGGTACGACGCGGATGTGGTGGCCCGGCTCATCTCCGTCATGGGCCTTTGCATGATGGTGGGCAAGGTGATCTACGGCCAGGTGGCCGACCGGGTGGGAGGACGGCTGTCCAACTACCTCATCTACGCCCTGATACTGGCTGGCTTTGTTCTGTGCTGCATGGCCGACACGGGGAGCGTCCCCCTGGCCTACGCCGCCATGGTCCTGGCCGGACTGGGCATGCCCGTGAGCACGGTGGCCCTGCCTATCTGGGCCAGGGACCTGTGCGGGGACGAGGGCTACGCCCGGGGGCTGAAGTGGATCCAGTCCCTGTACGGCCTGGGGATCTTCCTGGTGGGGCCCCTTCCCGGGGCCCTGGCCGACCGGACGGGGAGCTATGTCCCCACCTACGCCATCTTTCTTGGGATGCTGGCCCTCTCCCTGGTCCTGGTGGGCTATGTCTATGCCAAAACTCAGGCGGGGGGACGGCCGGAACGGGCTTAACCCCAGGCCTCCCACAGGACGATGGCGGCGGCCACGGCGGCGTTCAGGGACTCGCACCGCTCCCGCATGGGGATCCTGATGGTGCGGGCGCTGGCCTCCAGCAGCGCCGGGGACACCCCCCGGCCCTCACTTCCGATGATGACGGCACAGCGGTCAAGCTGTGCCGTTTTAATATCCACCGTGTCCTCCCGCAGGGCGGTGGCGTAGAGGGGAAGCCCCGACCGCTCCAGCAGCTCCGGCAGGTCCCCGGCCTCCATCTGATACACCGGCAGTCGGAAGCAGGCCCCCATGGTGGAGCGCACCGTCTTGGGGGAGAAGGGGTCGGCGCAGCCGTTGACCAGGATGAGGCCGTCGGCCCCCAGGGCGTCGGCGGTACGCCAGATGGTACCCACATTCCCCGGGTCCTGGACCCCGTCCAGCACCAGATACCGCCCTCCCGGCAGGGGCCGGGGCGGGGCCGTGTCCGGCAGCTGGGCCAGAAAGAGCACCCCCTGGGGGGTCCTGGTGTCGCACAGGCTCTCCAGAAGATCCTCCGGCACCTCCACCCGCCGCACGCCTTCGGGACAGGCCGCCTCCACCCCGGGGGCGGTCACCACCACCTTCACCGGCGCCCCGGCCCTGACGGCCTCGGCCAGCAGCTTGGGTCCCTCTCCGGGGAACAGGCCCAGCTCCCGGCGGAGCTTCCGGTCGTGATTGAGTTTTCGGATCTGGACGGCCAGAGGATTTTGACGGCTGGTGATCTGCTCCACGGCGCTGGCTCCTTTCCTCAGCGCCCCCACAGGCGGGGGCCGGAATTCTTCCTTATATTAAAGGTATCCTATCCCCTTGTCAAGGTATCTTTTTCCCCCGGCGGCTCAATTTTTCCCTCTCCCGCCCCCTTTTTCCGGGATTTCCCCCTCAAAAACCAGACGGGCGGGGCCGGTCATGAAGATCTCCTCCCCCCTGCGCTCCACCTCCAGCGTCCCTCCCGGAAGGCGGACCCGGGCCCGCTGTCCGCACCGGTTCTCCCCCAGGGCGGCGGCAAAGGCGGCGCAGGCTCCGGTGCCGCAGGCCAGGGTCACGCCGCTGCCCCGCTCCCACACCCGCAGGGAGATGTGCTCCCGGTCCGGGCAGGCGGCAAACTCCACATTGATCCGCTCCCCCACCGCCGGGTGGTCCTCCAGCAGGGGGCCCACCCGCTCCAGGTCCACCCCCTCCGGGTCCTCACAGAACACTACCCCGTGGGGGTTGCCCGTCCACACCGGGTGGAGGAGGAAACGCTCTCCCCCCGCCTCCACCTCCATGGCCGGCAGCAGCCCCGGCTTCCCCATGTTCACCGTCACATATTCCACCTCTCCTCCCCGGACCTGAAGCTCCAGGGTCCTGGGCCCGGCGTCGGTGTCGATGGTCAGGCAGGTCTTTCGGGTGAGCCCCTTTTCGTAGACATATTTGCCCACACAGCGGATGCCGTTGCCGCACATGGTCCCCCGGGAGCCGTCGGCGTTGTACATCTCCATGGTAAAATCTCCGCCCCGCCCGGGCCGGACGCAGATGAGGCCGTCCGCCCCCACCCCGAAGTGCCGGTCCGACAGGCGGCGGGCCAGGTCCGGAAGGCCCTCCGGCGCTCCCTCCAGGCAGTTTACATAAATATAATCGTTTCCCAGTCCCTCCATCTTGGTAAAACGCATGGCAAACACTCCTTTCCCGGCAGCGCCGGCTTCTGGTGCACCCTATGCGTCCGGGGAAGCGGCCATGCCACCCCGGGGATGGGCTTTTGTGAAATTTTCCCACAACCTTTCCGGCCTCCCCCGGGGATATTGGAGGGATTTTTTCTTGCATTGAAGGGACAGATAGGATATGATGGAACTAATTTGAAAAAGGGGTTGAAGGAATGAATAATCTGACCGAAATTTTCGGGTCCAATGTGTTCAGCGTCTCGGTCATGCGGGAGCGGCTGCCCAAAAAGGTATTCGCCGAAGTGCTGGAAGTGATGGAACACGGCGGCAACATCTCCATGGCCACCGCCGACATCGTGGCCAACGCCATGAAGGACTGGGCGGTGGAAAAGGGAGCCACCCACTACACCCACTGGTTCCAGCCCCTCACCGGGGTCACCGCCGAGAAGCACGACAGCTTTCTCACCGCCCCCCAGGACAGCAAGACCCTGCTGCAGTTTACCGGCAAGCAGCTTATCATGGGCGAGCCCGACGCCTCCTCCTTCCCCTCCGGAGGCCTGCGCTCCACCCACTACGCCCGGGGCTACACCGCCTGGGACATGACCTCCCCCGCCTTTGTGAAGGAGATGTCCTGCGGCACCATCCTGTGCATCCCCACCATCTTCGTCTCCTACAACGGGGAGGCTCTGGACAAGAAGACCCCCCTGCTGCGGTCCATGGAGGCCATCAACACCCAGGCCCTGCGTGTGCTGCGGCTGTTCGGCAACACCCAGGCCACCAAGGTCACCCCCTCGGTGGGAGCCGAGCAGGAGTACTTCCTGGTGGACCGGGAGAAGTACCTGAAGCGCCGGGACCTCATCTACACCGGGCGCACCCTCTTCGGCGCCCCCGCCCCCAAGGGTCAGGAGATGGACGACCAGTACTTCGGGGTCATCCGTCCCCGGGTGGGCGCCTTCATGGCTGACCTGAACCAGGAGCTGTGGAAGCTGGGCATCCCCGCCACCACCCAGCACAACGAGGTGGCCCCCGCCCAGCACGAGCTGGCCCCCATCTACACCGCCTGCAACCTGGCGGTGGACCAGAACCAGCTGACCATGGAGACCATGAAGCGGGTGGCCACCCGCCACGGCCTGGTGTGCCTGCTCCACGAAAAGCCCTTCGTGGGGGTGAACGGCTCCGGTAAACATAACAACTGGTCCATCTCCACCGACACCGGGGAGAACCTGCTGGATCCCGGGGACACCCCCAATGAGAACCTGCAGTTTCTGCTGGTGCTGGCCTGCATCATGAAGGCGGTGGACGACCACGCCGACATTCTCCGCTGCTCCGCCGCCTGCGTGGGCAACGAGCACCGCCTGGGGGCCCAGGAGGCTCCCCCCGCCATCGTCTCCATCTTCCTGGGGGACCAGCTGGACGATGTGGTGGAGCAGATTGTGGCCAATGTGGAGTCGGTACGCCTGCTGTCCCGGGGCACCCTGGACTCGGGCGTGTCCACCGTCCCCGTGCTGAACAAGGACGGCACCGACCGCAACCGCACCTCCCCCTTCGCCTTCACCGGCAACAAGTTCGAGTTCCGCATGGTGGGCTCCTCCGACTCCATCGCCGAGGCCAATGTGGCCCTCAACGCCATTGTGGCCGAGGCCTTCTGTGAGGCCGCCGACATTCTGGAGAAGGCCGAGGACTTCCACTCCGCCTGCTCCGCCCTCATCCACGACTGGATGACCAAGCACCAGCGGATCGTCTTCAACGACGACGGCTACTCCGAGGAGTGGGTGGCCGAGGCGGTGCGCCGTGGGCTGCCCAACCTGCGCTCCCTGGTGGACGCCGTTCCCGCCCTCACCACCCCCAAGGCGGAGAAGCTCTTCACCCGCTTCGGCATCTACACCCGCTCCGAGCTGGAGGCCCGGTCGGAGATCCTCTATGAGACCTATGTGAAGGTCATCAAGATCGAGGCCAACACCATGATCCACATGGCCTCCAAGCACTTCATCCCCGCCGCCATTTCCTACACCACCAAGCTGGGACAGTCCATCGCCACCGTGGCCGAGGCCTGCCCCGGGGCCGACCTGTCCGTACAGAAGGAGCTGCTCACCAAGGTCAGCGCCTGTCTGGCCGACGCCTCCGCCGCCCTGGAGCAGCTCAAGCCCCTGATGGCCCGGGTGGACGCCATCCAGGACATCCAGGAGATGGCCCACGCCTACCACGACGCGGTAGTGCCCGCCATGACCGCCCTGCGCATCCCCGTGGACGAGCTGGAGCTGCTGGTGGACAAGGACCTGTGGCCGGTACCCACCTACGGAGATCTGATGTTCGAGGTATAATTCTTCCCAGGGGCCGCCGGGCGGCCCCTGTTTCATGGCAATTTCCGTCTGATCGGGATAGACGGACCTCTGCCCTCAAAAGATAGAGAAAAAGGAGCTGACATGTTATGAAAAAACCCTTCGTCACCCTGGAACAGCTCCAGGAGATGGTCAAGCAGTACCCCACCCCCTTCCACCTGTATGACGAGAAGGGCATCCGGGAAAATGCCCGGGCCCTTCAGAAGGCCTTTGCCTGGAACCCGGGCTATAAGGAGTTCTTCGCCGTAAAGGCCACCCCCAACCCCCAGATTCTGAAGATTCTGAAGCAGGAGGGCTGCGGTGTGGACTGCTCCTCCCTGTGTGAGCTGATGATGTCCGACCGGTGCGGCTTTGCCGGCGGGGACATTATGTTCTCCTCCAACGACACCCCCGCCGAGGAGTTTGCCCTGGCCGCCAAACTGGGGGCCACCATCAACCTGGACGACATCACCCACATCGACTTTCTGAAGGACACCATCGGCTATATCCCCAAAAAGATCTCCTGCCGCTACAATCCCGGCGGGGTGTTCCAGCTGGGGGAGAGCGAGGAGGGCTTCCAGGTCATGGACAACCCCGGCCAGGCCAAGTACGGCATGACCCGGCCCCAGATGACCGAGGCCTTCAAGCGTCTGAAAGAGATGGGGGCGGAGGAGTTCGGTATCCACGCCTTCCTGGCCTCCAACACCCTGTCCAACGACTACTACCCCGCCCTGGCCGCCACCCTCTTCCGCACCGCCGTGGAGCTGAAGGAGGAGACGGGCTGCCATATCACCTTCATCAACCTCTCCGGCGGCGTGGGGGTCCCCTACCGCCCGGAGCAGAGCGCCAACGACATTTTCGCCATCGGCGAGGGGGTACGGAAGGTCTATGAGGAGATCCTGGTCCCCGCCGGCATGGGGGATGTGGCCATCTTCACCGAGCTGGGCCGGTTCATGCTGGCCCCCTACGGCCACCTGGTCACCAAGGTTCTCCACTTCAAGCACACCCACAAGGAGTATGTGGGGGTGGACGCCTGCGCCTCCAACCTGATGCGCCCGGCCATGTACGGGGCCTACCACCACATCACCGTCATGGGCAAGGAGAACGCCCCCCGCGACCACATGTATGATGTGACGGGCGCGCTGTGCGAGAACAACGATAAATTTGCCATCGACCGGATGCTGCCGGAAATTGAGCTGGGCGACCTGCTGGTCATCCACGACACCGGGGCCCACGGCCACGCCATGGGCTATCAGTATAACGGCCGCCTGCGCTCGGCGGAGGTCCTCCTCCAGGAGGACGGCTCCACCCGCCTCATCCGCCGGGCCGAGACCCCTGAGGACTACTTTGCCACCGCGATCTGGGAGTGACCACATTGAGTATCATCGGCGAAATCGCCATCGTATTTGGAATCTGTCTTGTGTGTGAGGGGATCGTCTCTCTGCTCCCCTTCACCTTTCCCGCCAGCGTTTTGAGCATGCTGGTACTGCTGGCGCTGCTGCTCACCGGCGTTTTGAAGCAGCGGCACATCAGCCGGGTCTCCGGCTTTTTCGTGGGGAACATGGCCTTCTTCTTCCTGCCCTCCTGTGTGGGGCTGCTGGAGCACTGGGGCACCCTGTCCGCGGTGCTCCTCCCCTTCTTCGCCGTGGCCGTGCTCACCACCCCCCTGGTTTACGCCGCCACCGCCTGGACCATCCAGTTGCTTATGGCCCGGCAGCGGAGAAAGGAGGAGAACGCATGATCCAGGTCATTCTCTCCTCCCCCCTGTTCGGCATCGTCCTCAGCTGCATCGCCTGGTGCGTGGGTGTCTGGGTGCAGAAAAAGACCCGCCTGGTCCTCTGCAATCCTCTGATCATCTCCGCTGCCCTGGTGATCCTGATGCTGGTGGTCTTCCACATCCCATACAGCGATTTTAACCAGGGGGCGAATTTCATCACCCTCATGCTGGGCCCCGCCACCGCGGTGCTGGCCCTGAACATCTACGGACAGCGCCAGCTGCTGGGAAAGCACTTTGTTCCCGTGCTGGTCGGCTGCCTGGTGGGCTGTCTCACCAGCGTGGGCTCCGTCCTGCTGCTGTGCAGGGTCCTGGTCCTGGAGGAGTCCATCGCCGCCTCCCTGCTGCCCAAGAGCGTCACCACCGCCATCGCCGTGGCCATTTCGGGCAGCAACGGGGGCATCCAGAGCATCACCGTGGCCGCCGTCATCGTGGCGGGGATCACCGGCGCCCTCTTCGCCCCCCTCTTTGCCCGGCTCTTCCGCGTCACCAACCCCATCGCCGAGGGGGTGGCCATCGGCGCCTCCAGCCACGCCCTGGGCACCACCAAGGCCCTGGAGATCGGCCAGCTTCAGGGGGCCATGAGCTCCATCTCCATCTGCGTGTGCGGCATCATCACCTCGGTGCTGGTGCTCTTCCTGCCCTCCTGACCGGCACCCGCCGCCGGAGTACAGGCCAGGCGCGTTTACAAACAAGTAGGACCCATCAAGCCAAGGCTTAGGCCGCACAGCGGCAGCGGGCGGCGGTCAGAGCCAAGTCAAACCTGCACCCGCGCCGGATTTGAATGCCAAGCCCGGTTTCGTGGTCCCTCGTAAACGGGGGTCCGGGGCCGACTCCCCCTGTCAGGGGGAGATGTCGAGCAGAGCGAGACAAAGAGGGTAGGGATCGGCGCGGTAGCACAATGGAATTGTGCGTGCGCTGCCCCCGGCGATTTTTTGGTAACTTTTGTATCGCTACAAAAGTTACCCGCCGCCGGAGCGGCGGAACATCCCTTCTATCATCAATAAAGGCCGTATCTTTCCGGATGCGGCCGTTTTTATTTACAGGTTCACTTTTTCGTGATACACTGATAAAAGAAATAAAAGAAGGGAGCGCTCGCTATGTCCCAGGAGCTGAACACCTTACAGCAGTGGATCGACCAGAGCCACGCCATCGTCTTTTTCGGCGGTGCCGGCGTCAGCACGGAATCCGGAATTAAAGATTTCCGCAGCGTGGACGGGCTGTACAGCCAGCACTACGAATGGCCCCCGGAGGAGATCCTCAGCCGCACCTTCTTTGACCGCCGGCCGGAGGAATTTTTCCGCTTCTACCGGGACAAGATGCTCTGTCTGGATGCCAAGCCCAACCCCGCCCACAGGAAGCTCGCCCAGCTGGAGGCGGCGGGAAAACTTCGCTCGGTGGTCACCCAGAACATCGACGGCCTCCACCAGGCGGCGGGCTCCAGGCGGGTGTGGGAGCTTCACGGCTCGGTCCACCGGAACTACTGCATGAAGTGCGGCAAGTCCTACCCGGTGGAGTTCATCCGGGATAGCCAGGGGGTCCCCACCTGCTCCTGCGGGGGGACGGTGAAGCCCGATGTGGTCCTCTACGAGGAGAGCCTGGACAGCCGTGTGCTGGAGGGGGCGGTAAACGACATCCACCGTGCCGACCTGCTCATCATCGGGGGCACCTCCCTGGCGGTCTACCCCGCCGCCGGCCTTATCAACTACTACCGGGGCAAACACCTGGTGCTCATCAACAAGACCCCCACCCCCTACGACAACCGGGCCGACCTCATCCTCACCGGCCCCATTGGGGAGATTCTGGACCAGATCCAGGTGCGGGAATAGACAAAAAACTCCGGCGGGAACACATCCTTCCCGCCGGAGTTTTCTTACTCCTTCAGCTGCTCCAGCAGCGCCCCGCAGCCCTCCAGCACATCCCGCCAGGTGGCCTCAAAGTCCCCGGTGTACCAGGGGTCGGCCACCTCCCCTTTCCGGGAGGTGTGGTCCATGAGCAGGGAGATTTTCCCCTCCGGGTCGCCCCCGCAGACGCGCAGCATGTTGCGCAGATTGGCCCGGTCCATCCCGATGAGCAGGTCAAAGCTCCGGTAGTCCTCCCGGCGCAGCTGCCTCGCGGCGTGACCGGCGCAGGAGATGCCGTGCTCCTGAAGCTTGCGCCGGGCCGGGGGGTAGACCGGGTTGCCGATCTCCTCGGTGCTGGTAGCGGCGGAGGCGATGGCAAAGCGGTCCGCCAGCCCCGCCTTCTTCACCAGATCCTTCATCACATATTCCGCCATGGGGCTGCGGCAGATGTTGCCGTGGCAAACAAACAGTATTTTTGTCATCTCTTATATATCCCTTCATAAGCCTGCAAACCATTGATATGACTGGCTTTTCGGCGCTTTTTCTTTTTGTCGTGGCCACCATGCTTCCCACGCAAATCTGCGTAATTCTACGCAATTTCATGGGCAAATGGTGTAGTAATTGGTGTAGTACCAACTGCGGATTTGACCTGATTTTTCAAGCTGTCACAGCGGGGAACGCAAGGATTTTTGCCATCTGTTCGGCTGCCCGGTCAAAGTTGGCGTGGGTGTAAACATTCAGCGTGACCCCCACATCGGAGTGGCCCATCACATACTGCAAATTCTTGATATCCATACCCGCATTGGCCATGTTAGTGCAAAAGGTATGGCGGAACACATGGGGCGTAATGTGCGGCAACGGCTTGTCCGGGTGCAGCTTGCGATACTTCTTCATGGCCCAGCGCATCTCATTTTCGATGTGCAGCGCCACCTTGGGCTTATCGTCCTTGTCCAGCAGCAAAAATCCGGTGTATCCGTCTACGATCATCTCTGCTTTGAGCGTCTTGCGACGAGCCAGGATATTTTTAAGGCTCTGGTACACCGTATCCGTCATGGGAATAAACCGGCAACCAGATTCGGTTTTTGTTTTCTCCACATAGTATTTGCCGCCCCGCTCCCGGACGAGCTGGTGATCCACCCGGATACGCCGGTTCTCAAAATCCAGATCACTTTTGGTCAGGCCGCAGAACTCGCTCACTCGCATCCCGGTTTCCAGCAGGATTGCAAACTCGTCGTAATACTTGCGGTAGGTCTTGTCACCCCGGATAAAGCCCATCCAGACTTCCTGCTGCTCCTGGGTCATGGCGATTCGCTTTTGCGAGTCATTGGGAACGATCTCCACCAACTTGAAGTCGAAGGGATTTTTTCGGATGATATCCTCGTTGCAGGCCATCTGAAATGCCGGTTTGACAACGCCCCGCACGCTGGTGATGGTACTGTATCCCTTTCCATCGCCGTGCAGCTTCATGATCCACTGCTGGGCATCGGATACTTTGATATCCCGGATCGGGCGGTATCCAAACTCTTCTTGCCGGATCAGATTCCGCACAAAATTGTACCCAACCTTCGTGTTATAGCGGACGCCCTGCTTTAGACTGATATACCGCTCCACCAGTTCTATGGCGGTGATTTTTCCGGCGGCATAGTCGATTCCTGCATCAAGCTGCTTCTGGATTTCTTTCTCTTTTTCCCGCAGTTCCCTTAAATCAGAGGAATAAACCGTCTGGCGTTTTCCCCGGATATCCGTATAGCGGTATTGATAAATCAGGTCTTTTCTCTGGCTCTCTCCTGTCCGCAGGATTCTTCCCTTATGGTCTTTGCGCTTTTCGGACATTGTCAAACTCCTTTCCGTAATGGAAAGAGCCTTGATATGACACTTTGATTGTACCATATTCAGGCAGTCTTTCACACCACAAATTTCAGATGGAATACATCTGCTCGATGAATTGGTCAAACAGGCGGCGCTTGATCAGGCGCTTATTCCCCACCCACAGCACAAACCGACAGTCCTTTTCATTGGTGAGATTGCGCAGCCTATTGATCCCGATGCCGGAGTAGGCGGCAGCTTCCTCTAAACTCAAATTGCTCTTTTCCCAGATGGAAACTTCTTTCATCGTACCGCCTCCTTATCACATCAGATTTTTCAGCCGCTCCAGCTTAGCTTGCGCGGCTTCCCGCCGGAAGTTGTCGCCGGTAAAGCGTACCGGAACGCACATGGAAAGCAGCCGGTCATAAATCCGGGAATGGGCGGTGTCCTCCGGATTCCGCAGGTCGTCCAGCGTGAGGTTGGTCGTGACGATCAGCGGCTTGCCGCTG
>JAXUUN010000030.1:0-32085 GCA_037231075.1 bacterium | reverse complement strand
TTTTTTGCTATCAATTTGTGTCTCTAACGCCAATCAGGCTTCGTGCTTCGCACTCGCCTTCTTGGGAAGGGACCCGCAGCGGCCCGGCGTGCCCCCGGAACGCCGGGCTTCGCTTCGGCTTCGGGCGTGCCAAACCAGGGTAGATTGTAAGGTCTACCCTGGTTTGTTTTTTGCTATCAATTTGTGTCTCTAACGCCAATCAGGCTTCGTGCTCTGCACTCGCCTTCTTGGGAAGGGACCTGCAGCGGCCCGGCGTGCTAAAAAAGAAGCACCTGCGTGGCAGGTGCTTCTTTTTTATTCCGACTCAGAACGGTGGAGAGGCCTGTTTCCGGCTGCCCGCGTTATGTTTGCTGCGTATCGGTACGAACCTGAACCAGCATTAGAACTCCAGTTCTCCGATCTCTTTTTCCAGGATATCCACCAGAGTGCCATCCTGCACCAGCCCGAATATGTACTCAATATCGGGATACAGGAAGCGGTCGTTGTCCACAAAGGGAACTTTTTTCCGGATGAAGTCCCGAACTTTTGCTAAAGCAGGAGAGGGCTCCAGGGGTTTCAAGAAGTCCATAGCCTGAAGAGCCACATAAATTTCAATGGCTGTCATATACTGCAGCTTCCGCACACATTGTCCGGCTTTTTTTGAGGCATAGTAGCCCATGGAAACGGGGTCTTCCTGCCCTGCGCAGGTGGGGATGCTGTCGATGGAGACGGGAATGGCCAGGTGCTTGACCTCATCCAACAGTCCGGCGGCAGTATACTGGGTGATCATCAGTCCGCTGTTCAAGCCGGGATTGGAGACCAAAAAGGCGGGCAGGCCATCATTTAAATTGCGGTTTACCATTCGGTCCGTACCGCGCTCCACCTGGTTTCCTACGATGGCGCAAGCCATGGAAATAAAATCCGCATAGGCGGCCACAAAGCTGCCATCAAAATTGCCGGACATCAGCGCCACACCGTCATCCTCCCCTTCAGCAAAGATTTCGGGGTTGTCGCTGATGGAGTGCATTTCATCCACAATGACGCGGTAGGCATCTTTCAGCATTTTTTTGGCTGCGCCGTGAACCTGGGCCATACAGCGCATGACATAGGCATCCTGAACCTTAGCATCCCGATATTTCTCACAAATCTGGCTTCCATCCAGCATGCGGAGCAGATTGCGTGCGGCGCTGCCTTGTTCTTCGTGGTGTTTAGCGCCGTGTACCCGGGGGTCAAGTGCCTTTGTAGTTCCGCGAAGGGCTTCATAGCACAGACCGCCTGCCAATTCCACATTCTGCATGGTAGACAGCGCCTCGTAGATAGCCAACAATCCCAACGCGGTAACGGTGATGGTACCGTTAGTCATGGAGAGGCCCTCTTTGCAGCCCAGCTTAATGGGAGATAACCCATTCTTTTTCAGTACTTCTGCCGCGGGAGCCGGTACGCCATTTTCAAAAATCTTACCTTCACCGATATAAGCCATGGCCAGGTGGGCTTCGACGCCGAGATAACCTACCGAACCCTCGCTGGGCGCATAGGGAATGAGGCCCAGGTTCAGCATATTCCGAATCAGCTCCAGAGTCTCCAGTCGAATACCTGAGTGGCCCTTGCCTGCGTTTAAAATGGTCTGGAGCATAATTGCCCTGGCCTGTACCGGAGTGAGAGGGTCACCCACCGCTACCGCGTGAGTACGGACAATATTCTCCTGAAGGGTGGAAGCGTCCTCAGGTGAAATCGTATAGCGCACATTTTCACCAAACCCGGTGGTTACACCGTAGATAATACGGCCTTCCTCCAAAAATTTGTCCAGCAGGCGGCGATTTGCCCGTACAATCTCCTGCATCTCCGGAGAGAACTCTACCTTTGCCCCAAATTTGGCAACGGCAATAAACTCATCCAGTGTCAGCATACAATTACTGATGATTACATTCGTTATATTTTTTGCTTTTTTAAAAGATACTTCCATAATCAATACTTCCTTTCTACATGAAGGGCGCAGTCGAAGTTGTATCGTAGGACAGTTTGAACATTATTATAATTTGGTAATGAAACAGGTGTGGCCTTTCAGGGAATGAGAACGGCAGGGGGATCTGTCCAAGCAGGTACCCCTGCCGTTTGAGAAAGAGGAAAGAGATTTTGGGGTGTGGATTAGAACATGAGAGGCGGTAAGCTCTGCTTTTTCTGAAGATTAACTATTGGTGTGTTAATTCCTGGTATTTGCTTCCGGCTTGTAGGTAATTAGCGAGACGACAATCAGCACGACCAGAGCCAACAGGGAACTGGCGATATCGCTGGGAATGCCAAAGAAGGAGAATCCACTCCATCCCAGCGCCACAAAAGCAAGTCCACTGAACAATCCGGCAAAGGCGCCGGCCTTGGTCGCTTTTTTCCACAGCAGCCCCGCGACGACAGGAGCAAATACGCCGGCCGTAAACAAGGTGTAGGAGGAATTCAGGACCATCAAAACGGAGGGAATTGCCAAGGCAACGATTACAGATACGACGCCCACAACCAGAGTCATGATTTTAGAAAGGTTCAAAAGCTTTTTCTGCACTTCCGGCTTAGACTGATCCTCCTTGCAGATATATCTGACATAGATATCGTTAACAACATGGGAGGTTGCGGCAGTCAGAATGGAGTCGGCGGTAGATACGACTGCCGCGATAATGGCTGCCAGAGCAAATCCGGAGAGGACAGGGGGCAGGGCGGCGCGGATTACAGTGGGTACGACCATGGAAGAAACTTCCATATTTGGGAACATCGCGCGGCCGGCCATACCCAACATGACAGGGAAGAAGCAGATAATCAGCAGGATGATACAGGACAGAATTGCAGACTTATAAGCGGTCTTGGTATCCTTGGCGGCGAAGAGGCGCTGGTACACATCCTGGCCGATCAGTGTGTAAATGAACATGGGCATGATGAGCCAGAGTACATAGGAAGGCTCCGTACCCTTGATCAGGCTGAAGTAGTTGCTGGGTACATCCGTGGCTTGGATCTGAGCCACAATGGCATCCCATCCGCCTGCTTTGGTCACAATCACAAGGGCAGCCGCGATCAGACCAACAGCAGCAACGATAATCTGAATGAAGTCCGTAACAGTGACAGCCCACAGTCCGCCGAACGCGGTAAAGCCGATGAAAAAGGCCGCCACAATAATGGCGCAGGTGGTGGGAGTACCAAGTCCCAGAGAGGCCAGGATGCTGCCGGCAGAAGTGACCTGTCCGGCCAGAATGCCCACCAAGGCCAGCAGGGACAGCAGTGTGGTCAGAAAACGCAGGACCGAGCTGTTATAGCGGTGTTCTACGATCTCAGTCACGGTGTAAACATTCATGCCTTCCATTCTCTTGAGAATGAGACATACGGCCAAAATACCCAGCGCTCCAGCGATGGGGCTCCAGTAGGCGCTCAGTCCTTTTTCAAAGGCCTCACTGCCAACACCGATCACATAGCCGCCGCCAAAATAGGTGGCTACCAGAGTACCCGTAGCCAGCCCCACACCCAGCCGACGGCCTGCCAGCAGATAATCGTCAATGTTGTTGTTAAATTTATTGCAATAAATTCCTACACCAAAAATGGCCGCCAAATAAATGATAATGATTGCCAATTCCATAATATTTCCTCCTTTTAGTCACGGTCCAAGACTTTTCTCCTTCTCGATCTTCAATACACTTTGCAGAGCTCGGGACGATTTTAAAACTCCAGCTCGCCAATCTCCTTCTCCAAGATATCTACCAGGGTGCCGTCCTGAACTAGCCCGAATATGTATTCAATATCGGGATACAGGAAACGGTCATTATCCACAAACGAAACCTTTTTCCGGATAAAGTCCCGTACTTTAGCCAGGGCCGGCGAGGGTTCCAACGGTTTTAAGAAATCAATGGCCTGGAGGGCCACATAGATTTCAATGGCGGTAATATACTGAAGCTTTCGCACTGCCTGCCCTGCCTTCTTGGAAGCATAGTAGGCCATGGAAACCGGGTCTTCCTGGTTGGCACAGGTGGGAACATTGTCAATAGTAACCGGGACGGCCAGATGCCTGATTTCGTTGACCAGACCCGCGGCGGTATACTGGGTAATCATAAGTCCGCTGTTCAGACCGGGATTGGAAACCAGGAAGGCAGGCAGCCCGTCATTCAGGTTGCGATTTACCATGCGGTCAGTACAGCGCTCCATCACATTAGCTGCAATGGCGCAGGCCATGGCAATCATATCAGCATGGGACCCCACAAAACTGCCGTCAAAGTTTCCGCACATTAAAGCGACACCGTCATTTTCGCTTTCTGCAAAGATCTCTGGATTATCACTGATAGAGTGCATCTCGTTGACAATGACCTCGTAAGCTTCCTTGACCAACTTTTTGGCCGAGCCGTGTAATTGGGCCATTGCCCGCAGCACATACGCATCCTGAACTTTGGCGTCCCGATACTTTTCGCAAATCTGGCTGCCGGCCAACATTCGGCGCAGGTTGCTGGCGCTGGTGATCTGCTCCTGGTGATGTTTTGCCTGATGAATTCTGGGATCCAGGGCTTTGGTTGTGGCGCGCAGCGCCTCATAACAAAGCCCCCCCCCCAACTCCATGTTCTGCATGGTGGTCAGAGCTTCATACAGGGCGAGCAGTCCCAAAGCTGTCACTGAGATGGTACCGTTTGTTATAGTGAGTCCCTCCTTGTAGGAGAGCTTCAGCGGAGTCAGACCGTGCTTCTCCAGCACACCAGCAGCGGGAACCGGCTTTCCGCTGTCATAAATCTTACCTTCGCCGATATATGCCATGGCAAGATGTGCCTCTACTCCCAGATAGCCCACGGAGCCTTCTCCAGGCGCATAGGGGATCAGATCCAAATTCAGCATCTGCCGGATCAGCTCCAGAGTTTCGATACGAATTCCGGAGTGGCCCTTTCCGGCATTCAGAATAGTCATCAGCATCACTGCCCGGACCTGTACCCGGTTAAGTGGTTCTCCCACAGCCAGCGAATGGGTCCGAATGATGTTTTCTTGAAGTGTTGTAGCATCGCTGGGTGATATTGTGTAGCGGACATTTTCACCAAAGCCGGTGGTTACACCGTAAATGATGCGTCCCTCCGCCAAAAAACGCTCCAGCAATTCACGGTTTTTTTGGACAGCCGCCTGCATTTTCTCCGAAAACTTTACTTGGGCTCCAAATTTGGCCACCGCAATAAATTCATCCAGGGTAAGCATGCAGTCTGTGATTGTGACGGTTTTAATTGCCTTTGCATTTTTAAATGATAACTCCATGATCGTGTTGTTCCTTCCTTTCGTTGGATGCATAAAGGCCGTACATACTGCTTTTCCTGCCTTAAATGAACAAGCAATTTTCATGCCAACAATTCAAAATCACATTAAATTATTTTTTCTTATGAAGTCGGGCGTTTTTACCCCAAAATCGGTTTTGTCCAAAGGAATAGTTTGTAAAAAATTTTTGCTGTAAAATATTTTTGCGCAAAAAATTTTTTATTTTATTGACAGAGACTCTTCAGATTCGATATAATTTTTACAAACTTCTATGACCTGTGGAGGCTTGGATCATGGCAGAACCATATGATTTTTTATTTACACTGGCTGCTGAAGGTATAGTCCAATCTATACAGTGCTCATCAGATGGACTTCTTCTGCCAATGGCTGAACAAAGAGATACTTGGATCGGATTGGCTCCGGAAAATATCCCCGGCACCCGCTGGGAATTGGATTCGGGCTTGTTGATTTGGGATCAGATTCAGTTCAC
Source organism: bacterium (assembly GCA_037231075.1). Taxonomy (GTDB): domain Bacteria; phylum Bacillota; class Clostridia; order Oscillospirales; family Oscillospiraceae; genus Lawsonibacter. Next base: position 26,366 of record JAXUUN010000030.1, on the reverse strand, counting down.
TGTCAGCCGTCTGGAACCAGTTCCTGGACTGCATTGTCTTTTGCTGCAACGGCAGAGCTATCGGGAAAAGTTGCTGGAAGGGACTTTGGACATGATTCCGGATGGGATACAGGTCTACGACACCCATGGGAATATACAATTTTTTAACCGCGGTACATTAAATCTGTTGGAATATCCCTCTTCCCAGGAGGCGGAGGGCCGCCACATTCTGGAGGTTTTTGCTGTAAACCCGGAATACAGTACCACCTTGTCTGTACTGAAAACCCACTCGTCTGTGTTTGGGCGGTTTGATCACTATAAGTCCACCACAGGCAAAGAGCTCTCTACTGTCAATACAGGTATCCCCATCATAAAGGATGGTGTGCTTCTGGGCTGTGTCTCGTTTGAGCGGGATATGAAAATGCTGAAAAAGGGAATTGCTGACTATCAAAATATGCAGCGGATTTTGCTCCAGCATCTATCTGCTTCTCTGACACCGATAAAAAGCACCAGATATACCATGCAGGATATCATCGGTTCCGACCCATTGCTTGTTGCCGCAAAAAATCTGGCTTCCAAAATGGCTTTAAAGGATATCAATATTCTGATTCAGGGGGAAACCGGAACCGGAAAAGAGATTTTTGCTCAGGGGATCCACAATCTCAGTTCCCGCAAAGACGAAAAATTTGTGGCGGTTAACTGCGCCGCTTTCCCCGAGACTTTAATTGAAGGACTGCTGTTTGGCACGGTAAAGGGCGCTTTCACAGGCAGCGCAGATAAAATCGGCCTGATTGAGGAGGCAAACCATGGGACCCTGTTTTTGGATGAATTGAACTCTATGAGTCTCAATATGCAGGCGAAACTGCTTCGTGTGCTGCAGGAAAAAACGATCCGTCGGGTCGGCAGCACGAAAAGTATTCCAGTGGATGTGAGAATCATTTCCTCCTGCAATGAGGATGCATATGCCCTGAGTGAAAATGGGACGCTGCGCCGGGATCTTTTCTACCGGCTGGCATCGGTAGTCGTAGAAATCCCTCCCTTGCGTGAACGCATGGACGATATCGTACCCCTTACCTGGCACTATATCCGCAAACATCAGGAGTTGTCCGTCCAACCCATCACTGAAATTTCGACTGAATTCTGGGGACGGCTGCGGCAGCACTGCTGGCCGGGCAATGTTCGGGAATTGTTTCATGTGCTGAGCTTTGCCCTCAGCGACTGCGAGGGTGCCACATTACAGGCAGAAAACCTGCCCGCACGGTTTAAGGCTCGCCCTAATATGAGTACCGAAAAAATTTCCATTCCACATCTTCGCCCGGCTGATATGTCGGCCGACTTTGAGCGGGGGCTATTCCAGCTGGTGAAAGACTATGAGAGACAGCTCCTGCACCAGGCGTATCTCTCCTGTGACCGGAACGCGACGAAAACGGCGGAGCTTTTGAAAATCAGCCGTCAGAATTTTCAGTATTATTTAAAAAAATATAATCTAAACAGCGACCAGTCATGAATTGAGCGCAGGGGTTATCTCAGCGTCGGATGAGAGCAGTATATAGCTGGCACTGTTACCCTTATCCGGCTGGAGATGGAGCGGAAATGGGAGCTTGTTGCCACCCCCCACATTGCGGGTGTCCCGCAGGTGCTTGCAGGGAACGAAGACAAGGAGCACCTGTGTTTTACGGCGCGGCCCAGAAGGGCCGTTTTGGGATCGCTTCCATGAATGTGACTGAGGACTGTGGTGGCATTCAAACTTTATCCACAAGCCAAAAGACGATGTATGAAGCAATTTCGTACATCGTCTTTTGTTTTGGCTTTCTTAATTCGGGTTAAGCAGGCCTTTCTTACGAATAAAAACAATATATAATTTCGAAATACAAAATATAATATTGACAAACAAATATTAAATGCGTATATTGAACTTATAAAAGCAAAACCGGAATACATGTAAAATTAAACAGGAGGTTAGTGGATATGGTGGAACGAAAAAAGTATTGCGTTAACGGGGAGTGGAAGGACTCCAAAACCGATCAGTGGATGGATGTAACTAATTCCAGCACGGGTGAAGTTTTAGCGCAGGTGCCCTACTGTACAGCGGATGAGGTGGAGCAGGCCATTGCCGCTGCGGCTGCCGCTTTCCCCGCCTGGTCCCAGACCTCCGTCAGCAAGCGGACCCAGATGATGTTCCGCTGGAGAAACATCCTGATGGACCATCTGGAGGAGCTGACTTTGCTGTGTGCCAAGGAACTGGGTAAGACCCTATCGGAGGCCAGGGGTGATGTACTGAAAGCCATTGAACCCACTGAGCTGGCCTGTGCAACCCCTTTTATCTCTCAGGGCAGCGCCTCCCTCCAGGTAACAGATGGCTTTGATACCGCCACCTACCGCATGCCTTTGGGGGTGGTGGCCGGCATTGTTCCCTTTAATTTTCCCGCCATGATCCCCTGGGGATGGATGGTGCCTCTGGCCATCGCCACCGGCAATACGGTGGTGCTGAAGGCGGCGGATCAGACTCCCCTTACTTCCATGCGCATTCTGGAGCTCTTTTATGAGGAGGGCGGCTTCCCCAGGGGGGTGGTCAACCTGATTACCTGCGACCGCAAAGAGGCTGAAATCTTCCTCACCGATCCCAGAATCAAGGCGGTGACTTTCGTGGGCACCACCCGGGTGGGGAAACATATCTACTCCATCGCTTCTGCCCACGGCAAACGGGTCCAGGCCCAGTGCGAGGCTAAAAACCACGGGCTGGTGCTGGAGGATGCCGATCTGGAGAGCGCGGCCAACGCCATCATCAACTCCACCTACGGCTGTGCCGGTATGCGCTGCATGGCACTGCCGGTGATTGTGGTTCAGGAGAGTATTGCGGACCGGTTTGTGGCCATGCTCAAAGAGAAAGCCATGGCCATTAAGGTCGGCTGTGCCTACGATCCCGAGACCAAGCTGGGTCCTGTAGTCTCCGCAGAGCACAAGGCCAAGGTCTGTCAGTGGATCCAGACCGGAATTGACGAAGGGGCCCAGTTGGTGCTGGATGGCCGGGATATTGTGGTCCCCGGCTTTGAGGGGGGCTATTTTGTCGGCCCAACTATTTTTGATCATGTGAAGCCCGGAATGTCTGTGGGGGACCGGGAGATCTTTGGCCCCGTCACCCTGATCAAGCGGGTCAAGGATTTTGAAGAGGGTCTGGCCCTGATGAACGGCAACCCCTTTGCCAACGGCTCGGTGATCTTTACCCAGAGCGGCTACTATGCCCGGCAGTTTGAGCTGCGTACCGACGGCGGTATGGTGGGCATCAATGTGGGAATCCCTGTGCCAAGCGCCTATTTCCCCTTCTCCGGGAACAAGGAGTCCTTCTTTGGAGACCAGCATGTACTGGGTCTGGATGGTGTGCGGTTCTATACCAGAGCCAAGACTGTCACCAGGCACTGGTACGACGAGCAATCTCACAGGAAAGCCATGGACACCTGGGAGGGTACCGTGGAGCGCATCTGAAATAAAAAAGAAATCGCCGGCAATCCTGAAGATTGCCGGCGATTATGTTGTGGCATCATGTAGATGTCAGGAAAATGAGACCTCACCGGTCCAACTCTGGCTCATATCCCAGACGCCTGGAAATGGTGGCGGCGGCGCGGGAGAGCAGGGGCTTGACATCGGAAGCAATGCGCTGATCGGTCATCTGGGACAATTCTCCAAATACGCTCAGAGCGGCTATAATGGAGCCGTTATAGTTGTAGAGGGGGTAGGAGATGCAGCGCAGGCCCAACTCACATTCCTCCTCGTCCATACCGTAGCCCCGGGCACGCACCTTCTCCAACTCCTGAAGCAGAGCGATTTTGTCAGTGATGGTATGCTGGGTCAGCGCTTCCAGCCCTTGTTCTTCCACCAGAGCCTCAATCTGCTGTGGGGGATAGCCGGACAGAAGGACTTTACCTGAGCCGGTGGCGTGGAGAGGGGAACTTTTGCCGATGCGCTGGAGGGTATGCCCTGTGTTGGAGACAGTGTCCACACAGTCCAGATAGACACATCGACCATTTTCTGCCATCACCAGACAGGCCCCCAGGTTCAGCTGGCTGGACAACTGGGTGACGAAGGAACTGGCGATAGAGCGCAGACCAGCCAGGCTATTGAGATTTTCGCTCAACCGGCAGATACGCCAGGTCAGGGCGTAGCGCAGGGTGTCCTCGTCCTGATAGACATAGTTGGCGTTCTGCAGGGCGTTTAGGTAGCGCAGCACCGTGGGCTGGGTCATTCCGACCCGTTCGGACAGCTCCTGAAGGCGAAGTGGGAGCCGGTTTTCCGCAATGCACTCCAGAATCTGGAGAAGCTTGTCTGAGGATTGGCTGGAGGCTTTTTCGGAGGAGGATCGGGGGGCCATTCAGTTCACCGCTTTCGTGAAATAGTGTGTAATCATTTTCTGGATTCAGTATAATGACTTTTTTTTCAATTGTCAATTTCGAAAATTAAAATTGTTTTCTGATATGGAATAAAAATCCGGGGAGAGGACAGGCTAGGACAGAAAGGGGCAGAATTATGAAGTTGACCAATCAGGATTATGGAAAATTAGTGAGTGAGCGTGCCAAGCCCTCTCCCATGGGAAAAAATATGGTGTGGGCCTTTCTGGTGGGGGGCGGAATCTGCACGGCCGGCCAGGGGCTCATGGAGTTTTGCCTGGGCCGTGGAATGGAGCGGGAGCAGGCGGGAGCGGTGGTGTCCATCACCCTTATTTTTATTGCGGCGGTGCTTACCGGACTGGGGATCTTTGACAAGATCGCCAAGAGGGCGGGAGCGGGAACCCTGGTACCCATCACCGGGTTTGCTAACGCCATGGTCTCCCCGGCGCTGGAGTTTAAAAGCGAGGGCCTGGTCACCGGAACTGCCGCCAAGCTTTTTACCGTGGCCGGCCCGGTGCTGGTCTTCGGCATCGGGGCAAGCGTGATCTACGGGCTGATCCTGTGTCTGCTGGGGCAGGGGGCGTAGAACTAGGGAGAACCCTTGCGAAAAAATGGAAAATTTGTTATAATTCGCCCATATTAAAAGGGAGGGCGGTATCCATGGAGCTGCTTCAAACCCAGGTTCAGCGTCTCAGCCATCAGCAGCTTCAAAGTGTGGAGCTGCTTCAAATGAGCGCTCCGGAGCTGGAGGAATATCTGCGGGAACTGGTCCAGGAAAATCCGGTGGTGGAGCTTGAGGATACCAGGCCTGAGCCGGCCTCGGACCGGGACGATGAGCTGCTGCGGCGGCTCCGCTGGCTGGAGGACAATGACCGGCAGAACCGCTATTATCAGCAGGTTGGGGAGGAGGAACTGGACCCCCTGGCACGGATCGGTACCCCGGGAGGGCTGGAGGAGTCTCTGCTCCGGTTTATTTCCCGCCAGCTGGATGCCATGGATCTGGACGAGGATACGGTCCAGACGGTGCGCTATCTTGCGGCCTGTCTGGATGGAGACGGCTACCTGAGAATCAGCGCCGCGGAATTGGCCGCTAACCTGGGGCGGCCCCGGGCCCATGTGGAGCGCTGTCTGGAAGTGCTGCGGTCCCTGGAGCCGGCAGGGGTGGGGGCGGAAGACCTGTCCCAATGTCTGGAGCTGCAGCTGCTGCGTATCCATGAGACGGGGCCTGCCCTGGCCATTGTCAGGGACCATCTGGAGGCCCTGGCCAAGCGGCGCTATCCGGCCATCGCCCAGAAGCTGTCCGTTCCGGTGGAAGCGGTGCGCCAGGCCGAACAGATCATCCGGGAGCTGGAGCCCAGGCCCGGAGCCCCCTTTGAGCAGCCTGACCAGGTCCAGTACATCCTGCCTGATGTGTTCATCGAGGAGGGGGAGGAGGGCCTCAGTGTCCGGCTGAGAGGAGGGGACAGGCCCCCCATCCGGGTCAGCGGCTACTACCGCACCCTGCTTTCCCAGTCTGAGGACAAGGAAGTGAAGGAATACCTGACAGCGAAGCTGCGCCAGGCCGATGGGGTCCTCCGGGCTCTGGAGCAGCGGGACAGCACTCTGCTGCGCTGCGCGCAGGTCATTGCCCGGAGGCAGCGGGACTTTTTCCGGGAGGGGCCCGGAATGCTCCGCCCCATGCGCCAGGCCGATGTGGCCCGGGAGCTGGGACTGCATGAGTCCACCATCAGCCGCACTGTGCGGGAAAAGTATATCCAGTGCAGCCGGGGCGTGTACCCCATGAGCTATTTCTTCTCCCGCAGCGCCACCGCCCAGTCCCACGGGGAGGACATGGGGGCGGCGGCGGCCAAGGCCCTGCTGGAGCGTCTGGTGGAGCGGGAGGACAGAAGCCACCCCCTCTCTGACCAGAAGCTGTCCCAGGCCATGGCGGACCTGGGCTGTCCCGTTTCCCGGCGCACGGTGGCCAAGTACCGGGAAGAGCTGAACATCCCCAGTGCTTCGGGCCGCAAATGGAGCTGAAGATCAAAAAAGCCTCTTCCTGTTTTGGAAAGAGGCTTTTTTGCGCATTGTAAAGGCGGCTTACAGGAGCTTTTCCTTGGCCTGGGGAATGTGGTGCTTTTCCGCGTAGCCGGTCAGGATCAGGGTGAGAGCGCCGTCGCCGGTAACATTACAGGCGGTGCCGAAGCTGTCCTGAAGGGCGAAGATGGTGAGCATCAGGGCGGTGCCGTCGTCCATAAAGCCTACCACGCTCATAATGAGGCCCAGGGAGGCCATCACCGTGCCGCCGGGCACACCGGGAGCGCCCACGGCAAAGATGCCCAGCAGGACGCAGAAGAGGACCATGGTGCCCAGAGAGGGCAGGTGCCCGTAGAGGATCTTGGATACAGTCATCACAAAGAACACCTCAGTGAGTACCGAGCCGCACAGGTGGATATTCGCGAACAGGGGGATGCCGAAATCGGTCATATCCTCCCGGAGGACAGAGGACTTTTTGGCGCAGCGCAGGGCCACGGCCAGGGTTGCGGCGGAGGACATGGTGCCCACAGCGGTGAGGTAGGCGGGGCCGTAGTGGCGGATCACCTCCCAGGGATTTTTGCCCGAGTAGAGTCCCGCCAGGCCGTACAGAACGGCCATCCAGATAAAGTGTCCTACCATCACAATGAGAATGACGATGAGAAAGACGGGGAGCTGACGGGTGATGGAGCCCTCATAGGCCAGACCGCAGAAGGTGCCGGCAATGAAAAAGGGGAGGACGGGAATGACGATCTTGGTTACGGTTGCCAGAACGATCTTCTGGAACTCATCCAGAAGCTGAATGACGGTGCGGGCTCGGGTCCAGGTGGCGGCCAGGCCGATGAGGACGGAGAACACCAGAGCGGACATGACCGACATAATAGGGGCGATTTCCAGGTTGAACAGCAGCTCAGGCAGATCCCGCAGCCCATCGGCGGAGGACTGGATGGACAGATTGGGAATGATGGCGTAGCCCGCCCCCATGGACATGAGGGCGGCGCATACCGAGGAGGTGTAGGCCAGCACCAGGGCCAGGCCCAGCATCCGGGAGGCGTTGCTCTGAAGGCGGGTGATGGAGGGGGCGATGAAGCCGATGATAATAAGCGGTACGCAGAAGGAGATCAGCGAGCCCATCAGAGTCTTCAGGGTCAGAATGACCTGCATGACCATAGCGCCCATATCCCTGTCGAACATCTGCCAGTCCGCGCACAGAAGGCCGATGACAATACCAGCCGCCACGCCGATGATAAGCCGGGCGGGCAGACTCGTGAAGAATTTTTTCATAGTTGAAACCGTTCCTTTCTCCCGAAACATTTCCCTCCAGGGGGAAGAGACGAACCCATCATAACATGCTATGCGGGAAAAAGCAATTGTGTCTCTTTGTCAGGAAAAGAGGGTGTGCTCCAGGAGAATTTTAAGGCCCATGACCATGAGAATGATTCCACCCGCCAGCTCGGCCTTGGCCTGAAAGCGATTGCCGAAGACAGAGCCGATTTTGACTCCCAGGCAGGACAAAACCAGGGTGGTGAGGCCAATGAGCGTGACGGCCTGCAAGATGGGTACCTTGAGAAAGGCGAAGGTGACGCCCACGGCCAGAGCGTCGATGCTGGTGGCCAATGCCAGCAGAAACATGGCCCGAATACCGAAGGAGCAGTCCAGCTCCTCCTCCTCGCCGCTGAGGGCCTCCCGCACCATGTTAAATCCGATCAGGCCCAGCAGAACGAAGGCCACCCAGTGGTCCACTGAGGCGATAACCGCCTGAAAGCGTACCCCCAACATCCAGCCCAGCAGAGGCATCAGCGCCTGAAAACCGCCGAACCAGACCCCGCAGGTGAGGCAGTGCCACCACTTGGGTCGTCCCACCGACAGACCCTTGCACACAGAAACGGCAAAGGCGTCCATGGAGAGACTGACCGCCACGATAAAAAGCTCATATAACTGCATGATTAACATCCTCTCTGGTTTTAGGGAAAAGAAAAAGACCCACCTGTCCCCCGGACAGGTAAGTCTCGTCATTTCAGAACCGGCCAGGAGAGCTTGCTCTCCAGTGTGTTGACCAGTTCCCACCCTATGTGCCGACTACTCCCTTACTGTGACTGTCAGTGTACCATGAGGTTCTGTCCATGTCAATTTATTTTTTTCACGGAAGAAATATGACTGGGGACGCACAGGCAAAAAAGTTGAAAAAGGTGTTGACACCTGGAATTTACTGTGGTATTATATTTCTTGCGCTGAGACAGCGCAATTCAATATGGATGCGCGAGTGGTGGAATTGGTAGACTCGCTGGCTTCAGGTGCCAGTGCTCGCAAGGGCGTGCGGGTTCGACTCCCGCCTCGCGCACCATCGTCGGAGTAAAGTTCGCTTTGCTCCGACGATTTTTTATGTCTGGGCCCCTGGAAAGCTGTTGGGAGAGCCAGCCGGGGACAGGGGGAATTTTCTGAAATTTTGTGTTGACAAATTAGGGGGAATTATGGTATCATATCTCCTGCGCTGAGACAGCGCAATTCAATATGGACGCGCGAGTGGTGGAATTGGTAGACTCGCTGGCTTCAGGTGCCAGTGCTCGCAAGGGCGTGCGGGTTCGACTCCCGCCTCGCGCACCATCGTCGGAGCAAAGTTCGCTTTGCTCCGACGATTTTTTATGCCTGCGGCCGGAAAGGGCCGTGTATTTTTCTGGATGGGAAGTCAAGCGGACAGGGCCAGCTCCTCACGGGCCTCCCGCTCGTTGTCGGCGGAGAAGCAGAACCGCCCCGCCCAGTCATATACCTCAATATGTCCTCTGACCCAAATCATGGTGTAATCCATTGCGTTTCCGCTCCTTTCTGCTCTCATATGGTCTAGCGTGTGTGGATTGCTTTCTGTTATGGACCTATCATACAAGAAGTGTAGTCCTATAAAACGGACTTTTCTCCACTCAGCCGCAGGTCGGTTGCCAAAAGGCCGCCAAGGGGTTACACTGGATGGGAGAGGAGGCACAATACATGGAACCGATTTTTTACACCGTTTTGTCCATCAATGGAGATTACGCCCAGCTGATGGGAGATCAGGGACAGGAGCACTCCATCACCATGTTTCTGCTGCCCGAAGGCACCACGGTGGGCAGCCGCCTGAAGCTGGAAAACTTTCAGTGGGAGCTCCAATAAAAAATTCCCGTGCCATCATGGCACGGGAATTTTTTATATCATTTTTTCATAGACACCGCTATGAATTACTTGTTGCTGCGGCGCCAGATGTGCATCTTCTCGGCGTCCTGGATGAGCTGCTCCCGGAAGTCGGGGTGGGCGATGGAGATGATGGCCTCGGCCCGCTCCCAGGTGGACAGGCCCTTCAGGTTGATCATGCCGTACTCGGTGACGATATAGTGCACGCAGGACCGGGGGTCGGTGGCGATGGAGCCGGGGGTCAGGGTGGGGACGATGCGGCTCTTCACGGTGCCGTCCTTGCCGGTGACGGTGGAGGACATGCAGATGAAGCTCTTGCCGCCGTTGGACAGGTAGGCGCCCATGGCGAAGTCCAGCTGGCCGCCGGTGCCGGAGATGTGCTTGATGCCGGCGGACTCGGCGTTCACCTGGCCGAACAGGTCCATGTCGATGGCGTTGTTGATGGAGATGAAGTTGTCGATCTGGCCGATGACCCGGACATCGTTGGTGTAGTCCACAGGGGCGGCCATCACATCGGGGTTGCGGTTCACATAGTCATAGAGCTTCTGAGTGCCCGCGGCAAAGGCAAAGACCTGGCGGCCACGGTCCAGGGCCTTGTGACGGCCGGTGATCTTGCCGGCGGCGGCCATGTCCACAAAGCCGTCCACATACATCTCCGTGTGGACAGACAGATCCTTCAGATCAGACTGGGCGATCATGGCGCCGATGGTGTTGGGCATACCGCCGATCCCCAGCTGCAGGCAGGCGCCGTTGGGGATCTGGGGCACCACCAGATTGGCCACGGCACGGTCCACATCGGTGGGCTCGCCGCCGCCGCCCAGCTGGGCCACGGGGGGATTGTCGCCCTCTACCACATAGGCCACATCCTTGATGTTGATCTCGGTTCCGGTCAGGCCGTACACCCAGGGCATGTTCTGGTTGACCTCCACGATAATGCACTTGGCCCGGGCCATCATGTCGGCCAGGTGAGAGGCGGCCAGACCGAAGTTAAAGTTGCCGTGGGCGTCCATGGGGGTGGTCTGGAGCATCACCACATCCACAGGAGCCAGGTTCTCACGGTAGAACCGGGGCAGCTCGGAGTAGCGCATGGGGCCGAAATAGCCCATGCCCTTGGAGATGATCTTCCGGTCGATGCCGCTGCAGTGCCAGGAGTGCCAGGTGAAGTGCTCCCCGGCGTCCTCGGCCTTGGCGATCTCGGGCATCCACATGGTGACGCCGCCCCGGACCTTTACATCGGTGAGCTCGTCCTTCCGCTCCGCCAGGGCCTTATCCAGGGCGATGGGGTGGTTGGTGCACCAGGTGTAGTCCACCCAGTCGCCGGACTTGACAACCTTGACCGCCTCCTCAGGGGTGGTCAGTTTCTGCTGATAGAGGGCCTGATAATCCATTTTTTTCTCCTCCAAATCGTAAAATATATGATCTGCGCAAGAACTCAGCGTCCCAGGTCCAGATAATAGGGCTTCATCAGACTGGGCTGTTCCGTGGAGTCCTTGGTCTGGGATCTCCTGGGTTCCGGGGGCATGCCCCGGGGGCGGTCATGGCGGGGCCGCTTGGAGCCGGCCTTTTTTTTCTGCTGAGGGGCGGGGGAGGGCCGGCGCTCGCCCTTCATGGGCGGGACGGACCGGGAGGCTTTGGCCGCCTTTTTCTTCCTGCCGCTCTCAGCCTCCCTGCTCTCTGACTTTTCAGAGGGGAGCTGTTCCAGCTGAAGCTGGGCGGGCCGGCGCTTTTTCTTTTGCCGGGTTTCCTGTCCCTGGGAGTGCTGCTGGGGCTGGGGGGCAGGCCTTCTGGGGGCCAGCAGCCGGGCGGTGGCGTCCATAATCACATCGCTGTCCAGGGGATTGGGGTGGTAGAAATCCGTGCGGGGCATGGCGTCGCCTGTGTCCATCAGCTTGCCCGAGCGCACACCCCGCTTGGGGGCGGGGCGCTGGATGGGGTAGAGGGGCTCGGAGCTCACCTCCGGGGTGGGAGCCGCCTCCGTGTGGGCGGCGGCCTTTTTCCTCCGGCGGCGGGAGCGCTTTTTATGAGTCCCCTCCTCCTGGGGAGCGGAGACCTCTTCCAGGGGGGAAGGGGAAACTTCCAATGCCGGAGCGGGCTTTTTGGCGGCCTGCTGGCGCTGCTGCCGGAGCTGACGGGCGGCCTGACGGGCCTCGGCGTCCTCCTCGTTGATGATCTTGCCGTTTTTGTCCCGCTTGGGGGCCTCAAAGTTGGTCATGGGGTAGGGGTGGTCCTCCACCGGGGGGATGGACTTGCCCAGGAGCTTTTCAATGTCCCGGAGCAGAGGCTTCTCCCCAAAGTCGCAGAAGGCGATGGCCTCGCCTCCCCGGCCCGCCCGGCCGGTACGGCCGATGCGGTGGACATAGGTCTCGGGCACCTCGGGGAGGTTATAGTTGAAGACATGGGACAGCTCCTCAATGTCCAGACCACGGGCGGCGATGTCGGTGGCCACCAGGCAGCGGATGCGGCCGGACTTGAAATCGGACAGGGCCTGCTGCCGGGCGGTCTGGCTCTTGTTGCCGTGGATGGCGGCGGAGGAGATGCCCAGCCGCACCAGATCCCGGGCCACCTTGTTGGCACCGTGCTTGGTGCGGGTAAAGACCAGGGCGTTTTTCACATGCTTCCGCTCCATGAGATAGGCCAGCAGATTGGTCTTGTTCCCCTTGTCCACCAGGTAGACGGACTGGCGGATGGCCTCCACGGGGGAGGAAATGGGGTTTACCGCCACCTTCACCGGGTCCCGGAGCAGTGAGTTTACCAGGTCGGTGATCTCCGGGGGCATGGTGGCGGAGAAGAAGAGAGTCTGCTTCTTGTCGGGCAGCCATTTGAGGATCTTCTTCACATCGTGGATAAAGCCCATGTCCAGCATCCGGTCGGCCTCGTCCAACACGAAGATCTCCAGCCGGTCCAGCTGGACAAAGCCCTGCTGATAGAGGTCCATCAGCCGTCCGGGGGTGGCAACCAGGATGTCGACCCCTTTCTTCAGGGCCTCCACCTGGGGGTTCTGGCCCACGCCGCCGAAGATGACGGCGTGGCGCAGCTTCAGATATTTGCCGTAGGCCTCAAAGCTCTCGCCAATCTGAATGGCCAGCTCCCGGGTAGGGGTAAGGATCAGGGCCCGGATGGCCCGGCCTGTCCGGAAGGGGGTATTCAGACGCTGGAGAATGGGAGCGGCAAAGGCACAGGTCTTCCCTGTGCCGGTCTGGGCACAGCCCAGCACATCCCGCCCGGTAAGAGCGGGAGGAATGGCCTTCTCCTGAATGGGAGAGGGCTTGGCGTAGCCCTGTTCTTCCAGGGCACGAAGAATGGGGGCGCTGAGCCCCAAGTCACGAAATGTCATGGATTACTTCCTTTTCTCACGCGGCGGCGCCTGTATGCTCCGCCGGCCCGCTCTTTACCCCGCGGGCTGGGGATTATAAGGGAGCCGACAAAAAGGAGGAGCGGTTCAGGACAGCAGTCCCGCTTCCCGCAGCCGCTCCAGGACCACCTGGGCGGTCTGGGCCAGGGACTGTCCGGCGGGACAGTCCACGGTGATGTCGGCATATTTGTCGTAAAGGGGGGCGCGATAGGCCATTACATCGGCCAGGGTCTGCCCCGGCTCCATGGCGATGCCCCGGGTGGACATATTCTGGATGCGGCGCTGGAGCTCCTCCAGCTCCACATGGAGGTAGACCACCGGCCCCAGCTCCTTTAAATGGAGGGCGGACCGCTCCCGGCACACGGCGCTCCCTCCGGGGGCGATCACAGTGTCGTCACACTGAAGACCCAGTACCGCCGCCTCCTCCGCGTCCAGAAAGGCCGCCACCCCTCGGCGGTCCAGAATATCCTGGAGCAGCGCGCCCTGCTGCTGCTGGATCACAAGATCCACATCCAGAAATCCATAGCCCAGAAACTTGGCCAGCAGAACGCCCACGGTGCTTTTGCCGGAGCCCGGCATTCCAATCAATGTGACATTGCCCACGAAATACGCCAACCTTTACATACAAATTCAAACTATTATAGCACACAAGGGCGGGAAAAAAAAGGGGGAAGGGGCGGAAAAAACCGGGTGACCCATAGAGATTGCCCACAGATTCATGGGGAAAAGAGGGCTGGACTGGTGACAGTAAATGGGATCGGTGTTACAATAGGGGAGGAGAGGATGGGGTGCGATGGATCTCTTACTGGCTTTTGTGATATTTCTGGCCTGTGTAGCGGTTTGCATGGTTCGGGTCATGAGCCTGAGCTGGGCCCTGCTGGCGGGCTTTTTCTGCTTTTTCCTGGTGGGGCTGTACCGGGGCAATGGGGCCGGAGCCATGGGGAAAATGGCATGGGACGGGGTGAAATCGGCCCGGAAGGTACTTGGGATTTTGCTGCTTATCGGTCTGCTCACCGCCCTGTGGCGGGCGTCGGGCACCGTGGCATTTTTCGTTCGGGCGGGGGTGGACTGCATCACCCCCCACACCTTCCTGCTGGTGGCCTTCCTGCTGCCTGCCGTGTTCAGCATGGCCTTCGGCAGCTCCTTCGGGGTGGTCGGAACGGCGGGGGTCATTTTGATGACCATTGCCCGCAGCGGCGGGGCCGATGTGACGGTCACGGCCGGGGCGGTGATGTCGGGAATCTATGTTGGGGAACGGCTGTCCCCCGCCTCCTCCGCCGCGGCGGTGACGGCGGCGGTGGCAGAGGTGGATGACCGGGCCTTTCGGAACAGGATGTGGCGGGATACCCCGGTCCCCTTTTTCCTCACCCTGGCGCTGTACGCAGTGCTGGCCCGGATGTACCCCATCCACGGGGTGGACGCAGGGATCATGGGGGCCCTGGAGGGGGGCTTTCACCTGTCCTGGCCGGTGATCGTCCCCGCAGTGGCTCTGCTGGCCCTGCCCTGGTTCCGTGTGAGCGCCCGGGCTGCCATTGCGGTCAGCTGCCTGCTCTCCGCTATGTGCGCGCTGTTTATTCAGCACATGGAGCCGGGAGAGCTGCTGAAAGCCTGCGTGCTGGGGTATCAGGCGACACAGCCCCAGCTGCGGGATATTTTATCCGGGGGCGGCCTGGTTTCCATGGTGGATGTGGTGGTCATCGTGATTTTGTCCTGCGCCTATTCGGGGATGTTCAGCGGCACCGGGCTGCTGGAGCCGGTGACGGAGAAGATCGGGGGACTGGTGGACAGGATGGGGCTGTTTACCGTACACATCCTGCTGTCCTTCGGGACCTGTATGCTCTTCTGCAACCAGACGGTGGGCACGGTGCTCAGCGCCCAGCTCACCCGGGAGGAGTACCGCCGCCGGGGGCTGGAGCCCATGGAGCTGGCAGCCAATATCGGCAATTCCACCATCAATCTGGCGGGCATGGTCCCCTGGGCCATCGCCTGCAGCGTGCCCCTGACCACCATGGGAGTGGGGCTGGGGGCGCTGCCCTTTTCCTTCTACCTCTATCTCCTGCCGGTCTGCACCTGGATTCGGGTGGATGGGAGACAAAAAATGGGGCGGAAGCGGACACGAACGGCTGTAAATTATGACCAAAGGACAGAGAAATTGGAAGATGATAGTTGAGTTTTTTCAGAGAAGGGTGTATACTTTACACTAATTCCCACCGGGCGGAGCCCGGTCACGGCCCGATTCCGGGAGAGACGGAGGGGGCCACGGAACAAAGGAGAGGAGTATGAACTTCCGTATTGTAAGCGACAGTTCCTGCGATCTGGGGCGGGAGAGATGCCAAAAGCTGGGAGTCGAGATGGTGTCCTACTATGTTGCCCTGGGAGATGAGACCTACTATCGGGAGGAGCGGGATATTTCCACCCGGGAGTTTTATCAGCGCATGGCGGATATGCCCGGTGTGTTCCCCAAGACCTCCATGCCCACCATGGAGGACTATCTGGAGGCCTTTCGTCCGGCGGCAGAGGAGGGGGAACCTGTCCTGTGCATCTGCCTGAACAGCCCCTTCAGCGGTTCCTGCCAGACGGCGCGCAATGCGGCGGAGGATCTGCGGGAGCAGTATCCCCAGGCGAAGATCCATGTGATGGACTCACGGCTGGCGACAGTACTTCAGGGACTGTTGGTGGAGGAGGCGGTCCGCCTGCGGGATCTGGGCCTTACCCTGGAGCAGGCGGTGGCTGCCCTGGAGCCCCTTCCCGGTACGGGCAGGATCTTCTTTACCACAGCCGATCTGGAGTACCTGAGACATGGGGGAAGAATCGGAAAGGCTGCCGCCACCACCGGGACTCTGCTCCGGGTGAAACCCCTCATCGGCTATGAAAACGGCGGCCTGGTGACTGACGGAATCGCCCAGGGGCGGAAAAAATCCCTGGCCCGGGTGCGGGAGCTGTTTTTCCGCTATATTGAGCGGAACAATCTGGACTTGAACCAATACTGTCTGGCTACCGGCTTCGGACTGGACCGGGAGGAGCACCGGGAGTTTGCCCAGCAGGTGTATGAGGGCCTGCTGGAGCGGGGCTATGACCGGCCCGAGGTAAAAAATCCATATCAGATCGGTGTGACCATCGGGGTGCACACCGGCCCCACTCCCCTTGGGGTGGGGCTGCTCCGCCGGGCGGAAATTTAAGGAGGACCCATTTGTGAAAAAATTCTGGATGCTTGCCCTGGCCGCGGCCATGGGAATTTTGCTGTTGGCCGGCTGCGGAACGGGCGGGGAGGAGGCGTATTCCACCGACCTGGTCCAGAGCCTGGTACAGGCCGGCGCCTTTTCCGAGGAGCTGGACAGCCTGGACGGGGACACCGCCTTTGCTCTCTATAAGCTGGGGGACTACGGCCTTGTCCGGGAGGACCTGACCGACTGCGCCGTGCTTCGCTCGGCGGGAGCCACCTGTGAAGAGGGGGCGGTGCTGGTTCTGGCTGATAAAGACAAAGCCGCCAAGGCTTTAGAGGCGGTAAAGGCCTATGTAGACGGACAGATCACCGCCAATGAGAGCTACCGGCCCGCTGAGATCCCCAAGCTGAAGGCGGCCATAACCGGGCAGCGGGACAACACCGTGCTGCTGGTGGTGGCCAACGATGGGGAGGCGGCCCAAAGCGCCATAGGGTAAACAAAGCGGTCCCGGCCTGTCTCCAGGCCGGGACCGCTTATTTAGTTATTTCAGCAGAAGGAACAGGGCTCCTCCACCGTGACGGTATATTTTTCCAGCAGGGCCACCGGGTGATAGGATAGCTTGCTGGTGCGCAGGCCGGGGTCGCCGGTGTCGTCCTCCCGGTTGATGAAGGAGATCCCCTCATGGGCGAAATGCTGGGCGTACTGGGCCACCAGCATCTGGTAGCAGCCCTCGTAGTCCCGGTCCGCCTTCTCAATGTGGGTGAAGAGGGTGTCCCCGATGATCTCTCCCAGGGCGAAGCCCACGATCTGACCGTCCACCAGAAGCATACCACCCAGCAGGTCGTAGACCTGGTAGTTGTCCAAAACCTCGTGGGTCTTGGCGATGTCCTCGTGGAAGGTGGCGGCGGCCTTGTCCCACCGGCTGGCATACCGGTCAAGAAAAGCCTTGACCTCCGGGATGTCTTCCGGTTCAATGGGACGGAAGAGCCAGTTGCCATAGGTTTTCAGGAACTTGTTTACATGGTTGCGCTGGCCGCTGAGCTTTTTGCCCCGAAAATATTTCAGATCCTCCGCCCGGTACAGGTAGTCGAAGTTGTTCCGCTCGGCAATGGCGGCGCTGTTGGGGAAGTACTCCTGGAGCCGCTCCAGCTCGTCCTTGGGGACGGGGTAGAAGGCAATGGGCATGTTCCGCCGGCAGCAGTAGGCGGCGATCTGTTTATAGTGCTCCGAGCGGCCGCCCCCCAGGGGCAGGGTGAAGGTGGCCCCCAGGCCGGGGTAGTCCACCTTGAAGTAGAGAGAACCGTCGTAGACAGCCCACTCGGTCTTGTAGAGATCCCGCCAGATGAATACGGTGCCGGGGGTGGTGTCGCAGATCCGGCTGCCGCTGTAGCCGAAAAACTGTCTTAGCTTGGGCAGGTCCTCTAATTGCAGGGGATGAAAGTCCAACATAAATTCAAATCCTTGTTTTCCGGGCCCGTGGATCACCAAGGGGCCCTGTTTTTTATAGTATACCGGACATACGGCCAAAATACCAGCCGGTAACCCCGTCTTTTTTACATAAATACCCGTATTTGGTCCGGCGGACCAGGGTCAGCCGGTCCCCGGGGGAGACGCCCAGGCGGTAGTCGGTGGAGTCCTCGCACCAAAGGCCGTTGGGGCCCTCACGCAGGTACTCGTTGAGAATGAGCAGCTCCCGCCCGGACTCCACATGGCGGCACAGAGACAGCTCCTCCCCCGGCTTTAGCATCTCCAGGGCTGAGCGGCCCCAGCGGATGTTGACGCTGTCTGTGCTTGGAGCCTGGGGGTCAAGGGCGGTGCCCACAGGCAGGCCGTCCCAGGCGGTCCAGGTGAACCGGTCTGACGACTCCTCAGGGAGGATCAGGGCGTTGAGCTGTCCGTCCATCTTCAGCACGCACCCCCCGTCAATGGAGGCGATCTTCCGGTCCCGGAGGATTATGGGGGCGGCGGAGGGCACATGGGGGTGGTAGAGAGTCACCGGCCAGTGGCCCACAATGACCCACTTGTCAAAGCTGTGACCCTGGCCCAGAAAGTCGTCGTTTTTCATGCACCGCCAGCGGTTGAGATCCTCCATGTGGTCCAGGGAGGGGACGCCCCCGTGGACAAAGACCAGGTGCTCCGTCTCCAAAATGGTGGGCAGAGATTTGAGCCACGCCCACTCCCGGGGAAAGGCTTTCCGGAGATCTTCCCGCAGCCGGGGCAGGTCCTCCAGCTGCTCAAAGCCCCCCTCCCGGGCCATCTGCCGGATGGCGGACTCCGGGTGCTGGGGGAGGTAGGAGGAGAAAAAACGGCTGTCCAGGGCGTCCGTCTCAAAGAAATTCAGCACCAGCCCGTCGCAGTTGCCGCACAGGGGATAGAGGGTGTGGGTGGCGGAGAGCTCCATCAGAAGGCGCATCAGGGCCAGACTGTCCGGCCCTTTCTCGATCATATCGCCCACCAGCACCAGGGCGTCCTGGGGGGTGAGGGAGATCTGTTCCATCAGGGCGCGGAAAAAGGGGAGGTTGCCATGGATATCGCTGACGGCGATTATGCGCTGCCCGGGAGAGAAGCGGGGATGAATGATGATGGGCCGGTCCATGGCAAAGCCTCCGTTTCTGGGATGAAAACCAAATTCAGTACAGGCAATCATACCACAGGACAGGGGAAAAAAGCAAGACAGAAGAACGCCCCCCGGCAGGGGCCGGGGGGCGAAATCAATCAGGCAGAGAGACGGCGGATTAGCCGAAATAGCGCTTCAGGAGGCCCTCGAAAGCCTTGCCGTGGCGAGCTTCGTCCCGGGCCATCTCGTGAACGGTGTCGTGGATGGCGTCCAGACCCAGCTCCTTGGCCTTCTTGGCCAGCTCGAACTTGCCGGCGGTAGCGCCGTTCTCGGCGTCAACACGCATCTCCAGGTTCTTCTTGGTGGAGTCGGTCAGGACCTCGCCCAGCAGTTCGGCGAACTTGGCGGCATGCTCGGCCTCCTCATGGGCGGCCTTCTCCCAGTACAGGCCGATCTCGGGATAGCCCTCACGGTGAGCCACACGGGCCATGGCCAGGTACATACCAACCTCAGAGCACTCGCCCTGGAAGTTCTCCCGCAGGCCCATGATGATCTCCTCGGGAACGCCCTGGGCTACGCCCACAACATGCTCGGCAGCCCAGGTCTTCTCACCGGTCTGCTCCTTGAACTTCTCCTTGGGAGCCTTGCAGATGGGGCAGACATCGGGAGCCTCGGGGCCCTCAAACACATAACCGCAAACAGTACAGACAAACTTCTTCATGATAAGATTCCTCCTCAATTTAATACTGGTTCTTTTGCATTGGATCGGGCGCAGGCGGGACACTGCCCATGGAAGGTGAGCTCGTGCCGGGAAACTGCAAGCCCGTATTGCCGGCTGACGGATCGGTCCAGATCCGCGTCCAGGGAGATCCTGGGCAGATCTATGACGGCTCCGCAGCATTCGCAAACAAAGTGGCTGTGGGGGGTGGTGACTGCGTCGAACCGCTCCTGCCCCTTGACCACGCCTACGCTTTGAATCAGACCGTGGTCCTGGAAGAAAATCAGGTTCCGGTACACCGTCCCCAGACTGAGATCGGGGTAGGTCGGCTTAAGCTGATGATAGACCCACTCGGCAGAGGGGTGACAGTCTGTGGACTGAATCAGTGACAGCATATCCGCCCGCTTTTTACTGTATCGTGTGGCTCTCTCCATTGCCGGCCTCCCTTCATTAACAATAGTAATTCTTATTACGGATTTATACTAGCACACACGAGGAGATTTGTAAAGAGGAAATTTTAAAAAATCCAAAAATTTTTGGAGCAGGCCGCCGGCCTGCTCCAGGAGGGATTATTTCTGATGTTTCCGGCCCTTAAACCACTGCAGGACAGATTCCTCCACCTGGTTTCCGTAGCGCATGCCCAGCAGAAAGAGGCCCAGTCCCGCCAGGGCGATGGGGACCATGGCCCACAGGGGCAGGGAGATGGTGGAGCCACCCAGAGCGCAGGAGAACAGCAGCCCCCAGGGGCGGGTAAGCAGAAGAATCACGGTAAAGCGGCGCAGGGAAATGGAGGTCAGCCCGGCCAGGATGCACAGCACATCGTCGGGAAAGAAGGGGAAGAGAAAGGCCAGGGAGAGGAAAATGGGGGCCTTGGCTTCCAGAATGGAGTGGTATTTTTCCGACAGCTTCCGGCTGACCACCCGGTCGGCAAAGTCCCGGCCCAGGGCCCGGGCCAGAAGGAATACCACCAGGGAGCCCGCCACCACCGCCCCATAGGTGAGAAGAAAGGCGGGTAAAGTGCCGAAGAGCACGCCCCCCGCCACAGAGGTAATGTTGCTGGGGATGGGGGCCAGGACCACGGAGAGGAACTGGACGAGGAAAAAGCACAGGTGGGAGTAGGGCGCAAAGTCATCGATGTAGGCTCGCAGGGCCTCCAACGAGGAGGCGGCGGCAAAGAAGCCGGTTTTATATAAAAAGAAGCCGCCCCCCAGACAGAGCAGGACGACGGCGGTGAGCAGAGCAATCCGTCGTTTCATTGGCGTAAGCTGCGCCTCCTTTTCCGATATCGGTGGTATTGTATCACAGACAGCGGAAAATAACGACAAAAAACTCCTTAATAATTCATGAACTTTTTGTGGCGGAGCTCACACCCGGCGAATGGAGGAGATGCTCCCGGCAATCTGCTTGGCCACATTGGGGTTATTCATGGTGTAAAGATGGATCCCGTCCACACCCCCGGCGATGAGGTCGGAGATCTGGTCGATGGCATAGGCGATGCCCGCCTCCCGCAGGGCCTCGGGGTGGTCGCCGTACCGGGCCAGGATGCGGGTCAGCTTCCGGGGCATACTGGCCCCGCACATGGATACCATCCGCTGGATGGAGGCCTTGGACAGCACAGGCATGATGCCCGCCTCAATGGGCACGGTGATGTCGGCGATGCGGCAGCGCTCCAGGAAACGAAAGAAGTCCTCGTTGTCAAAGAAGAGCTGGCTGACCAGGTGCTGGGCCCCGGCGTCCACCTTCATTTTCAGGTGGCGGATGTCGCTGACCAGGTCGGGGCTCTCCAGGTGCCCCTCGGGGTAGCAGGCGGCGGAGACTCCAAAGTCCCCCCGGGAGTGGATGTAGCTGACCAGGTCGCTGGCGTAGGTGAAGTCGGTCTTGGGAGGATAGTCCGGGTTCACATCCCCCCGGAGAGCCAGCACATTTTCCACCCCGTCGGCTTTCAGCTCGGCCAGAAGCTGGTCCACATCCTCTTTTCCGGCGGCCACGCAGGTGAGGTGGGCCATGGCGGGGATGTGGTACTGGTTTTGGATAATGGAGGCAATCTCCCGGGTGGTCTGGTTCACCTTGGAGCCCCCGGCTCCATAGGTCACCGAGATGAAGTCGGGGCGGATGTCCTTCAGCCCGTCCAGAGTGGTGTAGATGCTTTCCACCGGGGTGTCCTTTTTGGGCGGGAACACCTCGCAGGAGAAGACGGTTTTGCCTTTGCCAAAAAGTTCGGCCAATTTCATAATCCTGGCGCCTCCTATTTAATATGTTGTTTGAAGTGCGAAATCAGAGCTCCAGCTCCAGCAGCACCGGACAGTGGTCGCTTCGTCGTCGCAAAGTCCGCGCCATTCGGAACGCCGATGCGGCATTCCTCATTTTGCTCCCTTGCTCCTCCTCTCCCCACGCGACCCGCTGCGCTGGGCTCGCGCGGGGTAAGGGATGTTTAGAAATCCAGCTCCAGCAGGACCGGACAGTGGTCGCTTCCTTCAATGGTATTCAAAATTTCCGCCCGTTTGATTTTGTCCCGGAGCCGGTCGGAGACGATAAAGTAGTCGATGCGCCATCCGGCGTTGTTCTTCCTGGCGTTGAAGCGGTAGGACCACCAGGAGTAGGCCCCGGTCACATCGGGGTAGAGGTAGCGGAAGGAGTCGGTGAAGCCCGAGGAGAGCAGGACGGTCATCTTCTTCCGCTCCTGGTCGGAGAAGCCGGCGTTTTGCCGGTTGGTCTTGGGGTTTTTCAGGTCAATTTCCTCGTGGGCCACATTCAGGTCCCCGCAGTAGATCACCGGCTTCACCTTGTCCAGGGACATCAGGTACTCCCGCAGGTCGTCCTCCCACTCCATGCGGTAGTCAAGGCGCTTGAGACCGTCCTGGGCGTTGGGGGTGTAGCAGCACACCAGATAGAATTGCTCATACTCCAGGGTAATGAGCCGTCCCTCGTGGTCGTGCTGGTCCTTGTCCATGCCGTAGGCCGCGGCGATGGGGGCGTGGGGGGTGAAGACGGCGGTGCCGGAGTACCCCTTTTTCTCCGCCGAGTTCCAGAACTCCAAAATCCCCTCCCCCAGAGGGACATCCGCCTGGCCCTGCTCCATTTTTGTCTCCTGCAGGCACAAAAAGTCCGGGGCCTGGTCCCGGTAAAAGTCCAGAAAGCCCTTTTTCATACAGGCCCGCAGGCCGTTTACATTCCAGGAAATAAAGATCATAGATTTGCTCCTCCGCTGCCCCGAGACCGGGCTTTTTGCTCCATTATACTGGCGGGGTGAAGATTTGGCAAGAAAAATGGAGCGGACTGGACAAAATCCCCGCGCTGCCGTTGCGTTTCTCCGGGGGATTTTGTATAATACTGTTTATTCATGGCCTGCCCGGGCATCTTTTCCCCAGAAGGCCGGGACGGCGGGGGACAGTTCCCCAAGTTAACGATAAGGAGTATCCGACATGAAAGAAATCAAGCTTCCTCAGGGGTATACCCCCCTGTTGTCCATCTACGAGACCCAGAAAGCCATTGACCTGCTCAAGCGGCTGTTTGCCGACAAGCTGTCCGGGGCCCTGCGCCTGCACCGGGTGTCCGCCCCCCTGTTTGTGGCGGCCTCCTCCGGCCTCAATGACGATTTGAACGGCGTAGAGCGGGCGGTGTCCTTTGACATCAACGGTGTGGAGGGGGACGCGGTCATCGTCCACTCCCTGGCCAAGTGGAAGCGCCTGGCCCTGAAGCGCTACCAGTTCCAGGTGGGCGAGGGCCTCTACACCGATATGAACGCCATCCGCCGGGATGAGGAGCTGGACAGCCTTCACTCCGCCTATGTGGACCAGTGGGACTGGGAGAAGATTATCTCCCGGGAGGAGCGCAATCCCGAGTATTTAAAGGAGACTGTGCGCTCCATCGTGGGCGCCCTGGCCGACACCCAGAACTTCCTGCGCACCGTCTTCCCCCAGCTGTGCGTGCTGCCCCAGCTGTCCACCGATGTGACCTTCATCACCGCCCAGGAGCTGGAGGACCGGTACCCCGACCTCACCCCCAAGGACCGGGAGAACGCCTTTGTAAAAGACCATCCCACCACCTTCCTCATGGGCATCGGCGGCAAGCTCCGCTCCGGCAAGCCCCACGACGGCCGGGCCCCGGACTATGACGACTGGGACCTGAACGGGGACATTCTGGTGTGGGACAGCGTCAGCAGCCGCTCCTTCGAGGTGTCCTCCATGGGCATCCGGGTGGACGAAAAGAGCTTGGATCGCCAGCTGAAGCTCTCCGGCTGCGAGAACCGCCGGGAGCTGCCCTTCCACAAGATGCTCCTGAACGGGGAGCTGCCCCTGACCATGGGCGGCGGTATCGGCCAGTCCCGTGTGTCCATGCTCCTGCTGGGCAAGGCCCATATCGGCGAGGTGCAGTCCTCTCTGTGGGACGAGGCCAATGTGAAGGCCTGCGAGGACGCGGGAATCATCCTGCTGTAAGAGGATGGCCATCACTATTTCTCACCTGGACTCCCGGGAGATCCTGCGGTATATGGGCTGCCCCCCCGATAAGGCGGGGGAGGAGCTTCGGAACCTTGTGGCCGACTGCTCCCGGCAGGTGCTGGACACCCTTCGCCCCCGGTGGGCCTGGCGGCTGCTGGAGGTGAAACCGGAAGAGGTCGGAGTCAGGCTGGAGGGCGGACTGCTCCTGCCGGGAGAAGATTTAAAGCGTCACCTGTCCGGCTGCGGCCGGGCGACGGTATTCTGCGCCACTTTGGGGGCGGAGACCGACGCCCTCATCCGGAAAACGGAGCAGCTGGACATGGGCCGGGCCCTGGCCCTGGACTGCTGCGCCTCGGCGGCGGTGGAGGAGCTGTGCGACCAGATCGAGCTGGAGCTGCAGGGGAAGTTTCCCGGCTGCTTTTTCCCCTACCGCTTCAGTCCCGGCTATGGGGATCTGCCCCTGACGGTTCAGGGGGAGCTGCTCAATCTGCTGGACGCCCCCAGACGGGTGGGCCTGTGCGCCACGGGGAGCAGCCTGCTCACTCCCCGGAAGTCGGTGACGGCCATTTTGGGCATTTCGGAGCAGGAACTGGAACAAACCCACCGCAGCTGCCTGGGCTGTCCCGCCCGGGAGAGCTGCCAGTATCGAAAGGCGGGAGGACACTGTGGACTTTGAAACATTGCTGAAGGGGAAGGGGCCTGTGATTCTGGACGGAGGCATGGGCACCATGCTCCAGGCCAGGGGGCTGAAGCTGGGAGAGTACCCGGAACTGGCCGCCCTGGAGCACCCGGACTGGGTGCGTGACATCCACCGCTCCTATGTGGAGGCCGGGTCCCAAATTTTGTGCGCCAACACCTTCGGGGCCAACCGGGAGAAGCTGCGCCGCACGGGCAAGACGGTGGAGGAGGTCATTCCTGCCTCTATCGCCCTGGCCAGAGAGGCCGCCCAAGGGCGGGCCCTGGTGGCCCTGGACATGGGGCCTATCGGCCAGCTGCTGGAGCCCACAGGCTCCCTGGACTTTGAGACCGCTGTTGATATCTTCGCCCAGGAGGTGCGCTCAGCGGTATCGGCCGGGGCGGATCTTGTGATGATCGAGACCATGACCGACCTTCAGGAGTGCCGGGCCGCCCTGCTGGCGGTGAAGGAAAACAGCGAACTGCCCGTGGTGGTCTCCCTCACCTATGAGGAGCGGGGGCGGACCTTCCTGGGCCACTCTCCCGCCGCCGCCGCCCTGACCCTGGAGGGGATGGGGGCGGATGTGATCGGGGTGAACTGCTCCCTGGGACCCCGGGAGATGCCCCCCCTGGTGGAGGAGATGACAAGGTGGACCACCCTGCCCATCTCAGTGAAGCCCAACGCCGGCCTGCCCGACCCGGGCGGGGCGGGCTACGACATTACCCCGGAGGAGTTTGCCGCCGCCATGGCGGAGCTCACTGCCCTGGGGGTAAAGTGCTACGGGGGCTGCTGCGGCACCACCCCGGAGTATATCGCCCTGTTGAGCAAGGCATTGGAGGGCAGAACCATTACAGAAGCACCCCGCCAGGTCCCCGCCGCCGTGTGCAGCCCCAACACTGTGGTGCCCATCGACCGGGTGCGGGTCATCGGTGAGCGCATCAACCCCACCGGCAAGAAGCTGATGAAGGAGGCCCTGCGCCGGGGGGATGTGGACTTTATGCTGGGACAGGCCCTGGAGCAGACCCAGGCCGGGGCGGAGATTCTGGATGTAAATGTGGGCCTGCCCGAGATCGACGAGGGGGAGATGATGGTCCGGGTGGTGAAGGCCCTCCAGGGGGTCACCGACGCCCCTCTCCAGCTGGACTCCACCCGGCCCGAGGTGCTGGAGAAGGCCTTGCGGGTCTACTGCGGCAAGGCCATTGTCAACTCGGTGAACGGGGACCGGGAGACTATGGAGGCCATTTTGCCCCTGGTGAAGAAGTACGGGGCCGCCGTGGTGGGCCTGACCCTGGACCGGGAGGGCATCCCCAAGACCACCCAGGCCCGCATGGACATCGCCAGACGGATTCTGGACACCGCACTGTCCTATGGTATCCGGAAAGAGGATGTGTACATCGACTGCCTGACCCTCACCGTCTCCGCCGAGCAGGAGGGGGCCGCCCAGACCCTGGAGGCCCTGGGCCGGGTCCACAGGGAGCTGGGGCTGAAAACGGTGCTGGGGGTGTCCAACATCTCCTTCGGCCTGCCCGCCCGGCCCCTCATCAACCAGAATTTTCTCACTATGGCCATGACCTGCGGCCTGGACCTGCCCATCATCAACCCCAACATGGGAGAGATGATGGCGGCGGTGCGCAGCTACCACCTGCTTATGAACATCGACAAGGAGGCCCGGGACTTCATCGCCGCCTACGGCGGGGCCACCGTGTCCACCTCCATCACCGCCGGGGCAGGGCAGCAGACTGCCGCTCCCGCCGGGAGCGGCCGCAGCCTGGGTGAGATTGTGGAGGCCGGCCTTCGGGGCGAGGCGGGAGAGTGTACCCGGAAGCTGCTGGAGACCACCGAACCCATGGCCATTGTGGATGAGATCCTCATCCCCGCATTGGACAAGGTGGGGGCCGACTTTGAGACGGGAAAGGTGTTCCTG
>JAXUUN010000055.1:0-7006 GCA_037231075.1 bacterium | reverse complement strand
AGTCCTCCGCCTGAACGGCCTCCCCTTCCCGAAGCCCCCAGACGACCGTGTAGTCCTGGTTCTGGTCCAGCATCTGGAAGCGGCCCAGAGACTGGTCCGGCCTGTGGCGGAGGACTGTTTTCTCACTCTCACCTGGGACGGGGAGTGGGACCAGTGGGAGATCCATATCACCTGGTGACCCTTTCCCCCTGGACTTTTTCTTCCAATTCGGTTACACTGGGAGGGATTTCTGAACCAAGGAGACTTTTGCATGGACGCCATCCTTCAAACGCTCGCCCGGGAGCTGGAACGCTCTCCGGAGCATGTACAAAATGTGGTGACCCTCATCGACGAGGGTGCCACCGGAGGAGCTGTCCGCCGCCCTCGCCGCCGCCGCCACCCTGGCGGAGGTGGAGGACCTGTACCGCCCCTATAAGCAGAAGCGGCGCACCCGGGCCACCATCGCCCGGGAGAAGGGGCTGGAACCCCTGGCCCGGCTGCTCTCCGCTCAGGGCCCGGCGGTGGACCCCCGTCAGGCGGCCCTGGACTTTCTGGACCCGGACAAGGGGGTGGAGACGGCGGAGGACGCCCTTCAGGGGGCCAGCGACATCCTGGCCGAGGACATCTCCGACGACGCCGACATCCGCAGGGAGCTGCGGCAGCTGTATCTGCGCCGGGGCATGCTGGCCTCCCGGGCTGCGGCCAAGGAGCCGGAGGACACGGTCTACCGCCTGTACTATGACTTCAAGGTCCCGGTGGGCCGGGCCCAGGGCCACCAGGTGCTGGCCGTCAACCGAGGTGAGCGGGAGGGGGTGCTCAAGGTCACGGTGGAGCTGGACCCGGAGACCGCCCACGTGGCGGTGCGCCGGGCCGTGGTACCCGGCGCGGCCTGCATGGACTTTGTCCGGGCGGCGGCGGACGACGCCTATGACCGCCTGATCCAGCCCTCCATGGAGCGGGAGATCCGCGCCCACCTCACTGAGCAGGCGGACGAGGGTGCCATCCACAACTTCGCCCTGAACCTGAAGCCCCTGCTGATGCAGCCCCCGGTGAAGGGGCGGGTCACCATGGGGCTGGACCCGGGCTACCGCATGGGCTGCAAGGTGGCGGTGGTGGACGGCACCGGCAAGGTGCTGGACACCGCCGTGGTGTACCCCACCTACGGCGAGCGGCAGAAGAAGGAGGCCATTGTCACGCTGGCCAAGCTGATCCGCAAGCACGGCGTGGAGCACATCGCCATCGGCAACGGCACCGCCAGCCGGGAGACGGAGCAGATGGCGGTGGAGCTGATCCGGCAGCTGGGCGGCGGCGTCAGCTATATGATGGTCAACGAGGCCGGGGCCTCCGTATACTCCGCCAGCAAGCTGGCGGCGGAGGAGTTTCCGGAGTATGACGTGAACCTCCGCAGCGCCGTGTCCATCGCCCGGCGGATGCAGGACCCCCTGGCGGAGCTGGTGAAGATCGACCCCAAGGCCATCGGCGTGGGCCAGTACCAGCACGACATGCCCCAGGCCCGGCTGGGTGAGACCCTGGACGGGGTAGTGGAGGACTGCGTCAACGCCGTGGGCGTGGACGCCAACACCGCCTCCCCCTCCCTCTTACAGCGGGTGTCCGGCCTCACCGCCACCACCGCCAAAAATGTGGTGGCCTTCCGGGAGGAGAACGGCCCCTTCACCACCCGGAAGCAGCTTTTGAAAGTGCCCAAGCTGGGGCCCAAGGCCTTTGAGCAGTGCGCCGGCTTTCTTCGGGTGCCCGAGAGCAAGAGCGTGCTGGACAACACCGGGGTCCACCCGGAGAGCTACGCCGCCGCCGAGAAGCTGCTCTCCCAGTGCGGCTACACTCTAAGCGATGTAAAGGAAGGAAACCTCACAGAGCTGAAGACCAAGGCGGAGGAGATCGGCTTGGAAAACCTAGCCCAGCTCTGCGGGGCTGGGGCTCCCACCCTAGCCGACATCATCAAGGAGCTGATGAAGCCCGGCCGGGACCCCCGTGAGGAGCTGCCGCCCCCCATCCTCCGCACCGATGTAATGGAGGCCAAGGATTTAAAGCCCGGTATGGAGCTTCAGGGCACCGTGCGCAATGTCATCGACTTCGGGGTGTTCGTGGACATCGGGGTACACCAGGACGGCCTGGTGCACATCAGCAAGCTCCCCCGGCGGGTCAAACACCCCTCGGAGCTGCTCACTGTGGGGGACATCGTCACCGTGTGGGTCATCGAGGTGGACGAGAAGAAAAAGCGCATCAGCCTCACCATGAAAAAGCCGCAATAATATACCATCCCCAGCATAGACTTGCATATTTCACCTGATCAGGAGGGCACCATGGACCACACCACCCGTATCTTCGACCTCCACTGCGACACCCTCACCGCCTTTCTGGACCCCGCCCCCGGGGCGGAGCACACCCTCAACGACCCCAGCCACCGCTTTGCCCTGTGTAAAATCCCCCAGGGGGCGCGCTGGGCCCAGTGCTGCGCCGTCTTTGTCCCGGACAATCTGAAGGGGTCGGAGGCAGCGGACTATTATATCCGCCACCGGGACAGCTTTTACCGCCAGATGTCCGCTCTCGGTGAGCTGTCCCTTCCCTGTCGGACCGCCGACCAGGTGGAGGAGGCCTGGTGCCGGGGAAAGACTGCCGCCCTCCTCACGGTGGAAAACGCCTCCCCCCTGGCCGGACGGCTGGAGGAGGTGGAGCGGCTGCGCCGAGACGGGGTTGTGATGATGACCCTCACCTGGAATGGGGAAAACGAGCTGGGTTCCGGCCACAGCACCCAAAAGGGCCTCACCTCCTTCGGCAAAGAGGCGGTGCGGGAGATGGAGGACCAGGGCATTCTGGTGGATGTGTCCCACCTGAACGACCCGGGCTTTTATGACCTGCTGGACACGGCAAGAAAACCCTTTGTAGCCAGCCACTCCAGCGCCAGGGCGGTGTGCCCTCACCGGCGAAACCTCACCGACGAGCAGATCCGGGAGATGGTGGATCGGAAGTGCCTCATGGGCCTCAACTACTACACCGCCTTCCTCCGCTCCGACGGCAAGGAGGCCACCCTGGAGGACCTGTGGCGCCATGTGGAGCACTTCCTGGAGCTGGGGGCGGAGGACAATCTGGCCCTGGGCTCCGACTTTGACGGAGCGGATTTACCTCCCTGCCTGGATTCCCCGGAAAAAATCGCAGGGTTGGGGGCGTTTTTTCGGCAAAAGGGCCTCTCCCCCGCCCTGACGGAAAAAATCCTCTGGCGAAACGCTCTGGACTTTTTCAGAGCCAATTTAGGATAAAAAATCCCCGGCCATGCGGCCGGGGATTTTTTTGTTGATGGAGTTATACCCGCTTCCAGGAAGCGCCGCCGGGCATGTCGGTGATCTCGATGCCCTGGGCCTTCAATTCATCCCGGATGCGGTCGGCCTCGGCGAAGTTCTTGGCCTTCTTGGCCTCGTACCGCTGGAGGACCAGGGCGTCGATGGCCTTGTCCCCCTCGCCGGTGATGGTATAGCCTCCGGCGGCCTGGGCGGACTTGGCCTTGGCCTGCTCCTCCCGCACCTTGGCGGCCTTGTCCAGCAGGGACAGGGACAGCACCTCATCAAAGCTGCCCAGGATGGCCAGCTTGGTAGCCCCGTTGGTCTTGGCCTTCAGGGCGTCGTAGAGGGCGGTGACGCCCATGGAGGTATTCAGGTCGTTGCCCACCTGCTGGCGGAACTTGTCCTTGTACTCCTTCAGAACAGCCTGGTCCACCTCCCCGTCCTTGGGGTCCAGGGCGGCAATCTTGGCGATCAGCTTCTGATAGGCCCCGGCGGCGTTGTCCAGGTTCTCCCAGGAGAACACCAGGCCCTTGCGGTAGTGGGACTGGAGGCAGAAGAACCGGTAAGCCAGAGGGTCATAGCCCTTCTCCTCCAGCAGGGAGACGGTCAAAAACTCCCCCTTGGACTTGGACATCTTGCCGGAGCTGGTGTTCAGGTGGTGGACATGGAACCACTGCCTGCACCAGGGGTGGCCCAGGTAGCTCTCAGACTGGGCGATCTCGTTGGTGTGGTGGGGGAAGGCGTTGTCGATGCCGCCGCAGTGGAGGTCCAGGTACTCCCCGTTATATTTCAGGGAGATGCCGGAGCACTCGATGTGCCAGCCGGGGTAGCCTACTCCCCAGGGGGAGTCCCACTTCAGGGCCTGGTCCTCGAACTTGCTCTTGGTGAACCACAGGACAAAGTCATTCTTGTTGCGCTTGTTGGGGTCCTCCTCCACGCCCTCCCGGACGCCCACAGCCAGGTCCTCCTCGTCGTGGTCGTTGAAGACATAGTAGTGGTCCAGTTTGGAGGAGTCAAAGTACACATTGCCCCCCGCCAGATAGGCGTAGCCCTTGTCCAGCAGGCCGGAGATGATCTTGATATAGTCGTCAATGAGGCCGGTGGCGGGCTGGACGGTGTCCGGGCGCTTGATGTTCAGCTTCCGGCAGTCCTCAAAGAAGGCGTCGGTGTAGTACTGGGCGATCTCCATGACGGTCTTGTGCTCCCGCTTGGCCCCCTTGAGCATCTTGTCCTCGCCGGTGTCGGCGTCGGAGGCCAGGTGGCCCACATCGGTGATGTTCATGACCCGGTTCACATCGTAGCCGTCGTAGCGCAGAAACTTCTCCAGCACATCCTCCATGATGTAGGAGCGCAGGTTGCCGATGTGGGCGAAGTGGTAGACGGTGGGGCCGCAGGTATACATCTCCACATGGCCGGGGGTATGGGTGGTAAACTCTTCCTTCTTGTGGGTGGCGGAATTATATAGCAGCATAGCGGAAACCTCCTGATTATGATTCTTAATGGTATATCACAGCGTAAAGGGAAAATCTTTACGCCTCTTTCTTCGCGCGGTCTTCCAGAAATTTCTGGTCCAGCATCTTCTCCAAAAACTCCAGGCGCTGGGACAAAGCGTCGATGCGCTCCAGGGTAGGGTTTTCAACGCTGGTCTGGTCCACCTCGTCGGCGTAGTGGGTCGTCTTGCCGGCGATGCGCACGATTTGGGCGGGGATGCCCACGGCGGTGGCGTTGTCCGGAACTTCTGTGAGGACCACGGAGTTGGCGGCGATACGGGAGTTGTCCCCCACCTTGAAGGGGCCCAGGATCTTGGCTCCGCAGCCGATGAGCACATTGTTGCCGATGGTGGGGTGGCGCTTGCCGTGGTCCTTGCCGGTACCGCCCAGGGTGACCCCGTGGTAGATAAGGCAGTCGTCCCCTACCTCAGCTGTCTCGCCGATGACGATGCCCATGCCGTGGTCGATGACAAACCTCCGGCCGATCTTTGCCCCGGGGTGGATCTCAATTCCCGTCCAGAACCGGCTCCACTGGGAGACGAACCGGGCCAGGAACTTTCGGTTATGACAGTATAGCCAGTGGGCCAGGCGGTGATACAGGGTGGCGTGGACCCCCTGGTACAGCAGAAAAATCTCAAGCTTGGAACGGGCGGCGGGGTCACGCTTCTGATAGGCCTCCAAAGTCTCCATCAGGGAATGAAACATAGTATCCTCCTTTTCTCCGGGGCATCGAGGCTCCGGCAGGGGCCTCTACGGGCCCATGATATGGTATGGTCTGGATTTCGTGGGTGTTCCGACATCGACAGCTCCCGCCCATCGTTCCGTTTACCTGACACATATCCGGCACCTCCTTCTCAATTTCACCCGGAGAAACAAAAAACCTCTTACACCCACTTTGGGCATAAGAGGCGATCACTCGCGGTTCCACTCTCATTTTTCGCTTAAAGGCCGCTATCGGGGCCGAGCCGGACGGCATTACCCGCCGCGCTCCCGGACGCACTTCACACCCGCCGACCCAGGCCCCCTTTCAGCCGGTGAAGGGCCCTCTCTGTTTGCCGGGTAGGACGCTACTTTTCCGTTCCTCGCGCTACAACACAGTATATTATCATCCGGCGGGGAGGGTGTCAAGGGCAAGGGGAAATTTTGGGCAAAATCCCCATGCTCTTTCTTACTCCACCGCCCGGTCAAAACGGCGGTAGTGTTCTTTGGTCAGATCGATGAAGGTCCGGGCGGCGGGAGACAGGAAACCGTTTTTCTTGTAAACCACCGCCAGGGAACAGGTGAGGGCGGGCTCTCCCACGGTGAAGCAGGCCAGATTCTCCAGATAGGGGGTGCGGGACAGGCCGCTCTCCTGCAAAAAGGCAAAGCCCATCTTTTCCGCCGCCAGGTTGATGGCGGTGGTGTTGTTGGTGGTCACCAGAATATTCTGAGGCTCTACATTGTGCACAGAGAACACATTGTGCAGAAGTTTGGAAAGCCGCCAGTCCGAGGGGAGCATAATAAGCCGCTCCCTCTCCAGCCGCCGCAGCTCCGGAAAGGGTCTGGGGTTGTCATAGCTGCTCTCAAGCCCCTTCAGCAGGGGGTGGTCCCGGTGGCCCACCAGGAATACATGCTCCCGCATCACCGTCTCGTAGGACAGCTCCCCCAGGTTATCCGGAATCTGCATCAGGCAGAAGTCCACCACGCCCCCTACGGCCAGCTCCTCCAGCTGGGGCACCGGGGCCTCGTGAAGGATGACCTGTACATCGGGGTAGTGCCGGGTGAAGACGGGCAGAATCTCAGGCAGCAGCACCGACCCCCTCCAGGGGGATACCCCCAGATGGAGCACCGGGCGCTTTTTGTTCCGAAGGTCCCCCAGGTCGCTGATCAGCTGCCGGTCCAGGTAGTCCTGGCGCTCCAGATAGGCGTAGAAGAGCTCCCCCGCCTCGGTGAGCTTCAAAGGCGTGTGGGACCGGTCCAGGAGCACCACCCCAAGGCTGTTTTCCAGCTTGGCCAGGTACTGGCTCAAATAGGGCTGGGACAGGTAGAGCCGCTCCGCCGCCCGTGAGATGCTCCGCTCCTTGACAATGGCCACGAAGTATTCGGGATTTTTGATGAACATGGCGCTCTTCTCCCTTCCGCCAACCCTGGCA
Organism: bacterium; assembly: GCA_037231075.1. Lineage (GTDB taxonomy): Bacteria > Bacillota > Clostridia > Oscillospirales > Oscillospiraceae > Lawsonibacter. Next base: position 109 of record JAXUUN010000055.1, on the reverse strand, counting down.
ATCCGGTAATCTCTGGTATAGGTGTTTTATTATACCACAACAGAAGCGGGCGCCGCAAGTGCGGCCCGCAAGGGCCGTCGAAAAAGTGAGCGGGCGCCGCAAGTGCGGC
>JAXUUN010000029.1:0-32989 GCA_037231075.1 bacterium | reverse complement strand
GAAGATTTTCATACTGTCGAGGAACGTCGATTACACAGAATTTTCTGCGGTCTCATCGTATGTAAAAGCGCCACTGGAAAACAGTAAACGCTAATCCCAAAGTTTAGTTGATTACTCCACCAGATTCTGACCCCTGTGCGTCCCATTCGCTTCTTAAGAGCCGTAAAAATTCCTGTGATGCCTTTGAAAACACCTGATACCGTTTCCAGACAATGCAGAGTCCGGCTTCCATGGTAGGATATAGTGGACGGAAGCACAATTCGCTGTCGCCGGAGGTGTTGATGATCTTATCCAATGCGATGGCATAGCCAAGCCCCTGCCTGACAAAAAGAGAGGCATTGAAGATCAGGTCATAGGTCATGACGATGTTCAGCTTGCTGGCATCTCTTTGCAGCCAGGCCATCATATCGCTGCTGATGGAGGTCTGGTGGGATACGATCAACGGCTTATCCCACAAGTCCTCGGCCTGGATAGAGTCTTTCTCCGCCAGCGGGCTGTCCTTGCGCATGAGAACCCCCCAGGTATCCCGGATAGGAAGTCGGATATATTCATACTTACTCACATCCACCGGCCCAACCAAAAGCCCAAAGTCAATCAATCCCTTATCCAACTTCTCCATCACAATCTCCGCATCGCCGCTGTATAGATGATAGTGGATCATTGGATACTTTTCCTGCAGTTCTTTGGCAGTTGCGGCAAATGAGAGGACAGCATCCGTCTCGCCGCCTCCAATATAAATATCTCCACCAATGGTTTCATCCGAACCCGTCAATTCCGCCTTGGTCTTCTCCATCAGGTCAACCAATTCTTCCGCACGCTTACGGAGCAGCATCCCGTCTTCCGTAAGCGTGATTTTTTTGCTCCCACGCACCAGCAGCTGTTTCCCCAATTCTTTTTCCAGATCTTTGAGCTGCCGTGAGAGCGGCGGCTGCGTCATATTCAGAAACTCTGCCGCTTTTGTAATGCTTTCTTCGCGGGCAACAGCAAGAAAATATTCCAATACCCGAATATCCACAACAAGCCCTCCTTTTCTTTCCTCATAGAGTATATCAAAACATCCCATACCTTTCAAGTATGGGATGTCATTCTATATATGTATTTGATATTCTATAATCTTAATTCTATAATGAAAACCGAAAGGGGGCTGAATCATGACGGAGACAACGCAGCGTGAGCAATCACTTATCATGAATCTGAATGATGCAGGGTGTGATGATGCGCTGATCCAGCAGTGCATGGAACTTTTGAAATCGAGGCAAAAAGAGGCGGTCATTTCACTGTTGTCAAAACACCGCAGATATTTGCTGGACTGTTATCATGCCGATCAAAAGAAGATCAGCTGCCTTGACTTTTTTCTATATCAGTTGAACCAACAGGAACGGAGGAAGTAAGATGAATGATTTTATTTTTCATAATCCGGATAAGGTGTACTTCGGAAAAAAACAGATTCAGCACCTGCCGGAGGAACTTTTGAAGCACGGCAAAAAGGTTCTGCTGGTGTACGGCGGCGGCTCCATCAAACGCAGCGGCCTTTACGACACCATCCGGAGGCTGGTTCAGGACAGCGGCATTCAGCTGTTTGAACTTTCCGGCGTGGAACCCAATCCCCGCCATACCACCGTTAACCGGGGCGCTGCCATCTGCAAGCAGGAAAAGATCGATGTGATCCTGGCCGCAGGCGGAGGCTCTACCATTGACTGCGCCAAGGGAATTGCCGCCGCCGCTCGGACAGAAGATGGCGATGTCTGGCCCCTGGTTTCCAGCGGAACCTGGGTCACGGAAGCCATGCCCGTAGTCGCCATTTTGACCAATGCGGCTACCGGTTCAGAGATGGACGCATGGGCGGTCATCTCCAACATGGAGACCAACGAAAAAATCGGTCTGGGCGGAAGCGCACTGATTCCCCGCACGGCCTTTGAGAATCCCGAGTACAGCTATTCTCTGCCCGCGTATCAGACGGCCTGCGGAGCCTTCGACATCTTCAATCATGTGCTGGACAACTACTATCTGGCCGGTGACACCACCTTTGATCTGATCCTGGAGATGCAGGAGGCGGTGATGCGCACCGTAGTCAAATGGGTGCCTGTGGCCATGGCGGAGCCGGAGAATTACGAGGCCCGTGCCAATCTGATGTGGGCCTCCTCCATGGCGTTGAACTCGATTCTGGACGGCGGAACGGTCCATGGCTGCGCCTGCCACATGATGGAGCATGAGTTGTCCGCCTACTACGACATCACCCATGGCCATGGTTTGGCCATTGTCACCCCCCGCTGGCTAACTTACATCCTGGATGAAAACACCGCTCCCGCTATTGCCCGCTTGGGTGTGAAGGTGTTTGGTTTAGCCCGGCAGGAGGATGTTATGAGCGGTGCAAAAGCTGCCATCCAGGCGCTTTCGGATTTCTGTTTTAAGACTCTGGGCCTGAAAGCAACACTTTCCGATCTGAGTATTGACGAGACGCATTTTAAGGCCATGGCGGAACACGCCTGTAACGGAGGAAGTATTACCGGGCCCAAGGTGCTGTACCCGTCTGATGTGGAAGCCATTTATCGGCTTTGTCTGTGATGATGAAAGGAGAAACCATCATGAACTTTAAGAATTTGAACATTGCCCTGGGCGCGTGGTCTTGGGGAGCCGGAGCCGCCGGCGGTGACCAGGTGTTTGGCAATCGCCTCTTTGAGGAGGAACTTCGTCCCGTGTTCAACCGGGCGCTGGAGTTGGGCCTGACGCTATGGGATACCGCCGCCGTTTACGGTGAGGGAACTTCCGAGAGAATCCTGGGCAATTTCGTCAAGGAAGTACCTCGTGACCATGTGATCCTTTCCACCAAATTCACCCCCCAGGTCGCCAGTGATTCTCCCAATGCGATGCAGGAGATGCTGGATGGCAGCAAGCAGCGCCTCCACACAGATGTGATCGATGTGTACTGGATTCACAATCCCATGGATGTGGAGCGGTGGACGCCGGATCTCATTCCGCTGGCTAAGAGCGGGCAGATCAAGTCCATCGGCGTATCCAATCACAACCTGGCCCAGATCAAGCGGGCCAATGAGATCTTAAATCAGGCTGGCCTGCGCGTCTCCGCCGTTCAGAATCACTTTTCTCTTCTGCACCGCTCTTCGGAGCGTGCGGGCATCCTGGACTACTGCAAGGAGAACCACATCACCTTCTACGCCTACATGGTGCTGGAGCAGGGAGCTCTGTCCGGCAAGTATGACGCCGCTCACCCCTTCCCGGAGGGCAGCGACCGTGCCAGATGTTACGGCCCCGTCATGCCACAACTGGCGGCATTGATCGATGCCCTGCGGCAGATCGGCAAACAGTACGATGCCTCTCCGGCACAGATCGCTACTGCCTGGGCCATTGCCAAGGGAACTCTGCCCATTATCGGCGTGACGAAGGTAGAGCAGGTAGAGGATGCGGCAAAAGCGGCCCGTATTGCGCTGACCACGGAAGAAGTCACACAGCTGGAGAAGTTGGGCGACGCAGCCGGGATCAATACCCTGCGTGAGTGGGAAAAGGAGATGTAAGGGATGAAGGTTTTATTGTTAAACGGCAGTACCCGCAAGAACGGCTGCACCTATCTGGCCCTTTCGGAAGTGGCAAAGGCCCTGAACGCCGAAGGGGTTGAAACGGAAATTGTCCAGTTGGGGGCAGACCCGGTCTGGGACTGTATCGGCTGCAATCACTGTCAGGGCGCTGGCGAAGGGCACTGCGTATTCGAGGATGATGTCGTGAACGCCTGGATTGACAAGGCGAAGGATGCGGATGGCTTTGTGTTTGGCTCTCCGGTGTACTACGCACACCCCTCCGGTCATCTGCTGGCCGTAATGGATCGGCTGTTTTACGCCGGCGGCAGCACCTTTACCCATAAGCCCGCCGCTGCGGTGGTTACAGCCCGCCGGGCAGGAACCACCGCTTCTCTGGACGCAATCCAGAAGCACTTCACCGATGCCCAGATGCCGGTGGTCTCCTCCACCTACTGGAACATGGTATTTGGCCCGGCCCCTGAGTTGGTGGAACAGGATAAGGAGGGGCTCCAGACCATGCGGAATCTGGGCAAAAACATGGCGTGGCTCCTCAAGTGCATCCATACAGGCGCACAGCAGGGTATCACGCCGCCGGAAGCAGAAATGACCCAGTGGACGAATTTCAATCGTTGAGGAAAGTTATGGATCAAAACGAATTGATTCAGCTTTTAAACGCTGGAAAAACGATTATTGCCGGTTCACAGGCGCACCGGGAGATGATCCGCATTTCCAACGAGTCCATGAAGTTGACCGCCCAGATGAACAGTGCCTACCATACGCCGGAGGAGGTTCGGGAGATCTTTTCCCGAATCATTGGCGCAGAAGTGGATGAAAGTTTTTGCTTATTCCCGCCCTTTTACACAGATTTTGGCCGGAACATCCATGTAGGCAGGAATGTGTTCATCAACTCCAGCTGTCATTTTCAGGACCAGGGCGGCGTGACAATCGGGAACGGCACACTGATCGGCCACAATGTGGTGCTGGCCACCATCAACCACGACTTTGATCCGGCCCACCGGGGCGACAATCATCCTGCGCCCATCGTCATTGGGGAGAACGTCTGGATCGGCTCCAATGTTACCATTCTCCCCGGCGTGACTATTGGAAATGGAGTGGTCATCGCTGCCGGAGCGGTGGTAACGATGGATGTGCCGCCGTTGACAGTGGTTGGCGGCATCCCCGCGAAGGTAATCAAAGAAATATCTGCAGCAGAAAAAGCGCCAGCGTGACAGTGTCAGCCGTTATGCCTGCGAGCGCAGCTGTCCCCAGCAGATTCCCATTACCCGGTGGCTTGCCAAAGTTGCAGAAGCCTGGAAATAAAACATGGAATGGAGGAATCAAGATGAAAAAACGAGTTCTTTCCCTTGTGATGGCAGTCTGTATGCTCTGCATTTTGACTATGACTTCCTGCTCTGCGACGGAGATTTCTGATGATGAAACTTCGGGGACGGAACTGCTTGCCGCCGAAACTGGAGATGCGGCCGCATTTTCTGATGTTCCGGTGGATGCCTGGTATGGGGAAGCGATTGCCTGGTGCCGGGAAAACGGGATCATGAGCGGCACTTCTGCAACCACCTTCGCGCCCGAAAGCCCCCTGACCCGGTCACAGTTGGCTGCGGTACTCTACCGAATGAGCGGCAGCCCCACCGTGTCAGCCCCGCCCACATTCACGGATGCGTCTGCTAACAGTTGGTACAGTGATGCGGTGTCCTGGGCCGCCGATACCGGAGTCATGGCTGGCTACGGAGGCGGCACATTTGGTGTCAATGATCCCACAACACGGGAACAGGCGGTGACCATTCTCTGGCGTTACTCAGAGAGTCCGGAGAGTAATGGGGACACGAGGTTTTCTGATACCGAAACCATCTCCACTTGGGCGCAGGAAGCGGTACATTGGGCAGACAATACTGGCCTTTTGACGGGAATGACCAATGATGGCCGTTTTGCACCCAAGAGCAACATCAAACGCGGGGAAGTGGCATCTATGCTGTATTACTATCTGACCAATGATACCGCCAGTCAGCCGGAAGTGACGGACAGCAAAATCCTGGTGGCCTATTTCTCCGCCACAGGCACCACCCGTCCTCTGGCGGAATATACATCGGAGATTCTGGACGCCGACCTCTATGAAATTGTACCGGAGGACCCTTATACAGACGCTGACCTGGCCTACTATACCAATGGACGAGCGGACCAGGAGCAGAATGATCCCTCCGCACGCCCTGCTATCTCGGGAAGTGTGGAGAATATGGCGAATTACGATGTAGTGTTCCTGGGATACCCCATCTGGCACGGACAGCCGCCCCGCATCATCAGTACCTTCCTGGAAAGCTATGACTTTACGGGGAAAACCATCGTTCCATTCTGTACCTCTCACTCCAGCGGGTACAGCGACGGCTCTCTGGAATCTCTGACCCCCAATGCGGAGTGGATGACCGGACGGCGTTTTGCCGGAGGAACCAGCCGCAGCACCATCGAGGAATGGATCAACAGCCTGGACCTGCCGGAGAGCGTTTCTGCCTCCAGCCGCCCCGTATTCAACTTTGACACGCGCCGTGTTACCCTGAACAGCGGCTATGAAATGCCCATCAACGGCCTGGGAACCTATAGCCTTCACGGGGAGGAGTGCATCAATTCCGTAAAGGCAGCTCTGGCCAGCGGTGTTCGGCTTATTGATACTGCCTCTGCCTACGGCAACGAGGAGGAGGTAGGTCAGGCCATCCGGGAATCCATTGAGGAAGGCATCGTGGAGCGGGAGGATGTGTTTGTCATCACCAAGATCTATCCCGGCAGTGAGATGGCCAACCCGGAGGAATCCATTCAGGCGTGTATCGACCGGCTGAACATCGGCTATGTGGACATGATGCTCCTGCACCATCCGGATACCAATGACATGAAGGCCTATAAAGCGATGGAGCAGTTTGTGGCAGAGGGCAAAATCCGCTCCATCGGCTTGTCCAACTGGTATGTGGAGGAACTGACGGAATTTCTGCCCCAGGTGACCATCACTCCGGCGCTGGTGCAAAACGAGATCCACCCCTACTATCAGGAAAACGATGTCATTCCCTTCATTCAGGATAAGGGTATCGTTACCCAGGGCTGGTATCCACTGGGAGGCCGGGGCCATACAGCGGAGCTGTTGGGTGATCCGGTGATCTCTGCCATTGCCCAGGCCCACGGCGTGTCCTCCGCGCAGGTGATCCTCCGATGGAATCTCCAGAAGGGCGTAGTAGTCATTCCCGGCTCCAGCAACCCGGATCACATTCGGGAAAACAACGAGCTGTATCACTTTGAACTGACCGATGAGGAGATGGCCCAGATCAATGCTCTGGACCGGAATGAAAAGCACGACTGGTATTAACACACGGCGTCCTGCCTGTGACACCCATTCCGGGCGCTCACAGGCAGGACATTTTAGAAATAGGAAACGGCGACTGACTGCCCAATTGTCGTGAGCGGGATTGGCGCAGTACTGACAGCACGCTGGTTGCTGGAGCAAAAAAGAAAACACAAGTACTGTAGTGGCTGTCATAACTGCAAAGACGGATGGAAAAGCAGGCATTCTCCTATGTTATGTGCCAGATTATGGTTGTACGCCATGCGTCCCCCTGTTGCTGGTGATTGGATACTCCTTTACCCTGCCGCTCCACTGGGCAGCCGGCGTAGGGTTTGTATTCAACCTATCCAGCATGGCAACCCCCGTTCTGCTGCTGACTGTTATCACTGGGGTGTTGTCCAAGAAGATATGCCGTGAAATCCCAGTTTGGATCAAATGGTTCTGGCTTGATCGTATATTTTTAATAGCCATACCGTTTTGCACCTTATGGTAACTAAATAAATTTTTGAAGAAGGTAAGGCATCCAGTTACAAAAACTACGATGAGCAACCATGTTTCTCAAGTTGAAACTGGTGGAAAGGTGCTTGGTGTATCACCGTGCAGTGGACGCGAGCTCATGTACAAAGCAGACTTCCCGGTACTGCGTACAGGCAACCGCCTGGTGGTGCGGGACTGCCTAAATAAGTTTCAGCGCCGCAGGCTCATGCACCTGGTGGACTCGCAGAATCTGTTGCGAGAGGAAATCTCCCTGGCCAGCTTTACAGCCGGATTCAAACTGGCCTGGGGATTGAGCAAAGAACTGGAGTCGGACGGCCTGTACTCCTTGGATGAGGAGGAGACAGGGCGGGCCTGCCGTCACATGGAGACAGAGGAGGAGCGGTGAGAGAGTATGGGAAAGCGCAGACCGTCCGGGGACGGCATGGTCCGCAAACGGGAGGATGGCCGCTGGGAGGGCCGCTATTCCCCGGTGTGGCCGGATGGCAAGAAACACTCCCGGAACATCTACGCCAAGACCCGTGAGGGGTGCGAGGAGAAACTCAAAGTGCTGATCCTGGAGATGAAAGCGGAGATCGCCGCCCTCCGCTCCGGCGCAAGTACGGAATACCCCGATGGGGTGAGCCCCAAGAAAAAGGCTATCGCCGCCTACCTGCGGGAGTACCCCGGCGTGACCAGCAAGTCCTTGATCGCCAGAGAATTGCATATGGATCGCTCTACGGTGCAGCGGTACTACGATGAGATTCGTGCGGAGTTTCAACGGTAAAATTGAAGCAAACAGGGAACACCTCAAAAGAAAGGTGCTCCCTGTTTTGGTGACGATAGATTGTACGCAAAGCCTGATCAAGTGTGGGAATCTTCCCATGTTTGCAGAACCTCTCTTTGCTCCGGCGTATGAAACCAATGCTCCCCGTTGTCCATAACCATAAGTTGCGCCCCGTGATGCCTGGTAAACTCCTCCACTGTTTGACGGGAAGTCATGTTGTCCTGCCCGGCATACAAAATAAAGACGGGGCAGTGCCAATCATGGATAGCGTGCTCCCGCACATAGCAGAGATACACCCATGACAGCGTCTGTCCAAAAGAGGTGGCGATTTCTCCCTTCTCTGAAAGCTCCCTCTCCGTCACATTGGCCCAGCCCATCATATCCAGGATCAGGCGCTCCATGTCCAGAATGGGCGACACCAGCAAGGCCTTATCAGGTGCGCCCAAAGCGAGCATGGCAAAGTAAGCGCCGATGCTGTTGGCCCGGAGGGAGATGGAGTCCCAGCGGACTCTGGCCCAATCCATCACCGCCAGCAGTTCTGGTACCACTGTCCAGGGGTTCAGCGCCTCATCTCGCCCTTGACGGGCTCCATGCCCCGGAAGGTCAATGCCCAGAACCTGAGCGCCTTTCGGACAGACGATTTTGGCAAAGGCCTCCGCCTCCTCCTTGTGCCCCATCTGCCCATGGAGAAACAGCCACAGCTGCTCTGCGTGTTCGCCATATAAAACGGCCGGAATCTGGCCGATCATAAACTGTTGTGTTTTCATTGTTTCATCCCTTTCGGCGGGTATATCTGAATTCTTGCCCCCACAGACGCATCCCAGTATAGCAGAACTCCTGCCGAATGTATATGAAAAAACCTTGAGAGTGAGTGGGAAATAAGTGTATACTGGTTGAAGGCAGAGGATAAAAGAGTGATACCATCAGTGAGCCATTCATGGCGGAAGTTCTGTCTGCAAAGAGGTGCAATATGCAAGAGAGAATCAGATGCAGCTGGGCCAACCCCAAGAATCCCCTTTATATCCGATACCACGATAAGGAGTGGGGCGTTCCCGTTCACGACGACCACAAGTTGTTTGAAATGCTGATTTTAGAAAGTTTCCAGGCGGGGCTATCCTGGGAATGTATCCTCAACAAGCGAGAGGCTTTCCGACAGGCCTTTGACGGCTTTGACCTGGAGAAGGTCTGCGCCTACGGAGATGAAAAAATAGCGGAACTGGGGCAGAATTCCGGCATTGTTCGAAACAGGCTAAAAATTAAGGCCGCCGTGAACAATGCCCAAATATTCCGAACCATCCAGCAAGAGTGGGGAAGTTTTGACTGCTATCTCTGGCACTGGACAGAAGGGCAAGTGGTCTATGAGACAGGTAAGGTCAGTTCCGAACTTTCGGATGCCATTTCCAAGGACCTGAAGCGCCGGGGTATGAAGTTCGTGGGGACCGTCATCGTTTACTCCTACCTACAGGCGGTAGGAGTCATCAATTCCCATGAGGAAACCTGCTTTTGCAGGCAGGACAACTGACTTGGTAAGCACGCAGATTTCAAAGAATGCCCCTCAAATTCTGGGCCGCTATAAACAAAATAAGGCAGGCACTCCTGAGAGGGGGGGCCCGTCAAGTGGTCAAAACAGAAATCCGTCTGTGGTATTTCTGTGGTCAAATGAGAAATCGCCGCAGTTTTCACTGCGGCGATTTCCAGTTTTGGTGGACCTGATCGGATTCGAACCGACGACCCCCACAATGCGAACAAGCCCCTGAAACTTTTTTCAATCATTTCGGGCCATTTTTGGCCGCTTCCGCTCCGCTCCACTTCATCTTTGGGCCTCTTTGACCATGCTGTTTCCGTGTGGTCCGGAACGGTGTGTGGTAGGTTCTGTGGTCAGAAACGCTCCCAATCCTTTGCCAGTGTTCACCGGTAGGGGAGGGGGAGCGTTTTTTATGCCTCTTAACTGCCTGCATTGTAACTCTGGGGATAGGATCATGCAAGTCCTTTCCGTGCGGCCCACGGCGTAAAAATTGAGGGACCGTAAACAAAAGAATTTGCTTTTGGACATAAGACAGATATGGCCAACGCCAACCTTTCGAAATTTGCTTGACATGGACCGAAATTTGTAGTATTGTAGCAAATAAGGAAATAGTAATGCTACAATAGAGAAAAGAAAGGTGGCGTTCATATGATATTGAAAATCCGGTTAACTGATCAATCCAGGGAGAGTATTGCAAGAATAAAGTCCATTCGGTTTCCTGACTCGGGCAGCAGAATCAGGCCTGGGTACATTGTGGGACTTGCGGTGGAAGAGACCGCAGCGCTTGCTGAGGACACATGGAGGACGGCAATCGCCAATATGTATCCAAAAGAACGCGGAGAGGCAAACTCAACCTCCACATCCCTTAGTCTGAGACAGCCGGTGTATGAGCAGCTCTGCAGAGCCAGGGAGAAAATTGGAAGGGTGAGAGGCAAGGATGTCCCCATGTCCGCCGTCATTGAGCTGCTGCTCTCCATGGCGGCAAATGAACTGGAGCGAATGGACGCAGTTCCCACCCTGCGTGTCATGGAGTGGAACATCAACGGTCGGTCGGGATACGCTCCGTTCACAATGCCCGTGACTCTAATCGCCAATGAGATTCTGAAAGAACTGCCCCACATCTTTGTGCTGACGGAGTTTGTACCGGCTGCCGGCTGGTCAGATTTGAAAGCTCTCCTTGCCGGCAATTTCGAGATTTATGTCAGCCCTTATCAGCGGGGGAAAAACGGGATCTGCATCGGATTGCTGAAAAACTGCGGAATCACATTTCTCTCTGAGGAAGGGCATCGTTTTCCCGAAGGTCCCGATTTCCACAGTATCAGGGTCCGCGTAAATGATGGAATGACTATTTCCGTGGTTGGGACAAGGATTCAGGTAGACAGTAAAAAACGCGACAAAAAACACAACGAGTGTGACTTCCAATCCCGCGCCAATCAGTTTTGCGCATTGGCGGACTATCTCGTATCTCTCCCAGAAAGAGAACACATCATCGCACTGGGAGACTTCAACAATGCCTGTATTCGGGGAACAGGGAACGAGACAACGAAGGAAGAAATCGAAGCTGTATATACGGACGAAAAAGGAGAGAAACGTCTCCAAACCATCTATGGCTATCAAAAAATGAAAGCGGAATTGCTGGAAAAGACCAAAAACACCGGGAGAAGTCTCACAGTCATTACTCCTGAGGGCAGCCTGTCATCTGAGGGAGCTTGGTTCCAGGGCGAAAAGGCAGAAGAGCCTCAATATCAATATCGCAAATATGACCATGTGATCACATCCCTGGAAGGGGTGGCAGAACCCTATGATTGGACTTTCCTGAAGTACTACAGCCAGGAGCAGTTTGAATGGAACAAGAAAAAGATCAAAGCCGGTTATCCTGATCACGCGATCTTGCGGGCTGCGTTGGAACTTCCGCGGCAGGACGCCGACAGCTCAAAGGGGATGAGCCTGGAGGAGCAGGACTGTGCAGATGCGGCACAGATATAACACGCAAGGAGGTGTTTTCCTCTGTGAAATATGTTTGCTCTGATCTCCATGGCCGCTATGACCGGTGGAGCGCCTTGCCGGAGAAAATCGGCCTCCGGCCTGAGGATATCCTCTATGTTTTGGGCGATGTAATTGACCGGTCCGCTGGTGGCTGCAAGATCTTGCTGGATATGATGAACCGGCCCAATGTGATCCCCATTTTGGGCAACCATGAATTCACCGCCGCCGTCTGCCTGCCCTGGCTGCTGGAGGAAGTCACCGACCGCTCCCTGGCCGACTTGGATGACGCCCGGCTGGCCGCGCTTCAGGAGTGGATCGCAAACGGCGGCGGTTTGACGATTCGAGAGCTGCAGAAGTTGTCCCGAGCGGAACGGGAGAATATCCTGGATTATCTGCGGGAGATGGAGCTGTACGCCGAGGTGGAGGCCGGCGGGCGCAGCTTTGTCCTCACCCACGCTGGGCTGGATCACTTCGCCCCGGAGAAGCCCTTGGAGGACTACGCCCTGGAGGATTTTCTGTTCTGCCGGCCCAGACCGAGCCAGGCGTTCTGGCCGGACCGCCATCTGGTCTTCGGCCATACCCCAACCCGTCTGCTAAGGGCGCAGATGGGAAAACCCTTATCCGATGATATTCTTTTTTGGGGGCAACAGATTGCCATCGACTGCGGGTGCGGCTTTGATGGGAAACTGGGGTGCATTTGCCTGGATACCATGGAAGTGTTCTATGTGGAGTAGGGGGCTTTCCTATCAACTCTTTGATTCGGGGATGCAGTCGAGCCACCGGCGGATGTATTGGGACGGGCTCGATTTAAGATGGTGAGTGAAATAAGATAATATGAATGGGAGGCCGGAAGAAAATATGAGAGAATACAGCGTGCTGAACTATATCAAATCAAAGGATGTCCGCGCACATATCCAGCGTACCGGGCTGCAGTTTTCAGACAGCCAGATCGGCACCCTCATCTTCCATTCCGGTATGCCGTATCATGAACTGCACCGCGCGCTGAAAAAACTGGCAGAAGAGACGGCCGATCAGGAATTGCGCCGGCAGATAGGGGAGCGCATCGCCTATGATGAACGGTGCCGGGAGATCTTCATAAGCAACGATGGGAGTTTCTTTTTTGAGGTGTGCGTGGATGGGGACAGCAAGGACCGGGCGTACAGTGAAACTATTGGACACTTTGCGTCGGTGAAACTGGCGCTGGCGTTCATGGAGGGAAAAAATGTCCCCTTCACTGTCAAGAAGTATCAGATTGTTGGACTGAGAGAGCCCCTTGTGAAATCCGCACTGCGTCGGAATCCCCGGCTCTGTTCCGAAAAGCTGGTTCAGGAACGCCCATACGAGGGGGCGCCTGTGTCCGAGTTCTCCTATAACGCGTACGGCAGCCTCGTGCGGTACTGGACTGATGAGATCTCCGACGAGGAGCGCAGCAGCGTGGATGACTGGGGGAACAGCCGGTTCGAAAACCGATTTTTTCCGCTTCCGAATCCCTTTGAGTTGGGGGATATCGTACGCATGGCGGAGGATCCTGATTCCCTTGGCATTGTAGAGACCTCCCGGGAAGACTGGGCGGAATGGATGCAGCGGGTGCGAAAGCGAAAACTTCCGCTGGATTACTACGACTCTTTTATCCGGGTGGAATTTTTGACAAAACAGGGAACCTTTATCCATAGCCACATTCCACCTATCGACTTGGAACGGGCTGCTTTAGATCAGACGGATCGTCGGAAAGAGCTTTTGGAGGCTGGCAGCCGTATGCTGACCGGCCAGATCTCCTTGGAGCGTTTTTCCTGTGCTTACCATGGGTATCAGGAGGTGCTGCGGGAAGCAAAACAGAAGGGACTGTAAAACATGGTCACTGGGAAATGCTGCTTTCTCAGTGACCATGTTCTTTTTACAGAATAGGATGTGCTCTCATTGTCGTTGGGGGTGACCTTGTGTCCCTGGCCGGAAAATGGTAAAATGGTGACAATGAAACGAAACGGCGGGGCTGTCCTGCCTATACTGGAAACCAAGGAGTACGAGACCATGATCACTGGCGAACTGAAAAACAAGATCGACCGCCTCTGGGAGACCTTCTGGACCGGCGGCATTACCAACCCCCTGGATGTGGTGGAGCAGATGACCTATCTCATGTTCATCCACGACCTGGACGCCGCCGACAACCAGTGCGCCAAGGAGAGCGCCATGCTGGGCCTGCCCCACAAGAGCATCTTTGCCGGCGAGGTACAGGTGGGAGAGCGGACCATTCCTGGCAACCAGCTCAAGTGGTCGGTGTTTCACGACTTCCCCGCCGGGCAGATGTATTCCGTCATGCAGGAGTGGGTGTTCCCCTTCATCAAGAACCTCCACGCCGACAAGGACAGCGCCTACGCCAAGTACATGGGGGACGCCATCTTTAAAATCCCAACGCCCCTGATGCTGGATAAGATCGTTACAACCATGGACGAGATCTATGACCAGGCGGACAAGCTCCACGATGCCGATGTCCGGGGCGACATCTACGAATACCTCCTGTCCAAAATCGCCACCGCCGGGGTCAACGGCCAGTTCCGTACCCCCCGGCACATCATCCGCATGATGGTAGACATGATGGCTCCCCGGGCGGACGATGTGATCTGTGACCCGGCCTGTGGTACCGGCGGCTTCCTGGTGTCGGCGGGGGAGTACCTCAAAGAAAACCACAAAGAGGAAGTCTTCTTTGATCGCCAGAAAAAGGATCACTACATGAACCACATGTTCTACGGTTATGACATGGACCGAACCATGCTGCGCATCGGGGCCATGAACATGATGACCCACGGCATCGACAACCCCTATATCGAGTACCGGGACAGCCTCAGCGACCAGAACACCGACCGGGAGAAATATACCCTCATCCTGGCCAACCCTCCGTTCAAGGGGAGCCTGGACGCAGACATCGTGTCCGCCGACCTGCTAAAGGTGTGCAAGACCAAGAAAACTGAGCTGCTGTTCCTGGCCCTCTTTCTGCGGATGCTGAAGGTGGGCGGGCGGTGCGCCGTCATCGTGCCCGACGGAGTGCTGTTCGGCTCCTCCAAGGCCCATAAGGACATCCGCAAGGAGATCGTGGAGGGCAACCGGCTGGAGGCGGTGATCTCCATGCCTTCCGGGGTGTTTAAGCCCTACGCCGGGGTGTCCACGGCGGTGCTGGTGTTCACCAAGACGGGCCACGGCGGCACGGATGATGTGTGGTTTTACGACATGAAGGCCGACGGCTTCTCCCTGGACGACAAGCGTACCGAGATAAAGGAGAACGACATCCCCGACATTGTGGCCCGGTTCCACAACCGGGAGGGGGAGAAGGGGCGGGAGCGTACCGAGCAGTCCTTCCTGGTGCCGAAGGAGGAGATCGCCCAGAACGGCTATGACCTCTCCATCAACAAGTACAAGAAGGTGGAATATATCCCCGTGGAGTACCCCTCCACTCAGGAGATTCTGACAGACCTCAACGAACTGGAGATGGAGATCACCAGGGGCCTGGCGGAGCTGGAGGAGATGGTTTGAACAATCTTTCAAAAGCTAAGGCTTTCTATAATCAAGGATTGCGATTTCTACACGGTTCAGAGCGGTGTATGGGTGACATCAACGAGGATGGATCGATTCAAATAATGGGAGGAAAATATCAAACATTATCAAGTCCGACCATGGTTAACTCTGCATTTGCTTGTGAATTGTTTTTGAAAACTATTTTGATTCTTCATAATATTGACTATATGAAAGCTTTGAAAAAAGGAGAGGGACATAAACTAAAACCTTTATTTGATTTGCTTCCAAATCAAGAATATAAGGATTTTCTGCAAATTGGGACAAAACAAGAATTTGAGAGCGAACTGCAAGAACATTCTGGGGACTTTGTAGATTGGCGATATTATATGGAGAAACCAGGAGAGTATAAAATGAGCCCAATGTTTACTTATGTATTTATGCAGAATTTGAAAACACTTGCTCGTGCACTTATCCGGAGTGCAGAAGAGGAAATGGGGGATAACAATGAGATTGGAAGAAATATGTGAAATCAATATGGGACAATCCCCTGAATCTTCCAGTTATAATGACAGCGGAGAAGGAATGCCATTTTTTCAAGGCAATGCAGACTTTGGTGAACTTCATCCGACGGTCAGGATTTGGTGTGATGCACCGACAAAAAACGCAGAGTGCGGCGATATTTTAATTTCTGTTCGTGCGCCGATAGGAGCATTAAACATTGCTGATAAACAATGCTGTATTGGTCGTGGACTGGCGGCGTTGACCGTAAACGAGACACTGTGTAGCCCGAAATATTTATGGTACGGGCTTGAATGCAAGGTTGATGAACTAAACTCTAAAGGTACAGGAAGTACCTTTAAAGCAATCAACAAAAAAACTTTGGCTGAAACAGAAATTCCTCTCCCATCGCTGGAGGAGCAGCGCCGCATTGCTGCCCTGCTGGACAAGGTCAGCGACCTGGTCGCCAAGCGCCGGGCACAGCTGGACAAGCTGGACTTGCTGGTCAAAGCTCGGTTTGTGGAGATGTTTGGAACCGAACACGAATTTGGGCGATGGCCCAGTGGTAAGGTGGCAGATGTTGCTGATGTTTGCGTTGGTGTGGTAATCAAGCCGACACAGTATTATGCGGAAGAAGGGATTAAAACTTTTAGATCTCTTAATATTGGGCCTATGTATGTGAAAGACAACGATTGGGTTTATTTTTCGCAAGAAGGACATTTAAAAAATCAAAAGTCAGTTATTCATAAGGGTGATGTGTTGGTCGTGCGTTCAGGAGCTCCTGGAACAGCTTGTGTGGCAACTGAGGATTATGATGAATGTAATGCGGTGGATATAATCATTGCTCATCCGGATATCAGTAAAATCAATCCTGTGTTTTTGGCAATGTTCACGAATTTACCGCATGGGATGAATCAAATTCAAGAGCGGACGGGTGGCGCTGCACAGCAGCACTTCAATGTTGGAGGATATAAAGCGCTAAACATAATCATGCCGCCACTGGACCTACAAAATGAATTTGCCTCCTATTTCGAGCGGAGCAACAAATCAAAATTGACGATTCAACAGAGCCTTGATAAACTGGAAGTATTGAAAAAAGCCTTGATGCAGCAATATTTTGGGTGAGATTATGCCATGAAAGTATTCCAATATGAATTTCCAGACATGTTAATAAAGGTCAGTAACAATCGCAAATATCTTGAAGATTTGTGCGCCGGAAAAGTTTACATGAACGAAAGTGGATATTTTAGAAAACTTGAAGATACTTACCGAGGCGACAAATTTGACGGAAAATGTGTCATCTCTTTTGAAAATCACAGAGGTGAATTCATGGAATTAGGTCCAGAGGAATCACCAGAAGATCGAATAAAGATACCTCTTGATTTCATACAGAATTTTACGGTCGGATTTAAAGGTGATAATAAGATCCCACTTTATTGCTGCTCTCAACTATCTGAACATATTCTTCGGAAAGAAACCGAATTTTCTTTAAAATTTAAAGAAGAGTTTATATCTGAAATGGAGCAATTTGGCTCTTATTATGCCATTTTTAGTAAAGTTGAATTTCTGCAAAATATGCTTGATTACATAGATGACAATCAACTTGGAGGAAAATGGGGGGCAGTTTCTTATGTTGACATACACTCAGAATATCATATTGAAATTCTGAACGATGAAAATAGAAATCAATATAATGTGTTTTTTAAAAAAGATTTGTCCTATCAGTGGCAAAATGAGTGGAGAATCATTCTTGTATCGAATGGTGCTCCATTGATAGGAGAAAATGACCATCACTTTGTCGCATCAATAAAGCCTTTGAGTTGGTTCCACATTGGCCATATTAGAGAGCTTCGTGATAATTCCATAGAAATCAAAGAAGTAGATGATAGTGAAGTCGATGGAAATATTTTAAGGCAATGAGGTGTCACCATGACCAACTTCGATTTTCTCCTCTCCGACCCTCAATTTACCACCTTCGGGGAGGTCGCCGTCGCGGCGGAAAAAATCTTTTGCCTTGACCCGGCAGCCTGTGTGCTGAACTGCCGCCGGTGTATGGAGTTTGCCGTCAAATGGATGTACTCCGTGGACGGCGCTTTGGTCATGCCCTACGACGACCGTCTGGCCAGCCTCATGGACACCGAGGACTTCCGGGCCATTGTGGACCGGGACCTGTGGCAGCGCCTCAAATACATCCGCCAGACGGGCAACGCCGCCGCCCATCAAAACCAGAAAATCACACCGGAGCAGGCCCGGCTGTGCCTGGAAAACCTCTGGTACTTCATGGATTTTATCGCCTGTTGTTACGGTACCACTTATACGGCTGGAGAATTCGACCCGGCCCTGCTGGAGCAGCAGACCGCCGTCCCGGCCCCCGCTCCCGCGCCCGAGGTGGATCTGGCCGCCCTCATGGCGGAGAACAAGGCCCTCAAATCCCAGCTTACCGCCCGCCGGGAAGCCCAGCAGCCCAGCTATACCCCCAAGCCTCTGGATCTCTCCGAGTACAAGACCCGCAAGCTGTACATCGACGCTATGCTCACCGACGCGGGCTGGACCGAGGGGAAAGACTGGCTCAATGAGGTGGAGCTGCCCGGCATGCCCAACCAGAGTGAAGTGGGTTATGCCGACTATGTGCTCTACGACGACGCCCACCGCCCCCTGGCCGTCATCGAGGCCAAGCGCACCTGTGTGGATCCGGCTAAGGGCCGCCAGCAGGCCAAACTGTACGCCGACCTGCTGGAGCAGAAGTATGGCCGCCGCCCGGTGATCTTCCTCACCAACGGCTTTGACACCCGCCTGGACGACGGGGCCTACCCGGAGCGCCAGGTGGCCGCCTTCTACTCCAAGAGGGATCTGGAGAAGCTATTTAACCTCCGTGCTATGCGGACAAGCCTCAAGTACATTCAAGTAGATCGCAACATTGCAGGCCGCTACTATCAGGAGGGAGCAATCAAAGCCACCTGTCAGGCTTTGGCCCAGAACCGTCGGAAGGCCCTGCTGGTCATGGCCACCGGCTCCGGTAAGACCCGCACGGTCATCGCCCTGGTGAAGGTGCTCCTTCAGCACGGCTGGGTAAAGAATGTCCTCTTCCTGGCTGACCGCAACTCCTTGGTCACCCAGGCTAAGCGCAGCTTTGTGAACCTGCTGCCCGACCTGTCGGTGACCAACCTGTGCGAGGAGAAAGACAACTACACCGCCCACTGTGTCTTTTCCACCTACCAGACCATGATGAACTGCATCGACTCAGTGGAGGACAGGGAGGGAAAGCTGTTCACCGTAGGCCACTTTGACCTGGTCATCTGTGACGAGGCCCACCGCTCCATCTACAACAAGTACCGGGACATTTTTAACTACTTTGACGCGCCCCTGGTGGGCCTCACCGCCACCCCCAAGGACGAGATCGACAAGAATACCTACGATGTGTTTGAGTTGGACACTGGGGTGCCTACCTACGGCTATGAGCTCTCCCAGGCGGTGAAGGACGGCTTTCTGGTGGACTTCCTCACCGTGGAGAGCAAGCTGAAGTTTCTGGAGGAGGGCATTTCCTACGCCGACCTGTCCGAGGAGGAGAAGGCGGAGTATGAGGCCACCTTCACTGACGAGAACGGGGAGCTGCCCGAGCGGATAGAGTCCTCCGCCCTCAACGAGTGGCTGTTCAATGAGGACACCATCCGTCTGGCACTGAACCTGCTGATGACCAACGGCCTGAAAATCGACTACGGAGAGAAGCTGGGAAAGACCATCATCTTCGCCAAGAACCACCGCCATGCGGAGAAAATTCTGGAGGTCTTCGGCAAAGAGTATCCCCATCTGCCTGGTTACGCCAAGGTCATCGACAACTACATGACCTACGCTCAAAGCGCCATCGACGAATTCTCCGACCCGAAAAAGCTGCCCCAGATTGCCATCTCCGTGGACATGCTGGATACCGGCATTGATGTACCCGAGGTGCTGAACCTGGTGTTCTTCAAGAAGGTTATGAGCAAGGCGAAGTTCTGGCAGATGATCGGCCGGGGCACCCGTTTGTGTCCGGGGTTGATAGACGGGGAGGACAAGACCAAGTTCTACATCTTCGACCTGTGTGGCAACTTTGAGTTCTTCCGAATGAACAAGGGCAAGGCCACCGCCAACCAGATGGCCCTGCAAAGCGCCATCTTCTATCTGAAAGCTCAGATCGTCTACAAGCTCCAGGATCTGGCCTACCAGACCCAGGAATTGATCCCCTTCCGGGAGAAGCTGGTGGAGGAGATGCTGGCCAAGGTGCAGCAGCTGGACCGGGAGAACTTCGCCGTGCGGCAGCACCTGCGGTATGTGGAGAAGTTCGCCGACCCGGCGAGCTATCAGACCCTCAGTTATGAGGATACGCTCCATCTGAAAGAGGAAGTGGCGCCGCTGCTCCAGCCGGATATGGACGAAGCCAGTGCTGTGCGGTTTGACGCGCTGATGTACGGCATTGAACTGGCCTATCTGGTGGGCAAGACCTACAAGAAAGCCCGGAAGGATCTGATGAAAAAGGTCAGCGGCGTGGCCAGCGTGGCAAATATCCCAGAAATCCGGGCGCAATCGGAACTCATCGAGAAAATCCTGCATACCGACTATCTGGACGACGCAGGGATCAATGAGTTTGAGCATATCCGGGAGTGCCTGCGGAACCTAATGAAGTATCTGCCCCACGACGGTGCCATTTACAATACCAACTTTACGGACGATATCTTGTCCGTGGAGTGGAAGGAATCGGAGCTGGAGAACGACGACCTGAAGAACTACAAGGCCAAGGCGGAGTTCTATGTACGCCAGCACCAGGACAAGCCTGCCATCGCCAAGCTGCGCTCCAATGTGCCTCTGATGGCAGAGGATGTGCAGGAGCTGGAGACCATCCTCTGGAGTGAGGTGGGCACCAAGCAGGACTACGAAGCCGAGGTAGGGCAGAAGCCGTTGGGGGAGTTCGTCCGGGAGATCGTAGGTATGGATATGAACGCCGCCAAGGAGGCCTTCGCCCAGTACTTAAACGATGTCAATCTGGACAGCCGGCAGATCTACTTCGTCAACCAGATTGTGGAGTACATCGTCCACAACGGAGTGATGAAGGACCTGTCTGTGCTTCAGGAACCTCCCTTCACGGATCGGGGAAGTATCGTGGAGATCTTCACCGACCTGTCCCTGTGGGCGGGGATCAAGGGTGTCATTGACCGGATCAACGCCAACGCAGCGGCGTAAACTTTGCGCCGAAGAAAACAAAAAAGCCCCTGCCGTTCATTGACAAAATGAATGGCAGGGCTTTTCGATAATTTGATACAAAAGAGGAATTATGAGAATGGACTTATTACAAATCCCTAAGCTTTCTTCTCAGTTCCTCATCGGTCAATTGTCCACGCCCAGATTGATCCAATAGTTTCTGCGCTCTGGACACGGCGCTATTCCACTCGTCCACGCTGATCTTCTTACGGTTTTTCCTCTGCTTCAATCGGTTATAAGTGCGGTCATATTCTACCTGAGCCGGAGTGCGGTTGGCCTTTCCCTGAGCCTCCTTCCGGTGAGCACCCACTTTCCGGCAAGTGCGCTCCGTCTCGCCCGGGGCAATGTTGTTGCAGTAACAGGTGTTATATCCTGCGGTTAGCAAAAAGTACTTCCCACAGTTGTGGCAGCGGCGAGGTGCGTTGCCCACGGCCAGGCCCCGATAAAATTCCACCTGTAAGAAATCCAGCAGGCTCTGAAATGTGGTTTTCTCAGCCACAAAGATGCTGCCCTCTTGAGTGGGGTGCATCATGGGAACAAAGCTCACTTCCACCGGAGTACTCTGTTCAAAGCCCTCGTAAAAATAGTGGGCGGCGATGGATACCATCTGGCCATAAAATTGGGAATATGCCTGGGCGTAAGCTGTGCTGTTCCGCCGGGTCAGCGGCTCAAAGTAGTGCTCTGTCATCGTGGCAATCTGGTTCTGGAACATACGGATACCGTTTGTAAGGTGAGACAGGCCCTTTAAAAACTCCTGATACATGGCGTAGCCTTCTGTGCCGGGCGTCTGGATTTGCATCCATTTATCCTCATCCGTCATAAGGTGCTCCAGAGCATGATAGCTGCATACCTCATCTAGCTTCAGATTCCAGTAGACCGGCAAAGTAAATACCACATCCCAGACAGCGTTCAGCTTCTCCTGCGCGGAAGCTACGGCGCTGTCTGTTTTTTCTGTCAGAAGCCTCTGGGCCGCAGGCAAAAAATCCTGCACTCGATGGTCAATGGTATTTAAAATATCTTCGCTCAGGTTCATCATGTCCACACTGCACTGTCCAGTGGGAAAGTCTTTCTCCCCAACAAAGATCCGATCCCCATAGAAAAATACCGTGAACTGGTCATAGGTATAGGTGTGCGGAATAAAGATTTCTTTCATCTGCTCTTCCATGTAATGTCCTCCATGTTGTACCCGATCAAGATTTGGTGTTTCCCCAATCATTCCCAATTCTATTGTATCAAGGGGCGATTCGTGATACCCTGTCGCCACAAAGCAAGCGTATCAGAGGAACCCATCTAAGTCAATCGGGAGGAGGATCACAATGAAATTGTCACAGTACAAAAGCTATGATGACCTGCCGCTGTTTCTCAATTCAGAACTGGTAGCAAAAGTCCTTGGTGTCTCTCCATCAACAGGTTACGAGCTGATGCACGAACCGGACTTCCCGGTGCTGCGTGTGGGTAGCCGCATGGTAGTGCCCAAGGAAAAATTCATTCAGTGGGTGGAGGAGCATACAGGAGGTGGGAAGTGAAGTACAGAGGAAACTTTTTCTCTCTGCCCAATGAGATCTTTCTCCTTGGCCTGAGTCCTGGTGAGCTTGCGGTGTACTGCTATCTGCGGCGGTGCGAAAATCAGAAGACTCACAAATGCTGGCCCAGCTACAAAACCATTGGGGAGGCGGTGGGCATGTGTGAGAACACCGTGAGCAAGTACATTCAGAAGCTGATTGAGAAGGGACTCATTGCGGTGGAGCCTACCAAGGTCACAACCAAAGCGGGCGTGACACGCAACGGGACTCTACAGTTCACTGTGCTTCCGCCTCAGGATGTGATCGTCCGACACTACGAGAGAGAGCTGGAAGAACTGGAGCTGGAAACCGAGCGGCAGCGGCTCCAGAAGATCCTGGCGGAGCAAGATCAGAACAACCTGTGTGTCCCGCTGTAAGGGACTGTGTGCCCGTCTTGGGAGGGGCCCTACCCCGCCGGAGGTTTTGAGGCGGATTTGGGCCGCTGTTGGGCCTGGAGAAGAGCGCAAGGCGGCTTGGGGGAGAGGAGCAGGAGAAACTGCCGGGGTCATGTGCCCCACGGCAGGGTCACAACTGCCCGCAGTGCGGGCAGTTTCGGGGGGATGGACGAGGGCGTTCCAAAAACAAGATTTTTCCCATTAGGGGGTTCCCCCGGAGTAAAACCCAAGGATTACAAGCTATTTCAGGGCGTTCCTACGAGAAAAGGAGGCTTTAAGTATGGTCGTCGGAAAAGAGAAGTTTGCCCTCTGGATCACACCGGAGGCTAAGAAAGAAGTGGAAGCTCACTACAAACAGGACAACTGCAAAAGCCAGAGCGAGTACATTGAGAAGGCTGTCCGGTTCTATTCCGGCTACCTGGACACGAAACATGCAGAGGAGTATCTGCCCCGTATCCTCTCAGATGTGCTGGAGGGGAAGCTGGGCGCCTTCGGAAAACGCGTGGGCCACCTGCTATTCAAGCAGGCAGTGGACCAGAACATCATGGCGAACCTGGTTGGCTATCTGAGTGATGTAGATCTGGACACGCTGCAAAAACTCCGGGTCCGCTGCGTGAAGAATGTGAAGGAGACCAACGGGGAAGTTGACTTCCAGGACGCGTTCCGGTTCCAGAAGGGGATTGAAGAATGAAAGGTCTCATCCAAAAGTCCGGGTACATCAAGCCGGGCAGCGGCGGCGGACACTACGCTAAGTACATTGCCACCCGAGACGGTGTAGAAGTAATCGAACCCGCGGCAGGCGGCTATCTGGAATACATGGCCGAGCGGCCCCGCTCTCACGGTCTGTTCTCCGCGGACGGTGCTGCCGACCTGGAGAAAACCATGGAGGAGATCAACGCACACGCCGGTCCGGTATGGACTTTCGTCTACTCCTTGAAACGGGAAGATGCCGCGCGGCTGGGGTATGAGAACGGTGAGAGCTGGCGCGGATTGTTGCTGGCCCATCAGACAGAGCTGGCAGCGGCGATGAAAATTCCGCCCAGCAGCTTTCGGTGGTGCGCTGCCTTCCACGATGAGAAGCACCATCCGCACATCCACATGATGGCGTGGTCCAATGATCCAAAACAGGGATACCTGACTGAGCGCGGCATCGAGCAGATGCGCTCCCAGCTGTCCAATGATATTTTTCAGGACGAGCTGTTGTCCCTCTATCAAGAAAAAGATCAATCCTATCAGGAGGTGCGGGACGCGGCCATGGAGGCCATGGGCCGTCTCATTCGGGAGATGAAATCCGGTCTCGGCGACAGTCCGATCATTGCCGGGCAGATGGAAACACTGGCCGGGATGCTGACGGAGGTCAAAGGTAAAAAGGTGTACGGCTATCTCAAAAAGCCAGTGAAGGCACAGGTGGACGCCATCGTGGACGAGCTGGCCAGGCTCCCGGAGGTGGCGGAGTGCTACAAACACTGGAACCGGCTGCGGGATGAGTTGGAGCGGTACTACAAGGACATGCCACGAGAACACAAACCATTGTCCCAGCAACCAGAATTCAAGGCCATCAAGAATATGGTCATACGGGAGGCGGAGGAACTGCGCTTAGGTACCTTCACCTTCGAGGATGCGCGGATGAGAGACGAGGTGGACGAAGATCAGAATGCTGTGCTCCACGCCTGGTCCTCCCGCTGGGAGGTGGCGGAGGCCTACCAGAGTGCAAAAGAAATCCTTTCGGTCTATGAAAACACGGAGGAAGAAAAAGCGGAGCAGGTGCAAGTCCTGGAGCAGCTCTGGGACGCCGGATTCACCCTGGCGGCACATCAGTTAGGCAAATGCTGGCGGGATGGCATGGGGGTACTTCCGGATGACGAACAGGCGGAGCTGTGGTTTCAACATGGCGCTGAAGCTGGTTACGACTTCTCCCAGTACGCGCTGGGCAAGCTGCTGCAAAGCCAGAAGAGAATCGATAAGGCGGTGTCCTGGTATGAGCAATCGGCAGAGCAGGGCAATTCGTATGCAGCATACCAGCTTGGCAAACTCTATTTCCAAGGAGAGCAGGTGCCAAAGGATGTGGGGAAGGCGCTGGAGTATCTGTCCAATGCCGCCGAACAGGGCAACCAGTATGCGCAGTACACGCTGGGCAAGCTGTACCTTACCGGCGAGGATGTGGCCCAGGATCGGGAGCAGGCGTACAACTGGCTCTCAGAGTCCGCTTTCCAGGGAAATGAGTACGCCCAGTTCCTTCTGGATCACTTCAACGACAGCCACAGACCTAATGTGCTTCTTGCCGTCACAAACCTGCTCCACCACCTGGGCCGGATTTTCCAGGACAACTCCATCCCACCCAGTTCTCCGGCAAGTCAGCATGCGGATCGGAAGTACCGCCGGCAGATCCAGCAGAAGCGTATCGCTCTGGGACATAAGCCGGATGACCATGAGGAGACACAAAACTATGGTGGAATGACCATGGGCGGATGATGAGTCAGAAGGAATAAAAACGGCCAGCCCTCTTTGGATAGAAGGCTGGCCGTCCATAAAGCATTCTTTATTTGGAAGTGTTACTTTTGTCCTCAGCAGGTTCGCTATTGCCAAATAAAATCCGCATATAATCCTGCCTCGCGTTTATGATTCGAGCAATGGATATGGTATCGCCATCCGAATCAATGTGATACAAAGCAATCTGGTTTTTACAGACCAGCATACGGAGATCAGTTTCAAAGCCGGTTTTCTCACGGATGCTGACGCCCAGTTCGGGAAAGCGTTTTAACGACCCGCAAGCGTCGAGAATCGCTTTGGAAATTCTCTGGGCAGCCGCTGGATTGTGTAGCATATCTGTGATATAAGTCTGGAGCTCACGAAGATCCGCAATGGCTTGGGGCGTGTATCGTAATTTCATGGCTCTACCCCAAGCAGACGGTAAGCCTCCTCTTCCGAGATCCAGCCATCCTGCTCGGCGGAATCCCAGCCTTTCTGGACTTCAGCCATCAGACGATTCATTGCCTTCGCTTTCATATAATCTTCGTTCTCGGGAGAAGCCAGGAAGGGAAGTCCGCCTGCATTCAGGGATTGCTGAATGAAGATGTTCACAGCGTCTGTAAAGGTCAGTCCCTGACGGGCGTAGATATCTTCCACGCGTCTCTTGACCTCCGGATTGATACGCATTTGGAATGTGGCCGTCTTGGGAGCAGATGTGACATTGATGGGTTCCATGCAGATCCCTCCTTTTGTTATCAGTATAACCCATGTGGGTGAAATGTCAATACATCGTAACTACACAAAACTTGCGCCACATAAAACAAAAATGGCGCCGGGCAATTGATAACAAATTGATAACTCGCTGGGATTGGGATGGCTATTGACCAGACCTTGTGGTATTGTGTGTCGCTGACAGGAGGCGGTACACATGAACGATTACATAAGAGCACTGCACCAGCGGTTCTACCGGGAGCCGGACTTTGGTGAGTTGGAAGAAGACATTGAGAACACCCGCCAGGAGGTGCGGGACTGCCTCAATAAGCTTCAGCGCCGCAGGCTCATGCACCTGGTGGATACCCAAAACCTTCTGCGGGAGGCAACCTCCCTGGCCAGCTTCACCGCTGGGTTCAAACTGGCCTGGGGATTGAGCAAGGAACTGGAGTCAGACGGCCTGTACTCCTTCGATGAGGAGGAGACAGAGCGGGCCTGCCGTTACATGGAGGCAGAGGAGGAGAGGTGAGAGTATGGGAAAGCGCAGACCGTCCGGGGACGGCATGGTCCGCAAGCGGGAAGATGGCCGCTGGGAAGGACGCATTGTCATCGGCCACAAGGAAAGCGGAGAGCCCATCTTCCGCTATCTATCTGCCAAGACGCAGAGAGAACTGCTGAAAAAGCTGCACCAGAGCATCGAGGAATACCGGGATGTGGACCTGAGTGAGAACAGCAAAATGCCTCTGAGCCAGTGGCTGGACCGCTGGCTGGAGGAGTACGCCGCCCCCTCGGTGCGACCCTCCACCCTGGAGGGCTATCAGGGCTATATTGACCGCAATATCAAGCCCTACCTGGGGGACAAACCGGTGGGGAAGGTTACCCGAGAGGATGTCCAGAAGCTGTATCGGGAGCTCCAGAAAAATGGTCGGAGGGAGTTCCATCCGGAGTATGGACACCAGTTGTCCGGCGCGACCATCCGCCGCATCCACGGGGTATTCCACCAGGCCATGGACGCGGCGGTGCGGGAAAACCTCATCGCCGGAAATCCCACCGAGAGCATCACCCTGCCCAAGAAGAAAACGGCCCCCAAGCAGATTCTCAATGACGATCAGCTGGAGCGATTCATGGAGGTGATTCGGGCGGACAGCACCTGGCATGATTTCTTCTACACCGAACTGACTACCGGCCTGCGGCAGGGTGAGATATGCGGCCTTATGTGGAGTGACTTCGACGAGGCCCATGGAATGCTCTCCGTCCGCAGGACGCTCCATGTCCAGAAAGGCGGCAGGCTGGTTGCCGGTGAGACCAAGACGGGCACAGGAAAACGGACCATCACCCTGCCGCCCAGCACTGCGGGGCTTCTGGCCCAGCGGAAGAAACACTCTTACTCCCAGTGGATCTTCCCAAATTCGCTCCGACCGGAGCAACCCACCAGTCCCGGCACCGCCTACAATCACTTGAAAACTCTGCTGAAAAGGGCGGGGCTGCCCAGCATCCGCTTTCATGATCTCCGGCACACTTTCGCCACCCACGCTCTGGCCAGCGGAGTGGATGCCAAGACCCTGTCGGGAATCCTGGGCCATACTCAGGCGTCGTTCACACTGGATACTTATACCCATGTGACCGGCGATATGCAGAAACGGGCCAGTGAAATCGTGGGCGGCTTCATGGAACACATCATGGTGAGGTGAGAGAATGGCGGGCAAGAGAAAGAAGGGCGAGGGTACTGTCCGCCTGCGGAAGGACGGCCGCTGGGAGGGCCGTGTGGTGGTGGGCTACGATGAGGCGGGCAACCCCAAGACAAAAAATGTGCTGGCCAAAACGAAGAAAGAATGTATCGCAAAGCTGGAGGCCCTGAAAAGTACCTGCCAGGTGGTGCGCCCCGTCCAGATCCGGTCCGATATGCTTTTCCGGGACTGGCTGGACTACTGGTACCAGAACTTCTCCAAACCAAAATTGAGGCAAAGCACCCAGTCGAACTATGAGGGGTGGATTTACAACCACCTAATCCCAGGCTTGGGAGACATCCCACTGAACCAACTGACCCAGGCGGAGCTCCAGCAGTTCTTCCGGCGCATGAAGGAGAGCGGGCGGAAGGCCAATGTGGAGCGCCGAGGCCCCGGCATGGCGGATCGCTCGGTGCGCAGCTGCCACGCCGTCTGCCAGATGGCCCTGGACAAGGCGGTAGAGGAGAAGCTGATTCATTCCAATACGGCAGTAGGCTGTAAGCTCCCGCCGATGAAAGGCAAGGAGATGAAGATCCTGACCCAGGAAGAGATCCAGCGATTTCTCATCCAGGCCAAGGCGGAGGGGATGTACGAACTCTTCCTGCTGGAGCTGACCACCGGCATGCGCCGGGGCGAGCTGCTGGCTCTCCGATGGGATGATCTGGACTTCGCCACCGGGAAACTGCGTATCGACAAGCAAATCTACCCCGTGGGCGGGAAACTCATTCTCAACGAGCCCAAAACGAAAGCAGCCAACCGCGCCATCATCCTGCCGCCCGCCATGGTGGAACTGTTGGCAGAGTACAAAAAGGGTGTGTTCTCTGAATTGATGTTTCCGTCCCGCATCAGGCCGGAGCAGCCCATTAACCCAGGCTATGTGCGGAAACGACTGCAGGTAATTCTGGAACAAGCAGGGTGCAAACGGGTAAGATTTCATGACTTGCGTCACACATTTGCCACGCTGTCATTGGAAAATGGGATGGATGTCAAGACCCTCTCCACAATCATCGGTCATGTCTCTGCAGCCACAACCCTGAACACCTATACCCACATCACCGATGAGATGCGGAAGAAAGCGGCGTTAAGTATCGACCAGGGAATCGCCAAGGCGGAAGTGGAGCCCATGCCGGAACAGACAGACGAACCCCCAAAGCAGGACTTTGTGCCGGCTCAGCCGCCCCGGCGCAGGCCGGGAACCGGGTGCGTCAGCCAACTGCGAGAACACCTCTGGGAGGGGCGGTACTCCCCGGTGTGGCCGGACGGGAAAAAGCACTCCCGAAATGTCTATGCCAAAACCCGTGAGGAGTGCGAGGAGAAACTGAAGGTACTGATCCTGGAGATGAAGGCAGAGATCGCCGCCCTACGCTCCGGGGCAAGTACAGAGTATCCAGACGGGGTAAGCCCCAAGAAGAAAGCTATCGCCGCCTATCTGCGCGAGTACCCCGGCGTGTCCAGCAAGTCCTTAATCGCCAGAGAATTGCACATGGACCGCTCCACGGTACAGCGGTACTACGATGAGATTCGGGAGGAATTTCAACGGCAAGGATGAAATGGAAGAAAACCGGGAGGGCTGCTACTTGCCGAATATAGGAAGGGAGGGTATACTTGATGCTATAGGAAAGGTCGACGAAATTCCCGGAGAAAAGAGGCGATGGAGAAGATGCCAAATACCGCTTGGTCCAAACTCTCACATTTGCAATTAGGCCGATATGCTGAGTACTACGCAAAAATGGAATTTGCAGAGACTATCCAAAGTTTTGTGTAAAGCTCCTGAGCGGTGTAGAATAGAAGCACCGCACAGGAGGATTACCATATGGCCAGAAAGAATCGTACCCCGGAAGAAAACGCCCGTCGAGAGAAGATCCGTGAGTTGCTGCAGATGGCAAACATCGGCAGCATGGAGGACATCCAGAATCTGTTCAAGGAGACCATTGCCGAGTTCATGGAGAATGGCTTGGAGGCAGAGCTGGATGACGAGTTGGGCTACAGCAAATACGACTACAAGAACAAGGACACAGACAACAGCCGTAACGGCCACAGCAGCAAGAGGCTGCGTACCAGCTTTGGCGAAGTGGATGTGTCGGTTCCCCGGGACCGGAAGGGGGAATTTGAGCCCCAGGTGCTGAAAAAGAATCAGACCAGTATCAGCCAGGACATTGAGGAGAAAATCCTGTCCATGTACGCCAAGGGCATGACTACCAGCGACATTGAAGCTCACATTCAGGACATCTACGGCATTTCTGTCTCGGACAGCACAGTCAGCCGAATCACGGACAAGATTCTGCCCGTCGCCAAAGAGTGGCAGCAGCGGCCTCTGGAGCCCATTTACGCCGTGGTATTTCTGGATGCCATCCACTACCATGTCCGCAGCGAAGGGCAGATCGTGAAGAAAGCAGTGTACATTGCCATTGGAGTCAACCTGGATGGACGGAAAGACATCCTGGGGATGTGGGTTGGGGAAAACGAGAGCGCCAAGTTCTGGGCCACTGTCCTCAATGGCCTGAAAAACCGGGGTGTAGAGGATATTTTCATTGCCTGCACCGACAATTTAGCGGGGTTTGACGCGGCCATTCACGCCACCTTCCCCCAGACTGAGATCCAGAACTGCATCATCCACCAGCTGCGCAATTCCAGCAAGTATGTGTCCTACAAGGACCTGAAACCCCTTATGGCCGATCTGAAGGCGGTCTATGCCGCCGTGGACGAGCAGGCAGCCCTGGATGCTCTGGACGCCTTTGGGGAGCGTTGGGACAAGAAATACCCAAAAATCTCCCAGTCCTGGCGGTCCAACTGGGCCAATCTCAGCACCTATTTTAAGTACCCTCAGGAAGTGCGCAGGCTGATCTACACCACCAATGCCATTGAGGGGTTCAACCGCCAGTTGCGCAAGGTGACCAAGTCCAAGTCCGTCTTTCCCACCGATGACAGCCTGCTGAAAATGCTGTATCTGGCTATGATGGATATTACGAAAAAGTGGACTGGACGGCGGCAGGACTGGAGCCTGATCCACGCTCAGATGGCCATCTACTTTGCCGAGCGTATGCCCGAGTAACACCGCCGGAGCCCGGATGCCAAGGGCAAGATGAACGGTTCCGCCGCCCTTGACATCCGTCTCCACCGGCGTTATGTTGTTGAAAAGGCGGCAGCCGGCTTTTCCCGGCTACCGTCCTGAATAAATTTTGCTCTATTCGCACCTCAAATGGTGTTTACACGGAATTTGGGATTGACCCAATTTGCATCCTACGGATATGATGTCTACACCTCCTAAGGTTTTAGCTGCATTGAAGCAGAAAATGCAATCCCTTGCATCATCACTACCCGAGTATCCAGTAGTAATGAAGATGTTCGGTGTTGGCCTGGCGCTCGGTCCACAACTTATGGCGGCGATTGGTGATGTACGCTGATTTCACTCTAAGAAAGCCTTGGTCGCATTTGCAGGAATTGATGCCCCTCCGTATCAGTCAGGCAAGATGGAGATTTTCAGTCGTAGAATCTCTAAGCGTGGTTCGCCTTCGCTGCGTAGAACGCTTTTCCTTGTGATGGGAACCTACCTACAACAGTCTCCGCAGGACGAGCCTGTATACCAATTCATGGACAAGAAACGCTCTGAAGGAAAGCCCTACCGTGTCTACATGATGGCTTCTGCTAACAAATTTCTTCGAATTTACTATGCCACTGTAAAAGCTTACCTGAACTCGCTGGAATAGGACTAACTGTATTCATAATACTGGGCCGGCCGCCGTTTCAACTTTTAGACGCGCAGCGGCTTAGATTAGTGCACTCTTCTTCAGCTTCTGAAACAAACAAAATTTCCACTTGACTTTTATTAGCAGGTCTTTTTCTTTTTGCGAAACTTATTCTACCTGACCTATATATTTTTTATAGAAATATAGAAATGTAGGACGAAAGAAAAAGCCGGTCACCAGGCCAGCTTTTTCTTTCATCGCTTCTAATGTTAAGAGGACTCTACCAACAGTCACAAAAGCGACTACACTCATTCCCTGATTAAAGAGCGATAACCATACACTAATGAAGGATAAATCTCTATTTTTGTTTCAATTCTGACCATTTATAAAGGATGGCCTGCAGGTCGTCAGTTCAAGAGTGCTTTGTGTCGCAACTATCAGGGTGGGAAGATGCCACGGCAAAGAGCAACCTTATCCGCTTATCAAATCGTAAATAATGCAGCTATATAATAGCTCTGTCCGGGGCCTTCAGTTTCGTCTCCAACTACGGTAAACGGAAGCACATACCGATATTCCCCTGCTTCCAGATCCTCCCACTCTGTTTCATATTCTTTACTTTCACCCGGCCACAATTCATACGATGGTTCTGTCATTGTTCGCTGATTATATTCAACCAGCCCCATCCACTGCCCATCAATATGTTTTTCTAAATAATTTCTGTCACCATAAGTAATTTTCTTTTCACCGCAATTCTCGATTACAAATAAGCCATTGTTGCTGTTTACTTCCTTAACACTAATAGTCATAACATTCTCTGAGCCATCTTCAATCACGATTGTAGATGGCTCATATTCTTCTCCTCCACACGAAGATGCAAAAACTACAATTATTGCCACCGTTATGAACATCACAATTTCTCGCAGTCTTCTCATGCTGTACCCCCAATCAGGCAGTAGTTTTAATTGAAAACCCCGGAACAGCATCTATTGGAGAAAACCAGAAATTTCCTCCCGTAGAGTTAGATCCTGTGTATGTTCCATGAAACACATGTCCCGCATAGACAGGCCCCCCACTGCTGCCAGCTCCATAGGCTTCCTGTCCTTCATTCCACTCACATTTGACTAACCCATAACAAACAACGCCCAATCTAGTATCACGAAATACTGTACTTATTGACTTTACTTCCCCTACGCCAAATCCTTCTGATTTACCATACATACAAACAGTCGATCCTACAGCTGGTATCCGACTTGATTGAGATGTAATCGTGGTATAATTCACGCTATTTTTTACCAGGTTACTCAGCGTAACACTTGCACCTGAATTTATTGTTGCAACTGCGTAATCGTAGTTCTCATCGTTTGCATACTGCTGAACTACTACTTCAGCAAAGGCCGCATTATTTGCCTCCAGTCTAAGGGTATCTCCTTCTGACAATCCATGTCCACATAAAACAACAGCATCCTCTCCCTGGAAGCTTCCACACCCGCCTAATGTATATCCGTTAAGGGGTGTTCCTCCATAAAGTTCAGTAGATGTCTCTGTCATCGCTGGTTGTTCATT
>JAXUUN010000054.1:0-7310 GCA_037231075.1 bacterium | reverse complement strand
GAACGAAAATCGTCCCCCACACAAAGCAGGGTTCGGATTTGCGCTCAATGGTGGAGGCGGGGAGAGTTGAACTCCCGTCCGAAAACACATCCATGGGAACTTCTCCGGGCGCAGACGGTTATTGCGGAAGTCTTGCTCTTCCCGTTCCCCTCTCCCCGGGCAAGCCGTCACGCCCGGGGGTCAGGTAAGCTTCATGATGCATGGCCGGCGCAAAGCTTTGCCGGCGCACGTCCGCCACTAAACGACGCCTGATCCGGGCTCGTGGCCCTTCCCGGTCAGACGGCCGCCTTTAATTAGGCAGCGTAAGCGTATTCGTTGTTGTTCTTTAATTTATAAAGAATGCCCGTTTTAAGGTGGCCAGGCGCCACCGCCCGCTATTCCCACTTCAATGTCCCCGTCGAAACCGGTACGCCCCCTCGTCGAGGCAAAGTCCGCTCTATTCGGAACACCCGCCAAAGGCGGCTATTCCTCACGCCGCTCCCTTGCCTCTCCTCTCCAAACCGGACCCGCTGACGCTGGGCTCCGGTTTGGTTTTGGACGGGTGGGGAAATTGCAGCGTCTTCTGGGGGACTTTTCATGTTGCAGCTTGGCTGCGTTAACGGGAGAATGAGGTGGGAACTTCTCCTCCCCAAGGGGAAGGAGAAGATTCCGTTTAAAATTATACCTTCTCAGGCTCGGGATAGTCCACGCCGAAGGTCTCCACAGTGACCTTCTTCATCTTTTGCTCCTCCCGGGGGCGGTCATTCCAGTCGGTCTTGACAGAGACGATGGCATCGGCCACATCCATGCCCTCGATGACCTTGCCGAAAGCGGCGTATTCGCCGTCCAGGTGAGGGGCCTTTTCCACCATGATGAAGAACTGGCTGCCCGCGGAGTTGGGGTCCATGGCCCGGGCCATGGAGAGCACGCCCCGGTCATGAAGCAGGTCGTTTGGCACGCCGTTGTGAGCAAACTCGCCCTTAATGGAGTAGCCGGGGCCGCCCATACCGGTGCCCTGGGGGCAGCCGCCCTGGATCATAAAGCCGGGGATGCAGCGGTGGAAAATCAGTCCGTCGTAGAAGCCCTTCTGAATCAGGCTGATGAAGTTGTTGACGCTGTTGGGGGCCACATCAGGGTAGAGCTCTGCCTTGATGATGCCGCCGTTTTCCATCTCAATGGTAACGACAGGATTCTGAGCCATGGGGATCATCCTTTCTTACTGTTTTTATTATCGATTTCGGGTCTTCATGACCCGGTCCATCTCTCGTTTGGCGTCCCGCTTGGCGGCGGACTCCCTCTTATCGTAGAGCTTTTTGCCCTTGGCAAGGCCAAGTTCGATTTTTACCCGGGGACCTTTGAAATAGACGGATAAAGGAATCAGAGAGTAGCCATCCTGTTTAATACGGCCAAACAGCCGCATAATCTCCCGCTTGTGCATCAGCAGCCGACGGGGACGGCGGGGATCCTTATTAAAAATGTTGCCCTTTTCATAGGGGCTGATGTGCATGCCGTGGACGGACAGCTGCCCCTCCTTGATAATACAGAAGGAGTCCTTCAGATTGACATTACCCAGGCGGATGGATTTGACCTCAGTGCCCGCCAGTTCAATGCCGGCCTCGAATTTCTCTTCAATAAAATAGTCGTGGTAGGCCTTGCTGTTTTTAGCGATGACCTTGACCGCTTCCCCCATGGCGGACACCTCCTCTCCGGGACTTCAGGGGTCAACTATACCATAGGATACCCCAAAAGGCAAGGGGTAAGACAGCAACCTCAGGTTTTCCACACCTTTTGGATCAGCGCGTAGAAGTCGCCCTTGTCCTCCCAGATGAGCAGCAGGCTGCCCCGGCGCACCGAGACCTGGGCGGGGACATCCAAAAACTGATTGCTGACCCCCAGCGGGAAGGAGCCGGTAAACTCGGAGTCGTCCAGCGGGTACTTCAGATTGGACAGGGTGACCCCCTCGGCAGTGCCGCTGTTGCAGAATACGGACAGGTATCCGGACATGGTGCTGGGGAAGGTGATGCTGCCTCCGTCCCGGATACAGGTGGCTACCGTTTTTTCTCCCGCAAGAAAACCCTGGGATCCATGGCCGGCCAGCCAGTCCAGAAGCTGCAGGTTTCCCAGGGTGTGCTCCAGCCGGCCGCCTACGCCGCCCAGGAGAATGAAGCGGCGGTACCCCAGCTCCAGGCCCTTGCGGACGGCAAAGACCATGTCGGTGTCGTCTTTCTCCTCTGGCAGCTGGATCACATTAGGGTGTGAGGGTCGGTGGCCCAGGGAGTCAAAATCCCCCACGGCCAGATCGGGCATGACGCCATAGGCCAGCAGGGAGTCAAAGCCCCGGTCGGCGGCGATGACATAGTCATTGGGGCCGGGATAGGGGCGCAGGTTGGGGGTGAGGGACATGGCGCCCACAATATAGCAGATGCCGGATGATGGATCCATAGAGCAGCACTTCCTTGCATAATGTAACTTCATTATATACAGAGGCCTTTTTATTTGCAAGAGGGGAGGGGCAGAATCTGTCCCTTTGGGTCGCTTTCCCTTGACTTTCCATACCGGGCAGAATAGAATGTCTCTGCGACTCATTTTCTGCGTTTGGAGGGAAGCGCGTGTTTCACTATTTTGATAATGCCGCCACCACACAGGTACGGCCTGAGGCCGCCCAGGCCGCGGTGGAGGCTATGACACAGGAGTGGGGGAATCCCTCCTCTGTATACGCCTTCGGCAGTCAGGCGGCCAAGCTGGTAAAGGGATGGAGGGCCGATGTGGCCGGAGCCCTGGGATGCCTGCCTGAGGAGGTTTTCTTTACCTCCTGCGGTACAGAGAGCGACAACTGGGCCATCCGGATGGGAGTGGAGCTGAACCGGAGAAAGGGCAAGCACATCATCACCACTGCCATCGAGCACGCCGCCGTTCTGGAGACCTGCAAGGAGCTGGAGCGTCAGGGCTATGAGGTGACTTATCTTGCCCCCGACCACCAGGGGCGGATCTCGCCCCGGCAGCTGGAGGAGGCCCTGCGTCCCGACACGGTGCTGGTGACCATGATGCTGGTGAATAACGAACTGGGCACCATCCTGCCGGTAAAGGAGGCGGCCAGGGCCATCAAGCGCTCCGGCTGTCCCGCTCTGCTTCACTGCGACGCGGTCCAGGGATTTTTAAAGGTGCCCTTTACCCCCAAGGAGCTGGGGGTAGACCTGCTGTCCATCAGCGGGCACAAGATCCACGCTCCCAAGGGGATCGGAGCACTGTATGTGAAGAAGGGGCTGAAAATCCAGCCCTTCATCCGGGGGGGAGGACAGGAGTCCGGCCTGCGCTCCGGCACCGAGGCCACCGGGCAGATTGCCGCCCTGGCCGTCGCCGCCCGCCTGGGAAAGGAGACCATGCAGGCCGATCTGGCCCACATGGCCGATCTGCGTGAGGAGACCGCCCGGCGGCTTCAGCAGCAGGTGCCCGGGCTGAAGATCATCTCCCCGGAGGGGGCGCCCCACATTCTGGCGGTGACCATGCCCGGGTACAAAAGCGAGGTGGTGGTGCGCTACCTCAGCGACCGGGGAGTCTATCTCTCCTCCGGTTCCGCCTGCCACAAGGGAAAGCCCAGCCATGTGTTTGCGGCGCTGAAGCTGCCCAAGCCGGAGCTGGACGGGGCCCTGCGGATCAGCTTTTCCGCGGATACCAGCAGCGAGGATGTGGACGCCCTGGTGGAGGCCATGTCCTGTGCCCAAAAGGAGCTGTTTACTTCTCTGTCCTGAGAACATTTGAGGAAAGGGGTATCTCTGTGCTTGCCTACATGAAGCAGAAGCCGGGATTTTACCGTCAGGTGGCGGCCCTGGCCACGCCCATTGTTTTGCAGAACCTGATCACCAGCACCCTGAGCATGGCGGACACTTTTATGGTGGGAATTCTGGGTGAGGCGCCCATGGCGGCGGTCACCCTGGCAAATATCCCGCTGTTTGTGGTCCAGCTGTTTATTTTCGGCGTCCAGAGCGGCTCGTCAGTTCTCATCAGTCAGTACTGGGGCAAGCAGGACATGCAGGCCATTAACCGCGTCATAGGCGTCGCACTGTGGGTTGTCCTGCTGGTTTCGTCCATTTTTGCCGGGATCCTTTTAATTTGCCCGGTACAGTTTCTCAGCCTGTTTGGAAACCAGCCTCAGGTCATTGAGATGGCCGCCCAGTACGGCAGCATTGCAGGGATATCCTATGTGCTCAACGCCTTCACTATGATTTATGTGGCCGCCTACCGCAGCATGGAGCGGCCCCAGCTGGGCATGTATATTCTGGCCGCTTCCATGACGGTGAACACCTGTCTCAACTGGGTGTTCATCTTCGGAAACCTGGGGGCTCCCGCCCTCGGGGTGCGGGGGGCCGCCCTGGCCACCCTCATTGCCCGGAGTGTGGAAGTGGTGATCGTGGTGACCCACATGGCGCGAAACCGCTTTTTCCGTATCCGGGGCGGCCTTTTGCTGCGGCCCGGGATGTCCATGGTCAAGCGGTTTCTCCGCTATGGCGGACTGGTGGTGTGCAATGAGACCATGTGGGGGCTGGGTACCTCCATTTTCCCCACCATCATGGGCCATATGGAGGGCAGCACCGAGATCCTGGCCGCCTACACGGTGGCCGGCAATGTGGAGAAGTTCTGTACGGTGTTCTCCTTTGGCCTGGCCTCCACCGCGGCCATCATTATCGGCCGGGAGATCGGCGCGGGGCGCAGCCACCATGTCCACAACATGGGACTGACCATGAATACCCTGGCGGTGATGGTGGGCAGCATCCTGTGCGCACTGCTGGTGTGCTTTGCCCAGTTCGTGGCGCCCCAGTGGGTGTTCCCCATTTTCAAACTCTCGGACCGGGCCAGCTCGGTGGCGACGATGATGATTACCGTGATGGGAATCCTGATGCCCATGCGGAATTTCAACAGCGTGAATATTATCGGTGTGCTTCGGGGAGGCGGCGATGTGAGAGCGGCCACCCTCATTGATGTCAGCCCCCTGTGGGTGTGCGCCATCCCCTATGCCGTACTGTGCGGCGTAGTCCTTCACACCTCTGTATTTTGGGTGTACCTGGCCTTCGGGGTGGAGCAGGTGGTGAAGTTCTCCCTGGGTGTGTGGCGCATGCGCTCGGGAAAATGGGTGCGGGACCTGACCAGAGGATAGCGCCCGCCGTATAAAGCGTACCATTTGATTGATACCGTCCGGAATGCCGGACGGTATTTTTTTAGCACCAGGAGGGGATAGGTGCAAATAAACAGGAATTATATT
The DNA here is from genome assembly GCA_037231075.1 of bacterium. Lineage (GTDB taxonomy): Bacteria > Bacillota > Clostridia > Oscillospirales > Oscillospiraceae > Lawsonibacter. Next base: position 2,074 of record JAXUUN010000054.1, on the reverse strand, counting down.
TTGTTTAAAATAAATTCATAAAGTGCCTATTGACAATTTACAGGGGGAGTGGTACATTATCATTAGCACTCGGGAGATATGAGTGCTAAAGTAGAATGGCAAGAAAGGCGGCGGACCGTATGGAGCTGACAGACAGAAAAAAACGAATCCTGCGGGCTATTGTAGAAACCTACATTGCCACCGCCGAGCCGGTGGGCTCCAAGGCTGTGGCTGAATTGGCCGGGCTGGATGTGTCCACCGCCACCATCCGCAACGAGATGGCCGACCTGACGGAGCTGGGTCTGCTGGAGCAGCCTCACACCTCTGCCGGACGTATTCCCTCCGCCGCGGGCTATCGGCTCTATGTGAACGAGCTGATGGGCCGCCAGCAGCTCACCATTCAGGAGACCCAGCGCATTAACGACGCGCTGAATCTGAAGATGGAGGAGCTGGACCGGGTCATTGACCGGGCGGGCAAGGTCCTCTCTCAGCTGAGCGATTACCCTGTCTTTACCGTGGCCGCCGCCAGGGAGCGGGTCACAGTGAAGCGGTTTGATTTGCTGATGGTGGAGGAAAATGCCTTTATTGCCGTGGTCATGACAGATAACAGCGTGGTGAAGAATAAACTGATCCACCTGCCTGACCAGCTGTCCGACACCCAGCTGCAGCTGCTCTCCGCAGTCCTGAACAGCTCCTTTGTGGGGCTGGTCCGGGAGGAGATGGAGCAGACCCTGGACAAGATGGAGACCCATACGGCCCCCGGGGCGTTCAGGCTGATTTCTCTGGTCGTGGAATTTGCCATAGAAGTGCTGGAGGACCAGGGGCGGCAGAAGGTGCGTACCGAGGGAATTACCCATTTGCTGGAGCACCCTGAATACCGCAGCCTGGATAAGGCCAAACCTTTGATGAACTACCTCAGTGAGGAAAATGGGACCTCCAATCTGCCGGTGAATCTCAGCGACGGGAAGAACATGAACATCCTCATCGGACCGGAAAATGTCAGCGACGCCCTGAAGGACACCAGCGTGGTGATGGCCAGCTACGACATTGGAGACAATATGAAGGGCATCATCGGTGTGGTAGGTCCCACCCGGATGGACTACGCCAAGGTGACCGCCCGGCTGTCCTATTTTGCCGACAGTCTCACCCGAATGTTTGGTAAGGAGCTGCCCCCCTCAGATGACTCGGATAAATGAGGGTTTAGGTTATGAAATAACGATCTGCGAAGGAGTATATCGCCGTGAGTAAAAAGGAAAATAAGAAAGAAACTCCCGTCCAGGAACAGCCCGAGGCCCAGACTCCTGAACAGGAGAACACTCAGCCCGGGAATGAGGCTGAGGAGGAAGCCAAGGAGGAGCAGGCAAAGCCCTCTGAGCCTTCCCTGCAGGATCAGCTGGCCCAGCAGGAGGACCGGTTCCTCCGGCTGGCAGCTGAGTATGACAACTACCGCAAGCGAACCGCTAAGGAAAAGGAATCCCTCTGGAGCGAGGCCAAAGCGGATACGGCCGTGGCCTTCCTGCCGGTCTATGACAACCTGGAGCGGGCCCTGAAACAGCCCACCGCTGACGAGGCCTATAAGAAGGGCGTGGAGATGACCATGAACCAGCTTAAGGAGATCTTCTCCAAGCTGGGCATCACTGAGATCCCCGCCCAGGGCGAGCCATTCGACCCCAAGCTCCACAATGCGGTGATGCATGTGGAGGATGAAAACTTTGGGGAGAATGTGGTGGCCGAGGTATTCCAGTCCGGCTTTATGCTGGGCGACAAGGTTATCCGGTTCGCCATGGTGAAGGTTGCCAACTGAGTTAGCAGTTAGCGATTAGAAGTTAGGAATTGGTTGAGTTTCCAGCCTGACTTTTTCCAATCAAAATTTTTGTAAACAACAATCTTTCATATATTAGGAGGAAAACATTATGTCTAAGATCATTGGTATCGACTTAGGTACAACAAATAGCTGTGTAGCCGTTATGGAGGGCGGCGACGCCGTCGTCATCCCCAACGCCGAGGGCAACCGCACCACCCCGTCTGTGGTGGCTTTCTCCAAGGACGGCGAGCGTATGGTGGGCCAGGTGGCCAAGCGCCAGGCCATCACCAA
>JAXUUN010000028.1:0-35231 GCA_037231075.1 bacterium | reverse complement strand
GAAGATTTTCATACTGTCGAGGAACGTCGATTACACAGAATTTTCTGCGGTCTCAGGCAGGTTGACTTTTTCGCAAGAAATCGAGGCCTGCCTTGCGTGCAACCTTTCTCGAAAAAGTGGCCGCGCCACTTTTTCGACAGTCTCAACCGCTTCGGAACAGGCTCCGAAGCGGTTTTCTTCAGTCGTCCAGCATACGGTAGCCGATGCCCAGCTCCGTATGGATGTATTTGGGGTCGGAGGGGTTTTCCCTCAGCTTGCGCCGGATGTTGGCCATGTTCACCCGGAGGATCTGGTTGCTCCCGCTGCCGCTGTATGGGCCCCACACATGCTCCAGGATAAAGTCGTAGGTGAGTACCTTGCCGGCGTGGATGGCCAGCAGCTCGAGAATCTTGAACTCGTTCTGGGTGAAGTGGATCTCCTCGTCCCCCAGCAGGACCTGGTGCTTGGCCAGGTCAACGGTCAGGTCCTTGATCTGGTACACATCCCGCTGGATGCCCTGGCTGAGCTTCAGCCGGTCGGCCCGGCGCAGGGCGGAGCGGATGCGGGCCAGCAGCTCGGACACCCCAAAGGGCTTGACCACATAGTCGTCCGCTCCCATGTCTAGGGCCTTCACCTTCTCCGACTCCCGGTCCCGGGCGGAGATGATGATGACGGGCACCTCCCGGGGCAGACCCCGGAGCTGGGCCAGAATGTCCAGCCCATCGGTATCGGGCAATCCCAGGTCCAGCAGCACCAGGTCGGGGCTGTGGGAGAAGAAGAGGGACATGCCCTCCTTGCCCCGGAAGGCGGGGATCGCCTTGTAGTCGTTGGCGGTGAGGGCCCGGCAGATGAAATTGCTGATGGACCGCTCATCCTCTATGACCAGAATAGTTTGTTTTTCACTCATGATCGTTTTCCTCCATGGGAAGGCCGAAGCGGAATACCGCGCCGCCCTTGGGATCGTTTCCCGCGGCAAAGAAACCGCCGTGGGCCTTGATGATGCGCTGACAGACGGACAGGCCGATGCCCATTCCCCGGGTGGTGTCCCCGGACAGGGGAAGGGGAGTGCCCGCCTGGATGGCCTGACATACCTCAGGAGTCAGGCCCCGCCCGCTGTCCCGCACCTCCACCACCGCCCAGTCCTCCTGGCGGAAGAGGCTCAGCCGGATGTGCTCCAGGTCGCCGGAGTGGCGGATGGCGTTTTCCAGCAGATTGACAATGACCTGCTTGATGAGCAGGGGATCCATGGGCAGATAAAGGATGTCCTCCGACAGATCCATGGCGATGTGGCAGTCGGGGAAGTGACGCCGGGTGGCCAGCAGGGCGTCGCCGGCCACCTCTTCCAGCATCTCCTCCTGCTTTTTCAGGGGGAAGGTGCCGTCCTGAAGGCGGGTGACCGACAGAAGGTTCTCTACCATGACGATGAGGGAGTCGGCGTCCCGCTTGATATCGTTGAGCATCACCAGGTTTTTGGGGGAGACATCCGGGCTGGTGAGGAGCACGGATACCGCGCCGGAGATTGAGGTGAGGGGGGTACGCAGGTCGTGGGACACCGCCCGGAGAATACTGCTGCGCATGGCTTCCCGCTCGGACTGGATCTGGATGGCAGTCTTTTCGGCGTTGAGCTTTTCATTCATCTCGTACAGGGCTTTGGTGTTTTTCTCCCGCCGGGCGGCCTCGATGGCCTGCTTTTTTACCCGGGCGGTGAGGGCGCACACCACGCAGGAGATGGTGATCATGGACAGCATGGCCACGGGATAGCCGGCCCGGGTCAGGGAAAACTGGGCATAGGGGGCCATGAAGTAGATGTTGATGCACAGCGCTCCGATGATGGAGGCGGCAATGCCGTAAAAATATCCTGTTGTGAGCAGAGAGATCAAAACCACCGCCAGCACAAAGACCAGGGCGGAGTTGTTCTCGCCTCCGGTGTGGCTGATGAGGATCCCGCTGACCCAATAGGCGACGCAGAGAAACAGCGCGGTCACAAACAGATTGCGGGGGATGGGAGGCATCCGATGAAACAGCCGGTTCAGATATTCATATATCTGGGACGGCGCCTTTTTCATCTCCTGGAAGGAAACCATGGGTATTCGACTCCTTTCCCGGCAATTATACCAAAAAAGCGCACAGGCGTAAAGGGAAGCACAAATTTTTACGATTTCCTTATCTGGCCTCACACTTGTATCCCGTGGGGATTGGTGGTATAATAGAACGATTTCCGGCCTGTGCCGAATAAAGAGGAAATGAGGCTGAACAACATGACATACAAAGAAGAATTCATCACCTTTATGGTGCGCTCCGGCGTGCTGACCTTCGGGGACTTTACCACCAAGTCGGGCCGGAAGACCCCCTATTTCGTCAACACCGGCAACTACAAGACCGGCGCCCAGGCCGCCAAGCTGGGGGACTACTACGCCGCCTGTATTCAGGAGCATATGCCCCAGGGCATCACCTGCCTCTTTGGCCCGGCCTACAAGGGCATCCCCCTGGCCGTGTCCGCCGCCGCCTCTCTGTACCGCAACTATGACCGGGACCTGCCCTACTGCTTCAACCGCAAGGAGGCCAAGGACCACGGCGAGGGTGGCTCCATGGTGGGCTACAAGCCCCAGGACGGGGACAATGTGGCCATCATCGAGGATGTGGTCACCGCCGGCACCGCCGTGCGGGAGAGCATCGAGCTCTTCAAGCATGTGGCCGATGTGAACATGAAGGCCCTGTTTGTCTCGGTAGACCGGATGGAGCGGGGCACCCGGGAGTGCTCCACCCTGGATGAGCTGCGGGAGGACTACGGCATCCAGGTGTTCCCCATCGTCACCGTCCGGGAGGTCATCGCCTTCCTCCACAATAACCCCGTGGACGGCAAGATCTATATCGACGACGACATGAAGGCAAAGATGGAGGCCTACCTGGAGCAGTACGGGGCCAAGGGCTGAGAAAAAACTCCCCGTCCCCCTCGGAGAGCAGAGGGGGGCCTCAGGGGGGAACTGGTTTCCCCCTGCCAGGCAGTAAGGTTTAGAGAGAAAGGAAGCGGTCCCCATGGCCAGTCACACCGGCCACCGCCAGCGGGTGAAAACAGAATTTCTGACCAGGGGGATCGAGGGCTGGCCCGACCACCGGGTGCTGGAGCTGCTGCTCTTCTTCGCCATTCCCCAGGGGGATGTGAATCCTCTGGCCCATGAGCTCATGGACCGTTTCGGCTCCCTGGCCAAGGTGCTGGACGCCTCCCCGGATGAGCTGAAGAAGGTCCCCGGCCTGGGGGAGCACTCGGTGGCGCTGCTGCGGATGATCCCCGCCATCAGCGGGCGGTATATGGCCCAGCGCAGCGGCCCGGGCACCCTGGTCCACACCACCCGGGAGGCGGCCAGCCTGCTTGCCCCCTATTTTTACGGTTCCGGCAACGAGATGGTCTATGTGCTGTGTCTGGACAGCAAGGGAAAGGCCCTGGGCGTGAGGAAGGTCTCTGAGGGCAATGTGGATAACTCCGATGTGAATATCCGCCGCATCGCGGAGATCTGTATGGCGCTGGGGGCCAGCTTCTTTTACATGGCCCACAACCACACCAGCCACCTGGCCTTCCCCTCCGCTGAGGACTGGCAGTGTACCGATGTGGTGAAGTGCGCCCTGGCGCCCCTGGGCGTGTCCATGGTGGACCATCTGATTTTTGTGGAGGGGGATGTGGTCTCCCTGCGGGAGTCGGAGCGCACCGGCGGGCGGAAGGTGCTCCAGCTTATGGGGCCGGAGCCCTGGTAGAAAAGTTCTCTTGATATGGAACATTAGTTCTGATATAATGGGCAATACTGTAAGAGAGGAGGTGGGCCCGGTGGCAAAGTTTGAAGTGGTTTCTGAATACACCCCCTCCGGCGACCAGCCGGAGGCCATCGCCGCCCTGGCGCAGGGGATCGAGATGGGCCTGGACGAGCAGACCCTGCTGGGGGTTACCGGCTCGGGCAAGACCTTTACCATGGCCAAGATCATCGAAGCCGTCCAGCGGCCCACCCTGGTGCTGGCCCACAACAAGACCCTGGCCGCCCAGCTGTGCGCCGAGTTCAAGGAATTTTTTCCCAACAACGCGGTGGAGTACTTTGTCTCCTACTACGACTACTACCAGCCGGAGGCCTATATCCCCCACACCGATACATTCATTGAGAAGGACTCGGCCATCAATGAGGAAATCGACCGGCTGCGCCTGAGCGCCACCGCCTCCCTGCTGGAGCGGCGGGATGTGATCGTGGTGTCCTCGGTGTCCTGTATCTACGGCTTGGGCGAGCCGGAGGACTTTGCCAAGATGATGGTCTCCCTCCGGGTAGGGGCCCAGCTGGAGCGGGACGAGCTCTTAAAGCGGCTGGTGGCCATCCGGTATGAGCGCAACGACATCGCCTTTGAGCGGAATATGTTCCGGGTCCGGGGGGACACGGTGGAGATCTGGCCCGCCTACTGGAAGGACACCGCCATCCGGGTGGAGTTCTTCGGGGACGAGATTGACCGGATTTCCGAGATCAATGTGGTCACCGGCTCCCCCATCCGCCGGCTGAACAACATCCCCATCTGGCCCGCCACCCACTATGTCACCCCCAAGGAGAAGATGGACGCCGCCATCCAGGAAATCTATAAGGAGCTGGACGAGCGGGTAGCCTTCTTTGAAAAGGAGAATAAGCTCATCGAGGCCCAGCGCATCAAGCAGCGCACCATGTACGATGTGGAGATGATGCAGGAGCTGGGCTACTGCTCGGGCATCGAGAACTATTCCCGGGTCATCGAGGGGCGGCCTGTGGGCTCTCCGCCCCACACCCTGCTGGACTATTTTCCCAGGGACTTTATCCTCTTTATTGACGAGAGCCATGTGACACTGCCCCAGGTGCGGGCCATGTATAACGGGGACCGGGCCCGGAAGACCACCCTGGTGGACTACGGCTTCCGCCTGCCCTGTGCCTATGACAACCGGCCTTTGAAGTTTGAGGAGTTTGAGAAGCGGCTCAACCAGGTGGTCTATGTGTCCGCCACCCCCGGAGAGTATGAGCGCAGCCGCTCGGGACAGATCGTGGAGCAGGTCATCCGGCCCACAGGTCTGCTGGACCCCAAGATCGAAGTGCGCCCGGTGGAGGGACAGATCGACGACCTTATCGGGGAGATCAACACCCGTACCGCCAGAAATGAGCGGGTGTTGGTCACCACCCTCACCAAGCGTATGGCGGAGGACCTCACCACCTACCTCCAGGGGGCGGGGATCAAGGTGCGGTATATGCACCACGACATTGACGCCATGGAGCGCATGGAGATCATCCGGGATCTCCGCCTGGGTACCTTCGATGTGCTGGTGGGCATCAACCTGCTCCGGGAGGGCCTGGACCTGCCGGAGGTCAGTCTGGTGGCCATTCTGGACGCGGACAAGGAGGGATTCCTCCGCAGTGAAACCTCCCTCATCCAGACCATTGGCCGGGCGGCCCGAAACGCCGAGGGCATGGTCATCATGTATGCCGATACCATTACCCCCTCCATGCGCCGGGCCATTGACGAGACCGAGCGCCGCCGGCAGAAGCAGGACGCCTTCAACAAAGAGCACGGCATCGTGCCCAAGACGGTGATCAAGTCGGTGCGCAACCTGCTGGAGATCGGCGTGTCCGAGAGCAGTGAGAGTGAGCGGAAGGGCGAGGTAAAGAGCCTGACCAAGCAGCAGAAGGCCGAGCGCATTGCCAAGCTGGAGAAGGAAATGAAAGAGGCGGCCAAGATGCTGGAGTTCGAGCTGGCGGCCGCTTTAAGAGATCAGATCATCGAGCTGCGGGGGAAGTAACCACCTGTAAAAAGCTCTTATCACCGTAAAATAAAAATGCTTTACAGAACAGAGGAACCAAGGCATGGCAAAACAAAAAGACGAAAAAACCAATGTAATGCGTATTTTAGAGCAAAAGGGAATTCCCTTTACACCCCATACCTATCCCCATGAGGAGGGGGTAGCGGTGGACGGGGTTACCGTGGCCCATTCCATGGGCCAGGACCCGGAGTGCGTGTTCAAAACTCTGGTGGCCCGTGGGGCGTCCAATGCCCTCTATGTCTTTGACATCCCCGTGGGGGACAGTCTGGACCTGAAAAAGGCAGCCAAGGCGGTGGGGGAGAAGTCCATCGCCATGCTCCACCAGAAGGAGCTGCTGCCCCTCACCGGCTATGTCCACGGGGGCTGCTCCCCGGTGGGGATGAAAAAACAGTACCCCACCGTCTTTCACGAGACGGCGGAGATCATCGACACGATTACGGTGTCCGCCGGGAAGATCGGCTATCAGGTGGAGCTGAAGCCCGCCGACCTGATCGATCTGGTGGGAGCGGCCACCGCGGACCTCACCGTCTGAGAAGGAGAACCCGCAATGCACACTCACATTTATGTAAAAGGGGCCCGGGTGAACAACCTGAAGAATATCGATGTGGCCATCCCTCGGGACAAGCTGGTGGTGCTCACCGGCCTGTCCGGCAGCGGAAAGTCCTCCCTGGCCTTTGACACCATCTATGCCGAGGGCCAGCGGCGGTATGTGGAGTCTCTGAGCTCCTACGCCCGGATGTTTTTGGGCCAGATGGAGAAGCCCGATGTGGACTATATCGACGGCCTCAGCCCCGCCATCTCCATCGACCAGAAGACCACCAGCAAAAACCCCCGGTCCACTGTGGGCACCGTGACGGAGATCTATGACTACCTGCGGCTGCTGTGGGCCCGGGTGGGCACGCCCCACTGCCCCATCTGCGGCAAGGAGATCAAGCAGCAGACCATCGACCAGATCATCGACCAGGTCCTGGCCCTGCCCGAGGCCACCCGCATTCAGGTGATGGCCCCGGTGATCCGGGGAAAGAAGGGCGAGCACACCAAAATCTTTGAGGACGCCCGGCGCTCCGGTTATGTGCGCTGCCGGGTGGACGGCATCGCCTATGATCTCAGCGAGGAGATCAAGCTGGAGAAGAACAAAAAGCACAACATCGAGATCGTGGTGGACCGCCTGGTCATCCGGGAGGACATCACCCGCCGGCTCACCGACAGTGTGGAGGTGGCCTCCAACCTGGCGGGGGGACTGGTGGTCATCAATATCGTGGGGGAGGACCGGGACATTATGTTCTCCCAGAACTACGCCTGTGAGGACTGCGGCGTGTCCATTGAGGAGCTGTCCCCCCGGATGTTCTCCTTCAACAACCCCTTCGGGGCCTGTCCCACCTGTACCGGTCTGGGCTCCCAGATGAAAATTGACCCGGACCTCATTATTCCAAACAAGAACCTGTCCATCGTGGAGGGGGCCATCACCGCCTCGGGCTGGAACAACATCAAGTCCGACGGCATTTCACGGATGTACTTCGACGCCTTGGCCAAGAAGTATAAATTCAAGCTGAACACCCCGGTGAAGGACCTGCCCAGGGAAGTGCTGGATGTGATCCTCTACGGCACGGGTAGGGAGAAGCTCACCCTCCACTACGACCAGCCCCGGGGCCAGGGTACCCTGTACCAGCCCTTTGAGGGCATCGTCAACAACCTGGAGCGTCGCTACCGGGAGACCCAGTCCGACGCCATGAAGCGGGAGCTGGAGGAGTGCATGTCCCAATGCCCCTGTCCCACCTGCGGGGGCAGGCGGCTGAAGAAGGAGTCCCTGGCGGTCACCGTGGGGGGGCTGGACATCGACACCTACTGCCGCAAGAGCGTGGACGAGGCCCTGGACTTTATCGACCACCTGGAGCTGAACCCCACCCAGACCATGATCGCCGAGCGGATTTTGAAGGAGATCAAAAACCGCCTGGGCTTCCTGCGGTCGGTGGGCCTGCAATATTTGACCCTCAGCCGGGAGGCGGGCTCCCTGTCCGGCGGGGAGAGCCAGCGCATCCGCCTGGCCACCCAGATCGGCTCCTCCCTTATGGGAGTCCTCTATATCCTGGACGAGCCCTCCATCGGCCTGCACCAGCGGGACAACGACATGCTGCTGAAGACCATGAAGGACCTGCGGGACCTGGGCAATACCCTTTTGGTGGTGGAGCACGACGAGGACACCATGCGCGCGGCGGACTATATCGTGGACATCGGCCCCGGGGCCGGGGTCCACGGAGGTGAGGTGGTGGCCTGCGGCACGCCCGAGGAGGTCATGGCCTGTAAAAACTCCCTTACCGCCGACTACCTCACCGGCCGGAGGAAAATCCCCGTTCCCAAGGAGCGGCGCAAGGGCAACGGCCACTATTTAAAGGTCTTCGGGGCGGCGGAGCACAACCTGCGGCACATCGATGTGACCTTCCCTCTGGGCACCTTTACCTGCGTCACCGGGGTGTCGGGCAGCGGCAAGTCCTCTCTGGTCAACGAGATCCTCTTTAAAAAGCTGGGGGCGGACTTAAACCGTACCAAGACCCGGGCGGGCAAGCACGACCACATCGAGGGGGAGGAGTTCCTGGACAAGGTCATCAACATTGACCAGAGCCCCATCGGCCGCACCCCCCGGAGTAATCCCGCCACCTACACGGGGCTGTTCAACGACATCCGGGAGCTGTTCGCCTCCACCCCCGACGCCAAGAGCCGTGGCTACGGCCCGGGCCGGTTCTCCTTCAACACCCGGGGCGGCCGGTGCGAGGCCTGTACCGGCGACGGCCTTTTGAAGATCGAGATGCACTTTCTGCCCGACATCTATGTGCCCTGCGAGGTGTGTAAGGGCAAGCGGTACAACCGGGAGACCCTGGAGGTGCGCTACAAGGGCAAGAACATCTATGAAGTGCTGGAGATGACCGTGGACGAGGCCATGCCCTTCTTTGAAAACCTGCCCCGGATCTATAACCGGCTAAAAACGCTGGAGGAGGTGGGCCTGGGCTATGTGAAGCTGGGCCAGCCCTCCACCGAGCTGTCCGGGGGCGAGGCCCAGCGGGTGAAGCTGGCCACCGAGCTGAGTAAGCGCTCCACGGGCAAGACCATCTATATCCTGGACGAGCCCACCACCGGCCTGCACAGCTACGATGTCCACCGGCTCATTGAGGTGCTGCAAAAGCTTGTGGATGTGGGCAACACCGTGGTGGTCATCGAGCACAACCTGGATGTGATCAAGACCGCCGACCATGTGATCGACCTGGGCCCCGAGGGGGGCGAAGGGGGCGGCACCATCGTGTGCGCGGGCACGCCGGAAGAAGTGGCCGCCTGTCCTGAGAGCTACACGGGCCAGTACTTGAAAAAGCTGCTGGAGCAGTAAGCCACGCCGGACCTCCATCATCTATCCCACAAGGAGCGTTTCATGGAAATTTTTGATTTTTTAACCAAAACCGTCCAGGGAAAAGTTATTTTTACCATGCTGGTGTCCATGATCCCCATTATTGAGCTGCGGGGAGGGCTGCCCTTCGGGGTGGCCCTGGGCCTGCCCTACTACCTGGCCTTTCCCGCGGCGGTGATCGGCAATCTGATCCCCGCCCCCTTCATCATTGTGTATATCCGCCGGATTTTCATGCTGATGCGGAAATATATGCCCCGGCTCAACGGCCTGGTGGACAAAATGGAGGAGAAGGCCCACCTGAAGGGGCAGAAGGTACAGAAGTACCAGTACCTGGGCCTGTGGATTTTTGTGGCCATCCCCCTGCCCGGCACCGGGGCTTGGACAGGCTCACTGGCGGCTGCCTTTTTGGGGATGCGGCTGAAAAAGGCGTTCCCCGCCGTCATTCTGGGGGTACTTACTGCTGGGTGTATTATGTTAACTCTCACCCATGTGGGGATCAATCTGTTTTCCGATCGCATCTGAGCAGGGACCGACACCCAGGGGGCGGCATAGAATGGCCCGGAGGTGTTGCCCTGTGGGTGCGTTTTGGGACGCGGCGATAGCCGCCGCCTGTGTGGCCGGTCTGGCCTTCGGGGCCTGGTGGCTGTTCGGTTTGATGCTCCGGCCCCTGCCCGGCCGGGAGGCACGGATCATTCTCCCGGGACGGGGGGAGGGGGAGCGCCTGGAGCAGCAGGTGCGCTCCTTTGTCTGGCTGCGGGGACTGGGACTGGTGCGCTGTCCGGTGGTCATTGCGGACATCGATCTGACTCCGGCGGGCCGGGAGCTGGCCCTGCGCCTGGCGCTGCGGTGGCCGGGGGTTGTGCTCTGGCCCATGAACGATCTTCCCGACTACCTGAGCCGGACATAAGAAAATCCAACAAGGAGGAGGCGAGACCCCAGGTGGAACAGGAATTGGAACTGCTGGAGGGGACCGTCTCCTCCATTATTTTTCAAAACGAGGAAAACGGCTACACCATCCTCCGCATGGATGTGAGCGGGGAGGAGATCACCGTGGTGGGCACCATGCCCGGAGTCTCCCCGGGGGAGTATCTGTCCGTCCGGGGGGCGTGGACCCGCCACCCCACCTACGGCTCCCAGGTCCGGGCGGAGGTGGTGGAGCGCCGGCTGCCCCAGGGACTCAAGGAGATCTTTCACTACCTGTCCTCCGGGGCGGTGAAGGGTGTGGGCAAGGCCACCGCCCGAAGGATCATGGAGGAGTTCGGGGAGGAGGCCCTGAGTGTCATAGAGGACGACCCGGAGCGGCTGACCAGGATCAAGGGCATCACCCTGAAGCGGGCCCGGCAGATCGGGGACAGCTTCCGCCAGCAGATGGGTACCCGGCGGCTGATGGAGTTTTTGACCGAGCACCAGCTCCCCCTGGAGCTGGCCGCCCCTCTGCGCCGGACTTATGGAGATGTGGCCCTGGAGGTGGTGAAGAATAACCCCTACCTCCTGGCTGACGGGGAGTTCGGGGTGGAGTTTTCCCAGGCGGACGCCCTGGCCCTGGAGTTGGGCGTGGGTCCCCAGGACCCTCTGCGCCTGGAGGCGGGGCTGCTCTTTGAAATTGCCCACAACAACCTCAATAACGGCCACACCTTTCTTCCCCAGCGCAAGCTGATCGAGGCCACGGGTATTTTGCTGGATGTGCCGGGAGATCTGCTGGAGGAGCGGCTGGAGAGCCTGCTGAGCCGGGGAGAGGTGGAGCGGGAGCATGTGGCCGGCCAGGAGGCGGTGTATCTCCCCGCCCTCTACGAGGCCGAGACCTTTGTGGCCCAGCGGCTGGGGGAGATGAGCGCCAATGAGCTGCTGCCCCCTCAGGGGCTGGAGGAGCTGATCCGGCAGATCCAGGACCGGCAGGGCATTACCTACGCCCCCCAGCAGCGCCAGGCGGTGCAGATGGCCGCCCGGCATCAGGTGATGCTCCTCACCGGCGGCCCCGGCACGGGCAAGACCACCTGCCTGCGGGGTGTGCTGGCCCTATTTGAGCGCATGGGGCTGGAGACCGCCCTGGCCGCCCCCACGGGCCGTGCGGCCAAGCGGCTGGGGGAGCTGTGCTCCACCGACGCCTCCACCATCCACCGGCTGCTGGAGACAGGGTTTGACCCCCACACGGGGAAACTGGTGTTCACCAAAAACTCCTATGATCCCCTGACCGCGGAGGCGGTCATCGTGGACGAGACCTCCATGGTGGACCTGCCTCTGATGGCCGCTCTGCTGGACGCCCTCCAGGCCGACTGCCGCCTGGTGCTGGTGGGGGACCCGGACCAGCTGCCCTCGGTGGGGCCGGGGAATCTGTTTGCCGATCTCATCCGCAGCGGTGTGGTGCCCACGGTGTGCCTCACCGAGATCTTCCGTCAGGCGGCCCAGAGCGCCATCGTACGAAACGCCCATATGATCAACCACGGCCAGCTGCCCGACCTGCGGAAAAATGACAGCGACTTCTTTTTCCTCAGCCGCCGGGACGGACAGGCCGCCCTGGATACCATTGTGGACCTGTGCCGCCGCCGGCTGCCTGAGCGCATGGGCATCTCTCCCGACCAGATCCAGGTCCTGTCGCCCACCCGGCGGCGGAGCACCGGGACCCGGGCTCTCAACCAGGCCCTCCAGCAGGCCCTGAACCCGCCTGTGGAGGGGAAGGGGGAGCGGAGGTTTGGAGACTGGGTCTTCCGGGAGGGGGACCGAGTGATGCAGGTGCGCAACAACTACGACATCCTCTGGAGGGAGGAGAATGGTGTGGACTCGGGCATGGGCATGTTCAACGGGGACATCGGATTGATCCGCTCCATCCGCGGGGAGGTCATCACCGTGGACTTTGACGGGAAAATCGCCGAGTACTCCCCGGACATGCTGGGAGAGCTGGAGCCCGCCTTTGCCGTCACCGTACATAAGGCCCAGGGCAGCGAGTACCGGGCGGTGATCCTGGCCGCTCTGGAGGGCGCCCCCATGCTCATGACCCGGGGGGTGCTGTACACCGCCGTCACCCGGGCCAAGGAGCTGTTTATTGTGGTGGGAGATGAGCAGGTGGTGGCCCGAATGGTGGCCAACAACCGGCAGACCCGCCGCTACTCCGGCCTGCGGGCCAGACTGGCGGGAGAATAGCAGAGTAAAATCCCCGGCCGCATGTAATGCGGCCGGGGATTTTTGTTTGAAAAAAATGGGAAGAGACGGGGGTCAGTACAGCTCCTGCTCCCTGACACACTGGCTTTTAAGGCCGCCAACCAGAAACTGAAGGGCCTCCACCACATGGGGGCGGATGTCGCCCCCCACCAGGACCAGCATCAGATCGTCGCCCACCCCCAGCCTGCCCTCATTGAGCCAGGCCCGGGCGTAGCAGATGCCGGGCATGGCCCGGGTCTGGGCCAGGAGCGCCTCCAGTTTGTTATGGTCATAGGAAAAGTCCATGCCGGTGACGGCAGGGGCGTCCTCCGCTCCCTCCCGGACCAGGGCCTTGGCGCTCTCCCGGACCACGCCGTTGTGGAAGAGGTACATCCCCGCCCTATGGGCGTCGGGGCGGGCCTTGGCCTCCCGGAGCCACTGGTCCAGGGAGGGCGCTTTTTGCCCGGTACGGGGGAGGAGCTGGGCAGCGCACTCCGCCGAGCCGCTGCCCAGCAGCATCTTGACCCCGTGGTCCAGGGCGTCCAGCACCGCCAGAAGGTTTTCTCTGGCCGCCTTCTCGCTGCCGGGCAGATTGACAATCAGGGTCCGGTTCCGGATCACCGCCCGTCCTCTGGACAGGCAGCCCCGGGGGGTGATCTTCATACTCTCCGCACGCATGGCCTCGGGGATGCCGGGGGCCTCCCGCTGAGCCACGGCCAGGGTGGCCTCGGGGGTCACATCCCGGGGGGAGAACCCCGTCCCCCCGGCGGTGAGCACCAGGGGGATGTTCTTTTCATCAGCGCAGCGGATGAGCTCCCCCTCAATGGCCTGCTGGTCATCGGGGATCAGGGCGGTGTAAGTGACCTGCCAGCCCTGCTCCTCCAGCAGGGCGCGCAGGGCGGGACCGCTGGTGTCCACCCGCTCCCCTCTGGACCCCTTGTCGCTGACGGTAATGACGGCGGCGGTGTAGCTCATGCTTCTTCCTCCTTTCTGTAATCTCCGTGGACGCCACCGGTCTTCTCCACCAGGTGGAGGTCGGTGATGACCATGTCCCGCTGGACGGCCTTGCACATGTCGTAAATGGTCAGGGCGGCGGTGCCAGCGGCGGTGAGGGCCTCCATCTCCACCCCGGTCTTCCCTTCACAGGTGACCCTGGCACGAATGTCCACACAGCAGTCCTCCTCGTTGAGGCTCAGGTCCAGATCCACCCCGTGGAGGAGGATGGGGTGGCACATGGGGATGAGGTCGGCTGTGCGCTTGGCCCCCATGATCCCGGCGATCTGGGCCACGGTGAGCACATCCCCCTTCTTCACACCGCCGCTGCGGATGAGGTCAAAGGTGGTCCGGCTGACCAGCACCCGGGCGGCGGCCACGGCGGTGCGGCAGGTGTCGGGCTTTTCCTCCACATGGACCATTCTGGCCCGGCCCTGGGCGTCAAAGTGGGTAAAATCTTCCATATTCTTTACCATAAAGTCCGCAATCTCCTCTATGTCGTCAAATCCAAACCGGGGGCAGGGACAGAAAATATCCTGGTCGGTGACCAGGGCGATGTAGGCATCCGCCGGGCCGGGAAGGCCCTTGCCTGTGGCCGCCCGGGACAGGCCGATTTTTGGGAAGGGTCCGTCTTTCCACCCCTCCACCAGAATCAGGTCCACATCCCGTACCCGGGATAAAATGTCGTCAAAGTCCAGCGCCCGCCGCTCCACCAGGGCGGTCTGCTCCCGGGAGGAGATGAGGGACACCGCTGCCCCCGCCTGAGTATAGCGCCAGGAGTCCTTCCCCGGGCGGTCTATGTCAAAGGTGTGGCCGTCGTGCTTCACCACCCCCAGGCACAGCCCCCGCCTCTTTAAGACGGGAATGAGCCGTTCCATGAGGGTGGTCTTGCCCGTGCCCGACCAGGCGGCAAAGCCGATAATGGGAATGTCTCTCATGTTATCCTCCAATGGTGTTCATGGCCCGCCCCGCCCCGCTGGGGTGGAGGGGGCTGAGGGGATCGTGGCAGGGGGGCTTGGACAGGATGGCTCTTTGGAACTGCTCGGCCATCTCCTCCCGGGACAGGCCCTTGATGGAGTACTCCACAGGGGAGTGAAGGCAGGGCTTGAGCGTTCCGTCGGCGGTGAGGCGGATGCGGTTACACTGGTCGCAGAACTGGCAGCTCACCGGGCTGATCAGGCCGATGTTCCCCAGAGCTCCGGGCAGGCGGTAGAGGCTGGCCACCCCGCCGTCCCCCTCCACCGGCTCCAGCCGGGGCAGGCGCTCCAGCACCAGGCGGTTGGGGACCATGGCCCACGCCCCCAATGCCCCGCCCCCCTCCATGGGCATCAGCTCGATGAAGCGCACATCCACCGGGTACTTCAGGGTGAGGGCGGCCAGGGCCTCGATCTCGTCGTCGTTGAAGCCCCCGATGAGTACCGTGTTGATCTTCACCCGCTCAAAGCCGGCCCTCACGGCGCACTCCAGTCCCTCCATGGCCTGGGAGAACTGGTCCCGGCGGGTGACGCGGGCGTACTTGTCCCGGTCCAGGGTGTCCAGACTCAGGTTGACCCGCCGCACTCCCGCCCGGATCAGCGGCTGGGCCAGGGGAGGGAGGAGGGTGCCGTTGGTGGTGATGCATACCTCCTGAATCCCCGGGACCCGGCTCACATGGGCGCAGAGGGAGAGAATGTTCTTCTTAACCAGGGGCTCTCCTCCGGTGACGCGCACCTTGGTGATCCCCAGCCGGGCGGCCGCCTCCACCGCCATGACCATCTCCTCCTGGGTGAGGATCTCCTCGTGGGGCTTTTTGCGGATTCCCTCCTCGGGCATGCAGTACCGGCAGCGCAGGTTGCACAGCTCGGTCACCGACAGGCGCAGGTAATTGATTTCTCTCCCATATCCGTCTCTCATGTCAATACCTTCCAAAAGTACAGTTTGGCCAGTGACAATTCTGACACAGCTGGCACAGCCCCCCGTCTCCCAGCCTTATCAGGTCCTCTTTGGTGAGCTTGTCCCCGGTGAAGATCTGGGGCAGCAGCACATCAAACATGGTGGTGGGCAGGCTGATGGCCGCTCCGGGGACCCCCAGCACGGCGGTCTCTCCCAGATAGGCGGCCAGGGTCATGTTTCCCGGCTGGGCGGGGACGCCGTAGCTCACCACCTCAGCTCCTAGGGCCCGGATGGCGCTAGGGGTCAGGTCGTCGGGATCCACGGACATGCCTCCCGTGAAGATGAGCAGCTCCGCCCCCAGCTCCAGGTAGCGGCCCGCGGCGTTCAGGATCATCTCCAGATCGTCGTCGCACAGGGTGGCCCCCAGAATCTCGGCGGGATAGGCCGCCAGCTTTTCCCGGACCACAGGCTCAAACTTGTCCTGGATCCGGCCGTGGTACACCTCGCTGCCGGTGATGATGACCCCCACCTTTTTGGGCAGATAGGGCCGCAGGTCCAGCAGCTTCCGCCCCCGGCACAGCTCCTCCGCCCTTAAAATCTGCTCCTCCCGGGTCACCAGGGGGACGATGCGCATGGAGGCCAGCCGGGCCCCCTGTTCCACCGGATAGTGGTCGGGGAGGGTGGAGATGGTGAGGTCCCCGATGGAGTTGATGTCACAAAGCAGCTCCCGGTCCACCCGGAACAGCCCCCTCTGATCGGCCATGAGCAGCACCTTCCCCTCGCTGGGGCCTGTGTAGTGGGCGCCGGGGACCGGGGCCATGGCGGCCATGCGCAGGGCGGCGTCCTCCTCATGGATCTCCCCGGCGTTCTCCTCCCAGACAAAGACGGTGCGTTTGCCGTAGTCCAGCAGGAGGGGAATGTCCTCGGGGCGGATGCGGTGGCCCCGTTTGAAGGCCGCCCCCTTGAAGCCGTCGTACATGGCGGTGATGTCGTGGCACAGCTCCAGACCCACGGCGTCCTCAACCTTTACTTTTTTCATAGCAGAAATCCTTTCAGTACCGTGCCGGCGGGGACCGGGCCGCTGCCGGCGGGGATCATGGCCATCACATCACAGCCGATGGCGCTGGAGAGGACCACATTGCCCTGGTCGGGGGAGAGGGTCATGGCGGCCTTCCCATCCTCCAGCACCAGCCGCCCCCGGAGGAAGCGGGTGTTCCGGCTCTTTTTTCCAAAGCCGTCCAGCAAAACCACCGGGAACTGGCGGGGGAGGACCTGGCGATGGCCCGCCAGACGGCGCAGGGCGGGCATGGCCACGGCGCGGAAGTTGGTGAGAGAGGAGGCCGGGTTCCCGCTGAGAGCGCAAAGGGGTTTCCCTTGCCATACCCCGTAGGCACAGGCCATTCCCGGCTTCATGTTCACCCCCCGGAAGAGAAGCTTCGCCCCCGCCGCTTCCATGGCCTCCGGGGTCACATCGTAGTCCCCTACCGACACGCCCCCGGTGGAAACCAGGGCGTCGCACCCTTCCAGCCCCTTTTCCATGAGAGGGGCGATGTCCTCCACCCGGTCCCCGGCGATGCCCAGATACACCGCCTCACAGCCCAGGGCTTTGAGGGCGGCCTCCAGCATGTACCGGTTGGAGTTGCGGATTTTCCCCGGGCCGGGAATCTCCTCCGCCTCGGTAAGCTCGCTGCCTGTGGACAGAAGGGCCACCCGGGGCCTGCGGCAGACCAGGGGGGCGGAGATGCCCTGGGCGGCCAGGGTGCCCGCCAGGCCGGGGTCGATGACCGTCCCCCTGGGGGCCAGCAGGCTGCCACAGCGGATGTCCTCCCCGGCGCGGATGATGTTGCTCCCGGGCTTTACCGGGCGGGAGAGGGTGACCTGTGCCTGGTCAAAGCGGGTGTCCTCAAACATGACCACGCAGTCTGCCCCCGATGGAATAGGTGTACCGGTAAATACCTTTACAGCGGTCCCCGGCTCCACCTGGCAGGTGGGCACGGACCCCGCCGGCACCTGCTCCAGAATGGACAGAGTCACCGGGGCCTCGGGGGAGGCCTGGGCGGTGTCCGCCCCCCGAAGGGCAAAGCCGTCGTAGGGGGAGCGGTCAAAGGGGGGAACATTCTCCCGGGCGGTGAGGTCCTCACCCAGCACCCGCCCCCCGCACAGGCTGAGGGGCAGCGTCTCACAATCCACCGGCCGGACGGCGTCCAGCAGCAGCTGACGCCCCCGCTCAAAAGTGACATTTTGTTCCATATTCAGTCCTCCAAAAGCAAAATGGACGCCCGGGGCAGGTGGATTTCCACCTGGTCCCCCCGCAGCTGCCGCCAGCGCTCCTTGTCCAGCTCCCAGCCGATGGGGCGGGTATCTTCCCGGCCCAGGGGGCGGAGCATAATCGTGTAGGAGAAGGGGTTTTCGATCTCCTCCACCACCCGGCAGAGAAAGGAATTTTCCCCACCTCCGGGGCGGATGTCGTGCATACGGATGCCCAGATAGCCGGCCCGGCCATCGTCCTCCACTTCCAGCTCCATTCCCCAGTCCGCGGCCCGGACGCGGCCGTCAGCCAGCCGCAGGAGAGGGGAGATGTTTTTACAGCCGGTGAGCACCGCTCCCGCCCGGGTCCCGGGGCGGGCAAAGACCTCCTCCTTAGGGCCAACCTTGTGGATGTGCCCGTTGTCCATAATGGCGATGGACCGGGACATACGGAAGACCTCGTCCCGGTCGTGGGAGACCAGCAGGACGGTTTTGCCGAACTGCCGTATCACCTGGCGCATCTCCTCCTCCAGGCAGAAGCGCAGGTGGCTGTCCAAGGCGGAGAAGGGTTCGTCCAGCAGCAGGACCCGGGGACCCGACACCAGTACCCGGGCCAGGGCCGCCCGCTGCTGCTGTCCTCCGGAGAGCTGGTGGGGGTAGCGCCCGGCCAGCTCCTCCAGGCCGAAGTGCTCCAGAGCCTCCTCCACCGCCCGCTTCCGTTTTCCCCTGTCTCCCTCCCGCCGGGCTCCGGCCAGGAGGTTCTGGAGGACGGTCATGTTGGGGAAGAGGGCGTAGTTCTGAAAGACCACCCCCACCCGCCGCTGCTGGGGGGAGAGGTCAATGCCCTGCCGGGAGTCAAACAGCACCCTGCCGTCCACCACGATGCGGCCCCGGTCTGGGCGCTCGATGCCCGCGATACATCTGAGGGTCATGCTCTTCCCGCAGCCGGAGGCCCCCAGCAGGGCCAGAGTCTCGTCCCCGGCCTCAAAGGCCACATTTAAGTGGAAGCTGCCCAGATTTTTTTCAATTTCCACGGACAGGGACATGTCCCGTCCTCCTTTCCGGCCCGAGCTTCTCCCGCCGCTCCAGAAGATTCACCGCCAGCAGCACCACAAAGGAGATGGCCATGTTCACCAGCACCCACCGAAGGGCCAAAGCGTCGTCGTTGGTGCGCCAGAGCTGATAGACGGTGGTGGAGATGGTGGCCGTCCGGCCCGGGGTGTAGCCGGCGATCATGCTGGTGGCTCCGTACTCCCCCAGGGCACGGGCAAAGGAGAGAACGGTGCCCGCCAGAATCCCCTGCCGGCAGCAGGGCATGCGGATGCGCCAGAAGATGTAGGTGTTGGACAGCCCTAGGCTCTGGGCCGAGTAGACCAGGGTCTCGTCAAAGGACTCAAAGGCCCCCCGGGCGGTGCGGTACATGAGTGGGAAGATGACCACTGTGGTGGCGAAGATGGCCGACCACCAGGTCATGGTCAGCTTCAGGTCGAAGACCGCCAGAAACCACGCCCCGATGGGCCGCCTGGGTCCCAGCAGTCGGAGGAGCAGATAGCCCACCACCGTGGGGGGGAGGACCAGGGGAAGGGTGAGGACCACATCCAGGATTCCTTTCAAAACTCTGGGGGCCCTGGCGATGTAGTAGGCCGCGAAGATACCTAGGAAGAAGATGATCCCCGTGCTGATGCCAGCGATGCGCAGGGAGTTGAAGAGGGGAAACCAGTCCACACACATACCACCTTTCCGCCCGTCGGGAGAGGGGCCGCTCTCCGCCGGAAATTTTTATCCAATGGGGGTGAAGCCCACCCCTTCAAAGACGGCGTCCCCTTCGTCGCTTGTGAGATAGCTGAGAAACTCTTCCGCCTGCTGGGGATGCTGGGAAACCCTCATCACCGCCGCCGGGTAGACCACCTGGCCGCACATCTCGGCGGTGGCGGTATCCACCACGGTGAGCTTGGCGGAGAAGGCGTCGGTCTGATAGATGACCCCGCAGTCTACCGCTCCCTCAGACACCTGGGTGGTCACTTCCTTCACATTGGAGCCGTAGGTGACGCACCCGGCGGCGGCCAGCTCCTCCTCATTGAGTCCGTAGTAGGCAAAGATCTTCTGGGTGTACTGGCCCACGGGCACATCGGAGTTGCCCATGGCCAGCAGGATCGTCCCCGCCCTCAGGCCGGAGGCCAGGTCCTCATAGGAGTGGATGCCGGCGGGGTTATTTTCGGGGACGGCCAGGGCCACCTTGTTTTCCAGAATATCAAAGCGGGTGTCCGCCAGGACAAAGTCCAGCCCCTCGGTGTTCACGGAAGGGTCGGCGGAGCTGTCCAGCTGGTCCATCTGCTTCTGACCGGCGGAAATGAAAATGTCCACATCCGCCCCCTCCTGGATCTGGGTTTTCAGAGTGCCTGAGGAGTCGAAGTTGAAGACCAGGCTCACCTCCGGATGTTCGGCCATGTACTGCTCGCCCAGCTGGGTGAGGGTCTCGGTCATGGAGGCGGCGGCAAAGACGATGAGCTCCGTCTTTTCCGTCTCCTGGATGGAGCCGCTCCCGGCGGAGGAGCTTTGGCCTGAGCCGCAGGCGGTCAGGGACATGGTCACAGCGGCGGCAAGGATCAGGGATAGACTCTTTTTCATAGGTTCATATCTCCTTTTATTGCTTTTTCAGGAGAATACCGGTATCATAGAATTGTGGGATTCCGCATAAGCGGTATTCTCCAAAATCTATGGGAAACGGCCGAGCTCGCACCTCGGTCGTTTTCCGCTTTTTGGGGCCTTTCCCACAATGGGGAAATGAAAGGGACCGCCTTGAGAAAGTCAAGACGGTCCCCTGGGTACGCCAAGATACGCGTGAAGGCCGAAGGCCTCCACACGGTCGGGAGTCGTTTCCTTTCTCAAATACGGAGTACCGCGCCATTTCTGGACCTGCGGTATGGGCGCTTGGAAAAGCGCCGGCCAGGGGACCATGGAACGGGTCTTTAGGCCCCGGGGCATCGGAAACAGTATGAAATTTTCCCGGCCCGCCGGGCCGTCCTCAGGGGACGACCCGATCAGGGCAGGTGTAGAGATTAAAGCTCTCCCCCCGGGCAAAGCCCACCAGGATGATTTCCTGCTCCTCCGCCGTCCGGCAGGCCAGGTCGGTGGGAGCGGAGCGGGCGATGATGGCGCCGCAGCCCATTTTGCGGGCCATGCGGACAATTTCGTCCGAAACGCGGCCGCTGAATACCAGAATCGTTCCGGCCATGGGCAGGTCGGCGCTCAGGCAGGCCCCGGCCAGCTTCTCCAGAGCCCCGTGGCGGCTCACATCCTCCCGGCGGAGGAAGATTTCCCTCCCTCTGGCCAGGGCGGCGGTGTGGACCCCTCCGGTACGCCGGAAGAGCCCCGCCCCCTCTTCCAGACCGGCGGCCAGCTCCAGGATCTGAGAGGCCCGGAGGGTAAGATGGGGGGCCGCTTTACGGGAAAGGGGAGGCAGGGAGGTGAGCTCTGCCTCCATGAGTCCCTTTTCCAGGTAGACGGTCAGCTGGGAAACCTCTTCGGCCTGGGTGATGCGGTCCCGGAAGAAGAGAATCCCCAGGACGGCCTGCTCCAGATCCCAGGGGGAACAGGAGAATGTTTCCAGGGCGTTTCCGCTCACCATAATGGTCCAGCAGGTCTCCTGGGCCAGTTCCCGGGACCGGGAGGAGAAGCCGCCCTTTTCGTAGGTGAGTACCTTGCGGGAGACGGAGCGGTCGGTACAGTCCATATCCATGGAGGACCCCTTATTGGGCGGGCCGGGACGCCAGCTTGGACAGCCGCACGGCGCAGACCTTATATTCCGGGGTGCTGGAGATGGTATCCAGGGAGTTGTTGGTCAGCCAGTTGGCCCCGTCCATGTAGTGGAAGGGCATCCACACCTCTCCGGGACGGGTCTTGTCGGAGACCACCGCACGGGCGGTGATCCGTCCCCGGCGGGAGGACAGCTCCACGATTTCCCCGTCGGCAATGCCCAGGTTTTCCGCGTCCTGGGTGTGGACCTCCACAAAGTTGTCGTTGGCGATCTTCATGATGCCATAGGTGCGCTCGGTCATGGCGCAGGCGTTGTAGTGGTAGAGGATGCGCCCGGTCATCATCACCATGGGGTACTCCTCGTCAGGCTGCTCGGTGGGGGGCACATAGGCGGCGGGGCGGAAATACCCCAGCCCCCGGGAGAACTTGCCCACATGCATGATGACCGTGCCCGGGTGGTCCTTGGAGGGGCAGGGCCACTGAAGCCCCCGGCCCGCCACTTCCTCGCTGTCCAGGCGCTGGTGGCTGATGCCGCCGAAGGAGGGGGTGAGGGAAGCCACCTCGTCCATGATCTGGGCGGCGGTGAGGTGGGGCTGGGGATAGCCCATACGGTTCATGATCTCGGTAAAGATCCAGGTGTCCTCCTTGGCCTCCCCCTGGATGGTGACCGCCTTGCGCACCCGCTGGACCCGGCGCTCGGTGTTGGTGAAGGTGCCCTCCTTCTCGGCGTAGGAGATGCCGGGCAGGACCACATCGGCCATCTTGGCCGTCTCGGTCATGAAGAGGTCGTCCACAACCAGGAAGTCCAGGGCCTTCAGACACTGGATCACATGGGCGGTGTTGGGGTCGGTGCGCACCGGGTCCTCGCCGAAGATGAACAGGCCCCGGATCTCTTTGGTCAGCATCTTGGGGAAGCAGTCGGTGGCCTTCACGCCCTCCTTCTCCGGCAGGGAGACCTGCCAGGCCCGCTCAAACTTCTCCCGCATCCCGGGCTGGGAGACCCCCTGGTAGCCGGGATACTTGGCAGGGTCGGCGCCCATGTCGCAGGCACCCTGAACATTGTTCTGGCCCCGGATGGGGTTGACGCCGCAGCCGGGGCGGCCGATCTTGCCCACCAGCATGGCCAGGTTGGACAGGGACATAACCCCCTCGGTGCCCGTGTGGTGCTCGGTGACCCCCAGACAGTAGATGATGGGGGCCCGGTTGGCGGTGGCGTACATCCGGGCGGCCTCCCGGAGCATATCCGGGTCGATGCCGCAGATCTTGGCCACCTTCTCCGGAGGATAGTCCATGACCAGGTCCTTCAGAGCCTGGAAATTCTCGGTGCGCTGGGCAATAAAATCCTTGTCCTCCAGCCCCTCGGTGAGGATGACATTCATCATCCCGTTGGCGAAGGCCACATTGGTGCCCGGGCGGAGTTTCAGGTGGATGTCGGCGTTCTTGGCCAGGTCGATCTCACGGGGGTCGGCCACGATGAGCTTGGCTCCCCGCTCCATGGCCTGGCGGATCTGCATACCCAGAACCGGGTGGGCGTGCTCAGGGTTGGAACCCACCAGGAGGATCACATCGGACTGCTTGGTGATGTCCTTGATGGTGTTGGTCATGGCTCCGGAGCCCAGGGTGGTGGCAAGACCCGCCACCGTGGGGGCGTGGCACACCCGGGCGCAGTTGTCGGTGTTGTTGGTGCGGAAGGCGGTGCGCACCATCTTCTGGAGCATGTAGATGTCCTCGTTGCAGGACCGGGCGCAGGCAAAACCCGCCAGGCAGTCCCCGCCGTAGGTGTCCCGGAGCTGGGTGAACTTCTCGGCCACCAGGTCCAGAGCCTCGTCCCAGCTGGCCTGCTCAAATTCTCCGGTCTCTTTGTTCTTGATCAGGGGGTGGCGCAGCCGGTCCGGGCTGTCTACAAAGTCAAAGGAGCTGCTGCGGCCCTTGACGCACAGCAGGCCACGGTTGGCGGGGCCGTCTGCCCCCTCGCAGTCCACGATCTTGCCGTCCTTCACCAGCAGGTCCATCTGGCAGCCGGCGCCGCAGTGGGGGCAGGTGGTGCGCACCCGCTCCACCTCCCAGGTGCGGTAGTGCTTCTTCCGCTTCTCCACCAGAGCGCCGGTGGGGCAGGCCTGGGCGCAGTTGCCGCAGGACTCGCACAGGGAGTCCTCCCAGCCAGGGCCGAAGGGGGGACGGATGAGGGTATAGGGGCCGGCCTTGCCCAGCTCGATGGCGTGGCGGCCGGTGGCGTGGGCGCAGGTCATGACGCACCGCTGGCAGTGGATACACTTGCCGGGGTCATAGGAGAGGAAGGGGTGATCCTCGATCTTTTTCCGCCCCAGCTCCTGACGGCCGGCGGCGTAGTGGGAGCGCTCCACCCCGTACTCCCGGCAGTATTTCTGCAGCTCACAGCTGCCGTTGCCCTCGCAGCTGAAGCAGTCGATGTTGTGTTCGGACACCAGCAGCTCCAGGGCGATCTTTCGGGCGGAGATGATGCGGGGGGTGTCGGTACGAACCACCATGCCCTCTCTGGCTTTGGTGTTGCAGGCGGGGACCAGAGGGGCCGCCCCCTCCACCTCCACCACGCACAGCCGACAGGAGCCGATATCGCTGACCCCCTCCAGATAGCAGAGGGTGGGAATTTCAATCCCCGCGGACCGGGCAGCCTGGAGGATGGTAGCGCCTTCCCGGATGACCACGGTTTTTCCATTGATTGTTAAACGCATAAGTTCCTCCTCCTTCCTTACTCGTCCACGGCGTTGTGAGCGCCTTCCAGCTTGCCGCAGCCGAACACATCGCACCGCAGGCACCGGGAGCATTCCTGCTGGGCCTCTTCGGGACTCATGGGGCACTCCACGGCCTCAAAATCCTGCTTGCGCAGGTAGGCGGGGCGCTCCTGAATGTTGACCCGTCCGGTGGGCACACGGTTGTTGGGCTGGGCGTCGGGGGCTGTGACGCCGCAATTGAGCTTGTGGTGGTAGCCCAGATAGTCGTCAATGGCGTTGGCGGCCACCCGTCCGGCGGCAATGGCCCGGATGGCGGTGGCGGGGCCGGTGGCGCAGTCGCCCCCCACGAACACGCCGGGCATGGATTCCACCGAGGTGTCCCGGCCGCTCTGGAACACCCGGCGGTTGGCGGGCATACCGAACTGCTCGAAGGGCTCGCTGATAATGTCCTGTCCCACGGCGACGAGGAGGATGTCGCAGGGAATGCGCTGCTCCGGCTTGGACGCCGCGTCCACAGGGGAGGGCCGGCCGTCCCGGTAGGGGCCGGTCATCTGGGGCTTCACCCACAGGGCGGAGCAGTTGCCTTCAGGGTCCTTTTCGATCCAGGAGGGGGCCTGAAGGGTGATGAGCTCCACTCCCTCCATTACCGCCGACTCGATCTCCGAGTCCAGGGCGGTCATGTCCTCCCGGCGGCGGCGGTAGACGATGCGCACATCGGCGGCGTTGCAGCGCAGGGCGCTTCGGGCGGCGTCCATGGCCACATTGCCGCCCCCGATGACGGCCACAGTCTTTCCCGTGTAGTCGGGGTGGAGCCCCCGGCCGATGCCGTCCAGCATCTCCACAGCGGAGAAGATATTCCCCGCGTCCATCCCCTCCAGACGAAGCTTCTTTCCCGCCTGGGCCCCGATGGCCACCAGCATGGCGTCATAGCCCTCCCGGACCTCCTCCACGGAGATGTCCCGGCCCACCAGGGTGTTGTATTTTACTTCAATGTTGCCGGTGGAGAGGATGGCGTTGATGTCCTCATCCAGACGGTCCTTGGGGAAGCGGTAGTTGGGGATGCCGTACATGAGCATGCCCCCCAGGCGGGGTTTCCCCTCGAAAATGGTGACCTTGTGGCCCATAAGGGAGAGAAAGTAGGCCGCCGTCAGGCCGCAGGGGCCGCCGCCGATGACCGCTACCTTCTTGCCGGTGAGGGGGTTGGCCCTGGGCACCTGCACCTGGTCGGCGGGAATCTGGTCCACGGCGTATTTTTTCAGCCCCCGGATGTTGATGGCGTCGTCAATGAGGTTCCGGCGGCAGCGCTCCTCACAGGGGTGCTCGCAGATCATGGCGCAGGCGGTGGGAAGGGGGTTGTTTTTCCGGATGAGGTTGATGGCAGAGGCGTAGTCTCCCCTTCCGATGTGGGCGATGTAGCCGGGGATGTCCACATGGGCCGGGCACATGGCGGTGCAGGGGATCTGCTGCTCCTTGGCCCCGGAGCTGGCTCCGGTCTCGATGTAGCTGATGTACTCCTCCCGGAAGGTCTCCAGTCCCTCCAGCACCTCAATGGCCGCCTGGTAACCGATGGCGCAGTCGGCGGAGTCCCGGATCATTTCCGACAGCTCTTTCATCTCGTCCAGAATGGCCACATCGGCCTTTCCGGTCAAAATCTGATAGAACATGGACTCCAGCTGCCGCAGTCCGTCCCGGCAGGGAACACATTTTCCGCAAGTTTGACTCTTGGAAGCTTGCAGCAGGGCCAGCTGCACCGTGACGGGACAGATGCCGGGGGGGTAGATTTTGGTTTTCACCGAGAACTTGGAAAGAAAGTGCTCTATCCGTACATCCTCGCTGTTTGGGTCCGCAAGATAGATCTTACTCACTGATGGTTCATCTCCCTTTTTCGCTCTATTTTCCCAGATCAAAAGTTGTTGACACAATCGACAAAATTTAGTAAATTTTATCATTGTTTTTATGGAAATGCAAGAGTCGGGAGGGGGAGAGGGTGAACTGCTTTATTTTTTAAAGGCTTTACATTAGTATGCTGAATTTTCTGAGGCAAGCAGTGCCTTCTATTTTGCAGATTGACTAAATTGTTACTGCGCTAGTATAATCATTCTGCGATGCGGAAAAGTTTTGCAGGAAGGGAGCGAGGGTTATGGCAATTTCAACACAGGCGTGCGGCGCGGTTATTTTGGCCGGCGGAGCCTCCCGACGGATGGGCCGGAGCAAGGCGCTGCTGTGTGTGGAGGGGCAGACCATGCTGGAGCGGACCCGCCGGTGTCTCTCTGAGTTTGATGAGATCATCCTCTCCGCCAACGACCCGGCGCTGGCGGGGAACATGATCCGGGTGAAGGACCGGTACCCGGGCAGCGGACCCCTTGGGGGGATTCATGCCGCCCTGTGCCGGACTGAGAAGGAGGCGCTGTTTTGCGTCCCCTGCGATCTGCCCAGGTTCTCCCCAAAGGTTCCCCGGCTGCTGTTAGATGCCATGCCGGAGGACAGGGCGGTGCTCATCTGCCGGGACAGCACAGGCCGGTTCCACCCCTTGTGCGGAATCTACCGCAAAGAGGTGCTTCCCGTGCTGGAGGAGTGCCTCAGTGAGGGGCGGTATAAGGTGATGGACCTGATCCGCCGGGTACCCCATGCCTGGGTGGACACGGCGGGGATAGTCCCGGACGAGACCTTTTTCAATATGAATACCCCGGAAGACTATCGCCGGGCCTGCCTGAATAGGAAATGAGGGAGCCCGGCGCCGCGGGGCGGCACTTGACTGGAAACGGGAAAAAAGAAATGCGGGAGCGTCGTTGGGACGCTCCCGCATCAGCATGATCGGGTGATTAAAATCAGAACTCCACGCTGCCGGTGATCTTGTCGTTGACCACATAGTAGGCCTTGCGCTCCTCGGGCTTGACATAAACGGACAGCTTCTTGATGGTGGAAGCCCGGTGACCCTCAGCCACATAGGCGTCCTGAGCGGCCTGCTTCAGCTGAGCCACATTCCACTCCTCGCCGCCGAACTGAAGGAAAACTTCCTCCACCTTCTGGGCGGGCTTGGCGGAGGTCTTCTTCTCGGTCTTCTTCTCCGCCTTCTCAGCCTTCTTCTCCACCTTCTCGGCGGCCTTTTCCACCTTTTCCGCCTTCTCGACCTTCACGGCCTCCTGGACTTTTTCAGCCTCGGCAGCCTTCTGGACCTTCTCGGCCTCAACAGCCTTGGTGGGTTTCACAATAGCCATGATAAATTCCTCCTTGCTCTTCTCTTCAGCACATCCACCGGATAATATACAGTGGATTTATATGATATTGTATACCAGATTCATAAAATCCGCAAGAGTATCCTGCATGAAATCTGAAGAAAAAGCTGCTGATAAGTGATAAAAGTTCCAAAAATCAGAGGAAATTGACGAAAAATGGGAGGGAGTTCATTCCGCTTCCGCCACGATCAGCCGGATGCGCCCGCCGGCGGAAAAGCCCATATCGTCATACCAGCCGGTGAGCTTATAGTCAGAGGTATTGATCTGAGAAAGGGTGGTGGCGTAATACCGGTAGGAGCTGCTCTCGTCCCGGAGCAGCACGATCACATCCTCCGAGAGGAGATACTCCTGATTGCCCGACATGGCGGACAGGCTGCCCAGGCTGTCCAGCGAGACCGAGGAGAGCTGACGCATGGACTTCAGGGAGCCGTCCTCATAGATCATGGCCACGCCGCCGGTTTTGACACTGTACTTGGCGCTGCTGTTGAGGGTATAGGTCTGTCCGTCCAAAATGTAGGTGTACGCCACAGAGATGTTCATCAGGGAGCCGTCGCTGGAGGAGGTGTCGTCGATGCCGCTGAGGTAGACATACTGGTAAGTGTCCCCGGTGACCTCATTGAGGATCAGCCGGTCGATCTCTCCCTTGGAATTGAGGGTGTAGCAGCGCACATCATCCCCGCTGAGCTTTGCCCCCGTCAGCCGGGAGGGATAGATACGCGCATAGCCTCCCTCCGAGTCGGTATCCAGAATTTCTACCCCGTCGGCAAACGCATAGCTGCCCAGGCTGGTACCGTCGCTGCTCACGGTGCCCTCCAGAGTTTTGTTGGACATGCTTTTAACCGTGGTGCCCGACTGGGAGATGGTCACCGTGACCAGCCGCCCCTCATCAAAGGCGGTGCCGCTGTGGTAGAAGGTGCGCAGGGTGCCGTCGGTACAGACCACCTGGGTGGTCACCTGTCCTGCGGTGGTGGCGGAGCTGCTGGTGGAGGAGGTGGAGGCGCTCTTGGAGCTGGAGACCACCGAGCCGTAGTAGGTGGTCTCAGTGTCCTGGGGATCCATGACCTGGACGATCTCCCCGTTCATGCCCAAAATCAGGGTGACGATGTCCCCCTCACTGAAGCTGCCCTGGCTGGAGAGCTGGTAGGCGGCCTCGGAGGTGCCGATCTCATAGGTGACACCCGCTACCGTGGCGGAGGTGGGGGAGACCTTGCTGGGGGAAACTCCCGTCAGAGTGCCGGTGACCTGGTTGTGGTAGACCCATACGGTGGCCATGCCGGCGTTGTAGTAATAGACATCGTTGGCCTCCACTTCACTGGCGGAGGACAGGGTGTCGTTGCGGTAGACGGTGGCGCCGCTGAGAGAGAAGGGCAGGGAGAGGGAGCCGTCCTGGGAGATGTAGGGGCCCTTGGTTTCAGCGGAGACCAGAGCGGAGTAGTCCACCTCGCCGTTGGTGACGGTGTAGCCCAGAGAGGTGCCATACACTGTGCCCCCGCTGGTCTGGGCCACCAGGGCGTTATAAAAGAGGTCCACACAGTCCTGCCGGGTGAGAATGTCGCCCCGGGCGGCGGACAGGTCGTCCAGCAGCCCCAGACTCTCCGCCTTGGCCAGCTGGGCGGTGGGATAGGAGCCGGTGAGGGAGGAGGCGTCATAGCCCAGCAGGCGCAGCAGGGCGGTGCAGGCCTCCTCCAGAGTGATGGACTGGTCGGGGCGGAAGGTACCGTCCACATAGCCGCTCATCCAGCCCTGTTCCACGGCCAGGCGCACATAGCCGCTGGCCCAGTGGTCCCCCTTCACATCTTTGAACAGGGAACTTCCATAAGTGCTCACCGAGTCCTTGTAAGCGGAGGCGGAGGCCATCATGGCGGCAAACTGGGCCCGGGTCACCTGTCCGGAGAGATTCAGGTTGCCAGATTCATCTCCCGCCAGAATGCCCAAAACCCGGATGGCCTCCAGCTTGGAGCTGCCGCTTACCGCTCCGGCTCCGGTACACAGAAGGCCCAGTGTGAGGCACAGGGCCAGAAGGCCGGATAAAATACGCTTTCTCATATTCACAACTCCTGACTTAATCGTAATGAAGGGCGTCGATGGGATTGAGGCGGGCCGCCTTTTTGGCGGGCAGGTAGCCGAACAGGATCCCAATGCCCACCGAGATCCCGAAGGCCAGAGCCACCGCCCCGGCGGTGGGAGCCACCGTGAGGGACTCCTCCATGATCCGGGCCACCGCCACCGAGGCCAGAGCGGACAGCCCATCCCCCAGCAGGATGCCAATCACGCCCCCCAGGGCGCTGGTGGCAGCGGCCTCGATGACGAACTGCTGCATGATGTACCGCTCCTTGGCCCCCAGGGACTTGCGGATGCCGATCTCCCGGGTGCGCTCGGTGACCGAGACCAGCATGATGTTCATAATGCCGATGCCGCCCACCACCAGAGAGATGGCGGCGATCCCCGCCAGTACCCCCACCAGAATGTTGATCATGCTGGTCATGGTGTCCAGCATCTCCGCCATGCTGGTGACGGTGTAGTAGTCGTCGCTGGCAAAGACCTCATAGAGGGAGGCCTCCAGGGCGGCCACGCTCTCGTCGATGTAGTTTTCATCCCGCATGGTGATGGTATAGCTGCTGGCCTCCCCGGAGATCCGCTCAGCGGTGGTGTAGGGAAGGTAGAGACAGTCGTCGCTGCCCCCCTCCTCCAGGGTGTCCTCCTGCTGCTCCAGAACGCCTACCACCTCCAGGCTCTGGCCCCCCACCCGCAGGGTCTGGCCCACGGCGTTTCCGCCGAAGTAGGCCTGGTTCAGGTAGGCGCCGATGACGCACACCTTGGAGCGGCCGGCCATATCGCTGTACTGAAGGCCCCGCCCGGAGGCCACCGTCATGTTGGCGATGGCAAAGTAGTCCTCGCTGACGCCGGTGGAGGAGGTGGAGGTCAGCGTATCCGAACCGATCTTTACATAGCCCAT
The DNA here is from genome assembly GCA_037231075.1 of bacterium. Classification (GTDB taxonomy): domain Bacteria; phylum Bacillota; class Clostridia; order Oscillospirales; family Oscillospiraceae; genus Lawsonibacter. The sequence continues at coordinate 5,143 of JAXUUN010000028.1, read as the reverse complement.
CATGGGCACGGTGGGGGAACACAGGTCCAGATACTGGCTGTTTTCCTCTACAATGTCATACATATCTTCCGCGTCCAAAGACCGGGTGGAGCCCCGGGACATGACGGTGACGGTGAGGGTATTGGTGCCCATGTCAGAAAAGCTGTCGGTGACATAGGTCTCAAGGCCGTTGCCCAGGCCCACAATGACGATGACGGCGGCCACGCCGATGATGATACCCAGCATGGTGAGAAAGGTGCGTACCTTGCTGGAGACAATGTTTTTCAGGGCCAGCTGGAGAGATTCCGTCAGTTTCACGCCGGGCTCTCCTCCTTTCTGCCGGCCAGGCGGGGGGTGACTACCGCCTCCGGGGCGTCGGAGGGGCCGTCGTAGACCACATGGCCGTCCTCCAGTCGGATGATCCGCTGGGCCTGGACGGCAATGGAGTTGTCGTGGGTGATGAGGACGACGGTGTGCCCCTGGCTGTGGAGGTCCTGGAGCATGGCCAATACCTCCCGGCCTGTGCGGGAGTCCAGAGCGCCGGTAGGCTCATCGGCCAGGATCACCGAGGGGTGTCCCACCAGGGCCCGGGCGATGGACACCCGCTGCTGCTGGCCTCCGGACAGCTCCATGGGTCGGTGGCGCCACTTGTTCCCAAGCCCAACCTCCTCCAGGGCCTTTCGGGCCCGCTCCCGGCGCTCCTTCCGGGGAACTCCGGCATACATCAGGGGGACCTCCACATTTTCCACCAGATTCAGCTTGGGCAGCAGATTGTACTGCTGGAAGATAAAGCCCAGAAGCTCGTTTCGGATCTCGGCCAGCTGATTTTTGTTCATCCGGCCCACATCCTGCCCCTTCAGGAGATAGCAGCCCTCAGAGGGCACATCCAGGCAGCCGATGATGTTCATGCAGGTGGATTTTCCCGAGCCGGAGGAGCCCACGATGGCCACAAACTCCCCCTGGAAGATCTGAAAGGAGATGTGGTCGGCGGCTACCACGGTGGTGTCTCCCATGTGGTAATACTTGCACACCTGCTGAAATTCGATCAGTGGGTTGTTCATAGAGGCCTCCTTATCTGCCGCCGGGGGCGCCGCCCATGCCACCCCCTGACGGCATGCCGCCTCCCGAGGGCATACCGCCCATCATACCGCCGCCCATCATGCCGAAGCCCCCTTCGGAAGAAGTGCTGGTGGGAATGTATACCACGGTGTCCCCCTCCTGAAGGCCGGAGAGGATTTCAAGATAGCTATCGTCACTGGTGCCCACTTCCACGGTGACGGAGTAGTACTGCTCCCCGTCCTCCCCTGTGGTCTCGGAGAGGGTGCCGTTGGCGGCGCTGGGAGAGTCTGCGGTGACCAGGACGGTGTTGCCCCGGTTGAGGGCGGCGGAGGGGATGGCCAGCACATCGGTGGCGCTGTTCAGGGTGATGGTGGCGTCCACATTCATTCCCGGCAGCAGGCCGTCGGTCTCGTCAATGCGGATGGTGACCGGGTAGGTGGTGGCGCTGCCTGTGGAGGTACCCGCCACGCTCACCTTGGTGACCACGCCCTCGTAGACGGTGTCCTCCACGGCATCGGCGGTGATGGACACCGTCTGGCCTACGGCGATATTGGAGATGTCCAGCTCATCCACATTGAGGGTCATGGTCAGGTAGCTCAGGTCGTAGATGGTGCACAGCACCTGGTTGGCCTCGCTGATCTCCCCGGCGTTGTAGTTCTTGTCGATGATGGTACCCTGGATGGGGGAGGTGATGGTGTAGTCCTCCAGCTGATCGTAGCGGCTGTCCAGGGACAGCTGGGCGTTGCGCAGAGACTCAGAGGCGCTTTGTACCTCGTCCTCCAGGTCGTCGCTGGTCAGAGTGAGGATGGCCCCGTTTTTTTCCACCCAGCCTCCCTCGGAGACCAGAATCTGGGAGACCTCACCGGAGACCTTGGCGGTGACCGCCTCCTCGGCCTCATATGTAAAGGTGCCGCCGGAGGCGCTGTCCACCCCGTTGACGGTGGCGGAACCGGTCTGGGTGGTGGAAAGGCCGCCGGGGTTGCTCACTTCGATGGTCACATAGCGTACGATCACATTGCCGGTGAGCACTTCGTTGTTTCCGGAGATCTGGGACACCGTGCCGCTGAGGGTCTCAAAGGTGCTGTCCAAAGTCACCTGGGCGCTCTGGCCCACATAGAAGTTTTCCGCCTCGTCGGCCAGGAAGGGGACCTCCAGGCACATGGTGTCCGAATTGCGCACCGTGGCCACCGTCTGTCCGGCGGAGACCTCGTCCCCCGCCTCTACCTCCAGAGAGAGGACCCGCCCGGCCTTGGGGGCGGTGACGGTGAGGTTCTCCAGGTCCTCCAGCTTGTTTTCATAGCTGCGCTGGGACTGGTTCAGGGAGATCTCCGCCTGTTCCAGGGTGCTGGACATATCCGAGTCGTCAATGGTGTAGAGGACGGTTCCTTCCTCCACCTGGTCCCCCTCCTCAAAGTCGGCGGTGAGGATGGTGCCCTCCACCAGAGTGGTGACCGAGTAGGAGTTTGCGGCCTCCAGGGTGCCGCTGCCGGTGATCTGGGCGGTAATGTCCCGGCGCTCCACCGCCGCGGTGACATAGCTCTGCTGGGAGGCAGCGGCGCTCTGGCCGCCTCCCAGGAACTGAAGGCCCACGGTCCCAATGAGAATCAGGGCGACAGCGGGGATGATAAAGCGCTTTTTCAGCAGTTTTTTGGGGAAAGAAAGCTTCTTTTTGACGGGAGGGACGCCCTCCTGTGTGGGGGGATCCTTCCGGTGCAGCGTGGGCAGATTCATGATGCCAGGACCATCCTTTCAAACATGAGATAAATTGATTCTATGAGGAAGATTTGAACGGGCCTGGAAAAAAATCTCAACAAAATCGAAACACTCTCCAAACAATTCAAAACGCCTGAGGGAACGGCGGTTCCCTCAGGCGCTTTTTTAACTTCTGTTCAGGCGGTAGCCCGCACCCCATACCGTCTCAATGAGCTTTGGATGGGCGGGGTCATCTTCCACCTTATCCCGGACCCGTCCGATGTGGACGGTGACGGTGGCGCTGTCCCCCACATAGTCATAGCCCCAGATGGTCTCAAAGAGCTTTTCCTTGGAAAAAACCATGTTGGGGTGCTCGGCCAGGTAGAGCAGCAGGGAAAATTCCCGGTTTGGCATCTTGATCTCCTGATCCCCCTTGAATACCCGGCGGCTCTGGGGATAGATGCGCAGATCATCCACGGTGATGACCTCTTGCTCCTCCCGGGCGGCTCCGGTGAGCCGGGCGTAGCGGCCCAGATGGGCCTTCACCCTGGCCACCAGCTCCGCCGGGTCAAAGGGCTTGGCGATGTAATCGTCCGCCCCCAGGCCAAGTCCCCGGATCTTGTCCACCAGCTCCGTGCGGGCAGTGACCATAAGAATGGGCACATCAACCTTGTCCCGGATGAGACGGCACACATCATAGCCGTTGCAGCCGGGGAGCATCAGGTCCAGAAGGATCAGGGCGTACTGCCCGGTGAGGGCCTCGGTGACGGCCAGCTGGCCGTTCCCCACCACGGTGACCTCGTAGCCCTCCAGCTCCAGATAGTCCTGTTCCAGCATGGAAATAGAGGGGTCGTCTTCGGCGATGAGCAGTTTTGTCATGTAGCTTCACTCTCCTGTCGGGGCAGGGCAATGTCAAATACCAGCCCGTTGTCTTGATAGGCGCGGATGCTTCCCCCGTGTGCCTCCACAATGCACTTGACGATATACAGTCCCAGGCCGCTGCCCTCGCCGTTTTTGCTGCTGCGGGCCTGGTCCTCCCGCCAGAATCGCTCAAACAGGTGGGGCAGGGATTCGGGGCGGACCCCCTGGCCGTTGTCGGCGAAGCGGACACACTCCATATCCCCCTGCCGCCAGACCGTAAGGGTGAGGCGCAGGGGATCGGCCTGGGCGTAGCGCAGGGCGTTGTCCTTCAGATTGTTCAGGACCCGGAAGAACTGTTCCTGGTCCAACTGGACAGGGTGGGCAGCGGGGAAAATATGGGCCTCCAGGGTGCCGCCGGATTGCTCCAGCTCAGGGGCGGCCTCCTCGGCGAAGTGGCGGACAAAGTCCCCCAGATCGCCGGGCTGGAGGAACATGGGCAGGTTCCCCGTCTCCAGCTTGGAAAAGTAGAACAGCCTCTGGAGGAGCACATCCATTTCACAGGATTTCTGATAGGCGATGTCCAGGTACTTCTGCTGCTTCTCCGGCGTCTTGGCTACCCCGTCCCGAAGCCCCTTGATATATCCCTTCACGCTGGTGAGGGGGGTGCGCAGGTCGTGGGAGATGCCGGCCACCAGATCGGTGCGGGCCTGCTCATAGGCGGCGGTCTTCTCCTGCTCGGCCAGCAGGTGCTCCTGCATGTGGTTGAAGGCGGCGCAGACGGCGGAAAATTCATTCCGCCCGCCGTAGTCCACCGGCTGGGAGAAGTCCCCCTCCTCGATCCGACGGGCGGCCTGGGCCAGAGCGTCTACCGGCTTGAGGAGCTTTCGCACCTGCCAGCGGGTAAAAAACAGGCTGAACAGCACGATGATCACCATGGCCGTCGCCCCGCTGAGGAGCATGGACAGCACGGCCACCTCCCCGGGCTGACGCTTGCTGCCCAGAAAAAAGGTGGTGGAGGGGAGGGAGAGGGAGACCACGGTGTATCCGTCCTTTTCCACGCCCACCATGGTCCCGGACGGGTTTTGCACAATGAGGGGGGTGGACCCCCAGGTGGTGTCCCTGCACGCCTCCCGGTAGAGCCGGTTCTGACTGGGGTTGAGGGAGGAGAAGATGGGGGCTCCGTCCCGGGAGACCTGAAGGCTGTATCCCAGGGCCTTCAGCTGCTCATTGAGCAGCGGCCAGTCGTGGCGGTCAAGGGCGTCGCCCTGAAGGAGCTGACGGACCTGGGTGGCCTCCTCGCTCACAGGGGCAAAGGACTGGTGCTGGTAGTTGTTGGCGATGAAGTGGGTGGCAATGCTGCTTACCGCCAGCATGGCGGCCAGCGCCACCAGCACCGATATGGTGTTATAGAAAAAGAGATGGCGCTTGATCCCCAAGAAAACACCCCCAGAGGCGGCATACGGCCAAGTATATAACACAATGATACAGGGAAAATGTAACGAAAGTCTGCAAATAAAAAGTCAATAGAAAAATGAAGAAAAATTGAGGAAAG
>JAXUUN010000027.1:0-35901 GCA_037231075.1 bacterium | reverse complement strand
CCATTGAGGGAATGCCCCGGAACACCTCCACCCACGCCGCCGGGGTGGTCATCACCAGCCGCCCGGTGTGCGACTATGTGCCCCTGGCCACCAACGACGGCCTGCCTGTGACCCAGTACATCATGACTACCCTGGAGGAGCTGGGCCTGCTGAAAATGGACTTTCTGGGTCTGCGGAACCTGACTATTCTGGACGACGCCATGCACATGGTGCAGCAGAAGGAGAAGAATTTTACTCTGGCCTCGATTCCGGAGAACGACCCGGAGACCATGGCCATGCTCTCTGAGGGAAAGACCGCCGGTGTGTTCCAGATGGAGTCGGCGGGCATGACGGGGGTATGCCTGGGATTGAAGCCCCAGAACATTGAGGACATCACCGCCATCATTGCCCTCTACCGCCCCGGCCCCATGGACTCCATCCCCCGGTTTATCGCCTGCAAGAACAACCCGGAGAAAATTACCTACAAGCACCCCTCCCTGGTGCCCATTTTGTCCAATACCTACGGCTGTATCGTCTACCAGGAACAGGTCATTCAGATCTTCCAGCAGCTGGCGGGCTACTCCCTGGGGCAGGCCGATATGGTCCGCCGGGCCATGTCCAAGAAGAAGGTCAAGGACATTGAGCGGGAGCGGGAGACTTTCCTCCACGGCGACCCGGCGCGGAACATTGCCGGGTGCGCTGCCAACGGCATCCCGGAGGATGTGGCCCAGAGCATTTATGACGAGATCTACGACTTTGCAAACTACGCCTTCAACAAGGCCCACGCCGTCTGCTACGCAGTGGTGGCTTACCAGACCGCCTGGTTCAAGCGGCACCACCCCAAGGAGTATATGGCCGCCCTGCTCACCTCCGTGCTGGACTCCACGGAGAAGGTGGCCGACTACATCGCCGAATGCCGGGATATGGGGATCCCTCTGCTTCCTCCCGATGTGAATGAGTCGGGGGCCGACTTCACCGTGGTGGAGGGCGGTATCCGCTTTGGACTGGTGGCCCTGAAGGGGGTGGGCCGGGCTGTCATCAACAGCCTGCTGGAGGAGCGGCGCAAAGGCGGCCCATTTACAGATTTTATGGACTTCTGCGACCGGCTCTTTGATCAGGATCTGAACCGGCGGGTGGTAGAGAGCCTCATAAAGAGCGGGGCTTTTGACGCCATGGGCTACCGCCGCTCCCAGCTGATGCAGGTCTACGGCCAGGTGCTGGACGGCATCGCCGCCAGCCGAAAGCGGAATGTGGAGGGCCAAATGGACCTGTTCGGCTTTGGCGGCGGGGGGGAGGAGAGCCCCTCTGACCGGCCCGCCCTCCATCTGCCCGACCTGCCGGAGTACTCCCCCCAGGAGCTGATGACCATGGAGAAGGAGACCACCGGCCTGTACCTGTCCGGCCATCCCATGGACCAGTACCGGGAGCTGGCCAAGAAATTCGGCGCGGTGACCATCGGCTCCATTCTCAGTGACTTTGAACGGGAGGACGGCCCGAGAGAGTACCGGGACGAGCAGCGGGTGACCATCGCCGGGGTGATCTCCACCTATAAGACCCGCACCACCCGGAACAACACTTTGATGGCTTATGTAAACCTTGAGGACGATACCGCCTCCATGGAGCTGCTGTGCTTTTCCCGGGTACTCAACGAGAGCGGCAGCTATATCCGGGAAAACAGCGCCGTGATGGTCACCGGCAAGATCTCCGTCCGGGACGAGAAGGAGCCCCAGATCATGGTGGACTCCATCCGCCCCCTGGGTGACCTGGGACCGGGTCAGGAGAAGGAGGAGCGGCTGTGGCTGCGCCTGCCCAACCGGGAGGACCCCAGACTTCGGAAGGTACGGCTGGCCCTGTCCTTCTTCCCGGGGGAGAGCCAGGTGATTTTGTACTTCGAGGACTGCAAAAAGCGTGTGGGCTCCCGCTGTCAGATCCATCCCGCCCTGGTGGCCGACTTAAAGCAGCGGCTGGGGGAGAAGAATGTGGTAGTTCAGTAAATCTTCAGAATTTTAAAGTTGACATGCCCCCCATTGGAAGCTTATAATGAACCCGTGATCCGGTAGGTAAGGCTACCGCAGGGATATGGGTCGCTGCCGCAAAGGGATGGAGACATCCTCCGCTGGTCTGAACAGGTCCTGTCGAAACACAAGGCAGAATCTAACGCGACTTCACCGCCCTGCGACGCTAAAGCTTGGACGGTGGCATGTTGGAGTGTGTATGGAGCACGCGTGTCGCCGTGGCGGCATGCGTGCGCTTTTTCTGTGCCGGAGAAGATTATTTCAGTAAAGAGAGGTGAACATCCCATGGACAGCGGCAGTCGAGGTCCCGGTATACAAGCTCAATATGGCGCCCGGCGTCCTGGGATGGACGCCTATATAGCCGGCTGAGTTTGCCGGACCTCCTGTCACGAAGGGGCGAAAGCCTGACTCGAAGACAAGGAGGAACTTACCATGAAGAAGAATCTGAACTACATCCCCGCCGTCCCTGAGACGGTGGGAGCCATCATGTCCCGTGAAGTGCTGATGCTCTCTCCCCTCATGCGGGCCAGGGAGGCCCTGGCCCGTCTGCGTCAAGTGGGAGTGCCTGAGGACTTTATGAGCAACTGCTATGTGGTGGACGAGGAGGGCTGCCTGCTGGGGGTCTTTACCCTGCGGCAGCTGGTCATGGCCCAGGACTACCAGCGGCTGGACCAGTTTATGTCTCAGCCCTCCAGCGTCCTCTTCCCCCAGGACGACCAGGAGAAGGCTGTGTCCCTCATGGAGCAGACGGACTGTGTGGAGCTGCCTGTGGTGGATGAAAACAATCGCCTGGTGGGCACCGTCACCGCTGACGACGCCATGGAGGTGCTGCGGGACGAGGCCACCGAGGACATGGAGCGCATGGCGGCCATCCACCCCTCTGAAGAGCCCTATCTCCAGACCCGGGTGTGGGACATCTATAAAAACCGTGTGCTGTGGCTGCTGCTGCTCATGGTGTCCGCCGCCTTCACCGGGGCCATCATCACCCACTACGAGACCGCCCTGGCCGCCCAGGTGGTGCTTACCGCCTTTATTCCCATGCTCATGGACACCGGCGGAAACTGCGGAAGCCAGTCCTCCGTCACTGTGATCCGGGGCCTGTCTCTGGGGGAGATCCGGTATGGGGACTGGATGAAGGTGGCCTGGAAGGAGATCCAGGTGGGACTGCTGTGCGGCCTGACCCTGGCGGCGGTGAACCTGCTGCGGCTGACTTTGCTCAACCATCTGGACTTTATGGTGGCCATGGTGGTCAGCCTTACCCTGGTGGTGACGGTGGTGGTGTCCAAGCTGCTGGGGTGCTTCCTGCCCATCATTGCAAGCCGGGTCCATCTGGACCCCGCTGTGATGGCAAGCCCCCTCATCACCACCATTGCCGACGCGCTCTCCCTGATGGTCTATTTTCGGATCGCAACCATGCTGTTGAAAATTTAAAAAGGCCCCCGGCTATGCCGGGGGGCCAAGACTGTCGAAAAAGTGGCACAGCCACTTTTTCGAGAAAGATTGCACGCAAGGTAGGCCTCGATTCCTTGCGGAAAAGTCGGCCTGCCTTGCGTGAGAAGTGTCATTTCCGACGCACATGTCGCCGGAAATGACGGGATTAAAATTTATTCCGCCGCCTGCGGGCGTCGGAACTCCTTGCAGGAGGGCGTTTTCGACAAACTGAGGCCCCCCGGCTATGCCGGGGGGTCTTATTTATGTCCTTGACAGGGGGTGGCTGCGGCTGAGGATGGAATAGACCCCGCAGGCGGCAGCCAGTCCGAAGATCCCCTGGATGATATTTCCGGGAATGGAGGATGCGGCGGCCAGTCCGTTGCCCAGCCACAAGCAGGCATAGCCAAAGTAGCCCAGGACCATGATGGCCTCCCCGATGATGCCGCTTACTACCCGGGCCAGAAGAGAACGGCGGGTGTGACGGTGAATCACACGAAACAAATATCCCGCCGCCGCTGCCATGGCAAGCTTGACGGCAAAGGTGCCGGGGGCGTAGTAGGCGTAGCCTGAGAGCAGGTCGGCCAGCATGGAGCCCATACCCGCCCCGACACCTCCGTACCAGGGGCCCAGCACCCAGGCGGAGAGCAGCACGGCGCAGTCCCCCAGGTTCACATAGCCCTGCATGGGGGAGGGAATTTGGATGACCATGGTCATAATGGTACACAGAGCGGCAAAAAGAGCCGCCTGAACCAGCCTGCGGATATGGCGGTCAGTCATATGGGTCGCTCCTTTCTGGTGGGGGAAAAACTTTTCCTTGCCTTTTTGGCTGAGTTGTATTTTAATCATATCTGATATGATTAAAAGAGCCAAAATAAGACTATTTTATAGAACCAGATTGGAGGGCGCTTATGCTGACCTATGATTTGGACAAGCGGGGGAGTCTGGCCAGATACGACTACCTGTACCGGTGTATCAAGGAGGATATTCTGGCCGGACGGATTGGCCCGGGGGAAAAGCTGCCCTCCAAGCGCACCCTGGCCGCCCATCTGAACACAGCGGTGGTGACGGTGGAAAACGCCTACGCCCAGCTGGAGGCGGAGGGCTATCTTCGGGCCCGAGAAAAGCGGGGGTATTTCGTCTGCCCGGTGGAGGCCCGTATCCGCTCCGGAGAGCCGCCAAAGCCCTGGAAGGAAGAACGGGAGATTCCATGGCTGCTGGACCTGAGCGCCACAGGGGGAGGGACGGAGGGGTTTCCCTTCTCGGTATGGGCCAGACTGACCCGACGGGTGCTCACTGAGGGAGGAGAGACCCTTCTTCGGGCCACTCCCCACAGCGGCGCGGCGGAACTGCGGACTGCCATATCCCGGCATCTGTACCGGTTCCGGGGAATTTCCGCCGATCCGGAGCAGATCGTGGTGGGGGCGGGGACGGAGTACCTGTATAACCTTCTGGTCCAGCTGCTGGGCCGGGACCGGGTCTATGGGCTGGAGGATCCGGGGTACTCCAAGGCGGAGCGGGTCTATACCCTGAACGGAGCCCAATGTGTCTTTCTCCCTGTGGACAGGCAGGGGGTGCCCATTGCGCTTTTGGAAAAAAGCGGCTGTCAGGTGCTCCATGTGTCCCCCAACCACCAGTTTCCCACCGGTGTGGTGACCCCCATTTCCCGTCGTCAGGGAATGCTGCGCTGGGCCGGGAGGGAAGAGGGACGGTACATTATTGAGGATGACTATGACAGTGAGTTTCGCTTTACAGGCCGTCCCATCCCAACACTTCAAAGCATTGATACGGAGGGGCGTGTGATTTATGTCAATACTTTTTCCCGGACCCTGGCCCCTTCGCTGCGGATCGGCTATATGGTACTGCCCTATCCTCTGCTGGAGGAGTACCGGCGGCGGCTGGGGTTCTATTCCTCCACGGTGCCGGCTATTGAGCAGTATACCCTGGCCCGCTTTTTGGAGGAGGGATACTTTGAACGCCATCTCAATCGGATGCGGACCTTCTACCGGGGGCGGCGGGACCAGGTGATCGGGGCTGTCCTGTCAAGCCCACTGGCGGGACGGTGCCGGGTGCTGGGGGAGGAGGCGGGGCTTCACTTTCTGATGAAGCTGGACACCGCTCTGGATGATCAGAGCTTGACAGCCAGGGGGGAGAAGGCGGGCATTCGCCTGTCGTTTCTCACCCAGTATCAGCGTCAGCCGGGCACTGCCCCGGAGCATATTCTGGTGGTCAACTACCCCGGACTGGACCCTGAAGAGATCAAAAAAGGGCTGGAAGTGTTGGCAAAATGTTTGGATGAATGATATTTTATTAAAAAAGCGAGGCAGAAAAATCTGCCTCGCTTTTTGCCGCAATGGATTTTACCGGTTGTTTCCGTGGAGAATGGGGGACAGGGGCTTGTAGACCAGGAAGCACAGAGCGGTGGTCAGCAGGCCCTTGACCAGGGTGAAGGGAGCATTGAAGATGATCAGACACTCCAGCAGGCCGCCGGAGGTGGGACGGATTTCCCTGTACATATTGAGAATGGCGTCAATGGGCATAAACTTGGTATAGATGGGATAGGTAATGTAGTAGTTCAGAGGAATGGACAGAATGCCCATGATGACAGCGCCTACCAGGGCCCCCAGCAGCGCCCCCTTCCGGGACTTCATGTGCTGGTAGATGTAGCCGACAGGGAAGACGAAGCAGGCGCCCAGCAGGAAGTTGCACAGCTCCCCGGCGCCGCCGGTAGAGGTGATGGTCAGATGGATGAGATTCTTTACCAGGCATACCGCCACGCCGTACACGGGGCCCAGGCTGAAAGCGGCCAGCAGGGCGGGCAGCTCGGAAAAGTCCATCTGAACGAAGGAGGGAATGAGAAAGGGGATGGGAAAGTCTACAAACATGAGCATGAAGGCCACAGCGGACAGCATGGCGGTGACCGCCAGACTTCTGGCCCGGATGCGGCCTGTGCCGCGGACTGGATTGGCTGCAATGGGATTGGACATAAAAAAAACACTCCTTATTATTTTGATACACCCGGAAAAGCCATGCCTTCCAGGTGTCAAAACAATTAAGGAGGTGCGCCCACGGACACAAAAACGCCCGTGTATTGTTCAACACATCTTCTTCCATCCGGACTATACCGTTGGTCCCGGAGTTTCACCGGGTCAGCGGACGCAGAGACTGCGCCCGGTCGCGGACTATACCGCCAGTGGGGAATTTCACCCCGCCCTGAAGACATCTTATCCAGTTGTTCCTTGACATTATAAGCCCCCCTGGGGGAAAATGCAACCCCCAAATTGATTTTTTGAAATCATCGGAGAAATTGTGGACAAATTGAAAAAGTTTGTCTTTCCCCCTATGCAAACGGAGAGAATTATATTAAAATAGGGATCAAGAAAAAGGACAGGAGTGGTTCCCATGGCACAGCCAAAATATAAGCGTGTGTTATTGAAAATCAGCGGAGAGGCCCTGGCGGGCAATCAGTCCCGGGGTCTCGACTTTAATGTCATCGGCAGCGTATGCGATGTGGTCCGCAAGTGCGTGGCCCTGGGTGTCCAGGTGGGCATCGTCGTGGGCGGCGGCAACTTCTGGCGGGGTGTGAAAGACGGCGGGGATCGGATGGAGCGCGTCCGGGCCGACCACATGGGTATGCTGGCTACCGCCATCAACGCTCTGGCTGTGGCCGATGTGCTGGAGCAGAAGGGCGTGGAGGTCCGGGTCCAGACCGCCGTGGAGATGCGGGCCATGGCCGAGCCCTATATCCGTTCCCGTGCCATCCGCCATCTGGAAAAGGGCCGGGTGGTCATTTTCGGCTGCGGCACCGGCAATCCCTTCTTCTCTACCGACACCGCCGCCGTTCTTCGGGCCGCGGAGATCGACGCGGATGTGATCCTGCTGGCCAAGAATGTGGACGGCGTCTACTCCGCTGACCCCAAGAAGGACCCCAGCGCGGTGAAGTACAGCAAGATCACCTACGACGAGGTACTGGCCCAGCACTTGGCTGTGATGGATTCCACCGCTACCTCCCTGTCCATGGACAATAAGATCCCCGTGCTCCTCTTTGCCCTGAAAGACCCTGAGAATATTTATCGGGCCATCATGGGTGAGGAGATCGGCACCATTGTGGGCGGCTGAAACAGAAACGGAAAGGAAGTAAGAGAATATGAGTCCTGAGATCAAAGAGTATGACCAGAAAATGCTGAAGACCATCGATGTGGTCAAGGCCAATTTTGCCTCCGTCCGTGCCGGCCGGGCCAACGCCGGCGTACTGGACCGCATCATGGTGGAATATTACGGAACCCCCACCCCCCTGAACCAGGTGGCGGCCATCTCTTCTCCCGATCCCCGCACCCTGGTGATCCAGCCCTGGGATGGAAGCCTGCTGAAGGCCATTGAAAAGGCCATCCAGACCTCCGATCTGGGCATCAACCCTCAGAACGACGGGCGGGTTGTCCGCCTGGCCTTCCCTCAGCTCACCGAGGAGCGCCGTAAGGACCTGACCAAACAGGTGCGCAAGTACGGCGAGGAGGGCAAAGTGGCCCTGCGGAACATTCGCCGGGACGCCATGGAAGATTTTAAGAAGATGAAGAAGAACTCCGAGATCACCGAGGATGACCAGAAGAATCTGGAGAAGGAGATTCAGGACCTGACCGACAAGCGCTGCAAGGACATCGACGAGCTGACCGGAAAGAAAGAGACGGAACTCATGGCCGTGTAAGGCTCCCATTTCATATGATTACGAAATACAGAATGCGGAATACATGGCTGTTCTGCATTCTGTATTTTGAAGTGTAAGGATGAGACACATGCCTCTGTTTAAACGAAACAAACAACCCGGTCCTGAGGTAGACTTTGCCAACCTGCCCAAACATATTGCCATCATCATGGACGGCAACGGGCGCTGGGCCAAAAAGCGGGGATTGCCCCGCACCGCCGGCCACGCTGCCGGCGCGGAGACCTTCCGCGCCATCGCCACCTACTGTAAGGACATCGGCCTTGACTATCTCACGGTCTACGCCTTTTCCACCGAGAACTGGAAGCGGCCCCAGGAGGAAGTCTCCGCCATCATGGGCCTTTTGAAGAAGTACCTGCTGGAGGCCATCGGACAGATGGAGCGGGACAGGGTGAAGATGGAGTTTTTCGGGGACCTCTCCCCGCTGACTGCTGAGCTGCGGGAGCTTTGTGAGCGCACCCGGGAAATTTCCAGGCACTATGAGGGCTGCCAGGTGAACATCTGCCTCAACTACGGGGGACGGGATGAGCTTCTCCGGGGGGCCATGGCCTACGCGAAGGACTGCCTGGAGGGGAAGGCGGACCCCAACCACCTGACCCAGGAGCAGTTCGGCGGCTACCTCTTCTCCAGGGGCGTCCCCGACCCGGATCTGGTGATCCGGCCCAGCGGCGAGCTGCGGCTGTCCAACTTCCTGCTGTGGCAGTCCGCTTACGCGGAATTCTACTTCACCGATGTGCTCTGGCCTGATTTCTCCAAGGAGGAACTGCTCAGGGCGATCGCGGCCTATCAGCACCGCAATCGTCGGTTCGGAGGTGTATGATTTGGTAACACGGATCCTTGTGGCGGTAGTGCTGGCTCCGCTGTTTTTTGTGGTACTGTTTTTCCTGCCTCCGGTTTACCTGGCGGTACTGGTGGCGGCCATCAGCGCTGTGGCCTCCTTCGAGCTCCTGCGGGCCACCAAGGTGGCCCACCACAACGGAATGTACTTTTACACCGCGGTTGCCGCCGCGGCCATTCCCATTGGCTGCTGGCTGGACCGTGGTGTGCTGGTGACCCAGCTGGCGGCATTGCTGCTGGTGGTGACCATTTTCTATATCGCCATCCGCCTCTATGACGAGGAGCGGGCCGTGCGGTTTGAGGATGTACTGGTGTGCTTTTTCGGGGGACTGATGATCCCGCTGGCCCTGTCCGCTCTGGTGGAGCTGAAGGGGATGGACCATGGCCGGTATCTGGTGCTGCTTCCTGTGATCTGCGCCTTCCTCACCGACGCCGGGGCCTACTTTGCCGGGGTGTTCCTGGGCAAGCACCGGGGGATCACCAAGGTCAGCCCCAACAAGTCCCTGGAGGGCTATATCGGCGGGATCCTGTCCGGAGGCATATTCCTGCTGCTGTACGGGGTGATCCTGAGGCAGTTTGCGGGGCTCACGGTATCCCTTCCCATTATGGCGGTGTACGGCCTGCTGGGCAGCGGCGTGACCGAGCTGGGCGATCTGTCCTTCTCCCTGATCAAGCGGCAGTTTGGCATCAAGGACTACGGGACCCTTCTCCCCGGCCACGGGGGGATGTTGGACCGGTTCGACTCCATGACCTTTGCCGCCCCTCTGCTGCTGATTTTAGTGGAGCTGTTTCCTCCCTTCTGAGGCGGACAGGGTGGGAGTATCCGGAAAAAGAGTAATATTTGCCTGACATATTTAAGGTATTTTGCTATGGAAATGAGTAAACGCGTTACAATTTTAGGATCGACAGGTTCCATCGGGCGGCAATCATTAGAGGTGATTGCCGCCTGCGGCATGGAGGTGGCAGCTCTCGCGGCCAATTCCAGCGTGAAGCTGATGGAGGAGCAGGCCCGGAAATTCAAACCTGAGCTGGCCGTCCTGGCAGACGAAAAGGCTGCCGGGGATCTTCGGGTGCGGCTGGCGGATACCAGTGTGCGGGTGCTGTCCGGGATGGGCGGTCTGATGGAGGCCGCCGCCATCCCCAGTGCTGACACAGCCATTGCCGCCCTGGTGGGTATGGTGGGTCTGCGCCCCACCCTTGCCGCCATCCGAGAGGGGAAGCGCATCGCCCTGGCCAACAAGGAGACCCTGGTGTGTGCCGGTCCCCTGGTGCTGGAGGAGGCCCGGGACTACGGCGCCCGGGTGCTCCCCGTGGACTCTGAGCACTCCGCCCTCTTCCAGGCTTTGGAGGGCAACCGGGACAGGGGAGAGGTGAAGCGCCTGATCCTCACTTGCTCGGGTGGTCCCTTCTACGGAAAGAAAACCGAGGAGTTGCGGGGAATGACAAGGGAAGATGCCTTGCGGCATCCCAACTGGTCCATGGGGGCGAAAATCACCGTGGACTCGGCCACTTTGATGAATAAGGGCCTGGAAGTGATGGAGGCCATGCACCTGTACCACATGCCGGTGGAGAAAATTTCTGTGGTCATCCACCGGGAGAGTATTATTCACTCCCTGGTGGAATACTGTGATAATGCCATGATCGCCCAGCTGGGGACGCCGGATATGCGCCTGCCCATCCAGTACGCCCTCACCTGGCCCAAGCGGGTGGCCAGTACGGCCACCACCCCCCTGGACCTGTGGAACTGCGGCCCGCTCACCTTCGGAAGTCCGGATCTGGACACCTTCCGGTGCCTGGCTCTGGCCCTGGAAGCCGCCAGGACCGGCGGCACCGCCGGGGCAATCCTCAACGGGGCCAACGAGGGGGCTGTGGCCCAGTTCCTGGCCGGTGAGATCGGTTTCCTGGACATCGGGGAGAAGGTGGCCCGCGCCATGGAACAGGTGCCCGTGGTTCAGGACCCCACCATTACCGATATTTTAGAGGCGGACGCCGCCGCCCGGGAGGCTGTCCGATGACAGTCTGCGGGTGAACTGAGTCCTTTTTGGAGGTTGCCAATGCTGTTTGTTATCCTGGCCATTGTGATTTTCGGCGTACTCATCGCCACCCACGAGCTGGGGCATTTTGCCACCGCAAAGCTGCTTGGGGTGAAGGTGAATGAATTTTCGGTCGGCATGGGACCGGCTGTCTTCAAGAAGGAGAAGGGGGAAACACTTTACAGTATTCGAATTCTGCCTATCGGTGGTTACTGCGCCATGGAGGGGGAGGACGACGACTCCGCCGACCCCCGGTCCTTTGGGAAGGCGGCGGGATGGAAAAAATTTATCATCCTGTGCGCCGGAGCGGCCATGAATTTTCTCACGGGGCTGCTCATTTTCCTGGTCATCTATGCCCAGTCCTCCGCCTTTGCCATGCCCACCATCGGCGGTCTGATGGAGGGCTACGGCCTGGAGAACTGTGGCCTGCAGGCCGGGGACAAGGTCATCTCGGTGGACGGCCACAAGATGTACGGTTACAGCAACCTGTCCTTCTTCCTGAGCCGGGCGGGAGACACGGTGGATTGGGTGGTAGAGCGGGACGGGGAGCGGATTGTGCTCAAGGATGTCTATATGCCTCTTCAGGAGAAGACCGATTCCGAGGGCAATACCACCCGTCTCCGGGGCCTGACCATAGGCGTGGATGTGCTGCCCGGCACCATTGGCAATAAGCTGCTCTTTGGCTGGTATGCCGCCTTGGACAATGTGCGCCTGGTGTGGATCAGTCTGGGGGATCTGCTGTCCGGCGCGGTAGGCCTGCGGGACCTGTCCGGCCCGGTGGGCATTGTGGATGTGATGACCGAGGTGGGCAGCAATCCGGAATATTCTCCCACTCCGGCGGCGGCGGCCATAAATATGGCCAGCTTTGCGGGGCTGATTGCCGTCAATCTGGCGGTGATGAATCTGCTGCCCCTGCCTGCTTTGGACGGAGGACGGGTGTTTTTCCTGCTGCTCAATGGAATTTTGAACGCCCTGTTTAAACGAAAAATTGACCCCAAGTATGAGGGCTATGTCCACATGGCCGGTCTGGCCATGCTTATGGGCCTGATGCTGATGGTCACATTCAGCGATATTGGAAAATTATTTGGGAAGTAAGGGGGAATCCCTGTGACAAAGCAGATCCATGTGGGCGGCGTGGCCATTGGCGGCGGCGCCCCCGTTACCATCCAGTCCATGACCAACACCCGTACCGACGATGTGGAGGCCACTTTAGGCCAGATCCGTACCCTGGCCGCTGCCGGGTGCGATATTGTCCGGGTAGCGGTCCCCGACATGGCTGCCGCCAAAGCGGTGGGCAAGATCAAGGAGCAGTGCCCCCTGCCCCTGGTGGTGGATATCCACTTTGACTACAAGCTGGCCCTGGAGGCCATTGCCGCCGGGGCGGACAAGGTGCGCATCAACCCGGGCAACATTGGGGGTGAGGACAAGGTGAAGGCGGTGGCCCAGGCCTGCCGGCAGAAGAACATCCCCATCCGCATCGGGGTGAACGGGGGCTCCCTGGAGAAGCCTCTGCTGGCCAAGTACGGGGGCGTGTGCCCCGAGGCCATGGTGGAGTCCGCCTTCGGCCACATCAGGCTGCTGAACAGATTCGACTTTGACGATATTTGCGTGTCGCTCAAGTCCTCCAGCGTGCCCATGACCATGAAAGCCTATCAGATCATGGCACAGGAAAGTAATTACCCCTTACATATCGGGGTCACCGAGGCGGGCACCGTCCGCATGGGCACCCTGAAATCCGCCGTGGGCATTGGGGGCCTCCTGGCCCTGGGCATCGGGGACACCATGCGGGTGTCCCTGTCCGCCGACCCGGTGGAGGAGGTATACGCAGCCCGGGACATCCTGAAGGCTGCCGGCATCCGCCGGGAAGGGGCGGAGCTGGTGTCCTGCCCCACCTGCGGCCGCACCCGCATTGACCTCATCGCCCTGGCGGGCGAGGTAGAGGAGCGGCTGAAGGCTGTGGACAAGCCCATTACCGTGGCGGTCATGGGCTGCGCCGTCAATGGCCCCGGCGAGGCCTCCGCCGCCGACTGCGGCATTGCCGGCGGCGTGGGTGAGGGCCTGCTCTTCAAAAAGGGTGAGATCATCAAAAAGGTCCCCCAGGACAAGCTGGTGGACGAGTTGTTTGCCCTTATTGATACATTGTGACCCTTTGAACCAGTCAAAGGGAGAGTTCTGAGCGTCTGGAAACAGTGGCGATGCCACTGTTTCCATATCTTTAGGAGAGTTGACATAATGTCCAAAAAGATCCCGTTTTTACAGATGTTTGCCGCCCTGTGCCAGTGGAAAGAGCTTTCCAATGGGGTAGAGGGCTGGCTCATTGTGTCCGCCGCCATTGACAAAAAAAGCCGCAGCGCCAAAATTCTGGTGGAGGGGGCTGACGGCGCGGGCCCCAACCTGATTGCCCAGGCGGAGGAGGCCGTGTGCCGGTGCTACGCCCTGAACTCGGTTAAAATCCAGTCTGCCCCGGCAGCGGCAAAGCAGGCTCCCGCCCCCGCGCAACCGGAGAAGCCCGCCCCTCAGGGGCCGGAACAGAAGCCCCAGGTAGACGCCTTTGCCCGCACTGAGGCCATCCGCCGGGCGGCCATGAAGAAAAGCGCCCATCCCGCCGCTGCCCCCGCTGCCCCAAAGGGCGGCGGAAAGAGCCAGGGAAAGGCCATCTTCGGCCGCCCCATCACCAAAGCGCCGACTCCCATTGATGAACTGGAGTTGGATATGGGCGTAGTGGTGATAGAGGGGGATGTGTTCGCGGTGGACAACCGGGAGCTGAAAAAACGAAACTCCTGGGTGGTGGCCTTTGACATTACCGACTATACCAGTTCCATCCGGGTCAGCAAATTTTTCCCTCAGGCGGAGGAGGCCAAGCCCCTGGTGGACGGCATCAAGAGTGGCATGCACCTGAAAATCCAGGGGCGGCTGAACCTGGATCGGTTTTACGGGGATATGGTGCTGGAGCCCATGGCCGTCACCACGGCGGAGAAGAAAATGAAGGAGGATACCGCACCGGAAAAGCGGGTGGAGCTCCACCTCCACACCACCATGTCCTCTATGGACGCCCTTACCGCCGTGGGCCCTAAGCTGGGGCCGGACAAGAATGTGGTCAAGCGGGCGGAGGCCTGGGGCCACCGGGCCATTGCCATCACCGACCACGGCGTGGCCCAGTCCTTCCCGGACGCCTGGCACTCGGCCAAGAAGATCAAGCTTCTCTACGGGGTGGAGGCCTACTTCATCAACGATGTGGACGACCGGGTGGTGGTCCACGGGGAGACGGACGCCTCCTTCCAGGACGAGATCGTCTGCTTTGACATTGAGACCACCGGCCTCAACAAAAAGTACGAGGTCATCATTGAAATCGGCGCGGTAGTGCTGAAAAACGGGGAGATCACCGACACCTTCAACACCTTTGTCTCTCCGGGCCGGCTGCTGTCCCCGGAGATCATTCGCCTCACCGGCATTACCGACGAGATGCTGGAGGGGGCCCCCTCCCAGAAGGAGGCCCTGGAGGCCTTTCTGGCCTTCGTCGGGGACCGGCCCTTGGCCGCCCACAACGCCGACTTTGACATGGGCTTTATCGCCGCGGGCTGCCGGAAGTACGGCATTCCCTTCCATAATCCCTCGGTGGACAGCCTGATTCTGGCCCAGAATCTGCTGCCCGATCTGGGCAAGTATAAGCTGGATATTGTGGCCGAACACCTGAAGCTGCCCGCCTTCAACCACCACCGGGCCAGCGACGACGCGGCCACCGTGGCCTACATGCTGCCCCCCTTCTTCCAGATGATGGAGAAGATGGGTTTACATAAGCTCAGCGATATCAACCCCTATATGCCCAGGCTTCGCAAGGGCGGGAAGGCCCGGCGGCAGCCCAAGCACCTTATCGTCCTGGCCAAGAACCAGACGGGGCTTCGAAACCTCTACAAGCTCATCTCCCTGGCCCACCTGGAGCACTTCAAGCGGGTGCCCATTATGCCAAAGTCCCTCATCAACGAGAACCGGGAGGGGTTAATTATCGGCTCGGCCTGCGAGGCGGGGGAGCTGTTCCGGGCTGTGGTGGACGGCAAGGACTGGGAGGAGCTCAAGCGCATTGCCTCCTGGTACGACTACCTGGAGATCCAGCCCATCTGCAACAACATGTTCATGCTCCGAAAGGGGCAGGTGCGCAGCGAGGAGGAGCTGCGGGAGTTTAACCGGGTGATCGTCCGTCTGGGGGAGGAGCTGGGCAAGCCCGTGTGCGCCACAGGGGATGTCCACTTCATGGACCCGGAGGACGAGATCTACCGGCATATTCTCCTGGCCTCCAAGGGCTTTGAGGACGCGGACGAGCCTTTGCCCATCTACTTTAAAAGTACCGACGAGATGCTTCGGGAGTTTACCTATCTGGGCAAGGAGAAGGCCTACGAGGTGGTGGTGAAGAACACCAACCTGATTGCCGACTGGTGCGACCCCATCGAGCCCCTGCCCCAGGGGCTGTTTGCCCCCAAGCTGGAGGACTCCGACGGGGAGCTGAAGCGGCTGGTATGGGGGAAAGCCCATGACCTTTACGGGGAGAACCCGCCCCAGATCGTGGTGGACCGGATCAATGTGGAGCTGAACGACATCATCCGGTGTAAATACGATGTGATCTACATGTCCGCCCAGAAGCTGGTGCAGAACTCCCTGGAGCACAGCTATCTGGTGGGCTCCCGTGGCTCGGTGGGCTCCTCTCTGGTGGCCTTTATGTCGGGTATCACCGAGGTAAACTCCCTGCCCGCCCACTACCGCTGTCCCAACTGCAAGCACACCGACTTTGACTATGCCCAGGACCCCGCCCATCCCTACGGCTGCGGAGCGGATATGCCTGACGCCTACTGTCCTGTCTGCGGGACCAAGTATGTCAAGGACGGCTTCAATATCCCCTTTGAGACCTTCCTGGGCTTCGGGGGCGACAAGGTGCCTGATATCGACCTGAACTTTTCCGGCGAGTACCAGGCCAATGCCCATAAATACACCTTCGAGCTCTTCGGACAGACCCATGTGTTCCGGGCAGGGACCATCGGAACCGTGGCGGAGAAGACTGCCTTCGGCTATGTGAAAAAGTATCTGGAGGAGAAGGGAAAGACCGTCTCCAAGGCGGAGGAGAACCGCCTGGCCATCGGCTGCACCGGCGTCAAACGCACCACCGGCCAGCACCCCGGAGGCATGGTGGTCATCCCCCAGGACAAGGAGATCTACGACTTCTGTCCCGTCCAGCACCCCGCCGACGACCCCAACAGCGATATCATCACCACCCACTTTGAATACCACTCCATGGAGTCGAACCTGCTGAAGCTGGACATGCTGGGCCACGATGATCCCACCATGATCCGAATGTTGGAGGACCTGACCGGGGTGAACGCCCGGACGGACATCCCTCTGGACGACAAGGACACCATGTCCATCTTCCAGTCCTCCAAGGTGCTGGGCTACGAGAACGACAAGATCCTGGGCCCCACCGGCGGCACCGCCATCCCGGAGTTCGGCACCAGCTTCGTCCGGGGCATGCTGGAGGACACCCAGCCCAACCAGTTTGATATTCTGGTGCGTCTGTCCGGCTTCTCCCACGGCACCGATGTGTGGCTGGGCAACGCCAAGGACCTCATCACCTCCGGCACCGCAAAGGTCAGCGAGGCCATCGGCTGCCGTGACGACATCATGCTCTTCCTCATTTCCAAGGGGATGGAGCCCAAGCGCTCCTTCAAGATCATGGAGGCGGTGCGTAAGGGCAGGGGTCTGCCTGACGGGGCGGAGGAGGAGATGCGGGAGCACGGGGTGCCCGAGTGGTACATCGGCTCCTGTAAGAAGATCGCCTACCTGTTCCCCAAGGCCCACGCCGTGGCCTATGTGATGATGGCCTTCCGGATCGCCTGGTTCAAGGTCCACCGGCCCCTGGCCTTCTACGCCGCCTACTTCTCCATCCGGGCCAAGGCATTTGACCAGGAGTTTATGTGCCACGGTATGGAGGTGTGCCAGAAGAAGATGCGGGAGATCATTGCCAAGGACAAGGAGGCCTCCGCTGTGGAGCAGGATATGCTCACCACTCTGGAGGTGTGCTACGAGTTTTACCTCCGTGGCTTCACCTTTGCCCGGATGGATCTGTACCGCTCCCAGGCCATTAACTTTGTGGTGGATGAAAAGGCCAAAGCCCTGATCCCGCCCTTTGTGTCGGTGGCTGGGTTGGGAGAGACGGCTGCCATCTCCCTGGCTGAGCAGTGCAAAAAGCGGCGCTTTATCTCCATCGAGGAGGTCTCCGCCGCCTGTCCCAAGGTGTCCAAGACCCATATTGACAAGCTCACCGAGGCGGGAGCTTTTGGGGATATGCCCCAGACCAGTCAGATGGACCTGTTCTCCATGCTGGGATAAAGGACAAAACGCGGACCTGCCCGGTCCGCGTTCTGTTTTTGCTGTTCTGGAAGGACAGATGATGGACGGATTCCCATTTAGGGGGGACAGGTCCATGTATCATGAGGAAGAACAGGCTTTGGCAGGGTGAGCGAGGGCACGGCGGACTGTACCTGAGCGCCCTGAAATGGAAAGGAGCAGACCATGAGGATCATAATTTCTCCGGCAAAGAAGATGAGGGAAGATACCGATACCCTGGCCTGGACAGATCTGCCCCGGTTTCTTCCACAGACCCAGGAGCTTTTGGATGTGCTGAGGAAGATGACCTATGAGGAACTGAAAGCGCTTTGGCGGTGCAACGATGCCATCGCCGCTTTGAATGTGGGGCGGCTGGAGGAGATGGATCTGAAGGCCCGCCTGACTCCGGCACTGCTCGCCTATGAGGGGATCCAGTACCGATATATGGCCCCGGGTGTGTTTACCAATGAGCAGTGGGACTATGCCCAGGCACATCTGCGGATTCTGTCCGGCTTTTACGGTGTGCTGCGCCCCCTGGACGGGGTGACGCCCTACCGTCTGGAGATGCAGGCGAAGCTCCGGGTGGGGGAGGCAAAAAACCTTTATGACTACTGGGGAGACAGCCTTGCCCGGGCTCTGACGGAGGAGGACGACTGCATCTTAAATCTGGCGTCCAAAGAATATAGCCTTGCCGTTACGCGGTATCTTCCGCCGTCGGTCCGGTTTATCACCTGTGTGTTCGGTGAGGAGCACACAGGGAAAGTGGTGGAAAAGGGGACCATGTGTAAGATGGCCAGGGGAGAGATGGCCCGCTTTCTGGCGGAATCGCAGGGGGAAAATCCGGAGCAGGCAAAGAAATTTGACCGCCTGGGCTATACCTTTGACCCAAACCGGTCCGACAGCGGCACATGGGTCTTTATCCGCCGGGGGGCCGGGGAGGGGACCTAGAAATAAGCGAAAAACCAGGTGCTCCTGTGTAAATTCCCTAAATCACAGCGATTTGGGCTGTTTACGACGAGCGGTGGGCAACGGTGATGATGCCCTTGGAAATGCTGCTTTTGCCGGCGGAACCGAGGGGGAGAGTGGCGAAAGCGGGGAACATTGCATGGATGGGGAAAAGCTGCTATAATAAAAACAGATAAAAAAATATATATTAGGAAAGAAGGAGACAAAGTTGAATACGGTAATTGAACAGATGATGAGCAGAAGAAGCGTGCGCAAGTATAAGGCGGACCCCGTACCCCAGGAGCTGCTGGACCAGGTGATCCAGGCCGGGACCTACGCCGCCAGCGGCAAGGGACACCAGGCCGGTCTGATCGTGGCTGTCACCAACCGGGAGCTGCGGGACAAGCTGTCTGAGATGAACCAGCAGATCGGCGGCTGGGAGAAAGGCTTTGACCCCTTCTACGGCGCCCCTGTGGTGCTGGCGGTGCTGGCGGAAAAGGCCTGGCCCACCCATGTGTATGACGGGAGCCTTGTGATGGGCAACCTGATGCTGGCCGCCCACTCCCTGGGACTGGGCAGCTGCTGGATCCACCGGGCCAGAGAGACCTTCGAGACTCCGGAGGGCAAGCAGATTCTGAAGGATCTGGGCATCGAAGGGGAGTACGAGGGCATCGGCTACTGCATCCTGGGCTACGCCGATGGGGAGCTGCCTCCCGCCCCCGCCCGGAAGGAGCACTTCGTCTACTACGCCAAATAAAAATGGGCAGGTCCCCGTTTCCAAATGGAAACGGGGACCTTTTTTCTGTGATGCCCCCTGGTGTGGGTGGGGTTCAACTGCTCCGGGGCCAAGCTGCTGCTTGCAAAGGCGGTAGATGAGGAAGGAAGGAGACGGGAGAAAATCTTTCCGGGGACGGAGGCCTGCGGTTGACGGAGGAGAGGATCTTTCGTATAATCAAGGTAATCGATTTGGAGGGAAGATACCATGAGCCGGGAAACTGTACTGTCACTGCTGCGGGAGCGGCAGGGGGAATATCTTTCAGGAGAGGCCATGAGCCGTACTCTGGGCATCAGCCGGGCGGGGGTGTGGAAGGCCATCGAGGGCCTGCGCCAGGAGGGGTATGTGATCTCCTCCGCCCCCAACCGGGGCTATCGCCTGGAGCGGGGGCCCGACCTGGTGCGGGCGGGGGAGCTGTCCGGTCCCCTGGCGGGCTGCCTGGTGGGTCGGGAGCTTTTGTGCCTTGACACGGTGGACTCCACCAATACGGAGTGCAAGCGCCGGGCCATGGCGGGAGCGGAGGAGGGCCTTGTGGTCATTGCCGACGAGCAGACCGGGGGACGGGGAAGGCTGGGTCGAAGCTTTCAGTCCCCCAAGGGCTGTGGCCTATACCTGTCCGCCCTCCTCCGGCCCAGGCTGGAGCCCGGGGAGGTCACCGACTTCACCGCCTGGGTGGCGGTGGCGGTGTGCGACGGTATCCAGGCTGCCTGCGGAGTCCGGCCCCAGATCAAGTGGACCAACGACATCATCCTGGGGGGCAAAAAGCTGGTGGGCATCCTCACCGAGCTGGGCCTGGAGAGCGAGAGCAACGCCCTGGAGTATCTGATCCCCGGCATCGGCATCAATGTGAACCACCGCCCCGAGGACTTCTTCCCCGAGATCCGGGACATGGCCACCTCCCTCGCCCAGCAGCTGGGCAAACCTGTGCGGCGGTCTGAGCTGGCGGCCCAGGTGATCCTGGCCTTGGACCGGGCTTACCGGGATTTTCCCGGGAACAAGGGGGAGTACCTGGCAAAATACCGCGCCGACTGCATGACCCCCGGTCACCAGGTGCAGCTCATTACCCCCGTCTCTCGGCAGGAGGCCTGGGCGGTGGAGATTGACGACCAGTTCCGACTGGTGGTGGAGCTGCCCGACGGAGAGCGGAAGGCCCTGTCCGCCGGAGAGGTGTCGGTCCGGGGAATGTACGGATATGTATAAGAAAACACCCGTTTTGCCATGGGCAAAACGGGTGTTTTTTACGCTTCCTGATACTCGGCAAATTCCTCGGCCCCGGGGTCGTCAAAGACCTTGGCGAAGGTCTCCGCCTCCATGGTCTCGTGGTCCAGCAGATACCGGGCGGTGATCTCCAGCTCCCGGCGGCACCGGGAGAGGATCTCCTCGCACTGGTGGTAGGCCCGGTCCACAATGGCCTTGACCTCCTGGTCAATGAGCCCGGCCACCTCCTCGGAGTAGGTGCGGGCCTGGGCCATGGAGCGGCCGATGAAAATCTCATCACTCTCATTGCCGTAGGCAATGGTGCCCAGCTTCTCGCTCATGCCGTACTTGGTGACCATGGCCCGGGAGATCTGGGAGGCCTTCTGGATGTCGCTGGAGGCTCCGGTGGAGATGTCCCCCAGGACGATCTGCTCAGCTACCCGGCCCCCCAGACACACGGCGATGCGCTCCTCCAGCTCTCTCCGGGACAGGTAGGACTTATCCTCGGCGGGCAGGGAGATGGTCATGCCCCCGGCGGGTCCCCGGGGCACAATGGTGATCTGGTGAACGGGGTCCTGGGTCTTCAGCTCGTGGATGACCACGGCGTGGCCCGCCTCGTGGTAGGCGGTGAGCTTCCTGGCGTGGTCGGTGACCACCCGGCTGCGCTTCTCGGGACCGGCAATGACCTTCATCATGGCGTTGTGAAGGTCGGCCATGGTGATAAAGCGCTGGTCCTCCCGGGCGGCCAGAAGGGCGGCCTCGTTGAGAAGGTTCTCCAAGTCGGCCCCGGTAAAGCCGGCGGTGGCACGGGCCACCTGGTTGAGGTCCACATCCTCGGCCAGAGGCTTCTGCTTGGAGTGGACCTTCAAAATGGCCTCCCGGCCCTTGATGTCGGGCAGGCCCACATAGATCTGCCGGTCAAAGCGCCCGGGGCGCAGCAGGGCGGGATCCAGGATATCCTGGCGGTTGGTGGCGGCCAGGACGATGACCCCCTCGTTGGAGCCGAAGCCGTCCATCTCCACCAGCAGCTGGTTGAGGGTCTGCTCCCGCTCGTCGTGCCCGCCGCCAAGGCCGGCACCTCTCTGGCGGCCCACGGCGTCGATCTCGTCGATGAAGACGATGGCTGGGGCCTCTTTCTTGGCCTGGTCAAAGAGGTCACGGACCCGGCTGGCGCCTACGCCCACATAGAGCTCCACAAAGTCGGAGCCGGAGATGGACAGGAAGTGGACCCCTGCCTCTCCCGCCACCGCCTTGGCGATGAGGGTCTTGCCGGTGCCCGGAGGGCCAACCAGCAGCACGCCCTTGGGGATGCGGGCCCCCAGGCTGGAAAACTTCTGGGGGTCCCGGAGGTATTCCACGATCTCCTGAAGCTCCTCCTTCTCCTCGTCGGCCCCGGCCACATCGTCAAAGGTGACCTTTTTGGCCTGGTCGGAGAGGGTACGGGTCCGGGCGTGTCCAAACCGGGAGGCCCCGGGGGCTCCGCCGCCGCCGGCCGCTCCGGCACGCTGGCGCATCAGCATATACCAGAAGAAGGCCAGCACCGCCGCCGCCACCAGATAGGGCAGCAGGTTATACCACCAGGAGCCCTCGATCCCCTGGGGCAGGTCGTAGCGGAGAAGGCCCGCGTTCTGCTGGGTTTCCCACAGCTGGTGGAGGTCCTCATAGAGCCAATCAGGGTGGGAGACATGGTATGTGAGGGTGGAAGAAGTGCCGTCCTCCCCCCGCAGTGTCATGGTGAGGGTGTTGTCCTTCAGTTCAAAATAGGAGACCTTCTCCTGTATGAAGAGGGCACGGATGTCGCTGTAAATAGGGGCGTCGCCTTTGTCCATCTGCTGAAGGGCGGAAAAGGTGAAAAACAGCAGTACCGCCAGCAGCAGGTACATGGTGATGTCCCGGGGGGAAAAGCGTCTCATAGGCAAAAGTCCTTTCTTACCCGCCGTAGACCTGGGGTTTTACAATGCCGATGTAGGGCAGGTTGCGGTACTTCTCCGCGTAGTCCAGCCCGTAACCCACCACAAAGGCGTCGGGGATGGTAAAGCCGGAGTAGTGGACCTCCACAGGCTTTACCCGGCGGTCGGGCTTATCCAGCAGGGTACACAGGCGGATGGAGGCGGGGTGGCGGTGCTGAAGGATTTTCAGCAGATAGCTCAAAGTGTTTCCGCTGTCCAGAATATCCTCCACCACGATGACATGGCGGCCGGTGATGTCCTCGGACAGGTCCTTGGTGATCTGCACCTGACCGCTGGAGGTGGTGCCCTTTCCGTAGGAGGAGACGGACATAAAGTCCAGGGTGCAGGGCAGATCAATGGCCCGGCACAGGTCGGCCATGAAGATAAAGGAGCCCCGGAGCACGCTGATGAGCATGATCTCCTTGCCCCGATAGTCCCGTTCGATCTCCTGGGCGATCTCCTTCACCCGGGCCTTCAGCTGCTCTTCCGAAAAAAGAACCTCCTGAATATCCTGTTCCAACATATGCGCCTTCATTCCTTTCCATTATCTCTCACTTCAAAGGAGAAAAATCATTATTTCATGGGGGTAACGGTGATATGCCAGGCGCCTTTCCCACTATGGGGAACAAAGGCCCGGTCCGGGCCCAGCCCGGCCACGGCGGCCACCGCGCCGCCGCACTCGAAAATAGGAAGTGTGTCCCGCTGAAAGCGGGGAATCTTCTCCTGGATCATCCATTTTTTGACACTTTTGCCCAGCCTGCCCGGAGGGGTAAGCCGGTCACCGGTGCGCCGGGGACGCACAGAGAGCAGCCCGACGGCGTCCCTGCTGAGCCAGAAGTCCCAGGGAAGCTGACTTTGGCCCTCATAGGTCCCGGCCTCACAGAGAATCTCCCAGGGACCGGTCTCCAGCCGGCCGGGGAGGGGGAGCAGTCCCGGCTCCAGGGGGATGGGGCCCAGTCTGGGCTGGAGGACCAGGTGGTCATAACAGCGCCGGGCCACACAGTTGTGGGGGAGGTGGACCTGGGCGGAGGGGTCGTCCTCCCGGCACAGGTTCCATACGGCGGCGAGATGGACGCTGCCGCAGTTCTGATCCCCGTCCCACAGCCGCCCAAGGAGCAGCCGGATGGCCCGGAAGGCCACGGGAGCGGGAGCCTGAGCCAGCGGCGCCGCTTCTATGGACAGGCCGTCCTCACAGACCCGCGCCTGGCGGGAGAGCTGGCAGGCCAGGTCGGTGATGTAGCTCTCGTCCGCCCGGAGCTGGGCGGCGGTCTGGGTCATGCGGGTGAGAAAGCCGGGGGAGATATCCTCCAGAACCGGCAGGATCTGGTGACGGATGCGGTTGCGGGTGTAGCTGTCATCCTCGTTGGAGCTGTCCTCCATATGGGGCAGGGCGTAGTGGAAGAGGTAGTCCTCCACCTCCTGCCGGGTGGTGGTGAGCAGGGGGCGAATGAGGCCCCCCCGCTGGGGGGCGATCCCCCCAAGTCCCCGCAGGCCGGTGCCCCGGGCCAGGTGAAAGAGGATGGTTTCCGCGTTGTCGTTGGCGGTGTGGGCGGTGGCGATGAGGTCGGCTCCCGCCTGACGGGCGGTTTGCCGGAGAAAGGCGTAGCGCATTTCCCGGGCGGTCTCCTCAATGCCCGTGCCCTGAAGCTCCGCCTGGGCACGAACATCCCCTGTGCCGGAGTAGAGGCGTACAGGTGGGAGTACAGAGCCGTCCCGCAGCCGCTGGGGCCCGCAGCACAGGGCCACGAACTGCTCCACAAACCGGGCGTCCCGCTTGGACTCCTCCCCCCGGAGCTGGTGGTCATAGTGGGCGGCGGAGAGGGTGAAGGACAGTGTCTCCCGCAGATGGTACAGGGCGTGGAGCAGACAGACGGAATCCGCACCCCCTGATACCGCGCACAGCACATGGCTGCCCGGGGGAATCAGGTTGAGCTCCCTGATATAGGTTTCCATGGATCTCAGCATGGGGACCTCCTTGGCATACGCAGAATGAACAGGTAGAACACCGGGACATCTGCCATGGGATGGTCCGCTGCCGCCTGAAAAGGGAGAGGTCAGAACTCTGAGTGCTGCCACTCCATGTCGTTGAAGGTGGTAAATTCCGGCTGCCACTGGAGCTGGACCGTGCCGGTCTCTCCGTGGCGGTTTTTGGCGATGATGCACTCGGCCAGATTGGGGTTTTCCGTGTCCCGGTTGTAGTAGCCCTCCCGGTAGAGGAAGAGGACGATGTCCGCGTCCTGCTCAATGGCGCCCGACTCACGAAGGTCGGAGAGCATGGGCCGCTTGTCGGTGCGGCTCTCATTGGCGCGGGAGAGCTGGCTGAGGCACAGCACGGGCACATTGAGCTCCTTGGCCATAATCTTCAGGGAACGGGAGATGTCCGAGACGATCTGCTGGCGGTTTTCCCCCGAACGGCTGTTCTTGCCTCCGGCGGACTGCATGAGCTGCAGGTAGTCGATGACCACCAGCCCCAGGTTTTCCACCCGGCGGCACTTGGCGTTGATGTCGGCCACGGTGACCGAGGAGTCGTCGTCGATGAGGATCATGGAGCGGTTGAGAGAGTCGGCGGCGGCGGCCACGCTCTCCCAGTCCTCCTCGGTGAGCTTGCCGGTGACAAGCTTTTTGTTGTCCACAAAGCACTCGCTGGAAATAAGACGCAGGGCCAGCTGCTCCCGGCTCATTTCCAGGGAAAAGAAGGCCACATTTTTTCCCGACTTTTTGCCCGCGTCCAACAGAATGTTCAGGGCCATGGAGGTCTTGCCCATACCGGGGCGGGCGGCCAGGAGGATGAGGTCGGACTTGTTCAGACCAGAGATGGCCCGGTCCAGGTCCCGAAGGCCGGTGGAAAGTCCTGGAATGGCGGAGTCGCTGGCGGCCAGCTCGCTGAGGCGGTCATACACATCAATGAGCACGGTGGAGATGGGGGTAAGCCCCCGGGCCGAACGGCCCTGGCGGATGGCGTAGATCCGCTGCTCAGCCGTCTCCAGAATGTCCTGACCGGTGTCGGTACCCTGCTGGATCATGGCGGTAAGGTCGCTTGCGGTCTCAGCCACCCGGCGCAGCAGAGTTTTGTCTTTCAGAATGTCGATGTATTCCTTGACATTGGCCGCGGTGGGGGTGGTGTCCATGAGCTGAAGCAGGTAGTTGCGAGAATTATTTTCGTCATAATACCCGTTCTGCTTCATGTGCTCCAGCACCGTTACCGGGTCAATGGTCTGGGAGTAGTTGAACATGGAGTAGATGGTCTCATAGATTTCCATGTTCTGCTGCAGGTAGAAGTCATCGGGCTTGAGCTTGTCGATGACCTCCGGCACGCACCGGGGGTCAATGAGCATGGAGCCCAGCACCGCCTGCTCCGCCTCCACAGAGTGGGGCATCTGCTTTAACAGCAGCTGTTCCTCTTCAAAAGCCATGTCATGATCCCCCCGTTCATAAAAATTAGGAATTAGGAGTTAGGAATTAGGAATTAAAATGCGTATAGGAAAAATTGGAGTTCGGAATCAGAACAGGTGGAAAGGTTCGGATCGGCGCGCCTGGGGCGCGCCATTTCAAAGGTCCGGCTCCGCCGGACACCGTAATTCCTAACTACTGATTCCTAACTCCTAACTGAGAAAACTCAGCCCTCAACTACCATCACATTGACGGTGCCTACGACCTCATAGCCCAGCTTGGCTTTGATCTGGTAGCCGCCGCAGGCCTTGATGGGCTCGTCCAGCACCAGCTTGGTCTTGGCGATGTTCACCCCGTGCTGGGCGGCGAGGGCCTCGGAGACCTCCTTGGCGGTGACGGCGCCGAACAGCCGTCCGCCCTCTCCGGCCTTGGCGGGGATCTTTACCATCAGACCCTCCAGCTTCTTGGCGGTGGCCTCGGCCTCGGCCTTCTCGGCGGCCTCCTGGGCCTTCCGGGCCTTCTCCTGCTGCTTCATGGTGTTCAGGTTCTCTGCGGTGGCGATGACCGCCAGCTTTCGGGGCAGAAGGAAGTTACGGGCGTAGCCGTCGGATACATCCACCAGCTGGCCCTTCTTTCCCTGGCCGCGTACATCCTGCTGTAAAATCACTTTCATGGGTATTACCTCCAAATAAAATTTTAACGATCACGATGGATCAAAGGAAAATTTGAACTTCAGGAATCCAGATACCGGTCGATGGCCCGACACAGCTCCTGGGCAACCTGGTCGATGGGTTTGCCTGTCACCTGGCCTCCCGCCGCCGCGGCGTTTCCGCCGCCCCCCAGCTGCTCCAGAATGACCTGCACATTGGTGTCCCCCATGGAGCGGGCGGAGATGTTCACCCGCTCCCCGTCCTGGGAGAGGACGAAGGAGGTGTCGATGCCCATGATGTTCAGCAGCTCGTCGGCTGCCTGGGCGGCGGTGACCCGGTTCACAGGCTTGTCCGCCACGGCGATGGCCATATGGTCCCGGTAGAGCTTGGCGTTCTGAATAATGGCGTACTTGGCGATGGTGCCCGCCAGGTCGTTCTGGAAGAGCTTTTTCACCTCCGCGGTGTCCGCGCCGGAGCGGCGCAGGAAGGCGGCGGCCTCAAAGGTGCGCCCGCCGGTGCGCATGGTGAAGTTTTTGGTGTCCAGCACGATACCTGCCAGCAGGGCCTCCGCCTCCGCCCGGAGCAGATGGTTGGGCTCGATGATATACTGGAGCAGCTCGGTGACCAGCTCACTGGCCGAGGAGGCGTAGGGTTCGTGGTAGTTGAGAGCGGCGCCTTCGATGTAGGTGGCCGCCCGCCGGTGGTGGTCGATGACGGCCACCCGGTTGCAGGACTGGAGCAGCTCAGGGGCCTGGACCTGTTCAGGGCGGTTGGTGTCCACCACCACCGCCAGAGAGCGGGTGTCGGCGATGAGCAGGGCGTCCTGGGGGGAGAGGAAGCAGTCGTGGTACTCAGGCAGCTGGGAGAGCTTGTCGATAAGCACCTGGCCGGGAGGATTGCCCTGGTCCCGGATGATGTGGACGGGAACGCCGTTTTTTCGGCACAGGGCGCATACGCCGGCGGCGGCGCCGATAGCGTCGTTGTCCGGGGACTTGTGGCCCATGATAAAGACCTGGGAGGAGTCGGAGATGAGGGAGGACAGGGCGTTGGCCATGACACGGCTCTTCACCTTGGTGCGTTTTTCCGTCTCCTTGGAGCGCCCGCCGTAAAATTCAAAGGTAAACTTATTGCGGATGACCGCCTGATCGCCTCCCCGGGACAGGGCCATGTCGATGGACAGGTTGGCGAAGTTGATAAGCTCCCGGTAGCTGTCTCCGTCCTTGCCGATGCCGATGGACAGGGAGGCGTTGATACCGCTTGGGTTGACCACCTGATGGATGGTGTCCAGAATATCAAACTTTCCTTCCACAAACTTGGTCAGGTACTGCTCCTCACAGATGAAGAGATAGCGCTCCCGCTGATACCGGCGGAGCAATCCTCCGCTCTGGGCCACCCAGGCGTCCAGGCGGTTGTCAATCTCCAGCATGATGTTGGACCGCTCGTTCTCCGTGAGGTTTTTCATCAGGTCCTCATAGTTGTCGATGAGCAGCACTGCCGCCACCGGGCGGGAGGCCAGAAACCGGTCCCTGACCTGACAGAACTCGGTGACATCCACCCAGTAGGTGGTGGCAAGAAAGCCGCCGGTGCGCCCGCCGGTGCGGACCAGGTGGCCGAAGACCAGAAAACGGCGGTTGCCGTAGCTTACCTCGGTGGGGCACTCACTTTTGCCCTCCATCAGCCATCGGGTATCGAAGTCGGGAATCAGGGTGGACAGCTTGGCGTCAAAGAGGTGCTCCCGCTGGCCGGTGAGTTCCAGAAAGCGGTTGTTGGTCCAGACGATGTCGTCACTCTCCGGGCGGAAGAGAACCATGGGCAGGGGGGAGTTTACCATGGTGTCCTTGGTGGCGGTGTCCACGGTGCCGGTAAAGCTGTCCAGATACTTGTTCAGCTCCTTGCGCCGGCGGTGGGCGCTCTCCCGGCTGTACAGGCCCAGACAAACCACGATTACCAGCTCTGAGACCGCCAGTACCCAGGAATAAAAGCCTGAGAGCAGGGCGAAGAGGATCAGGCAGATAAAATACAGCCGGAAACTGGGTTGAAGCAGCTGATTGAGTTTTCGGTTCAAAGAAGGACCCCCCTTTTTCCTTTACAAGGGAACAGGACGATATAACAAAGGCATTTTATTATATCAGAACCGTGCCCAGAATACAAGGGGCGGGGGAGGGGCAGGAAAAAAGAAAAAACCAAAAAAATCTTTTCCGCAGCCGTTCCAAACCGTTGCACCGCCGGGGGAATACTGCTATAATAGGGAAAAACCGCCCCCTGTTGTGTTGGAGGAGAGACGGCTTTTTAACACAAAGAAACGAGATTTAGGAGGAATTCCCATGGAAAACATCAAAATCACCCGTGCGGCTACTTTAAAGGAGAAGCCCGACTCCTCCACACTGGTGTTCGGTCAAAATATGACTGACCATATGTTCCTGGCAGACTATGATGAGGGCCGGGGCTGGCACGATCCCCGTATCGTCCCCTACGGCCCCCTGCAGATCGACCCCGCCGCCAAGGTGCTCCACTACGCTGAGGAGATCTTCGAGGGCCTGAAGGCCTACCGCACTGCCGACGGCTCCATTCAGCTCTTCCGTATCAAGGACAACATCGACCGGATGAACAAGTCCGCTGACCGTCTGTGCCTGCCCAGAATCCCCGAGGATCTGGCCATGGCCGGCATCATGGAGCTGGTGAAGGTGGAGCAGGACTGGGTGCCCTCTGAGAAGGATACCTCCCTGTATATCCGCCCCTTCATGATCGGCCTGGATGCCGCCCTGGGTGTGCACTCCTCCAAGCATGTGCAGTTTGTGGTCATCGTCTGCCCCGTGGGCGCTTACTATCCCGAGGGGCTGAACCCCGTGAAGATCTATGTGGAGGATCAGGATGTCCGCGCCGTGAAGGGCGGCACCGGCATGGCCAAGACCGGCGGCAACTACGCCGCCTCCCTCCGGGCCGGCGACCGGGCTGAGAAGGCCGGCTATAGCCAGGTGCTGTGGCTGGACGGCGTGCACCGCAAGTATATTGAAGAGGTCGGTTCCATGAATGTAATGTTCAAGGTGGCCGGCAAGATCCTCACCCCCGACCTGAACGGCTCTGTGCTGGACGGCATCACCCGCCGCTCCTGCATCCAGCTGCTGAAGGACTGGGGCTATGAGGTGGAGGAGCGCCGCATCTCCGCCGAGGAGCTGTTCGAGGCTGCCGAAAACGGCACCCTGGAGGAGGCCTGGGGTACCGGTACCGCCGCTGTGGTCTCCCCCATCGGCGAGCTGGCTATGGAGGACAAGAAGGTCACCGTCTCCGGTGGCAAGATCGGTCCCATTACCCAGAAGCTCTATGACGAGCTCACCGGCATCCAGTGGGGCCGTGTGGCCGATCCCCACAACTGGATCACCAAGCTTTAAAAAGACCATAAAAAATCCCGGAAGCGAGAGCTTCCGGGATTTTTTTAACTCTCCAAAAGCGGCGCGGCCGGGTTTAATGGTTGGCCAGCTTGTAGATGGCCAGAATATCATCATGTCCCAGCACCCGGAAAGAGCCGATGGTGCGCTGGCCATGGAAGGTGCAGCCCCAGGTGAGGGTCTCCAGCATCTCGGGAGGCTGGACGCTGCCGAGAATTTCGGAGATGGAGGTGGGCATGCCGATGGAGCGGAAGTAGTCCTCGGTGGCCTGGATGGCGGCCTGAGCCAGGGCCTTCTCGTCCCCCTTGTCCTCCAGCCCCCACACCTTCACGCCGAAACGGGCGAAGCGGGCGGGGTTGGTGTCCAGGCAGTACCGGGCCCAGCTGCCCCACATGGCGGCCAGGGTGGCCCCGTGGGCGGCGTCAAACCGGGCGCTCAGCTCGTGACCCAGCTGGTGGGTGGCAAAGTCCATGGATCCGCCCAGGCCGGTAAGACCGTTGTGGGACAGACTTCCCGCCCACATCAGCTCGCTCATGGCCTGGTAATCTCCCGGGGGTTCCAGCGCCCGGCGGCCGTTGCGGATGACGGTGCGCAGAAGGCCCTCGGCGATCTCGTCGGTGAGCTCGTTGGTGGTGACGGGATTAAAGTACCGGTCCATGGTGTGCATCATAATGTCCACAATGCCGCAGGATACCTGATAGGGGGGCAGGGTGAAGGTGAGCTCGGGGTTCATGATAGCGAAGCGGGGGCGTTGGAAGCTGGAGCCCAGGCCGCGCTTTTCCAGGGTTTCGTCCTTGGTGAGTACCGCCGAGTCGCTGCTCTCACTGCCGGCGGCGGGGATGGTGAGCACCACTCCCACAGGGAGGGCCTTTTCCAGAGGAACTTTTTTCAGCCAGATGTCGTCCCAGATGTCCAGCTCCGGGTTGGCTGCCCCGTCGGCAATGGCCTTGGCGGTGTCGATGACGCTGCCGCCTCCCACAGCCAGCAGGAAGTCGGCCTGAAAATCCAGGGCCTTTTTCAGACCCTCCCGGACCAGGCTGAGGCGGGGATTGGGATGGACCCCGCCCAGGGTCTCACAGGCCAGACCGCTGTCCTTCAGAGAGGCCAGCACCCGGTCCAGGAGACCGCTCTTGACGGCGCTGTGGCCGCCGTAAACTACTAGCACCCGACGGGCACCGAAGGAAACCGCCTGGGTGCCCACCTGCTGCTCAGTACCGGGGCCGAAGATGATCCTGGTGGGGGAGTAGAACTCAAATGCCTGCATGGAAACGAACCTCCTCACAAAATAAATGATGTATCTTGATACGGGAAATTCCCGTTGGGAAAACCATCGGTTACAGGTTCAGGCTGGCAATAAACTGCCGTGCCACACGGGGCGTGCGGCCGGAGTGGCGGATCTCCCAGGCCATGGCCTGGGTGTGGAGCTGCTCCCGGCTCATCTGGATTCCAGCCTGATCGGCCAGATGGTCCACCAGGGCCAGGTAGCCGGCCTTGTTCATGGACAGGTAGGGGATGCGCAGGCCGAAGCGCTCAGCCAGGGCGGTCTTTTCCGAGATGGTCTCAAAGGTGTCCACCTCGTCCCCGGCCCGGTCGGAGAAGGTCTGACGCACCAGGTGGCGGCGGTTGGAGGTGGCGTAGATGACCACATTGTCCGGCCGCTTCTCCAGGCTGCCCTCCAGAATGGTCTTCATGGAGGAGTAGGTTTTGTCGTCCTGGTCAAAGGCCAGGTCGTCAATAAAGAGGATGAACTTCTGCCGCCGCCGGGCCAGGGAGCGGATAAGGCTGGGCAGGCCCATGAGGTTCTCCTTCTGGATCTCGATGAGGCGCAGGTCCTCCATCCCGGGCAGATAGAGCATGGACTTCACTGTGGCCGACTTGCCTGTGCCCCCATCTCCGAAGAGGAGCACATTGTTGGCCGGACGGCCGGTCATCATCAGGCGGGTATTCTGCTCCACCTGGCCCCGCTGGTGCTCGTAGCCCAGCAGGTCCTGGGGCTTGGGACAGTCGGGGTCGGCCACGGGGATGAGCTGTCCGTCCTCCCAGAGAAAGGCCCGGTACCTTGCGTAGAGACCGGCCCCGTGATCCCGGTAGAACCGGGTGAGGGAGTCAAAGTCAAAGGGGGCGTCGGCGCGCCACCGGGGCAGTCCGGCCAGTACGGGGACATATTCTTTGGGCAGCAGGTCCTTCATGGCGTCAATGAAGTCGTCGCAGTCGGTCTCGGCCAGGACCAGGAAGGTCTCCACATCCCGCCTTGCGGCATTTTCCAGAGCGGGGTCGGCTCCGCCCCCCTCGGCCAGGAGGGCGTAGGGGCTCTCCTCATACCGGAGGTGATCCCACAGCCACAGGCCCATCCCCTGAAACCCCTCCTGCCGAAGGGAGTGGAACAGGGAACAGTAGGCGTCCAGGGCGGCTTCCCCCTGGCGCTTGGCCAGGGCGTCCAGCAGGTCCAGGGCGTGGACAAACACAGGCTGTTTTTTCAGATTGAGAAAGGCGGACACACCCTGAAGGGAGGCCCGGAGGGTCATCAGATTCATAGCAAACACTCCTTATACTTGCGCTTTTTCTCATTCTAATGTGCCCTGCCGCCCTTGTCAACGGTTTTGCCCTGTGGTAGAATGGCTTGAAATCGAGACCGGGGCTGATTTTGCCCCTTCAGGAGGTCCCCATGGTATCCATTGGAGGAATTAAAATTGAAACGCCCCTGGCCCTGGGCCCCATGGCCGGGGTGACGGATATGGCCTTCCGCACCATCTGCCGGGAGCAGGGGGCGGGGCTTACCTGTACCGAGATGGTCAGCGCCAAGGCCCTGTGCTACCAGGACAAGAAGTCCATCCCCCTCTTGCAGATGGGGGAGAACGAGACCCCCGCTGCCGCCCAGATTTTCGGCAGCGACCCTGTCTGTATGGAGGAGGGGGCGGCCATCGCCCACGAGGTATCCGGGGCGGACATCATCGACATCAACATGGGCTGCCCCGTGCCCAAGGTGGCAAACTCCGGGGACGGCTCGGGGCTCATGCGCAACCCCGACCTGGCCGTCAAGGTGGCTGAGGCTGTGATCCGTGGAGCAAAATGCCCGGTGACGGTGAAGTTCCGTTTGGGCTGGGATAAGGGCTCTATCAACTGCGTGGAGTTTGCCAGGGCCATGGAGGAGGCCGGAGTGGCCGCCGTGGCCGTCCATGGCCGCACCAGGGTGCAGATGTACTCCGGTACTGCCAACTGGGACTGGATCCGGGAAGTGAAAAAGGCGGTGAAGATCCCCGTCATCGCCAACGGAGATGTGTTCAAGGGGACCGATGCCCCCCGGATTTTGAAGTATACCGGGGCGGATATTGCCATGATTGGCCGTGGGGTCTTCGGAAACCCCTGGATCTTTGCCCAGTGCAAGGCGGCCCTGGAGGGAAAGCCCATCCCCGAACTGCCCCCCTTAAGGGAGCGGTGCGACACGGCGGTGCGGCAGTTTGAGATGGCCGCCGCCAACAAGGGGGAGAAGATCGCCTGCCTGGAGGCCAGAAAACAGTATGCCTGGTATCTGAAGGGGGTACCTCACGCCGGGTACTATAAGGAGCAGATCGTAAAGATCACCACCCTGGAGGATGTGTACCGCATTACCGCGGGGATCAAGAGAGACCTGTGTTGAGTTAGGAATTAGGAGTTAGGAATTAGAAATTAGACAATGGGGGTGAGGGGAGTGGACGATAGAGAGCTGGTGTCCCGGGCAAAGGCGGGAGAACAGGAGTCCTTCGGCCTTCTGGTGGAGGAACATCAGAATAAGGTCTACTCCCTGGCCCTCAGACTGGTGGGGGACCGGGAGGAGGCGGCGGACCTGGCCCAGGAGGCCTTCCTAAAGGCCTGGCAGGGCTTAAAATCCTTCCAGGGGGAGAGTAGCTTTTCCACCTGGATCTACCGCCTGACCACCAATGTGTGCATCGACTACCTCCGCCGCCAGAAGCGGCGGCAGGGGGTGGAGACGGCGGTGTCCCTGGACGACGAGGACAGAGGCTGGGCCGAGCCGGCGGATTGGGACCAGGACCCCCAGAAGAAGCTGGAGCAGTCGGAGCGGGGGAGGGCCCTGGCCAGGGCCCTAGAGCAGCTGCCCGAGCACCAGCGCCGCCCCCTGGTGCTCCGGGAGATCTCCGGGCTCAGCTATCAGGAGATTGCCCAGGCCCTGGACCTGGATTTGGGGACGGTAAAATCCCGGATCGCCCGGGCCCGGCTGGCGCTGAGAAAAATTTTGCTCTCCGACGGGAACTTTTCCAACCCGCCGCCGTCTAACCCTGTGAATGAGAAGAAAAGGAGGTGAAGCCCATGGACTGTCAGCAGTACTGTGAACTGCTCTCCGCCCGCCTGGACGGCGAACTGACCGGGGAGGAGGAGCGGGAGCTGGAGGCCCACCTGAAACAGTGCCCCCGCTGCCGAGCTCTGGCGGAGCAGCTGTCCGGGCTTCACGGGGATTTTTCAGCTCTGGAGGAGGTCCAGGCTCCCCAGGGCTTTGCCCAGGGAGTCATGGACCGGATCCGGGCGGGGGAACAGAAGAAGGTCATCCCCCTGTTCAGAAGGCCCCAGTTCAAGGCTGTGGCCAGCCTGGCCGCCTGTCTGGTCCTGTGCGCGGGCCTCTACGGGGCGGGCCAACTGAACCTGGCCGGACAGACCGGCGGCACGGACGGCGCTGTGACCCGGCAGACCGGCGGCAGTGGAAGCACACAGCCTCTGGAGACGGAAGGGGCGGTCAGCGGCAGCCAGACCGGGGCGGATCAGTACGGGTACTCCATGGCTTCCGCCCTGCCTGAGGATGAGGCCCAGGGGGAGCTCTCCCCCAGGACAGCTGACCTCCAGACGGCCCCGGAGGAGGAGCAGACTGGGCAGACGGGGGCTTTTGAGGAGACACAGACCTTCCAGGTGACCCTCAGCGCCGGGGCAGAGGCCCCCTCCGCCGTGATTTTAGGCAGTGTCCAGTCCCTGACGGACTTCCTGTCTGCCTTCCCCGGGGACGATCTGTCCCTGGTAACCGAGGCATATGGGGAGGACTACTTTAAGTCCGGGCGGCTGCTGGCGGTACTGGTGGAGGCAGAGGGCGGCGACCAGTTTGTCCTGTCCCAGGTAACAGATGAGCGGGTGTTTCTCACCCGGCAGCAGTCCCAGACGGGGGCGGAGGATGGGTCGGTGTGGCTCATCCTGGCCCAGGTGGGCATGGAGCTGGAAGACGGAGCAAAGCTGGATGTGGTGATTGAGCCTCAATAAGATGAAGAAAAAGGATCCTTTTCCCCGAGGGGAGAGGGATCCTTTGTGTTTTTTGACAAAAGGAGCCTGAAGGGGGGAGGGTGCGCGAAGTTTCGTGATTCTCACCAAAAGCCCGGAAAAAACAGTTGTCAAAATCCACAGTTTAGTGTATAATGACTAACAGACTGTAACGCCTTACAGGTGCGGAAAAGTCCGCTGGGGGCGGAGCAATAGTCCAAACATAAGGAGTGGAACAAAACATGAGATATTCTGTACAAAACATCCGCAATGTCTGTTTGCTGGGACATGGAGGCAGCGGTAAGACTGCCCTGGCGGAGAGCCTGCTGTATATGACCGGCGCCATTGACCGCATGGGCAAGGCCGCCGATGGCAATACTGTGTGCGATTACGACCCTGAAGAGGTCAAGCGTCAGATCTCCATTTCCCTCTCCGTGGCCCCTGTGGAATTCAAGGGCTGTAAAATCAATGTGCTGGACACTCCGGGCAGCTTCGATTTTGCCGGCGAGGTGATGGAGGCCCTCCGGGCCGCCGACGCCGCCATCATCGTCTGCTCCGCCAAGGACGGTATCTCCGTGGGCCTGGAGAAGGCCTGGAAGTACTGCGAGGAGCGGAACATGCCCCGGTTTATCTATATTTCCAAGACCGACGAGGACAACTCTGACTATAACGCCACCTTTGAGGCTCTGCGCGCCAAGTACGGCAACAAGATCGCCCCCCTGGTGGTCCCCATCTGGGACGAAAACAAGAAGGTCATCGGCATCATCGATGTGCTCAACAAGCGCGCCTATGAGATGCGTGACGGCAAGCGGGAGGAGATCGAGATTCCCGAGGGCAAGGACGAGGTTGTCACCCAGTTCAACGACGCCCTGAAGGAGTCCGTGGCCGAGACCAGCGAGGAGTTCATGGACAAGTTCTTCTCCGGCGAGGACTTCACCTATGCCGAGATGATCCAGGGCCTGCGCCAGGGCGTGCGGGAGCTGAGCCTGTTCCCCG
>JAXUUN010000053.1:0-7876 GCA_037231075.1 bacterium | reverse complement strand
TGAAGGATTGGCGCGGCGGCCGTGCTGCTACCGGCAACATCATCCCCTCCTCCACCGGCGCCGCCAAGGCCGTGGGTAAGGTCATTCCCGAGCTGAACGGCAAGCTGACCGGTATGTCCATGCGTGTTCCTACCCTGGATGTGTCCGTGGTCGACCTGACCGTCAACCTGGCCAAGCCCGCCAAGTATGAAGAGATCTGCGCCGCCATGAAGGCCGCCTCCGAGGGTGAGCTGAAGGGCGTTCTGGGTTACACCGACGAGGCCGTTGTGTCCTCCGACTTCCTGGGCGACACCCGCACCTCCATCTTCGACGCCGACGCCGGCATCGCTCTGACCGACACCTTCGTGAAGGTCGTCAGCTGGTACGACAACGAGATCGGTTACTCCAACAAGGTGCTGGAGCTCATCAAGCACATGTACAGCGTGGATCACAAGTAATTCACCACCATTCCCCACAGGGCGCCGCTTTTCAGCGGCGCCCTTTTTCTTTCGGCATGAGGATATTATATTTCATGAAAAAAGGCTGTCGAATTCTGTTTTCTAATATCATTGTTCAAAAAAAGCCGAAATTAAGGGAAATTAATTAAAAAAACAAGGATGCCGACCTGAAAGACAAGATGAGATGGGACAATAGAAACGGACGGAAATATTGACCGTCATACAGGGATACAATTGAATATAAAAAATCGGGACGCTGGGGGGCGTCCCGATTTTTGCGCAATCTTATTTTTACTTGGCGTACTCGATGGCCTTGGTCTCCCGGAGCAGGTGGACCTTGATCTGGCCGGGGTACTCCAGCTCGTCCTCGATCTTCTTGGCGATCTCCCGGGCCAGCAGGACCATCTGATCCTCGCTGATGACCTCGGGCTTGATCATGATGCGAACCTCCCGGCCGGCCTGAATGGCGAAGGACTTCTCCACACCGTTGAAGGAGGAGGTGATTTCCTCCAGGGTCTCCAGCCGCTTGATATAGTTTTCCAGATTCTCCCGCCGGGCGCCGGGGCGGGCGGCAGAGATGGCGTCGGCCGCCTGTACCAGGCAGGCAACCACCGTTCTGGGCTCCACATCGTTGTGGTGGGCCTGAATGGCGTGGATGACATTTTCGCTCTCATGGTACTTCCGGGCCAGCTCCACACCGATCTGCACATGGGACCCCTCCACCTCGTGGTCGATGGACTTGCCCAGGTCGTGGAGCAGACCGGCACGCTTGGCCTCGGCCACATTGGCGCCGATTTCGGCGGCCAGAAGGCCGGCCAAATGGGCTACCTCAATGGAGTGGTTGAGCACATTCTGGCCGTAGCTGGTGCGGTAGCGCATCCGGCCCAGGAGCTTGACCAGCTCCGGGTGCAGGCCGTGGACATTGGTCTCAAAGATGGCCCGCTCGCCTTCAGCCTTGATGACGGCATCCACCTCACGCTTGGCCTTCTCCACCATTTCCTCAATGCGGGCGGGATGGATGCGGCCGTCCAGAATGAGTTTTTCCAGCGCCAGCCGGGCAATCTCCCGGCGGACGGGGTCAAAGCAGGAGACGGTAATGGCCTCCGGGGTGTCGTCAATGATCAGATCCACCCCGGTCAGGGTCTCAAGGGTACGGATATTCCGGCCCTCGCGGCCGATGATCCGGCCCTTCATTTCATCGTTGGGCAGGGGTACCACGCTGACGGTGGCCTCGGCTACATGGTCGGCGGCACAGCGCTGGATGGCCAGGGAGATAATCTCCCGGGCCTTGGTATCGGCCTCGTCCTTGAACCGGGCCTCGATCTCCTTGATCTTCATGGCCGACTCATGGGTGACATCTTCTTCCAGCTGTTTGAGCAGGTAGTTCTTGGCCTCCGCGGCAGTAAAGCCGGAGATGCGCTCCAGCTCGTCGGTCTGTTTTTGCTTCAGCTCGTCTACCTGGGCCTGACTGGCGTCCAGCTTGGAGAGCTTGGCGGAGAGCTGTTCTTCCTTCTTTTCGATGTTTTCGGTTTTCCGGTCCAGGTTTTCTTCCTTTTGCTGCAAACGACGCTCCTGCTTCTGCAGATCGGCCCGGCGCTCCTTCTCCTCGCGCTCGTAGTCGTTTTTGGCCTTCAGGATCTCCTCCTTGGCCTCAAGAAGCACTTCGCGCTTCTTGCTTTCCGCACTTTTATAAGCCTCGTTGACAATGCGGGTTG
The DNA here is from genome assembly GCA_037231075.1 of bacterium. GTDB lineage: Bacteria > Bacillota > Clostridia > Oscillospirales > Oscillospiraceae > Lawsonibacter. The sequence continues at coordinate 5,724 of JAXUUN010000053.1, read as the reverse complement.
CTTCATCCTCCGCGGAGCCGATCTCCCGTTCCGCGGTGGCCTTGCGTCGATTCCAACCGAACAGAGCACCTACTACACCGGCAAGGGCAATACAGATGATCGCCTCGATGATATAGGGCAAAAATTCCATTTTGGTCTGTTACACCTCCAAAAATTTCAGGTTGCTGCGGCGGACAGCCGCGAAAATTGCAGATAAAAGCCGCAAGAGTGCGAAGCGAGGACTGCCCCTTTACCCTTGCGACAACTGAAAAACATCCCCAAAGTTTTTCATATTTGTCCTGCTTATATTGTAAAGGCAACCAGCTTTGATGTCAAGATTTATTCATAGTTCCCCTTCCTGGTTTTTCAAGAAAAAACGGAAACCGCACCCCGGGAACAGAGGGCGGTTTCCGCAAAAGCGACGCTTACCACAGAGCGGCTACCTGAGCGCCGGTGTAGTACCAGGTGAGGATCTCCTCAAAGGTGCTTCCCGAGGCGGCCATGGCGTTGGCGCCATATTGGCTCATACCCACCCCGTGGCCGTAGCCGGTGACATCAAAAGTGAAGGTGCCGTCCAAATAGGATACGGTAAAGGTGGCGGAACGGAGAGAAAACAGAGACCGGACCTGACTGCCGGTAAGGGTAATACCCCCCAGGGAAACGGAAATAACGCCGCCTGCCTCATTCCGGCTGGCCTCTCCAAACCAGGCGGAGGGGTCCCCGGACAGATCAGCGCCTGGATAGGCGGCCAGGGTCAGGGATTTGACCTCTTCAGCGGTAAATGCCGCCTGGGTATGGTAGTTGGGGACCTCCTCACCCTCAGGGCTGTCCACACTTTTCAGATAATCCACCGAGTTGCCCCAGACCTCCACCGCGTCCACCGTTTTTCCAGCGGCGGAGGAAAAAAACAGAGCCTGGATGGGCTGACCGTCATAGAGAATGCCCAGACCGTCGGTTTCTGTTACCGCCTGTTGGATCTTATCGCTGTATTCCCCGGCGTTCAGGCCCCAGCGGGCCTCGGCGTCGGAGCGGTCGATGTAGGCCTGGCAGCAGGTGCTGTCGGAACAGATATCCGCGTCAGGGTGTTTATCCGAGGGGTGATTTTGACGGGACACTGTGTAGGTCCGGGCGGCACAGGCCTGGGCCTTCAGGGCCTCCTCCTCGAAGGAGGCCGGCATTTCCGCCGCCACCACACCCCAGAGGTAGTCCGCCATGGTCATCTCCACCACCTGGCCGTCGTCGGTTTTCAGCCGTACCGCCCGGCCCTTGTCCCGGGCGGCGGAAGTGGTGACCGCCCGGTCAATGGGGAGGGTGGCCTCCTCTTCCGGGGCTTCTGTCCCGACCTGAGGGGTGAGCGGCGTGCCTGACAGGAACAGAAGAGGCAGGAAAAACAGCACAGCGGTCAGAGCAAGGGCAATGGTGACCGCCGGGCGTACCTCCAGGCCGAATGAAGCTGTTTTCCGTTCCTCCCGCATAGGCATAAAACTCCCCTCCCTGTTCTGCTCCTATCTTATGGGAGACGGAGAGAGGATATGATAAAAGGGCGGCCCGCATGTGTGCGGACCGCCGATAAAATTATTCCTCGTCCAGCTTAAGCACTGCCATAAAGGCCTCGGTGGGCAGCTGAACAGTGCCCAGAGTACGCATTTTCTTCTTGCCTTCCTTTTGCTTTTCCAGCAGCTTCTTTTTCCGGGTGATGTCGCCGCCGTAGCACTTGGCCAGTACATCCTTGCGCATGGCCTTGACGGTTTCCCGGGCAATGATCTTGCCGCCGATGGCCGCCTGGATGGGTACCTCGAAGAGCTGACGGGGGATGTTCTCCTTCAGCTTCTCACAGATCCGCCGGGCCCGAGGATAGGCCTTGTCCCGGTGGACGATGAAGCTCAGAGCGTCTACCTGATCTCCGTTGAGCAGCAGGTCCACCTTTACCAGGTCGCTCTTCTGGTAGCCCTCCAGCTCATAGTCCAGGGAGGCGTACCCCTTGGTCCGGGCCTTCAGGGCGTCAAAAAAGTCGTAAATTATCTCGCCGATGGGCATGGAGTAGTGAAGCTCCACCAGATTGGTGTCCAGATACTGCATGTCCTTGAAAATCCCCCGGCGGTCCTGGCACATGGGCATGATGTTGCCCACATAGTCCGGGGGAGAGATGATGGACACCTTGGCATAGGGCTCCCGGGCCTCGGCAATGGAGCCGGGATCGGGATAGTTGTGGGGATTGTCCACCCGAACTACAGTACCATCTGTTTTAGTGACCTCGTATATTACGGAAGGTAATGTGGTAACCAGGTCCAGATCAAACTCCCGCTCCAGCCGCTCCTGGATGATCTCCATGTGGAGCATGCCCAGAAAACCGCAGCGGAAGCCAAAGCCCAGGGCCACAGAGGACTCCGGCTCAAAGGAGAGGGAGGCGTCGTTGAGCTGGAGCTTCTCCAGAGCGTCCCGCAGATCGGGATATTTGGAGCCGTCCTCGGTATAGATGCCGCAGTAGACCATAGGCTGGGCGGGGCGATAGCCGGGCAGCGCCTCGTCGGCAGGGCGCTCTACCCCGGTAATGGTGTCGCCTACCCGGGTGTCCTTTACATTTTTAATGGAGGCGGTGAACCAGCCCACCTCGCCGGCGGCCAATGTTTCACAGGACTCCATGCCCAGTGGCTTGAGGTAGCCGCAGTCCAGCACCTGATAGTTTGCCCCGGAGGCCATCATCTTGACCTGCATCCCCTTTTTCAGCGAGCCCTCCATGATGCGGAAGTAGACGATGACGCCCACATAGGGATCATACTGGCTGTCAAAGACCAGGGCCTTCAAGGGGGCGTCGGGATCGCCGGTGGGAGCGGGGATGTTGTGGACGATGTCCTCCAGCACGGCGGGGATATTGATCCCCATTTTGGCGGAGATCTCCGGAGCGTCCTGGGCGGGAAGGGCCAGAATGTTTTCGATCTCGTCCTTCACCCGCTGGGGGTCGGCGGCGGGCAGGTCAATTTTGTTGATGACGGGGAGAATTTCCAGGTCGTGCTCCATAGCCAGGTAAGTGTTGGCCAGAGTCTGGGCCTCGATCCCCTGAGAGGCGTCTACAATGAGCACAGCCCCTTCGCAGGCGGCCAGGGAGCGGGAAACCTCGTAGTTAAAGTCCACATGGCCCGGGGTGTCGATCAGATTGAGGTGGTAGGTCTCTCCGTCCTGGGCCTGGTAGTCCAGCCGGACAGCCCGGGCCTTGATGGTGATGCCCCGTTCCCGCTCCAGGTCCATATTGTCCAGCAGCTGGGACTCCATCTCCCGCTCGGTCACGGCGTGGCACTGTTCAATCAGCCGGTCGGACAAGGTGGACTTGCCGTGGTCAATGTGGGCAATGATGGAAAAATTGCGGATTTTGGATTGGTCAGTCATAGGTATACCTCCGGAAAGGAATCAAACCAAATCAAAGCCCGGCGCGGCGGGGTTTGATTTGGAGAGCATGAGCAGTGAAATGAGCCAGCCCTGCCCGTCAGGGCAAGGCGAGTGATATGAAAGCCTGGGAGAATGAGGTTATTTGCTGTGCCGGGCGTTCATCAGGCCGTTAATGCGCTCGCCCGTGCTGTGGATGAGCTGATAGAGAGACTGGTAGAGGACGGGGTAGTTCTGGGAGAGGGCCTCGTGGCTCATATCAGGCATGGGTCCCTTTTCCTTGGCGTGAATGGCCAGGGCGTCCTCCAGCTCAGCCAGGTCGCATTTCATGTCGGCGTCAGCCAGACCGGCCTGAAAATGCCGGGGGGAGACGGAAAAAAAGTCGGGGTTGTAGCTGGGGCTGGCCTGGTAGAGCCGGCGGTAGATCTGGTAAACGGCAGTGGACAGATAGCCGGAGGCGGCCTGAATGGCGTCCCGGCTTCCGGTCTTGGACAGCAGGTCGAAAAGCGCGCCGGTGGAGTTTACCAGCAGCTTCTTGGACAGCATGGCCAGCACGCTCCCCTTCAGGGAGTTGCCCTTCTCATCGCTGAGATCGTACAGATCTTCCGCGGCGATGGTGGTGCCGTCCCGACTCAGGGTCCGGCCCAGTAAAAAATCGGCGGATACGCCATAATAGTCACAGGCTTTTACCACAAACGAAAGGCCGGGCTCCCGGATGCCGTTCTCATAGTGGCTGAGCAGCGCCTGGGAGATGCCCAGGGCGCCGGCGGCAGTTCGCTGACTGACGCCCTTCTCCTGCCGCAGCAGGGACAATGTACGGGGAAATTCTGCGTTCAAAATTCTCTCACCTCAAATATTACTGTGCCGAAGGAAACGGGGGTGACTTCGGCAGAGACAGGCTGAAATACACTTTGTATAGTATAACTGAAAACAATACCCCCCGTAAAGAGAAAAATTAAAAATAGTTTTTTGCCGCCGGGGGAATGTTACGGGAAATTGTATGGATCCATTAAAGAAAACTATGATGGGACCCTTGCATTTTAAAGTTGAAGATGTTACCATAAGCACCAGAAAGCGGTGTGTTCACGCACCTATTTTTTGACTTGGGAGGAATTTTTTTATGTTCAAAAAGCTGATTGAAATTCTGAAAGCTCATCCCCGCAAGATTGTGTTCACCGAAGGCACCGATCCCCGTATTCTGGAGGCTTCCGCCCGCCTGCTGTCCGGTACCTTCCTGACTCCCATTCTGATCGGCAATGAACAGGAGATCCTTGCCGCTGCCGAGGAAGCCGGTTTCAATATCCGCGGCGCCATCATCATTGATCCTGAGAAGTACGAAAACATGGAGGCCATGGTGGCTCGTATGGTGGAGCTGCGCAAGGGCAAGATGACTGCCGATGAGTGCCGGGCCATGCTGAAGAAGAGCAACTACTTCGGCACCATGCTGGTGGCCATGGGCGAGGCCGACTCCCTGCTGGGCGGCGCCACCTATTCCACCGCCGATACCGTCCGTCCCGCCCTGCAGCTGGTGAAGACCAAGCCCGGCAACAAGATCGTCTCCTCCTGCTTCATTCTGGTCCGTCCTTCAGCCACCGGCGACAACGATGTGCTGGCCATGGCCGACTGCGCCATCAACATCAAGCCCAGCGAGGACGAGCTGGTAGAGATCGCCTCTGAGACCGTCTCCTGCGCCAAGATTTTCGGCATCGACCCCAAGGTGGCCTTCCTCAGCTACTCCACCCTGGGCTCCGGCAAGGGCGAGGATGTGGACAAGATGCGCAACGCCGCCGACAAGGCCAAGCTGGCCATGCCCAATGTGCCCATCGAGGGCGAGCTGCAGTTTGACGCCGCCGTCTCCCCCCGTGTGGCCCAGACCAAGTGCAAGGGCTCCAAGGTGGCCGGCTACGCCAACACCTTCATCTTCCCCGACATCAACGCCGGCAACATCGGCTACAAGATCGCCCAGCGGTTGGGTTCCTTTGAGGCCTACGGCCCCATCCTGCTGGGCCTGAACGCTCCCATCAATGACCTGAGCCGTGGCTGTAATGCCCAGGAGGTCTACTCCATGGCTATCATCACCGCTGCCCTGGCCTGATTTGTCTCGAAAAAGTGGCCGCGCCACTTTTTCGAAAAGGATTGAACGGAAGATAGGCCTCGATTCCTTACGGAAAAGTCGGCCCATCTTCCGTGAGAAGTGTCATTTCCGACGCACATGTCGCCGGAAATGATATATTACGATTTATTCCGCCGCCTGCGGGCGTCGGAACTCCTTGCGGGAGGGCTTTTTGGCAAGCAAAAAGAGGGACCCAAAAGGCTGCTCCCGATAAGAAAACATCGTGAGGAAAGAGAGAACGGTATAGCTTC
>JAXUUN010000052.1:0-7967 GCA_037231075.1 bacterium | reverse complement strand
TGGTACGCCCGAGCGGATTCGAACCGCTGGCCTTCCGCTTAGGAGGCGGACGCTCTATCCTGCTGAGCTACGGACGCGTATGGACGCTCCGGGAGGGGCGTACTGTGTTATTTTAGCCCAGAACGGTCCGGCTGTCAACGAAAAAAGCGCCGACTGTCCGGGAAAAGTGACCGACTGTCCCAAAGGGATGGACAGAGGACCCGGCGGGCGGTTATACTGGGGGTGAAAGGGGGGAGCGGGACGGTGAAGGTGGAAATCAGGCTGGAAAAAGGGCTGGAGGAGCCCAGAGTGATCATCCTGGCCGGAGAGGAGACCGAGGAGGTCCGGGCCCTGGCGGCTCGCCTGGGAGAGCTGCGGCTGGCCCCTGTCCCCGTGCGCCGGGGGGAGGAGCGGCTGCTGCTGCCCCAGGAGCAGTTTCTGACCTTCTATACCGACGGCAAGGGGGTGTCCGCCCGGACAGGGGAGGGGACCTATGCCGTCCCCCTGCGGCTTTACGAGCTGGAGGAGCGGCTGGACCAGAGCCGGTTTGCGCGCATCTCCAACGGAGAGATCATCAACCTGGACAAGGTGACGGCGGTGGATCTGTCCCTCGGGGGTACCATCCGTATGACCCTGGAGGGCGGGGTCTGCGCCTATGTGTCCCGGCGGTATGTAAAGAAGATCAAAGAGACCCTGAAGACAGGGAGGAGGCGGAACCAATGAGAGGAGAAAAACGGCCGTTTCCCCTGCGGGTGGTGCTGGGGGGGCTGCTGGGGGCGGCGCTGGCCCCGGCCCTGGTCTGCTTTGGCTGGGGCTCCTGGATCGGCATCGGGGAGGGCATGCCGGTGGGCGCCTTCGGCATCTCTTTCCTGATGGTATTTTCCGGCATGGCCTCCGCCTTCGGCTCGGCGGAGGCAGCGGCGGTGGTTCAGAGCCTGCTGGGGGCCCTGCTGGGGGGAACGGCGGCGGTGGCTACCCTCCCCTTTGCCGAGGACGGGAAGACACTGTTGAGGCGCTCCCTGCTCCACTTCCTGGCCACAGAGGGGGCCTTTCTGCTGCTGGTTCTGGTCTGCCGGTGGGCAAACTGGGGGGTGGCCCTCCTTTACGGCGGCCTGTTGGCTCTGCTGTATCTGCTCATCTGGCTGGGCCGGTGGACGGGGTGGTATCTGGAGGTGGTGGAGCTGCGGGAGCTGCTGGGGCTGGACTCCGGCCCTACCCCGCTGAAGTGGCGGGAGACCCTGCCCTATCTGCCCGTGGTCCTGCTTATGTGCGGAGGCGTCCCCCTGGCCCTTCGGGTGCCGGAATACCTGCTGGGGGAGGGGTTTCCCATCCTTTCCGGCGTATATTACCCCATGCTGGTGCTGCCGGTGGTGAGCTTCTGCGTGGGGCTGTCACTGGGCAAGCGCCGGGGGCTGTGTCCCCTGTACCCCGTGGCCTGTCTGATCTGCTGCCTGCCCGTAAGCTGGTGGCTGGCCCGCTCCTTTTCCACACCGCCCATCTACTGCCTGATGTCGGTCATCCCCGGGGGGCTGGGCAACCTGGGAGGCTGGCTGTGGCGGCGGAGCAAGAGAGGCAAAACACCCTGAGAGGAGGTTTCCCCATGGAAAGCGTGACATTTTTCCTTTTCGTCCCCGCCGTTTCCGCCCTGGCGCAGTTTTTTCTCACCTGGCTTCCCCTGCCCCGCCGGGTGAAGCGGGCCCCGGCGGTTTTGACCCTGGCTCTGGGAGCGGTGTGCTTTTTGGGGATGGTGGGTCGGCTGCCTCTGCCGGAGACCTATTATTTTGGCCGGCACTCCTTCCTGGTCTTTCCCGATTACTGGTATGTTGGGCTGTTCTGTATTCCCGTCCTGGTGGGACTGGGCATTGGGGCGGTGCTGGGGGTGCTCGTCCCGAAGGGACATGACGAGGAGGAGAAACCATGAAACGGGAAGTACGCCTTTACAATGTGATATTGCCCATCTGGATTTTATGGCTCTTTCCCCAGCTGTTTATCATCGTGGCCCCCGCCAATCTGCTGGTGGACTGTCTGGTGCTCACCGCCGCCCTGGCGGTGCTGAAGCACCGGAACAAGAGGGCGGTGGTGAAGCGGCTGTGGTGGAAGTTCTGGCTGCTGGGTTTTCTGGCGGACTTTGTGGGCGTGGTTTTTCTGCTGCCCGGGGCCTTACTTCCCTCCCTCTTCTCCGACGCCCCCTGGACCTATGACATCAGCACCGCCATCATCGCAAACCCCTTCCGCCACCCGGCGGCCTTTCTGTGGACTCTGGCGGGGGTGGCCCTGGCGGGGGTGTGCATCTACTTTTTTGACAGGCGGGCCATGAAAAGGTGTGACCTGCTCACGCAGAGGGAAAAGCACCTGGTGGCCCTCACCATGGCCGTGGTCACCGCCCCCTGGCTGTTCCTGGTGCCGGTTTATTTATATTAAAGAAAAGATCATGCCCCTGTCCGATGGACAGGGGCATGATCTTTAAAGACTTACGGAGTTCGCGCCCGCGGGCGGCCGGCAAAAGCGGAAAAGCCACTTTTTCGACTTAAGATAGCTGGAACTGTCCGGTGTACAGCCGATAGTACCGGCCCTTCTTTTCCAGCAGCTCCTCGTGGTCGCCCTTCTCCTCGATCTGTCCGTGCTCGATGACCACGATGCAGTTGGAGTTGCGCACGGTGGAGAGGCGGTGGGCGATGACGAACACCGTCCGCCCCTCCATGAGGGCGTCCATGCCCTTCTGGATGAGGGCCTCGGTGCGGGTGTCGATGGAGGAGGTGGCCTCGTCCAAGATCATCACCGGGGGATCGGCCACGGCGGCCCGGGCGATGGCCAGCAGCTGCCGCTGGCCCTGACTGAGGTTGGCCCCGTCCCCGGTGACCATGGTCTGGTAGCCCTCGGGGAGGCGGCGGATGAAGGAGTGGGCGTTGGCGCTCTTGGCGGCGGCGACGCACTCCTCGTCGGTGGCGTCCAGGCGGCCGTAACGGATGTTGTCCATGATGGTGCCGGTAAACAGGTGGGTGTCCTGAAGCACCGCCCCCAGGGACCGGCGCAGGTCGTCCTTGCGGATGGAGCGCACATCGATGCCGTCGTAGGTGATCATGCCCCCCTCGATCTCGTAGAAGCGGTTGATGAGGTTGGTGATGGTGGTCTTGCCCGCGCCGGTGGAGCCTACGAAGGCGATCTTCTGGCCCGGGTTGGCGTAGACGGACACATCCTTCAAAATCCGCTTGCCGGGGACATAGGAGAAGTCCACATGGTTAAAGCGCACCGCTCCCTTCAGCTCGGTGAGGTAGTAGTCCTCCCCGGGGACATTGCGCACGGTGCCCCGGATCAGGTGGAGGGTGGCCCTGCCGGCGGAGTCGGGGTACTTCCAGGCCCAGCCGTGGCCGGCCAGGGAGGCCAGATCGGTGACCTGGGTGAGAGCGCCGTCGGCGGACACCTTGACCCAGATGCCCTCCTCCGAGTCCACCCCGGGGGGCAGCAGCTTCAGTCCGCCCTTTTCCCGGACCGCCTGGCCCAGCTCGGTGAGGTCGTTTCCGCTGACCAGTACGGGGACCAGGGACATCCCGGCGTTGCGGGGGGTCTTCCAGGCCCAGGTGTGGGTGCGGCCGGGGCCGCTGTGGGAGGAGAGGGTGCCGTTGGCGTCCTTTTCCACCTCCACCAGGGTGACGGAGCCCTGGTCCACCTCGGGCTGGGTGTCCATCACCTCAAAGATCCGCTCGGCGCCCGCCAGGGCGGAGAGGAGGGTGGTCATCTGCTGGGAGATCTGGTTGAGGGGCTGGCCCACCTGCTTGGAGTAGTTGAGGTAGACCACCAGGCCCCCCAGGTCAAAGCCCTGAAGGACGGAGAGCAGTCCGCCGAAGGCGGCGGTGAGGGCGTAGCTGATGTTCATCAGGTTGCCGGACACTGGCATGATCATGATGGAGTAGAAGTTGGCCTTCTGAGCGGCGTCCCGGTAGGTGTTATTGAGCTTGCGGAACTTCTCCTTGGCCTGCTCCTCGTGGGTGAAGGCCTTAACCACCTTCAGCCCCTCGATGACCTCCTGAATCTCACCGTTCACATCTCCCAGGGCGGCCTGCTGCTGCTGATAGAACTTCCGGCTTCGGCCCCCAAGGCGCTTGAACAGGAAGATGGTGAGGGCCAGCAGCAGGGCGGTGACGAGAAACAGCTTCCAGTTGATGAAGAGCATGAGCAGCACCAGACCCACGAACATGAGCACGCTGGAGCACAGGGAGACCACGCTCTGCTCCAGGGCCATCTGCACATTGTCAGCGTCGTTGGTGAAGCGGCTCATAAGCTCCCCGTGGGGGTGCTTGTCAAAGTAGCTCAAAGGCAGGGACTGGAGGCGGTCAAACAGGTCCTTTCTCAGGCGGTTGACCCCCCGCTGGGCCAGACGGACCATGACGGCGGACTGGCAGTAGGTGGCCACGCAGCCCACCAGATAGACCCCGACCAGCTTCAGAATGGCCAGGGCCAGCCCGGCAAAGTCGGTGCAGCCCGACCAGATAAAGTCGTTGATGATGCCCCGCATCATATAGGAGCCGCCCAGGTTGCTGCACACGGACAGCACCAGGAAGAGCAGCACCGCCAGCAGAGGCAGCTTGCTCTTTGTCAGGTAGCCCACCAGACGGCGGGCGGTTTTGCCCATGTTTTTCGGCTTGGCGTAGCCCCCTCTTGGGGCACGATTGGGTCCTGGCATTATTCACCCACCCCCTCTTGCTGAGACTGATAGATCTCCTGATAAATGGCGTTGTTGGCCAGCAGCTCCTCATGGGTGCCCTGGCCGGCGATGTGGTCGTCGTCCAGAATGAGGATCTCGTCGGCGTACTGCACCGAGGAGATGCGCTGGGCAATGATGATGACGGTGGTGTCCTTCAGATTCTTGGCGAAGGACTCCCGGATGGCGGCCTCAGTGGCCGAGTCCACGGCGGAGGTGGAGTCGTCCAGAATGAGGATGGCGGGCTTGCGCAGCATGGCCCGGGCGATACAAAGCCGCTGCTTCTGGCCGCCGGACACATTGGTGCCCCCCTGGGTGAGGACGGTGTCAAAGCCCTCGGGGAAGGACATGATGAAGTCGTAGGCCTGGGCGTCCTTGGCGGCCTGGATCATCTCCTCCTCGGTGGCGTCGGGCCGGCCCCAGAGGAGGTTTTCCCGGATGGTGCCGGTGAAGAGCACATTGGTCTGGAGGACCATGCCGATGCGGCTTCTCAGCTCCTCCAGGGGGTAGTCCCGCACATCCATCCCGTCCACCAGCACCGACCCGCCGGTGACATCGTAGAACCGGGGGATCAGGTTCACCAGGGTGGATTTGCCTGTGCCGGTGCCACCCACAATGGCCACGAACTGGCCGGGCTTTACGGTAAAGCTGATGTGGGAGAGCACATCGTCCCCGGTGCCGGTGGCCACATATTTAAAGGACACATCCCGAAACTCCACCTGGCCCCTGGGAGCGGGGAGGGCCTGCTCCCCGGCGCCGGGCTTATCCTCCACCGAGGGCTCGGTGGAGAGCACCTCGTGGATCCGGTGGGCGCAGGCCTGGGCACGGGTGAGCTGCAGCAGGGCCATGGCCACCATCATCACGCTCATGAGGATCTGGAAAATGTAGTTGATGAAGGCCTGCAGGTCCCCCAGCAGAAAGCCCTCCGCCATGACCATCCTGCCGCCCAGGTACAGCACCGCCACGGTGGCCCCGTTCATGGCCAGCATCATGATGGGCATGATGGCGATGACCTTCAGGCCCACATTGAGGGCCGCGTCCATCAGCTCGTCGTTGGACTTTTTGAATTTGGAGCGCTCATGGTCCTCCCGGACGAAGGCCTTCACCACCCGGATGGCGATGAGGTTCTCCTGAAGGGTGTTGTTAAGGCCGTCGATCTTCTTCTGCATATTCTCAAAGAGCCTGGTGCAGATTTTCATGAGAATGCCGATGGCCAGCACCATCAGAGGGATGACGATGAACAGGACGATGGCCAGCCGGGCGTTGATGCTGATGCAGATCACCAGCGAGGCAATGAGCATCACCGGGGCCCGGACCAGCATCCGCAGGCCCATGTTCAGCATCATGGTCATGGCGTTCACATCGTTGGTCATCCGGGTGATGAGGGAGGCGGAGGAGAACCGGTCGATGTCGGAGAAGGAGAACTCCTGGACCTTGTCGAACAGGCACTGGCGCAAATTGGCGCCGAAGCCCTGGCTGGCGAAGGTGGAGTATTTGGCGCTGAGCACGCCGCAGGCCATGGCGGCCAGGGAGAGGGCCAGCATCACCGCCCCCATCTGGCAGATATAGACCACATCCCCCGAGGGGATGGCCACATCCACGATCTCCGCCATGACCAGGGGGAGAATGAGTTCGCAGATGACCTCCAGGGTGATGAAGATGGGCGACTTGATGGCCACACGCTTATAGCCCTGGAGATGGGTGAGAAAGAGGGAAAGCAAGTTAAAATTCCTCCTTTGCCTGAGTTTGAGGGGCGCTCTCGCCCCGGAGATTCCGGAGCATCCTGCGCCGGAAGGACAGCAGCTGCTCCATCTCCTGGGGAGAGAAGCCGCTGAGCATCCGCTGGGAGACAGCGGTAAAGGCGTCCTGACAGCCTCTGACCGCCCGCTGTCCCTTTTCGGTGAGTATGACCCGGTTTTTCCGGGCGTCCTCCCCCGGTTCCCGGCGGATGTACCCGCTCTTTTCCAGAGATTTCAGGGATGTGGCCACCGCCGCCGGGGAGATGTGGAGCGTCTGGGCCAGCTCCCGCTGGGCGTGGCACTCTCCCTCCGGGTCCCGACCGCGGGAGCTCTGAAGAATGGTGAGCAGCAGGGGATGGCCCACCTCACCCAGCCCCGCGGCGTTGAGCTCGGCCTGGACGGCGGAGCGGTGGGCCTGGTTTACCTGCCTGGCCAGCATCTCCAGCTCCTGAACCGATGGAAGCATCCGGATCCCTCCTTTCCAATTTATTAACCTGTTAACGATTAACATGCTGACCATTGTAGCACGGGCGGGAAAAAAGTCAAGGGAGAAAAAGGCTGTTCACAAATTGTTTACACAGGGGAAAAAAGCGGGGGCGGGACCATCCCGCCCCCCCGAATACAGGGACTTTGTTCAGTTCTTGCTGGGCAGCACCGAGGCGACGGCTCCGGCCAGGGTGCTGATGGGCATGGTCTGGAGAATGATCCTGCCCGGCCCGGTGACCACGGTGTGGAACACCCCTTCGCCCCCGAAGAGCATGTTCTTCACGCCCTTCACCGCCCGGATGTCCAGAGAACAGGTGGCGTCCATGACGGCCAGGTTGCCGGTATCCACCACCATCTGCTGCCCCGGGGCCAGGGTGTACTCCTCTCCGTAGCCGTCGATCTCCAAAAAGGCCATTCCCTGGCCGGAGAGCTTCTGCATAATAAAGCCCTCGCCCCCGAAAAAGCCCGCCCCGATCTTTTTCTGGAAGAAGACGGACAGCTCCACTCCGCTCTCCGAGGCCAGAAAGGCGGATTTCTGCACCACCAGGGGCCGGTCGGGGGTGATGGGGACGGCCCGGATGGCTCCGGGAAAGCTGGAGGCGAAGGCCACCATACCCGGGCCGCCCTGGGCGGTGTAGATATTCTGGAAGATGTTTTCCCCCGAGAACAGCCGTCCGAAGGCCCTGCCCAGGCCGCCGGCGGAGGTGGACATCTCCATGTTGGGGCTCATCCAGACCATGGAGCCGCTCTCGGTGATCATGCTCTCGCCGTTTTCCAGCTCACAGATCACCACCGGGGTGGGTTCGCCTTTGATGGTATAGTTCATGTGCCATCTCACCTTTCCTTGTCCTGAAAATATTGGGCCGGAGGTCCGGCTGATGTACCCAGTATACGATAAAATTTCCATTGCCACAAGAGGGGGAGAGGCATAAAAAAGACACCGCCCGGATGGACGGTGTCTTGAAAAAGCAGAGAGTAAAATCAGCGCTTGCTGAACTGGGGAGCACGACGGGCGGCCTTCAGACCGTACTTCTTACGCTCCTTCATACGAGGATCGCGGGTCA
>JAXUUN010000026.1:0-36909 GCA_037231075.1 bacterium | reverse complement strand
ACCTGGACGACGCCCTCATCCTCATCACCGACAAGAAGATTTCCAACATCCAGGAGCTGCTGCCCCTGCTGGAGCAGGTTGTCCAGTCCGGCAAGAAGCTGCTGATCATTGCTGAGGATGTGGAGGGCGACGCCCTGTCCACTCTGATCGTCAACCGCCTGCGCGGCACCCTGAATGTGGTGTGCGTCAAGGCCCCCGGCTTCGGCGACCGCCGCAAGGAGATGCTGCAGGATATCGCCATCCTCACCGGCGGCCAGGTTATCTCCTCCGATGTGGGCCTGGAGCTGAAGGAAGCTCAGCTCAGCCAGCTGGGCCAGGCCCGTCAGGTGAAGGTCACCAAGGAGAACACCACCATTGTCAACGGCGCCGGCTCCTCTGAGGAGATCAAGGCCCGGATCGGCCAGATCAAGAGCCAGATCGAGGTCACTACCTCCGACTACGACAAGGAGAAGCTCCAGGAGCGTCTGGCCAAGCTGGCCGGCGGCGTAGCCGTCATCAAGGTCGGCGCTGCCACCGAGGTGGAGATGAAGGAGAAGAAGCTGCGCATCGAGGACGCTCTGAACGCCACCCGCGCCGCTGTGGAAGAGGGCATTGTGGCCGGCGGCGGCACCGCCTACCTGAACGCCATCCCCGCTGTGGAGAAGCTGATGGGTGAGGTCGAGGGCGACGAGAAGACCGGCGTGCAGATCATTGCCCGGGCTCTGACCGCTCCTGTGAAGCAGATTGCCGCCAACGCCGGCATCGACGGCTCCGTGGTTCTGGAGAAGATCAAGGAGTCCGGCAAGACCGGTTACGGCTTCGACGCCTACAATGAGACCTACTGCGACATGATCCCCAACGGCATTGTGGATCCCACCAAGGTGACCCGCTCCGCTCTGGAGAACGCCGCTTCCATTGCCAGCACTCTGCTGACCACCGAGGCTTTGGTGGCCGACAAGCCCCAGCCTCCTACGCCCGCTGCTCCCGCTGCCCCTGACATGGGCGGGATGTACTAAGAAGCGCGGAGGGCAGGCGCATAGGGGTGACAGACTCCGGAGCGGATGGGCAGAGCCCAGGGGCAGCCAAAAGCTGAACCGGGTCTGCCCGGAGTCGGAGGAGTTGTCAGCCCGGCCATGCGCCCAGCCCGCAGCGTGACAACGCGAAGCGCGCAGATGCGGCAACACAATCAATAATCGAGAGGCCCGGAACTTTCGTTCTGGGTTTCTTTTATGAGTAAAAAACCGGCCTGAGGATCATTTGTCCTCGGGCCGGTTGCTTACTGTGGCTCCGTGGGTTCAGGGTCCGCCCTGAAAATCCGGCGCACATCAAAAAGGGTGAACATAATACATAGGGAGGTAACAAATCCCGCCAGGGCCAGGGCGATGAGCACCGGCTCCTGCCACCGGGGCAGGTACTCCAGGGGATAGATGGCCAAAGCCATAGCGGTGAGGAGCACAGTCTGACGGGTGCGCCATTTGAGAAGCCGCCGGTCCAGCCCCTGGTCGGGCTGCTGGTACTTGGCGGCCAGGGCGGCGCAGTCGGTGATCAGCTGGAAGTGGAAGTACACACTGGCCAGACTGATGATCAGCTCTACCACTGGAAACCGCCCATCCAGGGTGGTGCCCAGCCAGGAGGCCAGCCAGTCTCCCAGCCTCCACACCATCAGCAGCGTGCCCAGGGGCCTGAGAAGCTCCAGGTCCCGCCGCTCCTCTGTGAGCAGCTTGATGGCTGAGAGGAAGAGTAGGTATCCCACAAAGGCGGGCAGGATGCTCACCGAGCCCAGATTGAAATCAAAGTACAGGAAGAAATATCCCCAGGCCGCCCTGGACAGGGCGTCATACATGGTTTGCCGGTGGGTCATTGTGCCGCCCCTCCTTTCTGAAGACGGAGGGTGAGCTCCGCCGCTTTTTTACCGTTGATGTAGAGGTCGGCGGCAAAGGAGTCCGGGAGCAGAAAATTGTCTGTACTCAGGTGTCCGCCGCTGCCTCCGCCATCCATAGAGACGATGGGTCCCCAGTCCGGGTCCAGAGATCGGCTGGACCAGCACTCACCGGTGGAGGAGCTGCCGCCGCCGCTTCCCATGCCAAGGGGCTGGAGAGAGGGACGCTCCTCTCCAACATCCATAGGGGCGACAGAGAGGCCAAGGTGGGTAATAGCAGTCTTTTCCTCCTCGGTGCCCAGAAAAATACACTGGCTCCACAGGCTATGATAGATTTCATCAAACTGGGTCCCCGGCTTGGGTACCGTGTCAAAGGTGGTAGCGGGGCCAAAGAACCAGCTGGTGCCGTTGGTCTGCTGAATGGTGTTGTCCACAACCACACTTTTCTGGAAATGCACCTCCACCCGGAAGTTTTCCGCTGTGCCCGAGTAGACATAGGAGGGCAGCTCCTCCACGCCCCAGAGCATGGAGGCCTCCTGTGCCTCTACGGTCCGGACCTCGCCCTGCTCCGTGACTACCCAGCGGTTCCCTTCCTTCTGGACAAGCACCTGCTGGTATGCCAAATACATCATATTCTCTTTCCACTGCCCGTCGGGCGCCCCGTTGAGCTTCACCGCCACCAGGGCCTGGTAGGCATCCGTCCCGGAGGGCTCCAGATTGTAGATGTAATAGCCCTCGCTCCGGTCGGGTTCTATGGGCAGCCCTGTGTCCCAGGTGGGCCAGAGGCCCTCCTCCTGCCGGTCACGCATGATCCGGGCGATCTCACTTTGCTGCTCCATGGGGGCGCACATGGCCCGGTAGGCTCCGCTTTGTACCAGCAGGGACTTGCCGTAGGCGTCCAGAGCCCCGGCCATGGTGGTACACCAGGTGGTGCGGGCGGAGGCCAGGGACAGGTCGATGTCGGCCCGACCGGACAGCCGCCCGCCCTCGTTGTACACGCTCACCGCCCGGCTGCCGAAGACCAAGGGGGCGGCCAGCATGAGGGCGGCGCACACGGACACCAGGGCCATCCCGGCTGGGTAGCGCTTGAAGCGGACGATGGCCTGGATGCGCCGGCGGATATTTCTGCCTCCGTTGGAGGCGGAGGAGGTGCCGGGGGTCCGGGCATACCTCTCGTTTGCCATGGACAGGAGGATCTGCCCATATTCCCGCCGGTCCTCCCCCTCCAGCCGCTCCAGCACCCGCTGGTCGCACAGGGACTCCAGGTCGTTGCCCGCCTCATTGGCGCAGTACCAGAGGAGAGGATTGCACCAGTGGACGCACCGGAGCACACAGATGAGAATGCCCCAGACCACATCCCGGTACTTCAGATGGAGCAGCTCGTGGAGCAGCACCTTGTCGTCCACTGTTTTCCCGGCCGGGAGGGCCAGTACCGGAGAAAAGATCCCGCAGACGAAGGCGGAGCCCAGCCCCTCCACCTCCACCCCCCGGCAGGCGGGGAGGTGGTAACCCTCCGCCACGGACTGAATGCGCCCGGCAGTTTCGGGACTTACCGTGCGGCCGGTTTTCAAAACCAGCCGCAGTCGGATATAGGAAAAAAGATAGCGGCCCAGCAGGAAAAGAACCCCCAGCACATAGATCAGATAGAGCCAGTCAAACACCGTAGCAGGTACGGTCAGGCTGGGCAGAGGGATGGGGGCAATAACCCGTGTGAGGGTATAGGAGCCGGTGAACAGGGTTTTCAGCGCCTCCACCCACATGGGCCAGTTGAGAAGGGCGTACCGCCCCCACAGCCCCGCAGGGATGAGCAGCACCAGGGCTAAAATGCCCCATACGGCAAATTGCCACCGGGGGGAGAGCTTATCCCGGAACATGGCCTTGACGATGAGCAGGAGGACCGCCGCCCCGGAGGCGGTGAGGGTTTGGAGGAGAAATGCCCAAAAATCGCCCACGGCTCACACCTCCATCTCGTCCAGCAGCTGCCGCAGCTGCTCCCGCTCCTGGGGGGAGATGGTCTCCTCCTTCAAAAAGGCGGCAATCAGATCCCCGGCGGAGCCCCGGTAAACCCGCTGAAGAAAGCTGCGCCGCTCCCGGGCCTGGCAGTCCGCCCGGTCCAGAGCGGCCCGATAGCGGTGGGGAGAGGACTTTTTGTCAATAACCACCAGCCCCTTGGCCTCCATGCGGGTGAGGTAGGTGAGCACTGTGTTCCGGTTCCAGCCGGTGGTCGGACGCAGGGCCTCCACCAGCTGCCCCAGCTCCGCACCGCCGGTCTGCCACAGGGCGTCCAGTACCGTCCACTCACGGTCAGAGAGCTTATCCATCATATACCTCCTACAAGTGTAGTATATTGATATACTACACTTGTAGGAGCGAGCTGTCAAGGGAAAAAATTCAGGCCCCTTTTCCCTGGGGAAAAGGGGCCTGAATAAGATCAGGAGGTGGCGCTGTTTCGGTTGAGCAAAAGAACGGCCCCTAAAATCAGCGCCATGCCCAGCAGCTTGAAGGGGGTAACCGCCTCATGGTAGAGGAAGATGCCCAGCGCCGCGGCCACAAAGGGCTCGATGGTGGCCAGAATGGCTGCCCGGCCCGGCTCGGCGAAGCGCAGGCCGTCGGTGTAGAGCACATAGGGCAGAGCGCAGCATAAAAGTCCGATGCCCAGAGCGCCCACCCAGGCCTGCCAGCTGCTGAAGCTGGCCAGATCCCGGTGCAGCCCGGAGATGGGCAGGGAGAACAGGGTGCAGAAGAGAAAGGAATAGAAGCTGATGGTGGCGGGGGAGTACTTTTTCAGGGCAAATTTGCTGAAGATGGAGTACAGGGCGTACCCAAACCCGGAGCCCAGGCCAAAGAGAATCGTCAGCGGGGAGACAGACTCCTGCCCCAGGGGGAACAGGCCGGTGACCAGGGTACAGCCGGCGAAGGTGACCACCAGGGCCAGCAGTTTGAATGGTGTGATGGATTCGTGAAAGAAAAGAGCGGACATGAGGGTCACGAACACCGGGGCGGTGTACAGCAGCACTGCCGCCACCGACATGGAGCTGCGGGAGATGGTAGTGAAATAGCACCAGTTGAAAAACAGCATGGAACAAACCCCGGTGCCGAAAAAGTAGTACCAGTCCCTGGGGGCAATGCGCAGGGCTTTGGGGTTGGTCACGGCCAGAAAGCCCCCGTAGAGCACGGTGGCCGCCACAGAGCGGACGGCCACGCCCTCCATGGAGTCGAGGCCCGCTGCTGTCAGCAGCTTCAGAAATACGCCGATGCAGCCCCACAGGGCCGCGGCAGCCACAATTTTCCCATAGGCTTTTTGTATCATAGACTTGTCGCTCTTTTCAAAAAGGATTATACTGTGACATACTATACCAAATCATGCGGGGAAAAGACAAGATGATCTATGAAAATATTTCCAAGGGCGTGTTTCGCACCCGGCCCAACCGTTTTATCGCCCATGTGGAGACGAAAGACGGGGTGCAGGTCTGCCATGTAAAGAACACAGGCCGCTGCCGGGAGCTGCTCATCCCGGGATGTACCGTGTGGCTGTGCGAGAGCGGAAACCCCGCCCGGAAAACCCGGTACGACCTGATTGGAGTGGAGAAGGAGACGCCCCGGGGAATCCTGCCTGTGAACATGGACTCCCAGGCGCCCAACCAGGTGTTTGGAGAGTGGGCGGCAGCGGGAGGCCTGGGCTTTGTCCCCGACCTGCTCCGGGCGGAAGTTCGGTTCGGGGATTCCCGCTTTGACTTCTACTGGGAGCATGGGGAGAAGCGGGGGTTCTGGGAGGTGAAGGGGGTTACCCTGGAGGAGGACGGGGTGGCCCGGTTTCCCGACGCCCCCACCCTCCGGGGAGTGAAGCACCTGGAGGAGCTGGTCCGGGCAAAAGAAGCAGGCTATGAGGCCGGGGTATGCTTTGTGGTCCAGATGCCGGGGATGAAACGGGTGGAGCCCAACGACAGCACCCACCCGGAATTTGGGGCAGCCCTGCGCCGGGCGGCTTTGGCGGGGGTGGAGGTACTGGCGGTGGAGTGCGCCGTCACACCAGATTCCCTGGTAATCTCTGCCCCTCTGCCTGTATCAATGTAAAAAAACGGATGGAACAGGGCTGTTCCATCCGTTTTTCATATGGATCAACGAAATTTCGGCGAACGGGGAAGCTTATACCGACACAGCTGCTCCTGACAGTGAGCACACTGGAGCAGTCGGTTGGAGCCGAACCAGAACCGTTCCGGATGGCGTCGGTATCGGGTTTCCCATACGGTCAGCACCACCAGCCCGATGAAAACCAGACTCCAGGAGAACCAGTGGGGGATAAAGGCCATGGGGGTGGCCATCATCCAGGAGCCCCAGGCAAAGATGCGGCAGTTGACGCAGCAGCGGTTGCCCATCAAAAAGGTCTGAAATGGGCAGAAGAACAGCACGCAGATCAGATCGCTCAGATAGTAGAACGCGCACAGCAGCACCAGCTCCGCCACGCCGATGGTTTTCCGCCAGTAGAGGATGCCGAATATCAGATTGAATACCAGCCAGACGGCCGCCACCTTTAAAGCGCCGCGGTTTTGCTTTTTGACCGCCTGCCGCAGCTCCGCCGGATGGTAATCGGGGACAGGGTCATAGCGGTTGGGGTACTGCTTCATGCATCCGGCGGTCAGGGCGCTGTTTGGGTTGAGCTGGATCACCATGGAGAAGGCTATCACAAGCCAGAGCAGCAGCAGGGTAAGGGACAGGGGTTTCTTTGCCGTAAAATCCAGCCGTTCAGGCTTCCACAAAAAGAGTATCGCGATAATCAGAAAAACAGTCAGACGAAAAGTCACCGACCACAGGTATTTGATGGTGACTTTGGTAGGTTTCGGGAGTGCTCGCACAAAAATTCCTTCTTCTCTCTCACATTTCCCGCCGACCCTCCAAAGCTCTCATAAGGGTGGCATCGTCGGCATACTCCAGGTGGCTGCCCACCGGGATGCCGTAGGCCAGCCGCGTCACCTTCACGCCAAAGGGGCGCAGCAGCCGGGATAGATACATGGCGGTGGCTTCACCCTCTGTATCCGGATTGGTGGCCATGATGACCTCCGACACGCCGCCGGCAGCCACCCGTTCCACCAGAGATTTAATGTGCAGGTCATCGGGACCTACATGGTTCATGGGGGATATGACCCCGTGGAGCACATGGTACAGGCCCTGGTATTCCCGGGAGCGCTCCATGGCCACCACATCTTTGGGATCCGCAACCACACAGATGATGGAGGCGTCCCGCTTGGGGCTTTGACAGATAGCGCAGGGGCCGTCTCCCTCGGTGAGGTTCTGGCATACCGGACAGCAGTGAATGGACTGCTTGGCCTGAAGAATGGCCTGGGCAAAGGACTCCGCCTCCTCAGGAGAGAGGGACAGGATGTGAAAGGCCAGGCGCTGGGCTGACTTCAGGCCAATGCCGGGAAGTCTGGCAAAGTGCTCCACAAGATTTTCCAGCGCGGGGGGAAAGTACTGCATGGGCAACAACCTCCAGGGAATTCAAAATCACAAGTTGGGATTGGACCGGCTCTCATCCTCCTTCAAAAGGGCCTCCGGGTCAAGAGTACGGCACAGCTCATCCAGGTGAGGGCAGGGGACCCAGTCGGCCTGGGGCAGATTTGTACCGTATTTCACTGTGTGGGCTACAGTGTCGGGGGCCATATAGGAGTTGTGGGGGACATGCAAAGGGCACAGATAGAACTCGCCTGCCCGGACCACCCGGACGGACAGGTCCCCGCCGCGCTCCTCCACCACCACCATGGCCCCCTGCTGGATCACATTGAGCTCGTGGACATGGCGGTGGAGATGGCTGTTCTGCCATCCGCTGTTGGGGGAGGACTGGGTACGGATATAGGAGCTGCCGTCACTGGCCCGGAGGCGGAAGCGCAGCTCGCCGTTGTCCATCTCCTCGTGCAGGGTGCTCACCCCCAGGTCCTCCGCCTCCTGAGGGGAGAGGGGCCGGGGCATCTTACCGGGCCGCCCGGAGGGCGGCGATGGCGCCGGGGACATCCTCCTTGCCGTAGACGGCGGAGCCCGCCACCAGCACATTGGCCCCTGCCTCCACCACCAGAGGAGCGGTCTTGGGGGAGATGCCCCCGTCTACCTCCAGCTCACAGGCGGGGTTATACTTCTCGATGATAGAGCGCACTTCCCGGATGGTGTCCAGCTGGGACTCCATAAAGGCCTGGCCGCCGAAGCCCGGTTCCACCGTCATCACTAGCACCATGTCAAGCTCCTCAATGTAGGGAAGAATGGCCTTGGGAGAGGTGATGGGCCGCAGGGCAACTGCTTTCTTTACCCCACACTCGTCCATTACCTTCAGAGCCTGGGCGATGCGGGTAGGGTGGTCGGCCTCCAGGTGGATGGACAGCAGGTCGGCCCCCGCCTTGGCGAAGTCCTCGATGTACCGCAGGGGCTTGTCGATCATCAGGTGCACATCCAGAAACATATCGGTGCACTTGCGGATGGACTTGACTACAGGGATGCCGATGGTGATGTTGGGCACAAAGCAGCCGTCCATCACATCCACATGGAGATAGTCGGCGGAGGACACCTTCTTGATGTCCCGCTCAAGGTTGACAAAGTCGGCCGACAAAATGGAGGGAGCGATTTTGACCATGAGTTACCTTCCTTTCCGTCCCCTGGGGGACAGGCGCGGTTTTTTCCGGGCGCGCATAGGATACATCAGCGGAGAGGGGGAGCGGCGTTCTGCGCTCCCCGGGTGCCCGGGTGGGGGGAGTGCTCCGGGCCGCACCCACGGCCCAACCCTGTCCTCCGCATCCGGCGCATCCGCCGCTTTCAGATAGCCGTCCGCCGGGGAGTAATCTCTCCGGCGGACGGCGGAGAAGATGAATATATCTCAGTTGTAGAAGTCGTTGGTGTCCGTCTCGGCAGCGTTGTAGCCGGCTTGGCGCAGGGCCTGGAGGATCTGGTTTTTGTGGTCGTGGCCAAAGGCCTCCAGGGTGACCCGGAGTTCCACGCCGGACTGGCGGTTGATGTTGACGAACTGGTTGTGCTCCAGCTTGATGATGTTGCCGTTGTTGTCCGCCAGGACCTTGGCCACCCGAAGAAGCTCGCCGGGCCGGTCAGGGAGCTGAACGGCAAAGGTGAAGATTCTGCCCCGGCAGATCAGACCGTGCTGGACCAGAGAGGCCATGGTGATCACATCCATGTTGCCGCCGGAGAGGACAGACACCACATTTTTGCCCTTGCAGTCCAGGTGGTGCAGGGCGGCCACGGTGAGCAGGCCGGCGTTCTCCACCACCATCTTGTGGCGCTCCATGATGTCCAGGAAGGCCTCCACCAGTTCCCCATCCTCAATGGTGAGCATCTGGTCCACATTCTGCTGGATATAGGGGAAGACCAGGTCCCCGGGGGTCTTGACCGCCACGCCGTCAGCGATAGTGGTAGCGGTGGGAAGTGTGACCACATGGCCGGCCTCCAGGCTGGCCTTCATGGAGGCGGCCCCGGTGGGCTCCACACCGATGACGGTGACATTGGGATTGAGGAGCTTGGCCAGGGTGGATACGCCGGCGGCCAGCCCGCCGCCCCCGATGGGCACGAGGATCACATCCACATCGGGCAGATCCTGGAAGATTTCATAGGCGATGGTACCCTGGCCGGTGGCCAGAGTCAGGTCGTTGAAGGGGTGGACATAGGTCAGCCCCTCTTCCTCGGACAGCTTTGCGGCCAGAGCGGCGGCGTCGTCAAAGACCTCGCCGTGGAGGATGACCTTGGCCCCATAGTCCTTGGTATTGTTCACCTTCACAAGGGGGGTGGTGGTGGGCATCACGATGGTGGCGGACACTCCAGCGGCCTGGGCAGCGTAAGCCACGCCCTGGGCATGGTTGCCCGCGGAGGCGGTGACCAGCCCGCGGTCCTTCTCCTCCTGGGACAGAGTACTGATTTTATAGTAGGCGCCCCGGATTTTGTAGGCGCCGGTGACCTGCATATTTTCAGGCTTGAGATATACATTGTTGCCGCAGCTTCTGGACAGATAGGGGGAGTGGATCAGCGGCGTGGGGCGCAGCACGCCCTGCAGGACGCTGCGGGCTTCTTTAAAGGCATCCAGGGAAAGCATAGAAAAACTCCTTTGGCTAAAATTTGTCTGATTTTAATGATACTCACTTCATTGAAATAAGTCAATGAAAACAGTGGAAAGAAAAAGCAAACCAATTTCTACAAATTCTATATAATATATAGAACAATATCTAAGAAATGTAACATTGACATATAAAATTGGATTATATATAATAACACAGCTATAGAAAAAATTGTAATTCTGCTATGGACAAAGGAGGAGTACAGGTGGGAGAGCCTGTGAGAGAGAATAAAATGGGCGTTATGCCCATTAACCGGCTGCTGATCAATATGGCGCTGCCGATGATTGCGTCCATGCTGGTCCAGGCGCTGTACAATGTGGTGGACAGTGTGTTTGTGGCCAAGCTCAGCGAGGATGCTCTGAACGCGGTGTCTCTGGCCTTCCCGGTACAGAGCCTGATGATTGCCGTGTCTGTGGGTACCGGCGTAGGCATTAACGCCCTTTTGTCCAGAAGCCTGGGACAGAAGGACCAGGAGCGGGCCAATAAGACCGCCATGAACGGCCTGCTGCTGGGGGCCATCAGCTGTCTGGTCTTTACCATCCTGGGGCTGACCTGCGCCCGGTTTTTTTATGCGGTACAGACGGACATTAGCACCATTGTGGACTACGGCGCCGACTATCTCACCATCTGCTGCGGGGTAAGTGTGGGACTGTTTTTGTCCGTGACCAATGAGCGCCTGCTCCAGGCCACCGGGCGCACCTTCTACACCATGATCACCCAGGCCACCGGAGCCATTATCAACATCATTCTGGACCCCATCCTGATTTTCGGTCTGCTGGGCTTCCCCCGTATGGAGGTGGCCGGGGCCGCGCTGGCCACCGTCATCGGCCAGATCTGCGGCGGGCTTC
Organism: bacterium; assembly: GCA_037231075.1. Classification (GTDB taxonomy): domain Bacteria; phylum Bacillota; class Clostridia; order Oscillospirales; family Oscillospiraceae; genus Lawsonibacter. The sequence goes on along the minus strand of JAXUUN010000026.1, from coordinate 26,104 downwards.
TGGCTCTGTTCTTCAACCTGAAGTGCAACCCGGACATTCAGCTGTCCCTGAAAAATCTTCGCCCCCAGAAGTCCATCATTCTGGGAATTTACAGTGTGGGCATCCCTTCCATCGCCATGCAGTCCATCGGTTCGGTGATGGTTTTCGGTATGAACCAGATCCTTATTGCCTTTACTGCCACGGCTACCGCGGTGTTTGGCGTGTACTTCAAGCTTCAGTCCTTCATTTTTATGCCGGTATTCGGACTGAATAACGGTATGGTTCCCATTGTGGCCTACAACTACGGGGCCAGAAAGCCGGAGCGGATCATCCGAACCATCAAGCTCAGTGTGGTTTATGCGGTAAGTATTATGGCTGTGGGTCTGGTACTGTTTCAGGCGATCCCCCATGTGTTCCTGGGGCTCTTTATGGCTGAGGGTGAGACGACCGGCGATATGCTGACCATCGGCGTACCTGCCCTGCGTACCATTTCCCTGAGCTTCCTGTTTGCCGGCTTTGCTATTGTATGCTCCTCTGTGTTCCAGGCTCTGGGACACGGGGTGCTGTCCCTCACCGTGTCGGTGGTGCGCCAGCTGGTGGTGCTGCTCCCGGTGGCTTTCCTCCTCTCCCGGCTCAACGGCCTGGAGGCGGTGTGGTGGGCCTTCCCCATTGCCGAGCTGTTCTCCCTGGTCCTCAGCTCCCTGTTTTTGAGAAGGGTCTACCGCAAGGAGATTCTGCCCATGAAGGAGCCGGGCAAAGTGTGAGCCGAGGGGCATTGCGGCGCGGAGATGTTCTCCGGAAGGTAAATATTCTTCAAAACAACACAAAATAAGAGATCCCCTTGGAGCGGTACCGGCTCCAAGGGGATCATTTTATTACAGCTTATTCGGGTCGATGCCCTGATATTTCCGGTACAGGCGGGTGTAGATGGCCTTTTGGACCTTCTCGCTGCAGGAATCGATCACCTTGTCGTTGGCTACCGCCACCACCCGCCCCTTGTCGTCGTAGACCCAGTAGTTTCGGTCGGGGCGGTTGCACTTCTCACACTGGGGGATGATGTTCCCAGGCTCCAGAGGGAGGCTGGGATCCCTGTGTCCCTGCTGCAGATGTGTGATGGTATTTTTCCAGTAGCGGTGCGGCTTACCCTCCTCAGAGCCGCAGCAGGCGCAGCGGTAGTTATATCGGGCCTTTAAGGCCTCCCAGTCTTCTTCCCCCAGGGATTCCTGGCGCCGCTGGGCGGTAAAGCCTGGGTAGCACATTTCCAGGGAATCCAGCTTGTATTCTCCGGGGGGGATAGAGCAGGAGGCGTTGTCCTTTCTGGTGCCGGAGAGGATGTACCAGCCCTTTTGGGCAGCCAGATGGCGGGCCTGCTGTACATCGGAGACCTCCGGGTAGAATGTGCGGATAAACTCCGTAAGCTCCTTTTTGGATACCACATGGGTATTGGGATAGTCCAGGGACAGATAGACCAGGGTCAGGGCGTCTTTGGTATAGGTCTTCCCGTGGGTGAGACGGGGCAGGATCACCCCCTGCTGGGCCAGATATTGTTTGTGGTAGTCTTTGATTTGCTCATACTGAGCCTGAATCTCATCATGGGACAATACCCTCATACCCATGCTCCTCCCTAAATTGAGTTTTTTGTTCAGTATAGCATCATGATGCGGTCCCTTCAAGCCTCTTGCAGGTAAAAAAAGCCTGCCCCGCGGAGGGGACAGGCGCAGAGTTTTCCTTACAGCCAGGGAACGATCTCATACATGAGCACAAAGTGACAGATACTGCCCAACAGGATAAATACATGAAAGATCTCATGGCAGCCAAACCGGGGATTGTTCCGGCCGGGCCACTTGACGGCATACAGCACGCCGCCCACCGTGTACAGAAGGCCTCCGGACAGAAGCCACAGAAAACCATTGGTGGGCAGGGCCTCAAAGATGGGCACAATGGCAAAGATCACCAGCCAGCCCATAAAGAGGTAAATGGCGCTGGTAAGCCACCGGGGAATGGACAGCTTGGCGATGGTGAGCACCACCCCGGCAATGGCCAGGGTCCAAACGGCAATGAGCAGCGGTACCCCGCCGCTGTCTCTCAGGGCGGTGAGGCACAAAGGGGTGTAGCTGCCGGCGATCAGCAGGTAGATGGAACAGTGGTCATACTTTCGAAGGGCGATCCGCCCCTTTACCGAGGTGCGCAGGCAGTGGTAGAGCGTACTGGCAGTATAGAGGCAGAGCATGGACAGCCCGTATATGGCAAACAGAATCATCAGGGAAAGATTTCCCATCTGTCCTGCCCGGATCAGCAGAGAAATGGTACCAACCGCTGCCAGAACGGCGCCTACGCCATGGGTGATGGCAGACCAGGGACGCAGGCCGTCATAGGGATCCCGAACTTCCCGGCGGCGTTTGGGGCGGGGAATGGCCACTGGGGCGGCGCCGGCGGTTAAAGCATCAGCACGCATAAGAATATCTCCTTTCCAGAGAAATGTTTGGCTGCATCTTCAGTATATGCGGATTTTTCAAAAATATCAATATGCAATATGACTAAATATAATATTAAAAACTAGATTTAAAGATATAAAAAAACAGCGCCGTAAGCACGGGCGCCGTTTTTTTCAGGTTGAGAATCAGCCCTCGGAGATCGCGCTCATGGGGCAGGTACCGGCACAGGCACCGCAATCAATGCAGGCGCCGGCGTCGATCACATAGTGAGCGTCACCCTGAGAAATGGCACCGACGGGACAAGAATCCGCGCAGGCACCGCAGCTGATGCAAGCATCGCTGATGACATGGGCCATGATAGTACACCTCCCTTAGAATGTACATACATTCTACCACATCTTTTTAAAATTGCAATGCTAAATTTTAGGGATTGAGGGAATGATAGTAGAAGATTTGTAACTGAGGTGAAGTTCCATGTCAGACAGCCGTTTTACATCCACCGCGCTGGGAGCCATCCGTCTGGCTCAGGAGAACGCCGCCCGCCTGGGCCACAGCTATGTGGGCAGCGAGCACCTGCTGCTTGGCCTGGCCAGCCAGGAGTTCAGCCCGGCGGCCATTGCCTTGCGCCGGGCGGGGGCGGACAGCCGGACCCTCCGGGGGGCCATTGCCCAGCGGGTGGGCATCGGCCTGCCCTCCCGGTCCATCTGCCAGGGTTTGACCCCAAACTGCTGTCAGGCCATTCAGGGGGCGGTGGGAGAGAGCCTCCGCTTAGGACAGCGGGCGGTAAACTCGGAACATTTGCTGCTGGGCCTGCTGCGGGAGAAGGAGAGCGAGGCCTTTCGCCTTTTGGCCGGCTGCGGAGTGGACGGAGAGGGATTATATCGCTCCGTTTGTGCCTCTCTGGGGGGAGAAGAGGGCATTCCCCGCCAGCGCCTGCGGGAGCCGGAGTCCCGTGTGTCCGGAGATACCCGGCAGCTGGATCAGTGTTCCAGAGATCTGACAAGGCTGGCGTCGGAAGGGCGTCTGGACCCGGTGATCGGCCGGAAAGAGGAGCTGGGGCGGGTGATTCAGATTCTGTCCCGCCGTACCAAAAACAACCCCGCCCTCATTGGAGAGCCCGGAGTGGGCAAGACCGCTGTGGCGGAGGGGCTGGCCCTGGCCATTGCCGACGGCACCGCCCCCAGCCACCTGCTGGGCAAGCGGGTGTGCGCCCTGGACCTGTCGGCTATGGTGGCGGGCACCAAGTACCGGGGGGAGTTTGAAGAGAAGCTGCGCCACATCCTTCAGGAGGTGCGCCGGGCGGGAAATATCATCCTCTTTATTGACGAGCTCCACACCATCGTGGGGGCGGGGTCCGCGGAGGGGGCTATTGACGCGGCCAATATCTTAAAGCCCGCCCTCAGCCGGGGAGAGCTTCAGGTGATCGGTGCCACCACCATCGACGAGTACCGGAAATATATTGAAAAGGACGCCGCCCTGGAGCGGCGATTCCAGCCCATCACGGTGAAAGAGCCCACCCGGGAGGAGACCCTGGACATTCTCAGGGGGCTGCGGGGGCGGTATGAGGCCCATCATCATCTGACCATTTCAGACCAGGCGCTGACGGCGGCAGTGGACCTGTCCATCCGATATCTTCCCCAGCGGTTTCTTCCGGACAAAGCCATTGATCTGGTGGACGAGGCGGCGGCCCAGGCCCGGCTGTCCGGCCGTACCCCGCCTCCGGAGCTTCAGCGCCTGGAGGGACGGGTATCCCACGCGGGGCGGCAGCTGGCCGATGCCGTGCGTCGGCAGGACTTTGAGCAGGCGGCACTGCTGCGTAATGTGGAGCGGGATTTCCGCCAGGAGATGGAGCGGGAACGAAAAAAGTGGGAAGCGGGGCTTGGGCATTTCAGCGTGGAGCCCAGGCATATTCAGCAGGTGCTCTCCCAGTGGACAGGGGTGCCGGTGTGCGACCCCAACGAGGCAGACCGAAAGGCCCTGGCTGCTCTGGATGAGACCCTCCGCAGCCGTCTGCTGGGACAGGATCGGGCGGTGGAGGCGGTGGCCAGGGCCATCCGCCGGGGCAGACTGGGCCTGAAGGATCCCAGACGGCCGGTGGGGTCGTTTCTGCTGCTGGGCCCCAGCGGTGTGGGAAAGACCCAGCTGTGCCGCAGTCTGGCCGCCGCCCTCTTCGGCAGAGAGGACGCCCTCATCCGCTTTGACATGTCCGAGTATATGGAGGCCCACTCGGTCTCCCGGCTCATCGGCTCCCCTCCGGGCTATGTGGGCCATGAGGAGGGGGGACAGCTCACCGAGCGGGTCCGTCGAAACCCCTGGTCGGTGGTGCTGCTGGACGAGCTGGAGAAGGCCCACCATGATATCTGGTCGGTGCTCCTCCAGGTGATGGAGGAGGGAGTGCTCACCGACGCCCAGGGGCGACAGACAGATTTCCGCAACACGGTGCTGGTGATGACCTCTAATCTGGGAGCGGGAAGGTTCCGCCGGGGTAAACAGCTGGGATTCACGGGGGGAGAAGTTCAGGAGCGGGAAAAACTGGAGGGAGAGGTGCTGGCTGATGCCCGGCAGACCTTTGCGCCGGAATTTCTCAACCGGCTGGATGCCACCTTGGTGTTTCATCCCCTGGATGAGGACACGCTGCGTACCATTACCCGCCAGCTTCTGGCCGAAACCGGACAGCGGCTGGACAAACTGGGTATCTCCATGGAGGTGGAGGACGAGGCGGTGGCCCTGCTGGCAGAGAAGGGGAGCGACCGGGAGTACGGAGCCCGGCCCCTGCGCCGGGCCATTGCGGCCATGGTGGAGGACCCGGCTGCCGAGCTGATGCTCTCCGGGCAGCTGAGGGAGGGCGGCGCCATCAAAGTGCTGTCCCGGGACCGGGGCGTAAAAGTGGAACTGGTATAAAAAACGGACTTCGGTAAAATCCGAAGTCCGTTTTCTTAATCTCCACTGTTATAAGCGAACGATCTCATCAATGGGAAGGGAGCACACAATGGACTGGGCCTTGCTGCGCAGACCGTGCTGGGCGTTGACCGCCTCCATAATGGGCCCCCGGAGCTCGGTGGGGACCACAATGGCCAGAATCTCCCGTTCCTCCTGAAGCTCCATGTCGTAGGCCTGTTCCAGATCCTCCGGCCCGGCCAGTCGGGCCTTGACCACAGTTCCGCCCCGGGCCCCGTGGGCTTTGGCGGTGGCCATGATCTCGTCGGTGCAGCCCCGGCTGCAGGAGATCAGAATCACGCTGTTTTCTGTGCGCTCCACTTGCTGTTCACCTCTTAATTCTTTTTTTAAACTCTCCGCCTGGTAGGCGGCCAGGGAGGCCACCAGGCTGTTCAGCCCGGACAGGGGGACGGAAAAGACGATTCCGCTGGCTTTCAGAGTTTCCCTCAGGTCGCTGTCCAGCTGGGACAGCAGGGCACGGGCGGCGGAATGGGCGGCCCAGCTGACCAGCACATCCTTTTCACTGGACCCAAGGCCCAGGATATCCATGATTTCCGAGGTGGCGGTGCCCCGCCCGGCGCACTGAAGGTGGAGGGGGATCTGGCGCTTCTGGTAGAAACGCTGCAATTTTTTCCCCTGGCCCCGTTCCACGATGGAGACGATCAGTCTCATTGCTTCCATAGGTTCGTCTCCTTTCAGTCGAAGTAGAGGATCTGATCCTCCACCCGGTCCATGTGATAGCGCAGTTTCCGCCGGGCCAGCTGGCGGCTCACTACGGCGGACAGGCCCATGATCTGGATGGTGACCAGGGGGGTCATGGCCACCATGGCCACGGTGCCGAAGGCGTCTCTCATCACATTACCCCCCAGGGCCTGACAGGCCCCCTGAGCAAAGGGCAGCAGGAAGGTGGCGGTCATGGGCCCGCTGGCCACACCGCCGGAGTCGAAGGCAATGCCGGTAAACATGCTGGGCACAAAGAAGGACAGTCCCAGGGCCACGGCGTAGCCGGGAATGAGCAGCCAGAAGATGTTGAGCCCCGTCAGAACCCGCACCATGGACAGGCCGACGGATACGCACACGCCGATGGACAGGGCCAGCCCCATGGCTTTATGAGAGATGGAGCCGTTGGAGACCTCCTCTACCTGCTTGGTGAGCACCGCCACAGCGGGCTCCGCCTTGACGATATAGTAGCCGATCAGCATGCCGATGGGCACCAGCAGCCACTTCTGACTCCCAGAGGCCACAGTGGCCCCGATGAGCTGTCCGGCGGGCATAAAGCCCACATTCACTCCGCACAGGAAAAGGACGAGACCCAGGTATGTATACAGAAGTCCCGCAATGATACGCAGCAATTCATGACGGTTGAAGCGCCGGGTAAACAACTGGAAGAGGAGAAAAAGTCCGCCAATGGGCAGCAGGGCCAGAGCGACCTCTTCAAAATACTTGGGGAAAGATTCCAGAAAGTACCGGGCGGCCTGAAGAGTGGTGGAGACCTCCGGAATGGCCGAGGAGGATACATTCGCCTCCGCGGGACGGTAGATGATGCCCAGCAGCAGGACCGAGAGAATGGGGCCGATAGAGCACAGGGAGATGAGACCGAAGCTGTCGCTGGCGGAATTTTTATCGCTCCGGCTGGAGGCAATGCCCAGACCCAGGGACATGATGAAGGGGACGGTGATGGGGCCGGTGGTGACTCCTCCGGAGTCAAAGGACACGGGAATAAAGTCGTTTGGAGCGAAGATGGCCAGAACAAAGACAAGGAGGTAGAAAATCAGCAGCAGCCGACGCAGAGGAATCCCTCTTTTAATGCGCTGGGTGGCTATCACCAGAAAAAAGCCCACTCCCACCGCTACGGTGAGGATCAGGATCAGGTTTGCAATGGAGGGGACCTGCTGGGCCAGTACCTGGAGGTCGGGTTCGGCTATGGTGGTGAGAACACCCAGCAAAAAGTAGATGAGCACCGGGACAAGTGCCCCCTTGCTCTGACTGACCACATTGCCTACGCCCTCTCCCATGGGGAGCATGGACATATCCACCCCAAGAGTAAACAGGCCCATGCCCAAAATAAGCAGGATTGCTCCAAACAGAAACAGTACCAGCGTACCGGAATCCAGAGGAGCGACGGTGATGGACAAAAGAAAGACGATGGCCGTGATGGGCAGGACAGAGGCCATGGACTCCTGATTTTTCAGTTTCAGCTGTTTATTCAGATGCAAGGGAGGACTCCTTTCCAGAGAGGACGGATCATAATTTTATATATTATACTATTATAAAGTAATAAACCGGTATGTCAAAGAACGATGGCGAATCTTTATGGTATTTTAATTGTCAAAAGAAGTCTTTTGTTCAAAATTACTTTATCTTCCTTTACTTATGAGAAAAAACTTGCTATAATGCATAATCGGGGGAAATTTACAGCCCTTTTATGATTGTAATTGATTACTTAAGGAGTGTTCCAACATGAGCCGTATGGTCGGTACTGTATCCCGTGGCCTTCGGGCCCCCATCATTCGCAGCGGCGACGATCTGGTGGAGATCGTCACCCATTCCGTGTTGGAGGCGGCCGCCGATGACGGCTTTACCCTGAGAGACCGGGACATTGTGGCCATGACCGAGGCCATCGTGGCCCGGGCCCAGGGGAATTACGCCTCGGTCAATGACATCGCTCAGGATATCCGGGCCAAGCTGGGGGGAGAGACCGTGGGCGTCGTCTTCCCCATTCTCAGCCGCAACCGCTTTGCCATCTGCCTGCGGGGCATTGCCAAGGGGGCAAAGAAGATCGTCCTCATGCTCAGCTACCCCTCCGATGAGGTGGGCAACCATCTGGTGAGCATGGACGCCCTGGACGAGAAGGGGGTGGATCCCTATAAGGATGTGCTGACCCTGGAGAAATACCGGGAGCTGTTCGGCTACGAGAAGCACCCATTCACCGGCGTGGACTATGTGGCCTATTACCAGGAGCTGATCCAGGAGTGCGGGGCCCAGGTGGAGATCGTGTTTGCCAATGATCCCCGGGCCATTCTGAGCTACACCAAAAATGTGCTGTGCTGCGACATCCACACCCGTGCCCGCACCAAGCGGCTGCTGAAGGCGGCCGGCGGGGAGAAGGTCTTTGGCCTGGATGAGATTTTGAACGCCCCGGTGAACGGCAGCGGTTATAATGAGCAGTACGGTCTGCTGGGCTCCAACAAGTCCACCGAGGAGCAGGTGAAGCTCTTCCCCCGGGACTGCCAGAGTCTGGTGGAGGCCATCCAGCAAAAACTGCTGGAGAAGACGGGCAGGCATGTGGAGGTCATGGTATACGGCGACGGGGCCTTCAAGGACCCGGTGGGGAAAATCTGGGAGCTGGCCGACCCGGTGGTCTCCCCCGCCTACACCGCCGGTCTGGAGGGCACCCCCAACGAGCTGAAGCTGAAGTATCTGGCCGACAACGACTTTGCCCATCTTTCCGGTGAGGCGCTGAAAGAGGCCATCAAGGAGCGGATCCACAAAAAGGACGGGGACCTGGTGGGCCAGATGGTGTCCGAGGGCACCACGCCCCGCCGCCTGACCGATCTCATCGGCTCCCTGTGCGACCTGACCTCCGGTTCCGGGGACAAGGGCACCCCTATCGTCTATATTCAGGGCTATTTTGACAATTACACCACCGAGTAAGCTCAAAAGAGGTCCATGGGGTTTGCCCCATGGACCTCTCAGTTTGTCGAAAAAGCCCTCCTGCAAGGAGTTCCGACGCCCGCAGGCGGCGGAATCAATTTTAATCCCGTCATTTCCGGCGACATGTGCGTCGGAAATGACACTTCTCACGCAAGGCAGGCCGACTTTTCCGCAAGGAATCGAGGCCTACCTTGCGTGCAATCTTTCTCGAAAAAGTGGCTACGCCACTTTTTCGACAGTCTCAGAGGTCCATGGGTTTGCCCCATGGACCTCTTTTCTGCCGGGACAGGCACAGCCTGTTCCGGTATTTTTATTTCAGGAAAAATCGCAGCAGCTTTTCTGTTTTTTCCGTGTAGGGGGCGTATCGCAGGGGAAGATCCAGCCAGGTGGATTTTTTCACGATACTTTTTCTCCGGGAGAAGGTCTCAAAGCTGGCCTTCCCGTGGTAGCTGCCCATGCCGCTGTCCCCTACGCCGCCGAAGCTGAGGCGGCTGGAGGCCAGGTGGATGATGGTGTCGTTGATGCACCCGCCACCGAAGGGGACACGGCGGAGGAACCGCTCCTGGACGCCCTTATCCTCGGAGAAGAGGTAGAGGGCCAGGGGGTGGGGGCGGCTGTTGATAAAGTCCTGGGCCTGCTGAAGGTTGTCATAGGTAAGGATGGGCAGGATGGGACCGAAAATCTCCTCCTGCATCACCGGATCTTCCGGAGAGACGCCGTCCAGAATCGTTGGCTGAATTTTTAATGAGTCCGGGTCGCCCTGCCCGCCGTAGACAACCTTGGCGGGATCGATGAGTCCCATCACCCGGTCAAAGTGTTTGCGGTTGATCATGCGCACATAGCCCTGGTTGTCCAGGGGGTCGGAGCCGTACATGGCGGCCATCCACTTCTTTACGCAGGCAATGAAGGGATCCTTGATTTCCCTGTCGATCAGCACATAGTCGGGGGCCACGCAGGTTTGACCGCAGTTCAGAAGCTTGCCGAAAACCAGCCGCTTGGCCGCCAGATCCAGCTTGGCGCTCCGATCCACCACACAGGGGCTCTTGCCTCCCAGCTCCAGGGTGACAGGGGTGAGGTGGGCGGCGGCCTTAGTCATGACCTCTTTTCCCACGGCTACACTGCCGGTAAAGAAAATATAGTCAAATTTTTGCTCTAAGAGTGCCTGGTTTTCTGCCCGGCCCCCCTCCACCACAGAGACATATTCCGACGGGAAACACTGGGAGAGAATGTCCCGAATCACAGCGGAAGTGGCGGGAGAGTAGGCTGAGGGCTTGACCACACAGCAGTTGCCGGCGGCGATGGCCCCGATCAAAGGCTCCATGGTGAGCAGGAAGGGGTAGTTCCAGGGGGACATGATCAGCACCACGCCATAAGGGTCACAGACCGTGAAGCTCCTGGCGTGAAACTGAGACATGGGGGTGAGGACCCGGCGGTCCCGGCCCCACCCTGCGAAATGGCGCACCACATAGCGCAGCTCTGACAGGGTCATGCCGATTTCACACATGTAGCTCTCGGCGGGGGACTTGTTCAGGTCTGCGGCCAGGGCGGCGGCAATATCCCGCTCATGATCCTGAATAGCCTTACACAGGCGTTGGAGGGCGTCGCGGCGTGCGGAACAGAGCAGTGTCTTTCCTGTTTGAAAATAAGTGCGCTGTCGGGAAACAAGGGCTTGAATGTCCAAAAAGGGCCTCCTTTGTCAAAATCAGTCAAATACCGGATAAAACACCCAAAGGCGCGGCAAAAGCCGCGCCTTTGGAAGAAAAGGAATAATTACTGGGCGTCCTTGATGGCAGCCTGAGCGGCGGCCAGACGGGCGATGGGCACACGGAAGGGGGAGCAGGACACATAGTCCAGACCCACTCTGTGACAGAACTCCACGGAGGAGGGGTCGCCGCCGTGCTCGCCGCAGATACCCAGGTGCAGATCGGGGTTGGTGCTGCGGCCCAGCTTGGCAGCCATCTCAACCAGCTTGCCTACGCCCTTCTGATCCAGCTTGGCGAAGGGATCGTTCTCATAGATCTTGCGGTCATAGTAGGCGTCCAGGAACTTGCCGGCGTCGTCGCGGGAGAAGCCGAAGGTCATCTGGGTCAGGTCGTTGGTGCCGAAGGAGAAGAAGTCGGCCTGCTTGGCAATCTCGTCAGCGGTAAGGGCGGCGCGGGGGATCTCGATCATGGTGCCGACCTTATACTTCATGTCGGAGTGGACGGAGGAGATGATCTCGTCGGCGGTCTTGACCACCACGCTCTTCACGAAGGCCAGCTCCTTGACCTCGCCCACCAGGGGGATCATGATCTCGGGAACCATGTTCCACTCGGGGTGCTTGGCCTGAACATTCAGAGCGGCCTTGATGACGGCGCGGGTCTGCATGGCGGCGATCTCAGGATAGGTGACAGCCAGACGGCAGCCGCGGTGACCCATCATGGGGTTAAACTCGTGCAGGCCGGCAATGACGGCCTTGATGTCGGCAACGGTCTTGCCCATGTCCTCGGCCAGCTTCTCGATGTCGGCCTCCTCGGTGGGCACGAACTCGTGCAGGGGGGGATCCAGAAAGCGGATGGTGACGGGGCAGCCCTCCATGGCCTCGTAGATAGCCTCGAAGTCGCCCTGCTGCATGGGCTCCAGCTTGGCCAGAGCGGCCTCCCGCTCCTCCACGGTGTCGGAGCAGATCATCCGGCGGATGGCAGGGATACGGTCCTCGTCAAAGAACATGTGCTCGGTACGGCACAGGCCGATGCCCTCGGCGCCGAACTTCTTGGCCTGAGCGGCGTCGTGGGGAGTGTCGGCGTTGGTGCGGACCTGGAGACGGCGGTACTTGTCGCACCAGGCCATGACCCGGCCGAACTCGCCGCCGATGGAGGCGTCCACAGTGGGGATGGCGCCGTCATAGATCTTGCCGGTGGAGCCGTCCAGGCTCAGCCAGTCGCCCTCGTGGAAGGTCTTGCCGCCCAGCTCGAACTTCTTGTTCTCCTCGTCCATCTTGATCTCGGAGCAGCCGGACACGCAGCAGGTACCCATGCCACGGGCCACAACGGCGGCGTGAGAGGTCATGCCGCCGCGGACGGTGAGGATGCCCTGAGCGGCCTTCATGCCCTCGATGTCCTCGGGAGAGGTCTCCAGACGGACCAGGACCACCTTCTCGCCCCGGGCGGCCCACTCCTTGGCGTCCTCAGCGGAGAAGACGATCTTGCCGGAGGCGGCGCCGGGAGAGGCGGCCAGAGCGTTGCCGATGACGGGGGTCTTCTTCAGCACCTCGGCGTCAAACTGGGGGTGAAGCAGGGTGTCCAGAGAGCGGGGCTCGATCATGGCCACGGCCTTCTTCTCGTCGATCATGCCCTCGTCCACCAGATCGCAGGCGATCTTCAGAGCGGCGGCGGGGGTACGCTTGCCGTTACGGGTCTGGAGCATGTAGAGCTTGCCGTTCTCCACGGTGAACTCCATGTCCTGCATGTCGCGGTAGTGATCCTCCAGGATCTTGCACACATTCTGGAACTGGGCAAAGGCCTCGGGGAACTTGTCGGCCATCTCCTGGATGGGCATGGGGGTCCGGACGCCGGCCACCACATCTTCGCCCTGGGCGTTGGTCAGGAACTCGCCGAACAGCTTCTTCTCGCCGGTGGCGGGGTTACGGGTGAAGGCCACGCCGGTGCCGCAGTCGTCGCCCATGTTGCCGAAGGCCATGGACTGGACATTGACGGCGGTGCCCCAGGAGTAGGGGATGTCGTTGTCCCGGCGGTACACATTGGCGCGGGGGTTGTCCCAGGAACGGAACACGGCCTTGATGGCGCCCATGAGCTGCTCCTTGGGATCGGTGGGGAAGTCGGTGCCGATCTTGGCCTTGTACTCGGCCTTGAACTGGCCGGCCAGCTCTTTCAGATCCTCAGCGGTGAGCTCCACATCCTGGGTGACGCCCCGCTCTTCCTTCATCTTGTCGATGAGCTGCTCAAAGTACTTCTTGCCCACTTCCATAACAACATCGGAATACATCTGGATGAAGCGGCGATAGCAGTCCCAGGCCCAGCGGGGGTTGCCGGACTTCTTGGCCATGACCTCTACCACATCCTCGTTGAGGCCCAGGTTCAGGATGGTGTCCATCATGCCGGGCATGGAGGCGCGGGCGCCGGAACGCACAGAGACCAGCAGGGGGTTCTCCAGATCGCCGAACTTCTTGCCGGTGATCTCCTCCATCTTCTCAATATACTCCATGATCTGGGCCTGGATCTCGTCGTTGATCTGCTGGCCGTCCTCATAGTACTGGGTGCAGGCCTCGGTGGTGATGGTGAAGCCCTGAGGGACGGGCAGGCCGATGTTGGTCATTTCGGCCAGGTTGGCGCCCTTACCACCCAGCAGCTCACGCATGTTGGCGTTGCCTTCGGAGAAGAGGTACACGAACTTGTTTGCCATTTGTAAACTTCATTCCTTTCTTCATGTTGAGGCGGTACACAGGGCCAAACCGTGGCAATGGGCCGGAGACCGCCGGAATCAAACAAAATGCGCAGGGGGAAAGCCCGACACTGCGGAAAATATTATACCTATATGAAAGAAATATTGCAACACATTTATCGAGATTTTCACAAAATTTTACCACCAAAACCCGAAAGCTCCGCCAGTTATGGGGAAAGAAACGCTGAAAACAGAAAAAATGGGTTGTCAGGGCACCCGCCGGGTAGTAAACTGTCTGCAAAAAGGAGGCGGGTCCCGTGGAAAAGGAACTGTGGCAGCTGCTGGGGCTGTGGCTGGCGGCGGCGAACCTGTGGGCATTTCTGGCCATGGGGGCGGATAAACGGCGTGCGGAAAAGGGGCGGTGGCGAATTTCGGAAAAAGCGCTGTTTCTGCCGGCGGTACTGTTTGGGGCTTTGGGCGGACTTTTGGGGATGAAGATCTTTCATCACAAGACAAAGCACTGGTATTTCCGCTGGGGTTTCCTCCTGCTCCTTGTCCTCCAGCTGGGGGCCCTGGGGTGGCTGGGATGGCGGCTCATCCTTTCCTGAATGGAAAAATTCCCCCTGACGCACATCCCGTCAGGGGGAATTTTTTGACCGAAAAGTGACAGGCGTTCAGTCCTCCCAGGCCAGGCGGTAAAGGGTACCGGCCAACACCTGAGCCCCCCGGGACAGGTCTTCGGGGGAGGCATACTCCTGGGGACAGTGGCTGCGCCCGTCCCGGCAGGGAATGAAGAGCAGGGCGGAGGGGATCTGCCGGGCAAAAAACTGGCAGTCGTGGCCGGCGCCGCTGATCATGTGCATGGTGGAGTAGCCCAGCTCCCGGGCGCACCGCTCCTGAAGTCGGCCCAGTTCAGGGTCAAGAGGAGCGGGGAGGATGGGGTCGCGGAAGTGAGTGGAGAGAGTGAAGCCGTCCGCTTCCAGCTCATGGGCTGCCCGGTTAATGAGCTGACCCAGCTGCTCCAGATCTTCCTGCCGGGCGGCCCGGTAGTCGATGAGCATGGAGACCTGACCGGGCACCACATTGGCCGAGCCGGGGAATACCTGGAAGAAGCCGGGGGTGACGGTGGAGCCGGGGAAACGGCGGGCCAGCTCCGGGAGCTGGAGGACCAGCCTGGCCGCCCCCTGCAGGGCGTCCAGGCGCAGATCCATGGGGGTGGTGCCGGCGTGGTTGGCCCGGCCGGTGATATCCACCCGGATGATGCCGATGCCGGTAATGGAGTCGACAATGCCAAGCTGTACGCCCCGGTGCTCCAGAATGGGCCCCTGTTCGATGTGCATCTCCAGATAGCAGGCCAGATCGTCCCGCCGGGCTGTGTCTATCCCGGCAGGGTCAAATCCCATCTCCTCCATGGCCTGGGCCAGGGTGATCCCCTCCTCATCCCGGCAGGAGAGCATCTCCTGGTGGGTCTGCCCGGTCACTGCCCGGCTTCCCCAGAAGGAGGCGTCGGAGAAACGGCTGCCCTCCTCTTCCACCATGGAGATGAGCTCCACCGGCGCTTTGGGCGGGCCGTATTGGGCAAGGAGGGCCTGAATGGCGGCCAGACCACAGAGAACGCCGGCGCAGCCGTCGTAGGCCCCCGCGTCCTTCACGGTGTCCATGTGGGAGCCCACCAGGACGGTTTTGCCCGTCCCCTCCAGGCGGCCATGGAGATTGCCCACGGCATCTGTCCGGGGCTGGAGCCCGGCCTGGGCGAACCAGCTTGACAGCAGGCGGCGTACCTGGGCCTCCTGGGGAGTATAGCTGGGCCGCCACAGCCGGTCCTCCAGGACGGAGTACCGGGACAGCTCCTGGAGCCGCTGCTGGATGGCGCGGCCGTCAATGGGGGGGAGAGAAATCATGGGGACTACCTCCTGTTACAGTTGAAATAAAGGGGAAAAACAGACAGAGGGCGGCACAGCGGCCGCCCTCTCAGCTTGCAAAGCCCATCTCAAAGCTTTTTCTCGTAGCAGTTGAGTACCTCATCCAGAAAGCCCTGGAAGAGAAAACGGGCGTGCCCGGCAAAGCGGTAGCCCAGTTTGGGGTACATGGCGTTGGCGGGGGCGTTGCCCTCATAGGTGTCAAGGCGCATGACCCTTTTTCCCTGACGGCGGCCCTCCTCTTCACAGAAGGCCACCATCTCCCGGGCCTTGCCATGGCCGGAGCGGGAGGGGCGGATTACCAAAGTGTGGATGACCATTACCTGGTCCCGGTCCGCCTCAAACTGCCAGGGGATGAGGTCGTATTCAGGCAGCTGGATCCCGTTTACATTCACCCCGGCGAAGATGCCGTCCCCGTCCTCCCCCACATAGAGCGTTCCCGCCTCCAGGGCGGTCCGGGCGGTGTCCAGAGTGGGGTACCTGCCCCGGACCCAGTTGGTATACGAGACGGGGCGGGCGTCCTCCTGATCGAGGATTTCCTCGTAGATTTGGGCCACGGCGGGCAGATCATCCGGGCGGGCAGGTCGTATCATGGCGGTTCTCCTTTGCTCAGTAGCGGTGAGCCCAGCCCGACAGGAGCCACACAGGGGCCAGCCAGGTGAGCATATAGACCATCAGGTTCAGAACGGACAGGGAGGTGTAGGCACCAATGGAGGTGAGGTAGGTAGCCAGGAATATCCCCAGAGCGGAGCCTGCGCAGCAGACGATTGCGCCGAACCGGGCGGCCCGGTACATCCGCTTGGAGGCGGCTACCGACTCGGCGAAGGGGAGAAGTCCCTCCCGGCATAGCAGGGCGGTAAGGGTGTCGTCGTGTGGCTGCTCTGGGTCGGACAGCTCCCTGCGGCGCTCTACTGGGGGAAAGTCCATTTTGTCCGCCGCCAACTTGAAGCGCTGACGGAGCATGGCGGGGATGAGGTTAAAGTCCCGGGTGGCCAGTACAGGCCCCACTTTTTCTCCCATGAGCTCTTCGATCGCGGGGAAGACCGTGTCATGGAGGGTGTAGTTCAGGGCGAAGATGCCCGCCAGCTCCCCGTTGATGGCGCAGAACACGGCGTTTTTCACATTGAGCCCCTGAGGCAGGGAGATTTCCATCAAATTCATAAATGCGGCCGAGCCCACCAGAACCTGGTCCCCCCGGATGTTGGCGGACAGGCCGCCGCCCTCATAGCAGGTGAGCCGGTCGGCCTTGCGCAGCAGTCCGCCCATGGAGCGCAGCTGGTCATGGAACAGCTTGCCCAGTCCGCTGCCTGAGTCCAGAATCAGGGTGGTTGTGTAGGCCAGGACCTTCTCGGCGGAAAAATCCCGCATGACCTTGTAGCCGTTGAGCTCCACATGGCCCTGAGGGAAGAGGTCAGTGTCGGTGATCAGCACCCGGGCGCCCTTCCTGGCACGGGCAATTCCAGCCCAGCCGGCCAGAGCGGCCCCGCTCTGGGTCAGGCGGCGGGCGATTTTATGGAAGGAGCGGCCATAGGCCATGGCTCCGCCAAAGGCGGCGGAGACGGTAAACAGGGCGGACAGAGCCCACAAAAGACGCTGGGGGTTGCCGGTGCCCAGAGAGGCCAGCAGAGCAAAGACCACATCCCCGATGAAAAACAGGGGACAGACCACCCGGAAAATCCGCTGGGCGCCGTCGTCGGCCTGGATCTGGCTGCCGAATCCCTCAGGTGTGCCCTGCCATTTGGCAAAGGTGTCCCGTCCGCTCCATTTTCCCTGGTCCACCGTGACCCGGTAGGGGTGGGAGGAGGCGGCGGCTGTGCGGCAGGAGATCCGCAGCCCCAGGCGCTTATGGTAGGTTCCATAGAGCTGGAAATAGAGCCCGCCCAGGCACACCAGGGTATAGGGCAGGCGGGTGACCTCCGACTGGCCCAGAGCCAGGGTGATGCCGTCGGCTACGGTGAAAATGCAGGCCAGGGCGGACAAGGTGTCCATGCCGAACTTTCCCTGAAAAGCCCGGATCAGTCCCACCAGGATCACATCAAGTCCCAGCAGCATTCCCGCTCCCAGCAGTCCCACGGCGATCCACTCATGGAGGACCGGGTCGTTCAGGGGAGCAAGCCAGACAAAGCCCAGGGCGGGCACCAACACCTGTACCAAAGCCGCCAGAGTGAGCAGGAGCAGCAGCAGGCTGCGTACCCACAACCCGGTGAGCCCTCTGGCGTACCGCTGAGCCAGCTTTTGAGGGGGGGTATCCGGGGGCGGCGGTTCCACCTTTTTGGGCCTGCGCCACCGGGGAGAAGGGGGCTCCGCCTCTGTCTCCTCCTGATCGGTGCCGGGGATAAGCTGCTCCAGTCTCCGGACCTCCTCCTGGTCGGTGGCTTCGTCCTCTTCAAACATGGAGTCGGCATATTTATCTGCCTTCCTGCCCATCTTTTTCAGAAAGGCGGACAGAATGCTCTCCTTCTCGGGGAAGGGAATGACCTGAGCGGGAGCGGGCGCTTCCTTCTCTTCGTCACAGGCCTCGGCCTCATCGCTGTCCTCTTCGGGGGGCTCTTCCTCCTGAAAAGGGTCGTCCTCCTCATCGGAAAACTCCTGGGAGGGAGACTCCTCTTCCTCCAGCTCTTCCTCAACAGTTTCCTCTTCAGACTGGGGGCCGGAGGCGCCGGGAAAGGCCACCACCTTGCCCTCGGGGCGGGGGCGCTTGGGGGCCTCGGGCCAGGGAAGATCGGGGCCGCGGAGTGGGGGTTCGGCGGGGACGGACCTGGGGCTGGAGGGCTTTGAGCCAAACTCGGCCAGAATGTCATCCAGAGAAAATTCCTTCCCGGAGGCATCGCCGATCAGCGACTTGACCTGAGACAGGTCATCCTTATTCAGTTTCTTATCTTGGTCGCTCATGGCGGAAACCTCAATTTGGTCAGGTTAATGCGGAGTGGTTTATTCCCCCAGGCGCTGGCGTACCGCCTCGTAGAGGAGCACGGCTGCTGCGGCAGAGGCGTTGAGGGAGTTGATTTTGCCGAACATGGGGATGGAGACGGTAAAGTCACAGTTCTCAGTGACCAGCCGGCCCATCCCGTCCCCCTCGCTGCCGATGACAATGGCGGCGGGGCCCTTCAGGTCGGCCTTATAGAGGGAGGTGGTCCCCTGTGCGGCGGTGCCGAAGACCCAGATTCCCTCTTCCTTCAGTTCCTTGAGCAGGGAGGGAAGGTTGGGCACCCGGGCCACCGGTACATGGGCGACGGCCCCGGCGGAGGTCTTTGCCACGATTGCGGTGAGTCCGGCGGAGCGGCGCTTGGGAATAATGACCCCGTGGGCGCCGGCGGCGTCGGCGGTGCGGATGACCGCCCCCAGATTGTGGGGATCGGAGAGCTCGTCGCACACCACGATCAGGGGATTTTCCCCCTTCTCCCTGGCGGCGGCCAGAATATCGTCCACCGTAGCATACTCCCGCACAGCGGCCTGGGCGATGACCCCCTGATGGGAGTGGGTGCGGCTCATGCCGTCCAGCTTGCGGCGGTCGGCGTCCACCACCACGATGCCCTTTTCCCGGGCGGTGGAGGCAATGTGCCCCAGGGTGGCGTCGGTTTCGCCCTTGGCGATGAAAATCTTGTCAATGGTAACGCCGGCCCGCAGGGCTTCAATGACCGCGTTGCGGCCCTCGATGATGCCGTCATTCTCCTGCTCCACAGGAGCGGAGCGGCGCAGAGGGGGACGCTTGTTCATGAAAGCTCATCCTTTCACACATGAAAATCAAATTACAGTACATTCTACCACACCGGGACAGAAGTTGGAAGTGGTAATTTGCCGCATTCAGGGGAAAATCGTCACAGAAAGTTTACACGCACATTTCTTGTTTTTAAGGGTAAAATGTGGTATGATACCATTCAGCATATCCCAGACTGGGAAAACGGCAAAAAAATGGAGGTACGCTCCTTTGAAACCAGATAAAGGAAACAACAAGAAAAACGCGTTGGGACTGATCAGCATTATTCTGTGGGCACTGGTGCTTACCATGCTGTTCCGCAGCTGCTCCAATTCCTACGCCAGCGCCAATCAGATCCAGGTGGATTACTCCACCTTCCGGGACTGGGTCGTGGCCGGATTGGTGGAGTCTGTCCGCATGGACAGCAGCACCTACACCATTACCTTGAAGGAGGGCAAGGAGGAGGAGGCTCTGGCCTACCTGGATGAGACCACTACTCACCAGGGCAGCGGCATGTTCTCCTGGATGCCCATGAACAACAACAAGGAGACCGAGTATGTCACCACCGTGCCCCCGGTGACCGATGTAAACATCTACGATATGCTGGATGAGTATGGGGTACAGGACTACGGCAGCGACCCGGTGGACCCCTCCTCCTATATCCTCTCCCTGCTCATCACCACCCTGCTGCCCATCGTCATTATGGTGGGCGCCATGATGTTCCTCTTCCGGGGCATCGGAGGCAAGGGCGGCATGGGCGGCCTGGGGGGCGTTGGAAAGGCCAACGCCAAGGTCTATGTGGAGAAAAAGACCGGGGTCACCTTCCGGGATGTGGCCGGTCAGGACGAGGCCAAGGAGTCTCTCCAGGAGATCATCGATATTCTCCACAACCCCCAGAAGTACACCGAGATCGGTGCCAAGCTCCCCAAGGGCGCTCTGCTGGTGGGCCCTCCGGGTACCGGCAAGACCCTCCTGGCCAAGGCTGTGGCCGGCGAGGCGGGGGTGCCCTTCTTCTCCATCAGCGGCTCCGACTTTGTGGAGATGTTCGTGGGCGTGGGCGCCAGCCGTGTCCGTGACCTGTTTAAAGAGGCCAGCAAGATGGCCCCCTGTATCATCTTCATCGACGAGATCGATACCATCGGCAAGTCCCGTGACAACCGCATGGGCGGCAACGACGAGCGGGAGCAGACTCTGAATCAGCTGCTGGCTGAGCTGGACGGCTTTGACCCCGGTAAGGGCGTCATTGTCCTGGGCGCCACCAACCGGCCCGAGGTGCTGGATAAGGCCCTGCTCCGTCCCGGCCGCTTCGACCGGCGCATTACCATCGACCGGCCCAACCTGGCAGGCCGTCTGGCCACCCTCCAGGTACACACCCGGAAGATCAAACTGGCCGAAGATGTGGATCTGAAGAAGATCGCCCTGGCTACCGCCGGCACCGTGGGCGCCGATCTTGCCAACCTGGTGAACGAGGCCGCCCTCCGGGCGGTGCGTCACGGCAGACGACTGGTCACCCAGGAGGACCTGCTGGCCTCCTTCGAGTTTGTCATCGCCGGCAGCGAGAAGAAGAATTCCGTTCTCACCGAGTTTGAGCGCAAGCTGGTGGCCTACCACGAGGTTGGCCACGCCATGGTGGCCTACAAGCAGAAGAACGCCGAGCCGGTGCAGAAGATCACCATTGTCCCCCACACGGAAGGTTCTCTGGGCTACACCCTGCTCATGCCTGAGGAGGACAAGACCAACCTGCGTACCAAGGAAGAGCTCATGGCCAAGATCTCCGTGTCCATGGGCGGCCGTGCCGCCGAGCAGGTGGTTATGAACACCATGACTAACGGCGCCTCCCAGGACATTCAGGAGGCAACCAACATCGCCCGGAACATGGTGGCCATGTTCGGTATGAGCGAGGAGTTCGGCATGATGGCCCTTGGCTCCGTCCGCAACCAGTATCTGGACGGCGGCTACGGTCTGGACTGCGCTCAGGATACCGCCGCCGTCATGGACAAGGCGGTAAAGGCCATCCTGGATGTGTGCTACGAGGACGCGGTAAAGGTCATTGAGGAGAACCTGGAGGATATGCACAAGGTGGTAGCCTACCTACTGGAGAAGGAGACCATTACCGGCGGAGAGATGGTGGCCATCATTGAGGGCCGGGATCCCTCACTGGTGGAGGACGCCTACGCCTCCACCCGGAAGAGTGACAAGGCCTTCCGCCCCTCCGTCCCCGATGTGATCGAGGCCCCCGCCAAGCACATCCATATCGTCAGTGAGGAGGTCAAGGCCCC
Source organism: bacterium (assembly GCA_037231075.1). Lineage (GTDB taxonomy): Bacteria > Bacillota > Clostridia > Oscillospirales > Oscillospiraceae > Lawsonibacter. Next base: position 4,824 of record JAXUUN010000026.1, on the reverse strand, counting down.
GGCTCTGGACGACGGGGATGCTGACAAGGAGAAAAAGCCTGAAGAAGAAGCTTCTGAGGGACAGCCTGCCGAAGAGGAGGCGCCTGAAAAGAAGGAAAATTCTCCGGCGGAACCTGCCGCCTCTGAGGACGAGGAAAACAAACCCGAATAAGTCAAAATGCCGTCGGCTTGACCGGCGGCATTTTCATAAAAACAGCCGCCTGGAGCGTTCAGCCCTCCAGGCGGCCAATTTATAGAGAATGGAATTTACCTGGCCAGATCAGGGAGACTGGCGGCGGCGGCGGACTGCCCCACCCGGCGGAACTTCTCGTCGGGGAGGGCCAGGTTGATGACCTTATTTACTTCGGGGTACTCGTCAGCCAGCACTTTTTTGCAGGTTTCCAGCAGCAGGTCGCCTCCCTTGCCGGACATGACCCGGCCCAGCAGGAGCACATGCTTGAAGGAGTACAGGTCGTAGTAATAGGCCAGGGTGTGGGCCAGATATACGCCGATGGACTCATAGACCTGGGCGGCCCGGGGATCGCCTTCGGCCATCAAGCCCTGGACCACCTTCAGCTTCTCGGCGGGGGAGAGGGACTCCTCCAGCTCAATGCCCGCCCGGGGGGCCAGCTTGATGACGGCATCTTGGGAGAAGTACTTCACTCCGCAGCCGATGTCTCCGGACCACTCGTCCCGCATGGCGTCAGGGGCGGCGTCCACAGGGACGAAGGCCAGCTCGTTGAGCCAGCCGGTGATCCTCCCCTGGTCGTCCACATAGCCGACGGCCTCGCTGGTGCCCATGGCGATGCCCAGCACATTGTTGTCGCCCAGGCTCATGGTACCTGCCAGAGCGGACACATCCCCGTCGTTGACCACGGCGTAGGGGATGTCCCCGAAGGTGTCGGTGATGGCCCGAATGTAGATGTCCTTTACCTTGGCGTCGTAGAGCTCCTTAGGCACCTTCAGGAATAGAGAGGCGCTCATGGTGCGGTTGTTGATGTAGATGCCGGCGGAGGACACGCCCACGGCGTCCACCCGGGGCATATGGGAGGCGGCGGCCTTCAGGGCGGAGACGATGCCGTCGTAGTGGTAGTCGGGGTCTGCGGTGATCTTGGGGAACCAGACCACTTCCTCGGAGAAGACGGTCTCTCCGTCGATGACGGCGGAGACCTTCCGGTCGGAGCCACCGGCGTCAAAGCCGATACGGCAGCCCTCCAGATGTCCGCCCATGGCCTTGGGGGCGTCCTTGACCTGGGGGACACGGTCACAGAGAACCACTTCAAAGGGCTTTTCAAAGATGTTGGCCATGTAGTCCCAGTCAAAGGCCTGCTCTCCGTGGGCGCTGTAAGCTCTGCTTAAGTAGTCATAGGTATCCTGGTCCCCGGCTACATAGATTTTAAAGCCGCCCTTCATCCACAAAATGGTCTTCACCAGGCGGTTGATGTAGTAGTGATCGGCCTGGGCCATCTCGGAGGTGCCGTAGATTCTGGTGTGGCAGGCGGCCATCTGGCCGTCGGAACGCTCCACGGCTATGGAGACGGGCTTTGTGGCCCCGGCCAGGAAAGACTGGTTAAACTTGAACAGCGGAATAAACGCAGGGTCCAGGACGGGCCTGTTTTTGATTTCAACAGAAATGCCATATCGTTCCATACTTGACTCCTCCTGCAATGATCATGATGATGAGCAGTTTGTTCAATTGCTCCGGCAGATCAAAATAGTACACTTTTATTGGTGCCATTGTATCATGCTGTTTTGTGTTTGTCACCTGTTGATTGTAGATCTGCATAGATGGCGATTGATCTTGCATGAATGGAGAAAGTGGGGTATCATAGGAACAGAACACCCCTTTGCGGGGGGAAGGAGAACAAAGCTATGTGGTTTGACCAAGCGGTAATTTACCAGATCTATCCCCTGGGTCTGTGCGGCGCGCCCAAGGACAACGATGGAGTGAAAAGTCCTCGGATTCTCCGCCTTTTGGACTGGGTGGACCATATCCAAAAACTGGGGGCGGACACGGTGCTCCTGAACCCGGTCTTTGACAGTGACCGCCACGGCTATGATACCCGGGACTACTTCACCCTGGATCCCCGGCTGGGGGAGAACGGGGATCTGGCCCAGGTTTGTCAGGCCTTCCATAAGGCCGGCCTGCGGGTGATGCTGGACGGGGTATTCAACCATGTGGGGCGGGGTTTCTGGGCCTTTCGGGATGTGCGGGAGAAGAAGTGGGACAGCCCGTACAAGGACTGGTTCCACCTGAGCTTTGACGGCAACACCGAATATAACGACGGCTTCTGGTACGAGGGCTGGGAGGGCCATAACGAGCTGGTGAAACTCAATTTGTGGAATCCCGCTGTGGTAGAGCACCAGTTTGACGCCATCCGCTCCTGGGTGGGGAACTTTGATATCGATGGCCTGCGCCTGGATGTGGCCTACTGCCTGCCCCCTGAGTATTTAAAGCAGCTGCGGGCCTTTACCCAGGCTTTGAAACCGGACTTCGTTCTCATGGGTGAGACCCTCCACGGGGATTATAACCGCTGGATGGGGCCCGAGCTGTGCCACTCGGTCACCAACTACGAGTGCTACAAGGGCCTGTGGTCCAGCTTCAACTCCATGAATATGTTTGAGATCGGCCACTCTCTGGCCAGGCAGTTCGGGCCGGAGAACTGGACCCTCTACAAGGGCTGCCATCTTCTGTCGTTCCTGGATAACCACGATGTGAGCCGCATTGCCTCTCAGCTTACCAATGCCAACCATCTGCGTCCGGCTTACGCCTTGATGTTCGGTATGCCCGGAGTTCCCGCGGTCTACTACGGCAGCGAGTGGGGCATCCTGGGTGACAAGAAGCAGGGGGACGACGCCCTTCGCCCGGCGCTGGAATTGCCCCAGTGGAACGATCTGACAGATTGGATCTCCAAGCTGGCTCAGGCGAAAAAGGAGAGCAAGGCCCTGTGCTACGGTGGTTACCGAAATGTGGTGCTCACCAACAAACAGATCATTTTTGAGCGGAAGTGTGAGGAAGAGCGGGTACTGGTGGCCATCAACGCCGACCAGGAGAGCTATGTGGCCCACTTTGACGCGGGCTGCGGCCTGGCCTGGGATCTGATCACCGGGGAGAAGCACGACTTCGGCGGGGGGAGCGAGCTGCCCCCCTTCAGCGCTCAGTTCTGGAAAATGGAGCGGTAATAAGACGAAACTGGAGGCGCGCCGTCGGGCGCGCCTTCAGTTTTTTTACCCGCCTGATACAGCCGGGGCGGATAACAGATGGGCAATCAATGATTTCTCCAGTCGAGCCCCGAAAATCTCTGTAGGTACTCCAGGAAGTGCTACTCGATGGCGGCCGCAGGCGGAGTTTGCAGTCGGATCCCAAATGGAACGGGAAAAATAGAGACAGAAGGGGATTGTTCTCCTAAGTCTTAAAAAATAAGGAGCCCAGGGCAATCATTACGATTACCTTGGACTCCTTGCGAGTCATTATTGAGTGGACAATGAGGCGAAGATGCGGGGGGATGGCCTCAAAGAGAATTACTTGATCATGGAGGCGACCTCGGCGGCGAAGTCGTCCTCGGCCTTCTCAATACCCTCGCCGGTGGCATAGCGGGTGAAGGCCTTCACGGTGATCTTGCCGCCCAGCTGCTTGGCGACCTCAGCCACATGCTTCTCCACGGAGATCTTGTTCTCCTTGACAAAGGCCTGCTGCATCAGGCAGTTCTCCTCGTAGTACTTGCCCAGCTTGCCCATGACGATGCCTTCCTTCACCTTGTCGGGCTTGGCAGCCATCTTGGGATCGTTGGCCATCTGAGCCAGCTGGATCTCCTTCTCCTTGTCCAGAGTGGCCTGATCCACATCGGACTTGTCCAGGAAGGTGGGGTTCATAGCGCAGATCTGCATGGCGATGTCCTTGCCCAGCTCGGTGACCTTGTCGGCGTCGATCCCCTCGACAGCCAGGTTCACCAGCACGCCGACCTTGCCGCCCATGTGGATATAGGGGACATTCACACCGTCAGCATAACGGACGAAGCGGCGGATCTGGATGTTCTCGCCGATGGACAGAACCTTGTCGGCGGTGACATCGGACACGGTGCGATCGGTGCCGGGGTACTTGCAGGCCTTCAGGGCCTCCACATCGGCGGGGTTCTCATTGGCCACAACGGAGGCCACGGCCTTGACAAAGTCCTGGAAGACCTCGTTCTTGGCCACAAAGTCGGTCTGGGAGTTGACCTCGATGATGACGCCCACGCCGTCCTCCACGATGGCGTAGGACACACCCTCGGCGGCCACCTTGCCGGCCTTCTTGGTCTGGGCGGCCAGGCCCTTCTCACGCAGCCACTCGATGGCCTTGTCGAAGTCGCCGTCGGCCTCGGTGAGGGCCTTCTTGCAGTCCATCATGCCGACACCGGTCATCTCGCGCAGCTTCTGTACATCCTTAGCGGAAATAGCCATAATTACATTACCTCCATTTTATCTTCGGCCGGCCTTGGCCGGCACTGTATCGTGAAATAAGAACAGCGCCCGCCCGCGCGGGCGGGCGCTGATAAGTTATGCCAGATTACTCGGCGGCGGGAGCCTCGGCCTCGGCGGCGGGGGCCTCGTCCTGGCCCTGCTTGCCCTCCTGGATGGCGTTGGCCATGACAGAGGAGATCAGCTTGATGGCGCGGATGGCGTCATCGTTGCCGGGAATCACATAGTCGATCTCGTCGGGATCACAGTTGGTGTCCACGATAGCCACGATGGGGATGTTCAGCTTGCGGGCCTCATTGATGGCGTTGCGCTCCTTGCGGGGGTCGACCACAAACAGGGCGCCGGGGAGCTTCTTCATCTCGGTGACGCCGCCCAGGTACTTCTCCA